>CAZEBW010000025.1:0-45956 GCA_964510205.1 uncultured Anaerolineae bacterium
TTCCCCACCACTCCCGGGGCCTACGACACGACCTACAACGGCGGCTACAGTGACGCTTTCGTAGCCAAGCTGAACGCCGCCGGGAGCGCGCTGGCTTACGCCACCTACCTGGGCGGCAGCGGTGGTGACGGCAGCAGCGGCATCGCCGTGGATGGCAGCGGCGCGGCCTACGTCACGGGCGCCACCGAATCAACCGACTTCCCCACCACTCCCGGGGCCTACGACACGACCTACAACGGCGGCTACAGTGACGGTTTCGTGGCCAAGCTGAACCTCGCCGGGAGCGCGCTGGCTTATGCCACTTTCCTGGGCGGCAGCGGTGATGACGGCAGCGACGGCATCGCCGTGGATGGCAGCGGGGCGGCCTATGTCACGGGCTACACCGAATCAACCGACTTCCCCACCACCCTCGGAGCCTACGACACGAGCTACAACGGCGGCTACGATGACGGTTTCGTAGCCAAGCTGAACGCCGCCGGGAGTGATCTGGCCTATGCCACCTACCTGGGTGGCAGCGTTGGTGACGGTAGCAGCGGCATCGCCGTGGATGGCAGCGGCGCGGCCTACGTCACGGGCGCCACCGAATCAACCGACTTCCCCACCACCGCCGGGGCCTACGACACGAGCTACAACGACGGCTACAGTGACGGTTTCGTGGCCAAGCTGGCGATGGGAGCCGCTTGCACCGACGACGGCTGCGAGGACAACGACACCTGCCAAACGGCCGCCCCTATCACTCCAGGCAGCTATCCCAATCTCCAGGTCTGCTCCGGCGACCATGACTGGTTCGCGGTGGATCTCAACGCCGGCGACACCATCACCGCCGCCATCTCCTTCGCCCATGCCAGCGGTGATCTTGAAATGTCCTTCTACGACACCGACTGCTCGACGGAGCTGACGTCTAGCAACTCCAGCACTGACGACGAGCAGGTAGTGTACCACGCTGCTGCCGATGGCACCTACAGTGTCAAGGTTTATGGGTACCAGGGGGCTGAGAACAGCTACGATATGGTGGTTGAGGTCTCCTCGGGACCAGTCTGCACCGACGACGGCTACGAGGAAAACGACAGCTGCCAAACGGCCGCCCCTATCACTCCAGGCAGCTATCCCAATCTCCAGGTCTGCTCCGGCGACCATGACTGGTTCGCGGTGGATCTCCAGGCTGGCGATACCATCACCGCCACCATCTCCTTCGCCCATGCCAGCGGTGATCTTGACATGCAGTTGTGTGCACCCGACTGCTCAACCCTAGCCATAAGCAACTCGTGGGACGACGACGAGCAGGTGGTGTACACCGTCGCCGCCGATGGCACCTACAACATCTGGGTCTACGGGTTCCAGGTGGCTGAGAATAGCTACGACATGGAGATAGAGGTCTCGCACGTGACACCAACACCCACTCACACACCGACAGCAACGCCTACGTCTACGCCAACGGCAACGCCCACTGGCACGCAGACACCGACCCCTACCCGCACGCCGACGGCAACGTCCACCGCGACGTCCACTAGCACCCACACGCCTACGTCCACTGGCACCCACACGCCCACACCCACTCGTACACCCACGGCGACGCACACAAGCACGCCGTTCTATGAAATCTACCTGCCCACCATCCTCAAGAATCACCGCCCTGGCCCCGGGCCGACCCATACGCCTACGGCCACCGGCACCCACACACCCACTCCAACACCCACCCCCACACCGACGGCAACACCTACAGGCACACCGTCCACCCCAACGCCGACGCCAACTCCCACCAACACACCAACAGTGACACCCACCTTGCCCGTCACTGGCATCCGCTACGTGGCCCCCACCGGCAGCGACACCGGCAACAATTGCGCCAACAGCAATGCTCCTTGCCGCACTGTCCAGTACGCAGTGGACCAGGCCCAGCCGAGCGAAGAGGTCCGCGTCGCCGCTGGTACCTACACTGGCGTCAGTGTCCGTGCTGGGATCACCCAGACGGTGTACATCAGCAGGACGGTGACCATCCGGGGCGGCTACACCACCGGCAACTGGACTACGCCCGACGCGGCGGCCAATCCCACGAGGCTGGACGCACAGGGGCTGGGACGGGTGCTGGTCATCAGCGGCACCATCGCTCCTACTGTGGAAGGCCTGCGCATCACCGGCGGCGACGCCACGGGGCTGGGTGGGACATACTGGGGAAACGATGCTGGCGGCGGGGTGTACGTCTACGAGGCCACAGCCACCATCAGCGACTGCGTGGTTTACAGTAACACGGCTAGCACAGCCGGCCATGGTCGCGGCGGCGGGCTATACCTCACGCATAGCCCCACCACGCTGAGCGGCAACACGGTGCAGGGCAACACGGCCAGCACAGCCTCGATTGGCGGCGGCGGCGGGCTGTACCTCAATGACAGTGCCGCCACCCTGACCGGCAACACGGTGCAGGGCAACACAGGCAGCTCATCCTGGGTTGGTCGCGGTGGCGGGCTGTACCTGTCAGTTAGCCACGCCATGCTGAGCGGCAATACAGTGCAGGGCAACACGGCCAGCACAGCCAACGATGGATATGGCGGCGGGCTGTACTGCTATGCCTACGATGCCACACTGAGTGACAATACGGTACAGGGCAACACGGCCAGTATAGCTTCGACTGGCTATGGCTACGGCGGCGGGCTGTACCTGCAGTACGGCGGCGCCACGCTCACCAATAACGTCGTGGCCGGCAACCGCAGCAATAGGAGAGGAGCCGGCATCTACGTCGAGAGAAGCAGCCCCCACCTGCGACATACCACCATCGCCCGCAACAGCGGCGGCGACGGCAGTGGGGTCTACGTCACCGATGACGGGTCGGGGTACAGCACTGTGGCCATGACCAACACCATCCTGGTCAGCCACACGGTGGGCATCACCGTGACGGCGGGCAGCACGGTCACCCTCAACGCCACGCTGTGGCACGGTAACACCACCAACTGGGGTGGCGCGGGCACCATCAACCACACCAACGACCACAGCGGCGACCCGGCCTTCGTCAACCCCGCCGGCGACGATTACCACATCGGCGCCAGCTCGGCAGCCATTGACGCCGGCGTGGACGCGGGCGTGACCACGGACATAGACGGCGAGGCGCGGCCCTGGGGCGCGGGCTACGACATCGGTGCCGACGAGTACACAGGGGGTGGTGGGTTGGGAAATTAGAAATTGGTAGATTGGGCATGGAACCAGTCTACCAATTTACCAGTGTACCAATGTAGCAATATACGAACATAGGAGGACGATCATGATCAGACGAATAGCTTTTGCTTTGAGCCTGGGCCTGGGATTAGTCCTGGGCCTGGCGGCGGCTGTGGTGGGGCGACGCCCTGCTACGCCACCGTCCAGGCTGCAGTGGACGCGGCCAGCGCCGGCGACGAGATCCGCGTCGCTGCTGGAATCTACACTGGCGTGAACAACCAAGGTGGGCTGGCCCAGGTGGTCTACATCAACAAGACGGTGACCATCCGCGGCGGCTACACTGCGGCCAACTGGACCACGCCCGACCCCGAGGCCAACCCCACGACGCTGGATGCTCAGGGCCTGGGGCGGGTGCTAGTCATTACCGGTACCATCGCTCCCACTGTGGAGGGGTTGCAAATCACCGGCGGTGACACGGCGGGGCTGGGCGGCACCTGGTGGGGCGACGGCGGAGGTATCTATGTCAACAACGCTACGGCGCTGATCAGCGGCAGCGTCGTTCTCAGCAACACAGCCACTGTGGCCGGGGGCGGTATCTATAATACGGGTGGATCGTTGGCAGTCAGCAATTGCACTGTCATCAGCAACACTGCGCTCGCCCTCGGCGTTGGGGGAGGCGGCGGTATCTATAATTCGAATGGGTCGTTGGTGATCAGCCACTGCACCGTCGTCAGCAACACCGCGCTCGCTGTTGGCATCTGGGGAGGGGGCGGCGGCATCAATAACGATCATGGTTCGTTGGCCGTCCACAATAGCGTGATCCGTCATAACAGCGCGGTCGACTCAGGCGGTGGTATCTTTAGCTCCGGGGGGGCGTTGACCATCTTGGACAGTGTGATCAGTGATAACGCGGCCCAAGACGACGACGCGTCCGGCGGCGGCGTCTTCAGCAGCAGCCCTGCTGTCTTGACCAACGTCACGGTCAGTGGCAATATCGTCAAGGCCGACAGTGGTGGAATCCACAGCCAGCACGCGATGACGCTCACCAACGTCACCGTCAGTGGCAACACGGCGGGCTGGAGCGGCGGCGTTCTCCATACGCACATTTATACGATGACGGTCATCAACGCCACTATCACGGATAACCAGATTACTGGGAGCGGCCATGGCATCACCGGCGGCGTTTGGGCCTATGCCCCCGTGGTATTTTTGAACACCATCGTGGCCGATAACGAGAACGCCAACTGTTATGGCAGCACGCTGAACTTGATCTCCCAGGGACACAACCTGGAAGACGCGAATACGTGCAACTTCTCTGCCGGCACCGACTTTGTCGACACCGACCCCCTGTTGAGGCCGCTGAGGGATAACGGCGGCCCACCGCTGGGCCAGGACCAGGCGCTTTTGACGCACGCCCTGCCCGCTGGCAGCCCGGCCATCGATGCTGGCGCCAACGCGGGCTGTCCGGCCACCGATCAGCGCGGCGTGGCCCGTCCGGTGGATGGGGATCTCGACGGCGTGGCTACGTGCGACATCGGCGCTTATGAATTCAGAGAGTGGTACATTTACCTTCCCGTCGTTCTCAGGAGGTGGTAAATGGGGGGCTTCGATTTCATCAATATCGTTGAAGCCCCCAACAACGAGACCGTTATCCACGTCTCGGCCGAGCTGGCTGCCCGAGGAACGATCAAGATCCAGACCCTGGCTGCCGTCCCCATTGATGACTTCATCGCCAAGTTCAAGTAAAGGCGAGGCTCTCTGCCAGTCCCGGCCTGATGGAGCGTTTAGCCCCCACCCTTGCTCCGTCCCTTTGAAAAGACGAATCATGAACGATAGACTCCAACAATTCGCCAACAGTTTCATAGAGAGCACCCGCGACTACGTTTTCGTGCGGCCAGAGGACAACCTGCTCATCCTGCGTCCCAACCGCGTGCACCACCTGAACGCTACCGCCACGGTGATGCTCAAGGCCCTCTACCACCGCCAGCCGCTGGACGTGGAGGCCATTGTCGCCGAACTGGCGGAGCGCTACGGCGTGCCGGCGGAGCGGATCGAGGAGGACATGGAGAAGCTGCTCCAAAGCCTCTCGCTGGTGCTCCAAGACAGGTCTGGCTGCGCTCCAGCAGTCAAGACCACGCCCTTCGGCAGCCACGAGCGGAAATACCCGGTCCTCTCTGAGATCGCCGTCACCTACCGCTGCCAGAACCGCTGCTTCTTCTGCTACGCCAGCTCCCCCGACCGAGGCCGCCAGGTGCCGGAGATGACCACCGACCAGGTCAAGCAGGTGCTGGACAAGATCGTGAACCAGGCCAGGGTGCCCACTGTCTCCTTCACGGGCGGCGAGCCTACCCTCCGCGACGATCTGCCGGAGCTGATCGCCCACGCCAAAGGGCTAGGAATGAGGGTCAACCTCATCAGCAACGGCATCCGCTGCGCTGATGCGGATTACGTGGCCACGCTGGCCGAGGCGGGGCTGGACTCGGCTCAGATCAGCCTGGAGGCGGGAGAGGCCGCCGTCCACGATGAGGTGGTGGCTCATCCCGGCGCCTTCGAGCGCACGGTGCAGGGGGTGCGCAATCTGCGGGCGGCCGGCATCCACACCCACACCAACACTACCATCAACCGCAAGAATCAGCACACCCTGCCGGCCCTGATTGATTTTCTGGCCGAGATGGGCATGGAGTATCTGTCCATGAACATGGTCATTCGCACTGGCGGAGCGGTGGGCGTGCCGGACATCAATTACCAAGCTATCGGCGATTTGGTGCTCTCCCTCAAGGCCAGGGCCGAGGAGCACGGGATGCGCTTCGTCTGGTACTCGCCCGTGCCCTACTGCCTCTTCAATCCCGCCCAGCACGGCCTGAGCTCCCCGTCCTGTTCAGCGGCTGAGGGGCTTCTGTCCATCGCCCCCGACGGGGCAGTGCTGCCCTGCTCCAGCTTCGAGGAGGGCATCGGCAACCTGCTCACCGAGGACTTTGCCACTCTGTGGAATCGGCGATCGGCTCGCTACTGGCGGGACAAAGAGTTCCTGCCCCCAGGTTGCGAGGAGTGCGAGTTGGCCCACATCTGCTGCGGCGCCTGCCCGCTCTACTGGGACGAGCAGGGCACCTTCGCCGAGATCGCTCCCCACATGGCCCAGACCTCGGCCTGGGAGCGGCTGACCTGGAATTTGAAACGGCGGTATTTGGGAAAGGTCAAGGGAGTGGGGATGGGATAGCGTATTGCGTAGTGCGTATTGCGTAACGGGATACGGAATACGCAATACGGAATACGCAACACGGAATACACATCAGTTCAAAAGGAGATTTTGCATGCCCCCAACCGTCTCTTTGGAACAACTCAACGATTTTCTCTTGGAAAACCGGCGCAAGATCAACGCCGTGGGGCGCGAGGTAGAGGAGATCCAGGTGGGCTTCAACAGCGCCTACGTAGAGTTCAAGGCCCAACACGACGCCCAACTGGCCAGCCTGACCGAGACGCTGTTTGAGAAGCTGGATAGCCTGGGCCCGGATCTGCGAACCCTGATTGACGAGCGGGCTGTCGAGGAGCGCCGCCTGCTGGCTGAGCGCCGGGCGGAACTGCGGGAAAGTCTGATTCCCCAGACCCAAGCTGAGGCCGACGAGGTATTGGCTCAGGCTCAAGAACAGACCAGGTCCCTGCGCCAGCTCAACCCCAAGCTGGATGAGCGCGAGGAGACATACAAGGCCCAGCGAGCTGCATTGGAGACCAAGCTGGCCGAGCTCAATTCGGACATCTCCCAGCGCTCCCGAGGCCTGGGCTTCATCACCCACTTCGTCTCCATCGCCAAGCTCGACCGCCAGCGCCACCGCATCCTCGGTCAACTGGAGACTCTGGCCCAAAATCTGAAGGAAGTGCGCGAGGAGTGGCAAACCCGGCAGCAGGAATTTCAGGCCCAACAGCAAGCCCTGCAAGATCGGTGGCGCGAGCTGAGCCTCGAGGTCGCTGAGCTGAAAAGGGAGCTGACCTATCTGGATGATGAGGCCCAGCGGGAGAGCCTGGCCGTGAAACGGGCGATTCGCCACGTCCTCGACAATCTGAAAGGGCCTGTCCCTTGTCCCGATGAGCTCAGACCTGGCTTGCAAACCATGATCGAGCTCAACATCAAGACCGACGACTACCAAGCGGGACTGGGCACCGTGGGCGGGCTAATCGCCCTCTTGGACAGCGTGGGCAAAGGGATGGACGGTTTCCAGGAGAGCGTGGAGGGGCTGATCGGAGAGCAGCGCATGCACAGCGATTTCCTGCCGCAGCTCAACGTGCAACTGCCGGACTCGGTCATCGCCTTTCACAGCCAGTGGGATGACTTGAGGGCTAAGATGCGAGACGAGGCCCGACTGTGTGCTCATCCTGCGGAGTTTCTGGAGGCAGCGCAGGAGGTCATCGAGCGTGATCTGAGTGACGAGGCCGTTGCCAGCATGTTCGACCGCCTCGGCCAGAGCTTGGCGGAGGCGACCACGGATTGGAGGGGATAGCAAAATGAAGCGAACGATTCTACTCGTCGCTTTTGTCGTTTCAGTAGTTCTTTTGGTCGTGGGGCTGATTTTCCTGTGCGCAGCCTCCGGAGTAAGACGGCTGTCTCTGTCGCTGCTCCTGCTCGTCGTCGGCGGCGGCCTGGCTGCCTGGAGCGCGCTCACTTGGCGGCGGGAGCAGCAGTTGGAGCCGGAGCGCCTGGCCGACAGCATCATAGACCTGGCTCGGTCCAGCGGCGGCGCTGAGGTCACCGTGGCCCAGATCGTGGCCGAGCTCAACGTGCCCACCGAGGCCGCTCAGCGAGCCCTCGGCGTTTTGGAGCGCAGGGGCGAGGGCCGGCGGGAGCGCCGCGCTGGCAAAGACCTCTACGTTTTCCCCGGCTTGGTAGAGACAAAGGTCGTGCGCCGCTGCGCCTACTGTGGCAGCGAATTCAGCGTCAAGAAACCGCTGCACAAGTGCCCCAACTGCGGCGGCGAGTTGGAACTGGTGAGAGAATAGAAGGTGTGCTGCGTGTCATTGCGAGCTGCTCCATAGCGCGGTTGCGCTACTCATTGGGAAAGAAACAAACGTAGGTGTCATCGCGAGGAGCGGGTTTGGCGACGAACTTGAAAGTGAAAACGGCGCGATCCCCAATTCGCGAGGGGGAGATTGCGGCAATTCAGGGGATTGCTTCGGCAAAAAGATGCCTCGCAATGACACGGCCACCTTGTTTCTTAGTAGGGCGCGGGGTTGGCGCCGCCTGTCCTGAGCACTCCAGCCTGCGGGTTTCCGCTCGCAGGCTTTTTCTATGGCGCGTGTTTCCAGTAGCGACGTTCAGATCAATTTGAAATTGGTTCCAAAATTTTAAGGATTAGGCCGTATCTAAAACGGCATTTTTACGTTGTAATAAGTGGGAAACCCTGATTGTTTTTGGCTGTCACAGCAAGGTGTGCAGTACAATCCTCATCGCCTTGATTCTCACTCCCTTCGGTCCGAGGAGCGCAGTGATGTCGGCTTTGAAAATACGTCTTTTTGGCTCTCCCACCATCACCTTCGATGATACTCTGCTCTCTATTACTTCCCAGAAAGCTCAGGCCCTACTCTATTACCTGATCTCCAACCGCCAGCCTCATTCCCGAGAGAAGCTGGCCACGCTGTTCTGGGGGGAGACCAGCGAGCGCCAGGCCAAAGGGAGCCTGCGCAACACCCTCTATGAATTGCGTCGTGACCTGCCGCCAGGCGATGACTCCGCCACAGAGTACATCTTAAGCGAAAGCAACACCCTCTGCTTCAATACCCAGGCCGACTACTGGCTAGACGTCGAGCAGTTTGAGACGCTGCTGGACAAAGAGCCCGAGAGTGAACGGGTTAGGATGGATAACTGGTGCCAGGCAGTGGAGCTGTATCGCGGCGATTTCCTCGAGGGCTTCATCGTCAAAGATAGCTTCGAATTCGAGGATTGGTCCTTTTTCGAGCGAGAGAGGTTGCAGAGACGATTTCTGGAGGCTCTCACGGAACTGAGCGACTACTTCGGCAGTCAGGGCGAATACGAGAGGGCCATCGCCTACGCCATTCAAATACTCAGCCGCGACAACCTTCAGGAAAACATCCACCGTCAACTGATGCGGCTCTACTACGCGGCCGGCAATCGCAGCGCGGCCCTGCACCAGTACGAAATCTGCAAAGAGGTCACAGGGCGGGAATTAGGCGTCGCTCCACTGGCCGAGACCACCGCACTCTACGAAAAGATTCTCCGCCAGGAACTGGTGAAACCTCCCGCCAGGGAAATGGAGGTCACGAGTGTCGAAATCCAGTGGCAATCCCGGCCATCGCCGCTGCGCTCCTGGCCGAAGCCGGAATACCTGATCTCCAGTCTGGTCGGCAGAGACGAGGAATACGGTCAGTTGGTCCGCCACCTGGAAACCGCCAGCCGGGGAAGAGGGCAACTGGTCATCATTGACGGCGAGGTCGGGATTGGCAAGACCCGCTTGGTACAGGAGCTGCTCGATCGGGCAGAACCCGATTTTCACCTGCTGATAGGCCGCTGCTACGAGTCCGAAATGGCGCTGCCTTATCAGCCCCTGGTCGAGGCCCTGCGAGGCTATCTGCCCACACTGGATCTAAGCAGGATTCAGGTATCCAGCCTTTGGCTCAGGGAAGTGAGCAAGCTGGTCCCCGAACTAAGCGAAGTGCTGCCCGATCTCCCCAACAGTGTTCCCCTAAACTCCGACACAGAGCGCAGTCGCCTCTTCGAGGGCGTTGTTCAGTTCTTGGTTGCGCTCTCTCGTCAACATCCTCTGGTGCTGTTTATTGACGACCTCCACTGGGCCGATCAAGCGACCCTTGCCCTTCTCCAGTACCTGGCTCGCCACATCACCCGGGAGAGGATTCTGTTTGTAGGCGCTTATCGCACTGAAGACCTCAATGGGCTGCTGACAAACACCATGCGCAGTCTCAAACAAGAAGGGCTTCTTTCGAGGATCACTTTGCGCCGCCTCACTCTCGAAGAGATGACCACGTTGATCAGAGAGATGGCGGGCATGGAAAGCGGCGGTGAGAAGTTCAGTCGCCGCATATATCAAGATACGGAGGGCAATCCCTTTTTCACTTCCGAGGTCATCCGCTCCCTCTTCGAGGAAGGCATCCTATATCAAGACGAGCATGGTTGGAGCACGGACCTCAAGGATTTCGCCACCAGCTATGCTCAGATACCGATTCCTCCCAGTGTGCGCGACGTCATTCAAGCTCGCCTGAACCGACTAGATGAGGCGAGCTACCAGATGCTGGAGACGGCCGCAGTTTTTCGCCAGCAATTCTACTTTGGCACTATCCAGAGGGCCTGCGACAAAGATGAGGACGAGGCCCTGGATGCCTTCGATAATTTGCTGCGGGCCCAGTTGATCGAAGAGGTCGAGGTGGGCATCAAGGGCAGCAGCTACGACTTCAACCACGACAAGATCAGGGAAGTGGCTTACCAGCAGATGAGTGGAGCCAGGCGGCAGCAAGTACATCGGCGAGTGGGCGAGGCTCTGGAGACAGAATACCGTAATCGCCTCGACGAGGTGGTCAGCCAATTGGGCCACCACTTTGCGGCGGGAGGACATAGGGAAAAAGCCCTGAAGTACTCCATCAGGGCGGGAGACAGAGCCAGGGAACTCTACGCCAATGAAGAAGCCATCGCTTACTATCAGAGGGCGCTGGAACTCGCGGAGAGCGAGGAGGAATTGGCGACCATATACGAGGGGTTGGGCGATGTCTATGCCCTGGTGGGAAAACACCAGCAAGCGATAGAGAGCTTCAAAGCGGTGCTGAGCGGCGCGGGTCAGGGGCTGGAAAAACGGCGCATAGCCGAGATCCATCGCAAGATGGGCAGGGTGTATGAGAGGAATGGCGGGCGTGATCTAGCCCTGGGGTGTTTTAGAACCGGCAGGCGGATTCTTGAATCCGACGGTCCCTCGCTGGAGATGGTCAGGTTGGATAGCGGTATGGCGTTCTTGAATATTCGTCGAGGGCGATATGAGGAGGCCATCAAACTATGCCAACAGAGCCTGGACATGGTAGAAAAGCTGCCTGAGAATGTGGACAGCCGAAAAGAAAGGGCCAGAATATACAACAACCTAGGGTCTATCTACCTCAATTGGAGCGATTATCCCCGCGCCACGGAGCACTTCGAGAAGAGCCTTGCCATACGAATAGAGAATGGCGACACGCACGGGACGGCCATTCTCTACAATAACCTCGGCGTAGTCTATGAGCGCCAGGGCAACTATGAAAAGGCTTTTGAATACCATCGCCAAAGCTTCGAACTGGAGAAAGAAATCGGAGACATCTATGGGCTGGCCATATCCCACACCAATCTGGGGCTGATTCTTTCTCGTAAGGAAGACTACGATCAGGCCCTCGAGCATCTGCAAGAAGCGGTGAGCATTTGTGGAGACATCGAGTGCAAATGGCTTCTACCAGAGACCTACAGGATCATCGCCGAGGTCCGGCTGGCCCTCGGCGAAGTAGCCGAGGCTCTGGAATTCGCCCACGCTTCTCTCGAAATGGCCCGCAAGACCGGCGACGAGGTCTTTGAAGGAGTGGCCCACCGCGTGTTGGGAAAAACCAAGGCCCTCGGACGCCAGCAGTGGGAAGAAGGGGAAGAGCATTTCTCGAAGAGCATAGATATATTGAAGGCCCTGGGAAACGAACACGAACTGGGCAAGAGTCATTACGAGTTTGGCCTGGCGTTGAAGGGCAAGGGAGAGGTAGACCGCGCCCGGCAACACCTCTCCCAAGCCATCGAGATATTCGAGAGAACAGGAGCCCCCGAGAGACTCCGAAGAGCCCAAAACATGCACCGTCAGCTTTGACGGTTTCCCCGTTCAATCTTTTTCCCTCAGCCTTAATCCGCCCCACAATCCCCAGAGCGCAGCCTCCCCGCTTACCTCTACTCATCAAGAATCCCCCAACATATCCCTCCACATCTGTTCCGACCCAACCACGATGAAAACGAATTGAGTGTGGCTAAAATCTGTGGGAGGTAGTAGCGACTTCAGTCGCTTGGAACGGCTAAAGTCGTCACTACCACAAGTTTTAGCCACACCCAAACGAATTTCGGTAGAGCACGACCTCCCCCTGCTGGGACCCTCCGCCAGAGCTTCGGCGCGCCCCTGGCGTGAGGCCGATCGCGTCGCTCAGCATAAACATAATATCCAGCAGGCTTGCAGCGGATCGCCCGATCCGCTGTTTGCTTTTGTGAGCCGCGGTCTACGGATTGGACGAATCGAGGTGATCCGGCGCGGACTCGTCTCCTCTGTGCAACCTTTCCTGGTACCTGTTGAAGGATTCGCTGTCAAATGACGGGCTCTTAAGGAACTTTGACGTTTCTCTGACGCTTTTCTAACGCACAACTGATGCCCATTTGGTATACTGCTGTTGAAAGAAAGTTAACAGCAGTTTTTCATTAGCTGCGGAAAGGGGAGAAACTATGTCACTTCAGCAACGAAGGTATGTGTCCTTCTTCATCCGCATTTGGGAAGAGCCGAGGGAGATGGAGGACGAGAATCCTGAGTGGCGCGGCAGTGTCGAAAATGTCCAAACGGGGCAGAAGAACTATTTCAAGGGTATGGAACATCTGGTAGGTTTCATCCGCAAACAGTGTAACGGCTTTGGCGTCTCTTGGAACCAAAGGAAATACATCGCCTGAGGTCAGAGAGCTGTCAAGTCGGGATCATGTGCAAACAATGAGGGAGGTAAAGAAAATGAAAAGAACACTCTGGTGCATCGTTAGTCTGGCGCTGATCCTTGGTCTCTTGTTAAGCCTCAATCTAGCCGAAGCTCTGGCTTTGTTCAAGAGCGCGGGCATCATCAAAGGTGATTTCAGCGCCGGCATCATCAAAGGCGATTTCGCTCCGAGCGCTGGCATCATCAAAGGTGATTTCAGCGCCGGCATCATCAAGGGCGACTTCAACGCCGGCATCATCAAGGGCGATTTCGCTCCGAGCGCTGGCATCATCAAAGGCGATTTCACTGCTGGCATCATCAAGGGTGATCTGGCGCCTTCCGTTTAGAGTTGTGGTAACTCTCTCACCTGATACATCGGGACCCCCCAGGCGCTAAAGGCCGGGGACGTTGCCAGCCTATCGTGTGAGTGATTACGAATGGTAGCTAAATTGTCTATAAAAAATCTATCAAAAAGCCAAAAGGAGGCTCGAAAATGAAGAAGAAGCGTTGGTCTATATTAGGTCTAGCACTGGGAGTTTTGGTGCTAGGAATGTTGGTGGGTCTGCTGACCGTAGGTTCTGTAGCAGCCGACCCGACACCTGGAATCAGGTTTCAGATTCCCCGCATAGACATAGGAGACGTGCTGGGGACGGGTCCCTGGGAGACCTGGATCCATGTGCAGAACGTGAGCATGCCGGACCCAGTTACCGGGATAGAGCCAGCTACCGGGGCGATCTTCGTGGGTTGGGGAGAATACTCCGAAATCTGCCCCACCAATGACCCAGGGATCATTGCCCACTACTGCCAATTGATCCAAGGGAACGCCATCTGGACTCTGAGAAGTCAGCTCGACGAGGCAGTCCGGTCGGGCATACTCTACTCGGTGGACCCGGCTGTGTTCCAAGAGGCATGCCAAGCTTCGGAAGAAGCCGAGGGTGACACGGAGGCTTGGAGATGCTGGGAGGAAGAGTGGAGATTTGGCACCTGTGAGGGCAAGGGCGGAGGTTGGAATGACGGCCCAGGCGATGCCTTCGGAGAGGAAGTCGCTGTTACCGTAACCCGCTATGGGCCCAATAGCTACGGCACTTTTGGCTCCAGCACCTACACCGGAATCTCCGAGGAGATGGATGGTGAGGGTCCTCCGTGGGAATACTACGCTCCCTACGTTATGAAGGGCTACAACGGATTGGACACAGAGATCACCATCCAGAACTCGGGCGACCTGTGCACCTCGGTATGGATAGACTACATGGAGCAGGGAAGCTGTGACATCGTCTATAAGCACCACATCGAGCAGTTGGCTCCAGGTGAGGCGGTGCGGCTGAGGGTGCCATGTGATGTAGATCAGATTCCATGCGGCTGGCTGGGCTCGGCCCACATTGCGGCTGAGCAGCCCCTGGGCATCATCGTGGACGAAACGAGCTTCGACGAGCCCTGCATGGGCGTGGACCGAGGCACCTTGCTGACCCATCGCGCTCGGCCTAAAGTGGAGCTCAGAGATGGGGAGCCCATTGAGGACACAAAGGTCTACGCAGACCTCATCTTCCGCGAGTGGAGCGGCTGGGATGCCAGCATTCAGGTGCAGAACCTGAGCCGCGTGGGCCAGTACACTTTCGTGACCGTGGACTTCATGGACAATGGCGGCGACGAGATCCTGTTCCTCGCCGACTGGGTCTGCCCTGGGGGTTCCTCTACCTTCTACCTGCCGATAGTGACTGACCTTCTCCCCGGCTACGTGGGCGCAGCCGAGATCGAATCACACGGGCAGATAGACTATCCGGGCGGAGAGACACCCGCCGCGCCCATCTTCGCTGTGGTGGACCTGAAGAAGCCGGACGACCCCCTCACGCCGGAGATGGATGCGCAAGGCGGAAGCTACAATGCCCATCCGTACTCCCAAAAGGAGTGGGTAAGCGAGATCGCCCTCCCCTTCATGGCTAAGGATGCTTATGGTACGCACCCCTGGACCTCGATGATCGCCATCCGCAACAACTCCAACTGCAACAAGATCCGGCCTGAGATCCACTTCAAAGACGAAACTGGGACCGTCGTGTGCACAATCCCCAGCTTCTGGATGCGGCCCAAGCAAGTCAAAGTCTTTGACCTAAACAACATCGGCTGCCTGTATCCAGGCTACGTCGGCGCGGCCAAGGTGTATGTCAATGAGTTCGAGCAGCTCTGTGACGTGGACCGGGATGGCCACGTGGACAACGAACCCCTCATGCCTTCCGTGATCGTGGTAGACAGAGGCATTCTCGGTCTCCCCTACGGCGGTGGTGGCAATGTCAGCGCTCTCGCCGACACCTGGGGCGACGTCACCAACGTTTACGAGGGCGTCCCGTATGCTACGAACATACCTGCTTGCTACGGCGACATCTTTGGCACGGTGTCTTTCTATGACTACGAGCAAACCGATGATGATCCCGAAGCGCACGAGCCTCTCGCGGGTGCGACGGTGACAGCGGATACCGGGGAGACGGACACCACGAGCTACGCTGGAGGCTACGAGCTGATGCGCCTGGAGGGAAATGCTCTGCGAAGCGTGACAGCCGAGAAGTTCGGATACTACCCGTGGACTGAGGAAGTCAATCTAGACTGTGGCGCGGACACCAATCAGGACATCCTGCTAGTCTGCCAGGGCATTCTCTATGGTACGGTGGAGGATGCAGCGACTGGCACAGCGGTAGAAGGAGCCGAGGTAACGTTGGACGTTGAATCCTTGAACTTGGGTCGAACTTGGATCATCAGTGCCACTACCGACGCCAATGGCCTCTGGTGGATGAAAGTCCCGCTGGTTGGTGATGACGGCGGCGTTGGCGTTGGCCCCTTTGCCTTCGCCCCGTGGACCCTAACCATCAGAATGGAAGGTGAAGACTATGATGACTGGGTTGATGGCTACGTGGACGTAAACGATAACGGAATCGTGGACGTTGGCGATGAGAACATTGCCTTCGCCGATGAGCACGGTTGGAACGCCGACGACTGCGTTGGCTCAGACTCCGAGGGCTGCACCTCCGGCGAAGACTTCTGTGATGCACCCAACAATGTCTTCGATGACAATGTATACACCGGGTCGGTAAGCGGCCTTATCCACCATGCCTTCATCCAGGGCAAGGTCTACTGCGATGGGCTGGTGAACAACAACAATGCCTTCGATCCTGGCGAGGAGCAGCCTAATACACTCGTGAAGCTGTATGAGGATACTGACGGCGACACCAACGGTGATGTCTTCCTAGAGCAGATGCTAACTCTCTCAGACGGATCCTATCAGTTCAAAGTCTCGCTGGATACAGATGGCGATGGTGTCATTGACCGCGATGACTACACTGTCACGGCAGGGACCATAGAAGAAGCTGCCACAAACATGACTGCTGGTGAGACCCGTGTGGTTCCCATTGATATCTGTCCATAGCTTGTGTAGCTTATCTTCTCGCTACCCAAAAGAGCCACCAGGGGGAATCCCCTGGTGGCTCTTTTATTGCGCCTTGTGCAAGGTCAGCTGTCAGTCTGGAACCCGCTTACCCAAAATCCGCCACAACTCCTCGTGGCTGGTCATGCCGGCCACGGCGTCCACAAACTCCTTGAGGGAAGCGCTCTCCCGCCGCAGACGCTGCAACGCCTCCCCGATGGAAACCACAGAGGTGGGGCCGGTGGCGTAGGCGCCATGAAAGGCGAAGTAGGCCTGGTTCAGCTTCCTGATGTAGTAGCCCTTAGACACGAGGAAGCGGCGTCGCTCTTCCATGTACGCCTCGGCCTCCTCCACCTTGCCCTGGGCCAGCATTTCGTCCACGGTCAGCCTGATGCGCCTCATCTCGCGGTTGAACTCGGACTCGACGGGCTCAGGTGGCGGCTGCGCTTCCTCTTCCTGCCTTTTTTCGACCAGGGGAGGGGGTGCTACTGTGTAGCCTAGCTCAGGATAGAAGCGGGCGATGACCAAGCCGCCAATCTCGTCGCCGACGATTGAAGCCACGGTTTCGTTGATGGTTCTCATCTGCGGACTGGCATCGTAGCGCCAGCCCAGCGGCCTGAAGAACAGGTAGCCGTGAACCCACTCGTGGACAGCGACATTGACGATGTAATTCAGGGAAGCCGCTTCCATTACCATCGTTGGATAGGCCGACAACCCCCCGACGCCTACGGTTAACGATGACACGCCAAACGTCTCGTCAATTTCCTCCTCAATGGCCTCTCGTATGTCTAGGTCCAGACCGTGCTCGAGATAGATTCCTTTCCTAACCCATATCTCCTCACGGGGGGAGATGACCAGGTAGATGGGCAGTTGCTCGAACTGGAACTTGACTGGAGGCCAGACGATGCCCAGGGTTTCCAGGTTTTGAGAGACCAGAATCCGAGCAATCTGCCCCTCCAGAATAGCCTCCACTTGGCCCTGTTTCTCAGCCTGGCGCTGTCTCAACTCCTGCAGCTCCTGGCGCAGGGGGAGTGCGGCAGCCGCCGGATCGTCTTCCACGGTGCTGTAGGTCTGCTGGATGCTCCCCTCCAATTGACCGATCCGCCCAAGCAGGGAGACGTAGTCAAGGACAACGGCTTTCTTTTCTTCTTCGCTCAAGTGTCTCGTCGGGTCAGTCACCATCTGATCGAGCTTCCGAGTGATGGCCCCGGCCTCCCACCTGGCAAAGCTGAACTGGTAACCGGCCACCACTGCCCCTACCCTGTGATCGAAGATACGATAGGGCGGGATGACACTGCTTTGCAGGAAGGTTAACAAGAGAAAGAGAATTGCCAAAACGACTCTTGCCACTTTCTTGAGCATTCTCAGCGCCTTTCACCATTCTGTGATGTATCCACCAAAGAAATAATACCGCATGTTCAGCAATTGTCAAATGAACAGCCCAATCAAAAAGAGCCCTCAGAGTTCATGAGGGCTCTTTTTGACGTAGGTTGGTACGCTTGTTGAGCGCGCCTAGCCTGCCCAGGCCAGTGCCCAGTCGGGCACCCAGAGCTGGCCGAAGCCAAAGAGGGACAAGACCACCGAGAAGATCAGGAGCAGCACTGCCAGCGCGATCAGCACGTAGTCGCGCCGCCGGTAGCGCAATTGCTCCAGCCAGGTGCGCGGGCCGACGCCGAACGCGCGCAGGTCCATCGCATCTATGATGTCCTCGCTGCCGGCGATGGCGTGGATGGTGACCGGCACGATCAACGGAGCCAGTTTGCGCACCTGGGTGATCAGCCCGCCGCCCAGCTTCTCGAGCTCGTATCCGCGGGCACGCTGGGCGTCCATCGTCAACTGAAAATCGCGTCCCAGGGTGGGGATGAAGCGCATGGTCAGTTCCATGGCGTAGGCGATTTTGTCCGGCAGCCCCAACCCGTGGAAAGTGACGCCGTAGTGGGCCGGATTCAGCGAGTAGGGGATCAGGATGGTCATGCTGGCCAGGCTGAACACCCGCACCAGTTGGCTGAGTGCGTAGAAGGTGCGCTCGGTGGTGATGTTGAGTGTCGGTCGCCAGCCGAAGATGGTGAACGGCGCGCTTAGGCTGGTGATCAGGTGCTCATCGGCGTAGAACTCCACCCCGCCACGCCCGGTGATGAACGTCAACAGGGAGAAGAAGACCACGAACCCGCCCATGAACAGCCAGACGCGGCGCGTCTCGCGCCACGTGATCCCCGACGTGAAGACCGCCACCAGGGCGATGATGAGGAGTGGGGCTAGAAAGCGCAGGTCCCAGAACATGACCGAGGCGACCATGAAGCAGCCGTAGAAGATGATCCACGCCCGCGGGTCGAAGCTCTGGATCAACGATTTTCGCTTGCGATAGCGCCAGGTTACCAGCATCGCTCCACCGCCTTAGAAACCAGGTTTCTTTGAGAAACCTGGTTTCTGACTCTTACCGCCCGGCCTGCCGCTGGACGGCGGCGTAGGCTGCCACGAGGATGGGCACCAGGATGGCGGCGAAGATCAGGTTGGGTCCGGCCGCCGGCAGGAACTCTCCCACGATGGCCACGGCGGGCGAGAAGCCGTTGATCCAGATGTCGGATATGGCGGCGAAGCCGATGCCGATGAGGTTGCCCAACATGCTCCAGGTCACCGCGGCCGCCACGTCAATGTTCTGGCCGAAGGCGAAGCGGACGACGAGCACCAGCACAAAGCCGACCACAGCCGAAAGGGCGGCAAACGAGGTGATGGTGGCGTCACCGAAGATGCCCGCGTCTGGGTCGAAGAACATCATGTTGGCCAGGCTGGGATTGAGGAGCCAGAACAGGGTGGCTATGGCGGCCAGCACGGCGCTGATGATGAGCACTGTGTTGATGCCCTTCTTCTTGTCGGGGAAGAGGAGGGCCATGCCGGCGATCATGCCCACCAGTCCGTTGCCCACGCTCCACTGGGGTGAGAGGCCGAAGCCGGTCAGTGCGTCGCCAAACATGTTGCCCACCGCGCCGGTGAAGAAGCCCACCGTCGGCCCAAAGGCGTAGCCGAAGAACATGGGGATGGCGATGGCGGGCCGCAGCGCGACCTGGCTGACTGACGGCACGGCAAAGACGGTGCCGTTGAAGAGATAGGAGAACACGGCGTACAGTGCTGCGCCGATGGCCATGTACACCACCTCGCGGGTGCCCACTTCCCACACCCCGCTTTCGCGCGTGAACCAGTAGACCAGGAAGACGATGAGGAGGCCGATGCCTACGAACACGAAGCGCAGCAGGGCGGTTTCATCCAGTTGGAGATTTTCGTTCATCGCCCCTCCGATCCACGCTACCAACAAGAAGATGGCCAGAACGGCGACGAGCGCAGCGATCACGGAAAGCAATTTGCGGTCCATTAGATTCCTCCTTTACGTTTGTGCATCTTGAAATCTCTTAGCCGTTTGGATTTCGCGCCGATTTGGTTACATAAACACCTCCTTTCTGCCAGTGTAGCGGGGCAACGAGTGACGGGTTAACGAGGTGCACGCGTCGCCTTGTTGCCTCATTGCCTCATCGCCTCACCCCGGCGTCACACGTGAGCCAGCGCTTCGGCCCGCATAAAGCGCCCCGTCTGGGGCAGGCGCTCCAAGTTGGCCGCCAGCAGCGAGGTGGGCACAATGCGGCAGCGTTCCAGGAGGTCGTACTGGGCCAGCACCTCCTGGGGCGGCCCGTCGGCGGCGATGCGCCCTTCGTAGACCAGGATCACGCGGTTGGCGTAGCAGACGGCCAAATCTATGTCGTGAGTGATGAACAAAATGGCCTCGAAGTTCGGCAACTGCAAGATGGAGTCCATGAAAGCCATGTAGTTCTTGTAGTCCTGGCCGGCGGTAGGCTCGTCCATCACCAGGATTTTGGACCGCATGGACATGATGGCCGCGATGCTGACCCGCTTCTGTTGGCCAAAGCTGAGAGCCAGGGGCGGGTACTCTTCCAGCCCACTGAGGTTCAGGATTCTCACTGCTTCGGCCACCGACTTGTCAATGGCCGCCTCGTCGTAGGCCAGGTTCTCGGGGCCGAAGGCCAGCTCCTTCTGCACGGTGGGGGCAAAGAGCATGTGGCTGGGACTCTGGAAAACGTAGCCCAGGGTCTTGGCGATTTCGGCCACGCTCAACTCGTGGGTATTCACTCCCTCCACCAGCACGCGCCCCGCCGTGGGCTTCAGCAGACCGATGGCGTGTTTGACCAGCGTGGTCTTGCCGGCCCCATTGGGTCCCAAGATGGCCACGACGTCGCCGCGATGGATGGTCAGGTTGACGTCCTGGAGCACCAACGGCCCCTCCTCGTAGGCAAAGCTTACGTCCTGAAATTTCACCAGAGGCTCGCCCGTCTGCCCCTCCTTCCTCCCCCCAAAAGTTGGGGGGGAAAGAGGGGGGGCGTGGCGGGCCTGGGCGATGATCATCGGGGCGGGCAGCTTGACCTCGTGATAGTCCACTGCCCGTTGGAGGCCCGCCGTGGGGCCAAGATAGCGCAGTTGGCCATCTGTCAGGTAGAGAGCCTTTTCTGGTTTGATCTTGAGAATGTCTTCGACGCGGTGCTCGACGATGAGGATGGCCCGCCCCTCGTCGGCCAGACGGCGGATGAGGCGCAGGGCCTCCTGTGCGCTGGCGGGATCGAGGCTGGCCAGGGGTTCGTCCAGAAGGAGGATAGAGGGTTGCATGGATAGGATGCCAGCCAGGGCCACCTTCTGCTTCTCGCCGCCGGAGAGATAGAAGGTTTCCCGTCGCCGCAGGTGGCTGATGTCCAGGTAGTCCAGGGTCTCGTCTACGCGAGCGATGATTTCTGCCGCTGCCAGGCCCAGGTTCTCCGGCCCGAAGGCCACTTCGTTGACCACGCGGCTGCCCAGGATCTGGCGCTCGGGGTCCTGCAGCACCGTGCCCACGATCTGGGAGATGGCCGCCAGGGATTTACCGCTGGTCTCCTCTCCGTGCAGGTAGACCCGCCCCTCCAGCTCCCCCCTGTAGCTGTGGGGGATGAGGCCATTCAGGCAGCGGATCAAAGTGGTTTTGCCGCCGCCGCTGGTCCCGGCCACCAGCATGATCTGCCCGGCCTCCAGTTCAAAGGAGATGTCTCGCAGGGCATAATCGGGCCGTTCGCGATATTTGAAGGAGAGATTCTCCACGACTAGAGCAGGAGCAAGTCTGTCACCCAAGTGTCACCTCTCATAATAGATAACCCTGTGGAGGGATGAAAGTTGCGTTCGCTACGGAATGTGACGCCACCTGCTGCCCTCCGGCCCCAGTTCCCACACGCCGCCGTCTAGGGCCTTGATGTAGGTGAGGTTGTACTTGGGCCGCGAGGTGCGCTGGATGGCCGTCTGATAGCCCTGTTCCTGGTTCACCGCCCAGCCCAGCCGGTCGCGGACGCCGGGCTCCTCTCGCCAAATCAGGCCGAAGCCCCGCACCGGCTGATAGAATCCCGCTGGCGGCACGATGCTGGGGTCTGACACTGGCTGGCCCTCGTCCCATTGATCCAGGAAGGTCTTGAAAGCGGGCTGCAGGCCGTCGTCGAACAGCACATAGATGAAATCCTCGGCCTGGTTCCACAGCATCAGGCCGTGCTCAAAGTGCTGCTCCGCCCCGTCGGTGAAAATCGGGGGGCTGCTGGGACACTCGTCTGGAGCAGGGGAGAAGAACCAGGTATCCGGACAGCGCAGGTTCACTTGCAGCGTGGCCTGAGCCACGCGCTCCGCCTCGTCGAGGACGAAAAGCACGAACCCCTCCCAGTTGCGCGATTCGGCCGGAATGGCATATTCCATCGAGCCGCTGGGCGCCACTTCCCACCAGCCGTTGAGCTGACCGCTGTTCATCAGGCGGTACAGTGTGGCCTTGCTGCCGCCCGTAGATTCCCATTGCAGGATTATAGTGTCCCCTGGATCGGCCTCGGTCACGTTGGCTCGGAAGTAGGCGATGACCGGGCCTTCCTCCGCCTTTGGGCTGGGCGGGGGCGTAGCTGTTGGCGTTGGCAGGGGTGTAGACGTTGCCGTCGGCGTAGGAGTCACTGTGGGCACGGGTGTTGGGGTGTCAGTCGGTAGTGGCGTCGGCGTTGGCGTGGCCGTCGGCGCCGGCGTTGAGGTCGGCTCTGGCGTAGGGGCGGCCAGCGCCGTCGCTGTTGGGGTGCTAGTGGGCATCGTCGTAGGAGTGAGGGTCAACGTGGCGGGTGAGGTCGCTGTGACGGTGGCCGCAGGCAGCTCGGCCACAGGCGTAGCCGTCGGAGCGGGCGCTGCACACGCCGCCAGCAACAAAATGCCCCAGCACGCTATGACGGTTCTGTTCAGCAGTAGAGGCTTCATGCCCTCAATCCTTCGAATCGCTGCCTGCACTGAACTCCGCTGAGCTTGCTGTGGACGTCATCTTCCAGCGCCATCAGCGATCTCAATCCTTGGGCCATGCAGGTTGCTTTCCAGACCAGAGGGAAAGCGCAGGTAGGTCTCGGTGGCCGCCGCTAGGTTAGAATAGACACCCCGGTAGGCTGGGGGCAGCAGCGCCGCTATCTGGTACATGATCTCGTCCACCATCTGCTGGCGCACCTGGTGGGTCACCTTGGCCCCGCCAGCGTCCAGGTAGAACGGTTGGCCGACCACGATGTGAAAGTCGGTGCGGCGCAGTCGCGGCAAGTTGTGCCAGAAGCGTTCGCCCCCGTAGTAGACCACGGGCAGCAGGGGCGCGCCGCTGCGCAGTGCCAGAAACGTGACGCCGGGGCGGCCCGGCTGCAATCGCCCGTGACCGCTGCGAGTGCCCTCCGGGGCCACGGCCAGGATGCGGCCCGCCTCCAGCGCCTTCAGCGCCTGGCGGAGAGCAGCCATGTCGGCCTGGCCTCGGCGGAGCGGGATGGCTCCCCACAGGTCGGCCAACAGCCGAAGCGCGGGATTGTCCCACGTCTCGGCTTTGGCAAAGCCTGCCATGGGACGCGGTTCGAGGTGGGTGTAGAGCAGGGGCACTTCCAGGAAATTGACGTGGTTGGCGACCATGATGAGCGGCCCTCGATCCGGTACCCGCGCCAACTGCGCATCTTCCACGCGGCATAGAGTGTCAATCAGGCCCTTGACGGTCGAGGTCACCACCCGATAAGCCAGCGTCATTCTGCCGCCTCCGGTGGCTGGCAGATGATCTCAATCTGGCGCGGCAGTATCTCTAACTCCAGGCGCCGTCCGTCGGTGCACAGCGTCTCCCCGTCGGCGTGGGCGGGCAGCACCCCTTCGACGGCGGTGACGATGACGCGCTGCGCCTGCCCCGTGCGGATCGGCTCCTGAGTCGCTTGCGTGCCTCGCAGGAAGTGGGGGATGAGGCCGAAGATGCGGGCTCGGCTCACCTGGCGGGCGATGCACAGGTCGAACCGGCCATCGTCGGCCTGGCCCTGCGGAGCCATCATGAAACCGCCCCCCATCCGCCGCCCGTTCATGATGGAGACCATCAGCGCGGGTTGGGTGATGGCGAGATTCTCCGCCGTCTGCTCCCCGTACTCAATGGTGACCAGCGGGGCCTGGTAGTACAGGAAGATGGTCTTGAGCACGGCCACCAAGTAAGATGGAAAGCCGTGCAGCCGAGTCATTTTGACCGCCTCAAACCCAACCACGGCGTCGAAGCCAATGCCCACCCCGTTGCCGAAGTAGCGGCCCTCCGGATAGAGGCCGCCGACCACCCGCCCGACGTCCATGGCGCGCCGCTGCCCCTGGGCCAGCGTCTGGCAGCCGCTTTTCAGGTCAGTCGGAATGCCCACGCCGTAGGCGAAGTCGTTGCCCCGCCCGACGCACAGGATGCCCATGGCGCACGCGCCTGCGCCGGCCTGTTTAGCGCGCATTAGGCCGTTGAGCACCTCGTTGGCCGTGCCGTCGCCGCCCACGGCGACCACAGCGTCATATCCTGCGGCCACGGCTTGCTGAGCCAGGTCGGCCGCGTGCCAGGGGGCTTCGGTGCGCACCAGGTCGAAATCCAGGCCATGCCCGCTCAGCATCCGTTCGATTTCAGGGATGGCCCGTTCGCCAGCGCCTCGACCGGCGGTGGGGTTGACGATGAGTTTGTAGGTGGTCATGTCGTTTCCTCACTTTGGAATCGCTGATTGCGCTGAACTTCGCTGAATTCGCTGAGGTTATCGTGTGCGCGCCGTTTCGTACACGATCCGCTTGATCTGCAACTGCTTGGCTCCGAAGTTGAGCAGCAGGGCCACTTTGTAGTCCGATGCCTTGAGGTAGGAGAGGGTCTGCACGAAGTCCACGTCTTCCAGGGCGGCTTTGGCCTTGATCTCGACCAGTACCTCATCAACGACGAAGTCCACCCGTTTTCGACCGATCTTCCTCCCCTTGTAGTACACGTCAATCCACACCTCGCGGGAGAAATCCAATCCGTGGGCGGGAAACTCCAGGACCAGAGCGCGCTGATAGATGACCTCCTCGAAGCCTGGGCCGAGCACCTTGTGCACCACTTTGGCCGCTTTGATGATCCTGGCTGTGACCTCAGATAGGGGGTATTCCTCGCGGACGTGCTGGGGCTTGATCATACGTCTCCTTTCAAGTTAAGATCTTCGAACCGTTGAACCCGCTGAGGACATCAGCCTGCAGCGACTTCAGCGTTCCTCAGCGGCCTCAGCGATTCCGCGCTTCATCTCCACAAGCCTGAGCGCCAGATCCTCAATATACTCGCGATTCTCCAGCTTCTCCCGCCAAGCCTGCGGAACGGCTGCAACGCCCAGGTAGGCCCCTGACACGGCGCAGGCCATGGCGCCCAGGGTGTCCCGATCCCCGCCGTGCAGGATGGCGCAGAAGAGACAGGCTTGGAAGGATTGAGGGTGGCGCAGAAAGGCGTAGAGGGCGAAGGGCAGCGATTCGTGCACGGCCACGCCGCGCCCCAGTCGCCTGGCCGCATCAGGGGGAGGGACTTCTTCGGCCAGCAGGGTTCTGACCAGCGCCACCTTGTCGCGAATCTGCGGTGTGCGGGCGAAATCCACCAGGCCCTGGGAGAAGCGCTCCAATGGGAATGGCTCTTGCGGGTCCAGCTTCACGGCTTGGGCGACGGCCCAGGCCTGCACGGCGGCTCCGTCCACACCGACGGGATGGGCATGGGTAACGGATGCTGAAACGCGGGCCTGCTCGTAGAGGTCGGGCGAGTCGTGAAAGAACAGTCCCAGCGGGGCGATCCGCATGGCCGCGCCGTTGCCAAACGAGCCCTCTCCTCCAAACAGGCGACGGGCCGCCTCTGGATACGATATTCCGTGCCTTTTCGCCAGCAGGAAAACGGTGGGCGGCCCCGAGGCGTATCCCCGCCAGGGCTCGCGTTTGAAGTTGGTCTTGAAGATGTCGCCCAGGTGCTGCGGGTCGAGTCGCCCGGCCTGGGCTATGGCTTCGGCCAGACCGATGGCCATGGCGGTGTCGTCGGTGTAGGCGAGGACGTTGGTTTGCGCTATCGCCGCCCGCAGACCAGCCTCTCCCAATCTCAAGAAGGCCAGCTCGCCGATGGCATCGCCCAGCGCGCTGCCCATCATGCTGCCCAGGAATTTGGATGTTAGATCCAGACGGTCGGCCATGCTGCATTCTCCATCGGGTTGTGGGTATTATAACATCTTTTGAGGGATTTGCCAATGATCGGGGACAGCACGAGACTATCTATCTCAGGAACCCGAAGCTCTCCACCACCGGTTGGATAAATGGCAGGAGCCGCTGCGGGAGGATGGCCAGCACCAGACAAAGGATGATCATCCCCAAAATCAAGAGGGAAGCGATAAAGGGCTCTCGCTTCACTTGGGGTTCCCTTGATGGACCCAAGAGAGCGATCAGGCCGCGCAGGTAGCCAAAGGCCACGCCCGCTCCCGACAGCAGCAGGGCCAGGCTCACGCCGGTCGCTGGGAAGAGGCGGTAGATGGCCCAGCGACTGGGGAAGCCAGCGGTGAGGGGCATCCCGGCCAGGGATAGTCCGCCCAGCACTAGGCCAACCGTCGAGAGGGGCAACCGCCTAGCCACTCCGGCTAGGCTGGCGAAGGAATCGCTGCCGGCCCGGTGGCGCACCACACCCAGCCCCGTGGCCGCCAGCATCAGGCCCACGGAGCGATGGGCAACTTGCAGCAGGGCGGCGGTAAGAGCGACGGGAGAAGCAACGCTTAGGGCCACCAGGGTGCATCCCACGTCGCTCAAGACGGCGTAGCCCAGCAGGCGACCGAAATCCCGCTGGGCGAAAGCCAGAAGTCCACCAACGACAGCCGTCAACAGTCCCCCCAATCGTAGGGCACGAAAGACCTGTGGATCTTCAGACAGCCAGGAGTAGGATTGCAGCAGGTTCAGCATCAGCAGGAGCACAACGGCGTTGGTCGTGGTGAGGACGAAGGCGGTCACTACAGGCGGGGCATCTGCGGCTATGGATGAGACCCAGCCGTGAAAGGGCGCCACTGCCAGCAGGATGGCGAATCCGATGACCAATAGAACAGTGGCGTAGCGCAAGAGGGCCAGGTTGTCCGGGTTGACGGCCTGGAGGTCAATCAGCCAGGGGGCTAACAGCAAGGGAGGGACAGCGAGGCTCATCATGACCAGGTAGCGCAGCGCTCCACGCTTGAGGCCCTGCTGTTCGCCCTGAACGATGAACACGCTGATGAGGCTGGCAATCCACAGGAAAAGCACGGCGAACAAAAAGTGTCGGATCATCACCGCCGCGCTGAGCAGGCTCAAGATGATCAGTCCCAGGGGGAAGAAGAGATCGCCCTGAGAGACGCGCCAGGCGAACAGGAAGGCCACGGTGGCGATCAGGTAGATGAATCCCAGGGTGAAGCTGCTGGCAAGACCGAGGGCGAACTCTCGTCCCAGCACCGTCATCGGCTGGCCCAGGGCGATTCCCCAGCCGAAGACCGAGGCCGGACGGTCGAGGGGCATGCCCAAGCAGAGGCTGGCCAAGATCAACGTCGAGGCCGAAGCGAGTGCGGTGGCCAAAAGCGCCCAGCGTCGCAACAGATAGACCACAGGGGCCAAAGCCAGGGGCAAGAGGATTAGGAACAGGGGGCCAGCTATCATCCTTGCCCCTCCTCTGCTGTCAACGCCGTCTTGGAGATGGCGGTGAGGTGAGCGATGGCCAGCGCAATGAGGAAGTTGGCTATCCCCAGGAAGCCGGCCACGCTCAAGCTGTGCTCCAACGCGGAGTAAAATAGCTCGAAGCCGGTGATGAGGGTGAGAAGCCCCATGCCGGCTTTCAGCGGCTCTTCGGTCAGCATCAGCGCCAGCAGGCCCAGCGATACCAGCCAGCAGCAGGCCAAGCCGATGTCCGACGGCACTGTGGGCAAAGGGTAGCGCTTCGACAGGCTGTAGGCGGCTAGCCCCACGAAGAGTGCGGCCAAGAGGCGGAAGGCGAGGTCGGCCGGCGAGCGCGCTCCGTCTGCCGAATCTTCCTCGCTGTCGCCGTCAAACAAGCGGGCCGTCAGGTACAGGATGATACAAACCAGCGCGCCGATGAGCACCTTGATCACGGCCACTTGGGGCTCGATGAGTCGAGTCAGCAGCAGGCCAGTCAGGACGTACTGCACCGACAGAGCGGCCAGCGACAAGCGCCAGTCCTTGAGGACGGCGATGAGGCTGGCGGTGACGACCAAGCCGGCGATGGCCGGCGTGGTCATGAGAAATGAGAGTTTGGCCAAGACTTCTGGTAAAGTGGGCACAGCTTCTCCCCTTATCTCCAAAGGTACAGGAACGCCAGAAGGCCCAGGACAGCGACCCAACCCAAGTATCCCCTGCCCTCGCTCACCCTTCCCACTATTCGCAAAACAGTCGCTGTCCCGGCTACAATCTGTCCCAGCAAGCTGTAAAGCCATTCCAGGCGAAGCGCCGCCGAAAGCTTCAGCCAAAGAGGCTCGAATGGATAGAAGATCCTCTGCCGGTTACGTTGGAGCAGGTATCCACCCAGGGGAGGGAAAAAGAAAGCGGCCCATTGGGCAATGGTTGACCATCGGAACAAGTCTGCCAGTGTGGGGAAGGAGACTCCCTCCATCACCGGATTCAGCAGCGGTGGGTGCAGGCCCAAAATGAGGATCGGCGCGGCCAGCAGTGCTGCTCCCACCACGGACGACTTTGTGTAGGCAAACTTCGGCGGGAAGACGCGGATAGAGACAACGGCCCACAGCCTGAGCAAGGCCGCGAAGAGTAAGGTCTCTGCCAACAAGCTCAGAGCCAGAAGAGCCAGGTGGTTGCCCGCCAGCAGAGCGTGGTAAACAGGCCAGCGGCCAGCGAATCCCAAGGTTAGAGGCACACCAGCGAGGGAAGCCGTGGCTAGCCCCGTGGCCGCTCTGGTCCAAAAGCCACCTAGCTCGGCCCTATCCTGGCTCAGAAAGAGGAGGCCCAGACAGAGAACGAGATTCAGGCTCGGCAATACGATTAGCGTGGGTGGTCTGGCAACAACCAAGGATACGACGGCGTAGCCCGCCTGGCTGATCATGATGTAGGACAAGGTCTTGCTGCGGTCGGTCTCAGCCCAGGCCAGCAGAGCGCCGATGAAGAAAGCCAGCCCGCCGGCGCCCCCCCTCAGTCCCCCCCAACCTTGGGGGGGAAGTTGCGATAGCAATCCGCTGTCGGCCCAGGTGGAGAGGCGGACCAGCAGATACAGGCCCGCGCTGGCGGGGACGAGGTGGAGCAGGGATCGGGCGGGCAGGTCGGCTTCGACGCCGATGGGCGCCCAGAGGTGAAGGGGGTAAAGACCGACGCGGATCAGGGCTGCCAGTAAGACGAGGCTGAAAACAGGCGCGGAAACGGCGCTCGGCCTGAGGGAAAGACTGTCGCCGCCCAGCAACAGAGCGGCCGCCAGCAGGCTCAGGCAGGCCAGGCAACCCAGGTTCAGGATACGTGGTACGTAATGCGTAATGCGTAATCTGATGAAAGCCCAGAGAAAAGCCAGGTCGAAGGTGACCCAGCTCAGGCTCAAGGTGATTAGATTAGCCGAGAAGACGAAGCCGAGGCCCAGGGCCAGGAGGGTCAACAGGGCGGGGTGGGACGACCATTCCAGGCCTTCAGAGCGGCCCAGACCCGGGGCGATGGCAGCCAGAGCCACCACGGTCATCAGGACAGCGAAGAGGAAAGCTAGGCCATCAACATGATAAGCCAAGTCGCTGCCCAAGAAGGGACGCCAGCGGGAGATGGCGCCGTCGGCTGGCAAGGCGCGGGCGATAAGAAGCAGCGCCAGAAAAGCAGCGCCGATGGTCAACAGGGTCAGACGGCTTCGATTCCGAGGTCCCGCGGCCCTGTTCAACAGCAAAAGCGCCAGGGCGCCTGCTAAAAGCACGATCACGGGGATGGTAGCTAGACTGGGCATGATTTCTTCCAAGGCTGTTTTGGTTGATTACTGGTCCGTATTCTATCACAAAAGGCAGCAGAAGCAAAATAGACAGAGTGCGCCCTTCGTGCTATAATTAGGTCAACACCCGCGATAAAGTTAAGACTTCCGAAGTCTAGGACTGAACTCTGCCTAACAGAATGCGTCTGAAAACAGTCAACTGACCTTCATCTGCCAGGCTCTGCGAAGACTTCGGAAGTCGGGGGGGAGCGCACGATGGATTTGTTCGAGTACAGCCGCCGAGACCAAATCAGCCAAGAAGCGCCGCTGGCCGCCCGCATGAGGCCGCGCACCCTGGCTGAATTCGTGGGCCAGGAGGAGATCGTGGGGCCGGGGAGACTGCTGAGGCGAGCTATCGAGGGCGATCAGCTTTCGTCTCTCATCCTCTGGGGTCCGCCGGGGACGGGCAAGACCACCCTGGCCATGATCATCGCCAACACCACGGAGTCCCATTTCGAGACCCTCAGCGCAGTGATGGCCGGCGTGGCCGACATCCGCAGGATTGTGGCCCAGGCGAAGGAAAGGCGAAACTTCTACGGTCAGCGGACTATCCTGCTCGTTGATGAGATCCACCGCTTCAACAAAGCCCAGCAGGATTCTCTATTGCCCCACGTCGAGGACGGCACCATCGTCCTCATCGGCTCGACCACGGAGAATCCCTACTTCGAGGTCATCGCCCCCCTGGTCTCCCGTTCGCGGGTCTTCCAGCTCAAACCGCTGAGCGAGGAGGAGCTGGCCCTCATCCTGCGGCGGGCCCTGGCCGACGAGGAGCGAGGTTACGGGAAGCTGGAGGTCGAGGTAGACGACGAGGCGATGGCCCACCTGGTGAGGGTGGCCGGAGGAGACGCCCGCACCGCTCTCAACGCTCTGGAGTTGGCTGTCGAAACGACGCGGCCCGACGACGGGGTGATCCACATTGACCTGGCCGTGGCTGAGGAATCCATCCAGCGGCGGGCCTTGGTCTACGACCGGGAAGCTCACTACAACACCATTTCCGCTTTCATCAAGAGCCTGCGAGGAAGCGATCCCGATGCGGCGTTGTACTGGCTGGCCAAAATGATCTACGCCGGCGAGGATGCCCGCTTCATCGCTCGCCGCATGATCATTTTCGCCTCGGAGGACGTGGGCAACGCCGACCCCCAGGCTCTGGTCGTCGCCACCTCGGCCGCCAACGCCCTGGAGTGGGTGGGTTTGCCAGAGGCTCAGTACAATCTGGCCCAGGCGGCTATCTATCTAGCCACTGCGCCCAAGAGCAATTCGACAGGAGCCTACTTCAAGGCCCTGGGGGATGTGGAGCGGGAGGGCAAAGTCGAGGTGCCCGATCACCTCAAGGACGCCAGCCGCGACGGCAAGGCCCTGGGCCACGGCGCGGGCTACAAATACCCCCACGATTACCCCGGGCACTACGTTGCCCAGCAATATCTCCCCCATGAGCTGGCGGGCCGCCGTTACTATAAGCCCAGCGAGCAGGGGTATGAGAAGTTGATAAAAGAGCGGTTGGCGAGGTGGAGAGGTGAGGATGGCGGATTAGAGAAAGAATGAACGGCCAGAGGATTCAAAAACCGAGGCCCCACTTCTTCCTATGCGAGAGGTGGGGCCTCTTTTGCGTAATGTTCCGTAGGTGCTGGATGGCTGTGCAGCGGCTGGGAGCCCGTGCCATTTCATCCGCTTATCCGCTATCCATCCGCTGCCTCGCAACAGCCCAATCAGCAAGTCTCCCCCCAATGCCTGGCCACCAGCATGATGTCCACGATGTCAATCTTGCCGTTGCTGTCCAGGTCGTAGTCGGGATCGTAGTCGGGATCGCCCACCGCAGTGTGCCAGATTGCGGCCACCAGCATGATGTCGGCGATGTCCACGTCGCCGCTGCCGTCCAGGTCGGGGCAGGCCAGCGCACCCTCAATGATGTCGGCCAGCTCGGCCCGCGCCGCCTCCCACACGTCGGGGTCGGTGGACCAACTGATGTCGGTGAGCACCCAGGTCGGGTCGCCGGGATCCTCCACGCCGTATTCCCACAGCACCTTGGGGACGATCTCGTTGACGATCTCGGCGGTGCGGGTGGGGTTGACCGACGCGGCCAGGGTGAGGTAGTCCACATCCTGGATGCCGCGCCGCCACAGCTTCAGGCGCAGTGAGGCGAATGGGCCGGACACGCCGTAGCTCTCGTCGGGAAAGCGCGTATCGGTCCCCGGATAGAACAGCACGCCGTCGCCGTTGAAGTAGTTCCAGCCGGCCTGCCCCCGCGACTCGTCATCGTAGCTGTAGCAGCCGAAGGTCTGCGCCTGCTGGAAGAGGTTGGTGTGGCTCCTGGGGTCGTGGTAGCCGTAGCACTGGAAGTTGACGTAGTAGGTGGACTCCCAATAGAACCAGCGCTCCACCCCCTTCTTGTAATGCCCCCAGGCCAGTTCCCGCAGGGCGACCCCGTCGTCCTCGGTGGCAAAGGAGCCGGAGCCTGGCCGATGGCCATTGTACATGAAGAAGCGTTTGGACGGATCGGCCCGCAGCGCGGCCAGGGCGTTTTCCCACTCGTCGGTGATGCCAAAGCCCGCGCCGCTGGTGGGGATGTCCAGGCTGGGGGTGTTGGCCATAGCCTCGGGCAGGGAAATGGTGGCCATGGACATCAGGCGCTGGCCAGGCCCTGGGTTGTTATCGCTCCACTGCGCCCACTGCTCGATCTGGGCATAGTCGTCGGACTCGTCAATGAGGTAGAGGAAGTAGTCGGTGGGCGTAGAGAATGCCTGGTTGTCGAACCAGTTGACCCAGGGGTCGGTGTTGGCCCACATGTCGGCCTCCGTGCCGTCCTGCCACGACCAACTGCCGTAGGTGCCGATGGAGTAGACGCCGTTGCCCACGCCAATGCCGCCGCTTCGTACATATGTTGATGAAGCGGCTCCGTCGTAGCCCTGGGCAGGAGTGAAAAGCTCGCCGCTCAGGCGGGCTGTCCAGGCGTCGTCCATCCGCGCAACCTCCGACTCGCCGTTGATGAGGGACATCTTGTGGCGATGGGCCAGTTGGAAGTGGCGGTCAATGATCTCGATGGACTGGGCGTACTCAGGGGTTCCGGGCTCAGGCCACGTGTTCTCCTCACCCAGGTAGCGATCGTTCACGTTCCCCCATTCGTAGAAGATCATCGTTTTAGCGTTGGGCAGGTCGGGCAAGGTGAAATTGCGCACCCGCAAGGTGATGGGAATCTGCCAGGTGAGCTCGCCGTCCTCTGTGACCTCAATGGTACCGCTATAGTTACCGGCGGGAATCGCCTTGGGAATGTAAATATCGCCCCAGATAGCCTGGTTGGTGCCGGCGGGGATGGTGAACGGGGTGTGGAATTCGAGGGGCACGGCGATGTCGGGGTAGAGCTGGTTGTGGCAGGGCCGATCCTCCCAGGCGCCCGTGCCGATGCCGCCGCTTCGTATATATGTTGATGAAGCGGCTTCGTCATAAGAACGGCGGCAGCGCTCTGGGATGTGCCGCTCGTCGTAGTCGTTGTAGGCCAAGTCCACGCTGAGGCCCTTGATCTCCAGGTAGCGAACGTAGAACAACTCGATGTTGCGGCCCAGGTAGTTGAACACGCCGTCGCCGCTGGCTGGGACGGTGGTGATGGCAGCGCCGCCGGGGCCCGTCAGCGAGGTCAGGTTCACGCTGACGTTGGCGGCGCTGGTCGTGGGCGCTTCCAGCACCAGGTTGAAGGCTACCACCTCGTTGCGCGCCCCGAACAGCGAAATGCAGGCCAACTCCGTTGGCACGCCGTCCCACACTGAATTGAGCACCGCGTTGGGGTCGGCGGTAGCGCGCAGCTCGGAGCGCCACACCTTGTCGCCGCCCTCGTTGGCCCAGACGTGGGCGATGTGGGTGGAGCCCTCACCCCACTCCCCCCATCCCCCTCTCCCCTCTCCCAGGATTGGGAGAGGGGAGAGGGGGGAAACCGCCTTGGACAGGCCGACGTGGGAAGCCACGAGGACCAGCAGGCTGCTTACCACAATCGCCAGGCTAAGCCGTACTTGGTTTCGTCGCATGATTCGACCTCCGCGCAACAGTTGACTTTACGTGGCTACCGCGCCCGAGGCTGAAGCCATCGGGCTCAGTTTACAAAGGCCTGTCGGCCTGAGGAGTCGACGAGTTCAGCCCCAGCGGGGCTTGGTGGGCTGAGCCAGGGGCTTGAGCGCGGCGGAGCCCCTGGCAGACGTCGTCCACTGACTCCTTCACCATTTCACGGATAGCTCTTCAACACAATGGGCAGGTAGACGCGCCGGCCAACGGCAATCGTGTACCGCCAGAGGCTTTGGCCGTCCGTGCCGGCGAACACCGTCTGTGGGCTGCCTGGAGCAGCCTCCAGCATCGAGACGTAGCGGTTCCACGTGGGCGTGCCCAGTTGGGTCCACGAACCACCGCGGTCGGTGGACACGTAGACCGAGGAGAGAGCGGCGTAGAGGGTGCCATCGCTGATGTAATCTGGCGAGAGAACCACATCGTGGACGTACAGGTGAGAAGGATAGCCGCTATTGGCTGCGGTCCAGGAATCCCCGCCATTGGTTGACTTGAAGATCCCACCGCCGTCGCTCCCGACGTAAATCGTCCTATCCGCAGCATATCCAGGCGAGATGGCCAGAGCAGCTATCTTCAGGTTGGTCAGCCCACTGTTGGTTGCGCTCCAGGAATCACCGCCGTTGGTAGACTTGAAGACACCGCCTTCCCAGGTGGCGGCGAAGAGCGTCTGGTCGCTGGCATAGTTGGGGGAGACGGCCAGCGCCCGCACCCACTTGGAAGGAAGCCCGGTGCTGGCGTTATCCCAGGTGCTCCCCCCGTCGGTAGACTTGAAGACGCTGCCGACATAGGTGCCAGCGAAGAGGGTCTGGTCGGTGACGTAGCTCGGCGAAAGGGCCAGGGACTCTACGCTCCAATCCGTCAACCCATTGTTGACCGGCATCCAAGAGGTCCCTCCATTGGTGGACTTAAAGACCCCGCCACCGTCGGTTGCGGCGAAGAGAGTCTGGTCGCTGGCATAACCTGGCGAGAGAGCCAGGGCCTCGATCCACAGGTTGGTCAGTCCGCTGCTGGCTGCCGTCCACGACGCGCCGCCGTCGGTGGAGCGGAACACACCCAGGTGTTGAGCGCCGGCGAAGACGGTCTGGTCAGTGATGTAGTTGGGCGAGACGTCCAGGGCCATCGCGTAAACGTTGGTAATGCCGCTGCTGGCCGCTGTCCACGAGCTGCCGCCAGAGGTGGACTTGAAAACGCCGCCGCCGTAGACACCAGCGAACAGGGTGCTATCGCTACCGTAGTTCGGCGAGGTGGCCAGGCTCTCCATTTGGATATTGGCAAGCCCGCTGTTGGCAGCCTCCCAGCCGTCGCCGCCATCGGTGGACTTGAAGGCCCCCGCGCTACTGGTGCCAGCGAAGACGGTCCGGTCGCTGGCGTAGCCCGGCGAGATGGCCAGGGTGTTGACGTACATGCTGGGGAGCCCGCTGCTGCTCCAGGAGGCGCCGCCATTGATGGACTTGAAGACACCGCCGCCGCCAGTGCCGGCGAAGAGGGTCTGGTCGCTGGCGTAATTGGGCGAGAAGGCCAGGGATGGCACCTGGGTGGTGGTGAGACCGCTGTTGGCCGCGCTCCAGGAACCGCCGCCGTTGGTGGACTTGAAGATGCCAACCCCGGTTGCAGCGAACAGGGTCTGATCATTGGCGTAGTTGGGGGAGATGGCCAGGGCATTCACGTAGAGATTGGTAAGGCCGGTGTTGACCACGCTCCAGGAGCTCCCGCCATTGGTGGTCTTGAAAATCCCACCGCCACCCGTCCCCGCGAAGAGGGTTTGGTCGGTGGGATAGTTGGGCGAGATGACCAGGGCGTACACGTAGGTCTTTGTGAGGCCCGTGTTGACCAATTGCCACGACTCACCGCCGTCGGTGGATTTGCGCACACCGCCGTATAGGGCCCCTGCGGAGCCGGCGTAAACCGTCCGGTCGGTGACGTAGGCGGGCGAGATAGCCAGCGCCTTCATCTGCCCGTAGATGAGCCAACCTGCGGTAGGTGCCGTCCAGGTGCTGCCCCCGTCGGTGGACCTGAAGATGCCCACCGAAGTGGCGGCGAACAGGGTTTGGTCGCTGGCGTAGTTGGGGGAAACCGCCAGGGCCTCGATGATGCCGCCATACATCCCCTGAGAACTCTGCACCCAAACACTCCCGTCAGACCCCTGGACCGGCCAGCCAGCCACCGCCGAGTTGGCGATGAGCAGCACCGTCACGGCTGCCAATAACACAATGCTAATCAAAGTCGTTCGGGTTTGCATTTTCTCTGTCCCCCTTCTGCAAAACTGCATCAAATCAGAATCTCACTCCTACCACGCAACACGCACCACGCATCATCCCTCCACTCTCCACACATGCACCACCGTCTCTCCCCACGGCCCGGCCTCCTGTTCGGTCACGTAGATAAGTCCTCTTTCCCGATCGTAGGCCGCGGCGCCCAGCACAGCGCATTCTTGATCCAACACTTCCTCGACTGTGTAAACCGCGTAGGGCAGCACCTGCCAGGGCTCTCGGGTTCCGGCCAGCACCTCTTTCAGTTCTCCCGGATCGTAAAAGAGCATCTGAGGCTCGTAGGGATAGGCGTGGTACCCGCTAGACGGGGCGCAGGCATCCCCGCCGCACACCGCCGCCGATCCGTAGCAGTTGTCTCCCAATCCCTTTCTCCCGAAGATCAGGACGCCTGTTCGAGTGGCGGTCTGCACCCAGGCCCCGCCTCCCCAGTTGTCCATGGCTCGATAGACCGGGAAGTGACAGACCCCCGGGTCGGGATGTTCGTTGATGTCTCCTTCAGCCTCCCAAACACATTCGTAGATCTCAGGATAGTACAGCAGGGCTAGGGCATCTAGAGTCTGTCCAGATGCAGGAGGATGCCCGTCCTGCCAAGGGGCAAGGGCATACAGGGTCGGTCCCTGCGAACCGCCGAGCGCTCCGGCCTCTCGATGGTTGCCGGCCAGGAGCCATTTTCCCTCCAGATATTGGCTGGCGAAGGTCTCAGGGGCCTTGAAGAGATAGTTGCAGGTCTTGGCGTTGTGAAACACATCGTTGCCCCGCTCTCCGATGTGCCACACCCCCTGAGCGCCGCTCATGTCCAGGTCACTCCAGCCCAAAGAATCCTGATCGTAACCAGCAGTATTGTACCAGTCCCTCAGGTTCCAGACGATCTTGTTTCCGCCGTGGGCGGCATGGGGCAGGTATTCCAAGCCATCCACCTCTCGGTAGATGCAATCGTCGTTGTACGTGCAGTTGTCTTTCCAACCGCCCGTGATATCGGTCAGGGGCTGGAGTACGGTGGCTGCGGGCAGGTCGTCGAAATCGTCGGATGCCACTGGCGCGGGGATGCTGATCTCTCCCACCAAATCGTTGTGCGCATGACCTGCGGCGTAAAGCGAGCCGGGGTAGCCGTCGGCTGACTCAGGATCCCCTTCGGGGTAATAGGCCAGCGCGTGGCCGCTGTAGGCCCACTTCTCACCGGATGGGTAGGCGAACGCGCCCTGGTACACCAGGTCCGTCGGCTGGATGAGGCCGGCGGGGATGACCGTGGTAGCTGTCGGCGTGGGGGTGGGGAGTGGGGCGGCCCAATTCTTCAGGATCAGCGGCAGGTAGATGAAACGGTAGGCCGGCGGCGTGCCGGTACCAGTGGGCGTGGGGATCCTCGTTGGCGTGGAAGTATGAGGCGCACCAGTAGTGGTGGGCGTCCTCGTTGGCGTAGAGGTAGGAGGTGCGCTGGTGGCCGTGGGCGTGACCGTCGCAACCCCCACCGTGTAGTTGACCACCAGCCGGGGTCGCAGGTTGGGAACAGTGTGGTTGCGGCTGTAGTAGTAGTGGTAGGTGTAGTCGCCGCTTTGGGGACGGAGCAGTAGGCCGTAGTTGGGCAAGCCCTGCTCTATCCAGGCCCGCACGGCGGCCGTGGCGTCCAGGCTAACCCAACCGTTTGCCATCCCCGCCGGCAGCGTGATCTGACCTACGACAGTGGCGTCGAAATCGCCGCCGGGGGTCGTCCAGGCGGTGCCGGGGCCGGCCAGGGTCCAGGTGGCGCCATCGGGGACGTAGCCGGGATCGGGCCAGAAGTCCCAGCCGGTCCCTTCGGCCCAATCGCGAGTCACGCGATAGAGGACGATCTGCATGGCGTTTTCGGCATACCCGTCGTAGCGGTAGAGCTCCACGGTGGCACTGCTGATGGCAGCGTCACCGGGCAGAGCTGACAGGTCCCAGTGTACCAGGCTGCGGCGGTGCTCAGCCTCACCAAAGAAGGTCTCCAGGTTCTCCGCCCCGCCCAGGTTAGCGTTGGACTCAGCGTCGTTGGCCAGGATCACGTCGGTCGTGCCGGCGTAACTGGCATTGGGACTGACGCCGTCCTGGAAGGTCATGGTCTGCTGACCAGCGGGCTGCGTTGCAGTCGGGGTGGGTGTGGGTGTGGCCGTAGATGGGGGCACAGTGCCGGTAGCCGTGGCTGTCGCCGTCGGGGTGGCCGTGGATGGTGGGCCGGTGGCGGTGGGGGTAGGCGTCCCCTCGTCCCCCTTCCAGCGGTGGTAGAAGACGTTGAGCAATTGGACGAACTCGGCGGTGGCTTTCTGGTGGCCGGCCGTTGTGGGGTGGCTGTCACCGCTGGGATAGGCCGAGTAATTGTTGTCTATGTCCTTAGTGTGTCGCTCCGCGCCGTTCCACCAGCGGTGGTGATTGCCGTCCGCCCAGCCTGCATCATTGGGCTCCTCGTTGGTGGCGGGGTCATCCACGCGGCTGGCACTGCCATTAGAAGTGAGGACGTTGTAATAGTCGAAGACGGCCACGTTGTTGTAAGGATAGCCGTCCAGCCAATCATTTCGCAGCCAGTTGTTGAAGGCGCGGGCGTTGGCGGCGCGCTCAGGTGCGGTCTCACTGACCATCAGCGGTGGCGCGGTGATGACGATGAACAGCTTGTCCTGGCGGGTGGCGAAGTAGGTCAGGATGTTGTTGTAGACTGCTTTGGCGTTGCTGACGGTGAGCTGGTCGTTCGGTTCTGATCCTGGGGGGTCGTCGGGATTGCCCCAGAGGTCGGAGTTGGGGAAGCACGATTTGAACATGACGATCTCGTTCTCGCCGCCGGGATCTGGCGACAAACGGGGCCAGGAGCCGAAACCGCCGAAGTTCTGACCGCTCTCGGCGTACAGCGCGGTCAGAATCTCACTGCTGTTTGGGCCGGTGAACCATTCGGGCCAGTTGGGGATGTCCGTCCGGTCGCCGATACCATCGGGTCCCCAGCCGTAGTTGGTGGCGCTGACGAAGTAGTTGTTGCTCATCAACGCCGTGCCCAGGCCACCATAAGGTTGATCCTGGTTGGGGTCGGCCAGCCAGTTGCCGCCGGTGGAGTGGTGGATGAAGATGAGCTTGACGGGGGAGGCCGGTGGGTTGGGGTTGTCGGCGGTCAACCGCGTCTGCGGGCCAGCCAGGGTAGAGTTAGCGGCCAGGAGCAAAATCAACGTGATCACAAAAGTCCCTATCGTTACTGTCTTTCTGATTTGCATTTTCTCCCTTCCTGGTGAAAGCGGTATCCTGTTCTCCTCACTGATTATATCCCAAACCCGGTAAAAACACAACGAGCAAAGCCACCTACACGATTGGTGTAGGTGGCTTTGCTTCGCTGCCCAGGACTCATCCCTTCAGTTCTCACGGGTAGCTCTTCAAGACCATGGGCAGGAAGACGCGCTGGCTGGGTGGAGGTGAGACGGTGCTGGTGGGCGTGGCTGAAGGGGTTGATGTCGGCGTGGGGGTGCTCGTTGGCGTGGGGGTGCTCGTTGGCGTGGGTGAGGCCGTGCCAGTGGGGGTGGCAGTTGGTGTGATGGTGCGTGTAGGTGTTGCTGTCGGCGCCACACTGACCGGGGCAGAGAACTCCGAGGTGTTGCCGCCGGCATCCGTGGTGGTGGCAGTGATGTTGGGGCCAGTCAAGGATGCGCTCAGGCTCCAATGCCCGCCCGCATCGGCCAGCGTAGAGCCTTCGAAGACGCGCCCCTCGCCATCGTCGTCGGAGAAGACCTCGACGACGCAGTTGGAGCAGGAAGTGCCAGACGCCTGAGCCATGGAGGCAGCAGTGATGACCGGCGGCGCCAGCTCCAGGTTGCCGCCGTCAACGTTGTTGATGCCGAGGCTGCCGTTGCTGTGGATGGCGTTGGCCGTGACCTTGTTGCGTAAGCTACCGCTACCCTCGATCCGCACGCCATCCCCTGTGTTGAAGGCCATGGTGTTGCCGGGGCCAACCGTGTTATCATGAGCATCGGCGTGAATCCTTATGCCTTGTCCTGCGTTACCCAAAGCCGAAGTCCCCGTCCGGTCAGTGCCGATGTAGTTGCCGACGATTTGATTGCCCTGGGAAGTCGCATCGGCGATTCGGACCCCATTCGAGTTGTTGCCGGATAGGACGTTCCTGTCGGCGACAGTCGTGCCGCCGATGGTGTTGTTCTGGGCGCGGATGACCAGAATGCCATCATAGTTAACAGGCTGTGCCTGGGTGCCGGTGGGGTCGGTGCCGATGTAGTTGCCGGCCACCACGATGCCGGAGCCCTCCACCCACACGCCGTAGGCCTTACAGCGGTTGATGACCAACCCTGTGAGGATGTCGTTGCTACTGAGACGGAAGCAGGTGTAGGAAGCACTATGACTGGAACCATCCACCTCGATCTCTGGGCCTTGGGGGTTGGTATCACCTTGGTTGGCCGTTTGGGTGGTGCCGTCAATAGTGACGTCATAGTCGAGCGAGTACGAGCTGAGGGGGCGGATGGTCCAGACGCCCAGGAGCGTGTCGTAGCCGGGGTCGGTGGGCGGAATGTCGAAGGCGATGGTATCACCCGAGGTCGCCAGCCTCGCCGCCTCGCGCAGGGAGCAATGGCTGACGTCGCAGTTGCCGTCGTCGGCGTCGTCGGTGACGTTGACGACTAACAATGCGCCAGGAGCCACCGTCGAGGTCGGTGTGGGAGTCGGTGTGGATGTTGGCGTGGGGGCCTCTACACTGATGCCCGGCCAGAAGCCGGCGCCCAGGCGGAAGTCCGCGCTGTTGAGCCCGCCGATGGCCGGCTGGCCGATGCTGCCGCTCACGGCGTAGCTGCCCGACGCTGACTTGCCGCCCCCGCCGGCAATGACGTACCGCCACAGGTCAAAGCCACTCGCCGACTGCACGAGAGCGCCGGTTACCAGAACCGCCAGCAAGGCGCCGATAGGGGCGAGCTTTCGTGGTTTCATTGTTCACCCCCTATCGGCCGAGAACCAGCACCCAGATGAGGCCGGTCCCCTTGTCCAGCGGTTCGAGGGCGCGTCCCAGGGCCGGGGCCCCTGGCGCGTCTGGGTCGAGCTTCTGGGCCAGCCCGGCGGCACTGCCCGACCCCACTAGGTTGCCGACCTCAATGGCGCTCGTGGAGGCATCCGCCCGCACCTGGACGAGCCCCTGCACCACGACGAACAGGTAATCGCCGGGAGACACGTTGCCCGCAGCGAGGCCGGGGACCTCGATCGTCTCCTTCTTGGTGGTATCGCTGATGGAGGTAAGCATCTCCCCCAAAGCGACGACGGCCCGGGCCTGGACGACGCCCAGGGCGCCGCCGTCTGCCGTGGCCCGTTGCACTACCAGGACAGGAGTTTCCTGCCCCTTCAGCGGCGGCGCGACGCCGCTGATGACCACCACGTCCCCCACCTCCAACGAGCTGGAGTCTCCATTCTGTCCGACGAAAGCGATGGTACAGCCGGTGCAGCCGCCCCCGGCGTAGAGTTGCTGGTAAGTGAAAAACCCCCAGGTCGCGTCGGTCTGGCCCCACACACCGAAGGCATTGCCCGAGGTGCCACCTGAAATCCCATAGATGCCTACGTTCTGGTCACTTGTACCCAGAACGCCTTCCGTGTTGCTCCCTGAGCCATGGCCATGGACCCCCTCGCCATAATCAGCGCTGCTTCTGCCATACACCCCTTTCGGGCCCTCCCCCATCACACCGGGGCCGGCGCCACCGTTGTACCCATATACGCCAGCGTGGTCTGGATTGTTTCCAGCCTGCCAGCCAACCGTAGCGTGCCAACCGTCGCTGCGCCCGTATACTCCCGCGCTGGCGCCGGTGTTCTCGCCATAGATGGCCGGACGCCACGTATAGCCGCTGGCATTCTTGCCCACTATGGCATGGCCACCCCCTGCCGGGTTAGCGTCGGTGTTTTCCACTTCTAGGACAGGGCCGTCGTAGATAGAAGCACGCATCGCTGCACCTGGCTTGAGGCTCAAAGCATAGGGCACCGGCAGCAGCTCCTGGCGGGGCGAGAGCCACTGGCCGTTGACCTGAATGCGCAGCCAGAGAGCCTGGCCATTGAAGGCATCCTGAGGCACGTCCAGGTCAACGGTGAACAAGCCATTGCTCACGGGCACGCTGTTGCGCACGATGTCACCACTCACCTGGCTGCCCGCCTCAGGATGGTCCCAGAGCTGGAAGACCAGGTTGTAGTTGCCGTCCAGCGGATTGCCGCCCGCGTCAGTCAACCTACCCTGGTAGCTGATCTTGCTGGCTACGGCGCCGGCCAGGGTGATCCCAGCGGAGCCTCCCTCAACTGGCGGGCCAGCTACGGTGGAACTGGTGGCCAAGACCAAGGTCAAGGCGATCACCACTGTCACTACTACCGCGCCCTGAGCCTGTCGAAGGATCGTTGCTATTCTTTTGGTTTGCATTTTTTTCTCCTCTGTTCGTTTTTATGGTTATGGCAGCCGCTCGGACCAGTCCAGCGGCAGGGCGATCGTGAGCATCTCTACATCCCATCCCATCCGGCCAGGCGAGCGGACAGCCACCAAAGCGCCTGCCCCTTGAGCTTGCAATTGAAGCCGTGCGAGTGCTGACATTCGTCGTCCGTTGAGGGGAGGTTGACGCAGCCTTCAGGGTGATTGCTGCACCACGTGTAGCACCAGGGGCAACTGTCGTCTGTGTCTGGATAGTAGGTCCCGTCCGGATCGTAACTCTCGATCTCGGCAAAGTCATACAGCACCTTGCCGTGATCCTGGACGTATTGCCGCACCAGGTCGTTATTGTAGGCGAGCGCGCCGCTGCTGCCGTCGGTGGGATTGGCGTTGAAGGCAAAGATGTTGTTGAGCAGCGTCAGCGTCACCGGCGGCGAGGCCATCTCCTCCGGGTAGCCCGCTACGAAAGCCCAGTTGCGCTCGCTGTAGGCCAGGTTCCACATGTTGTAGGCGATGGTGTTGTTGACCACCTCCACCGTGCTGGGAAAAGTGCCCACCCACACCGCGCTATTCCCCTGACCCCAGACCACGTTGTTCTCCATCCGCCCCCCAGCCCACAACTTGATGCCATTCAGGTGATTGCGCACCATACGGTTGCGGCGCACGACGACGCCGGTGGCGTGGCCGGCGCGGTCGCGGGAGTTGAGGTCAATCCCATCCCCGCCGTTGTCGTGGACATAGCAATCTTCCACCAGGACAGGATAGCCTCGGGCGAACTCCAGACCATCGGAGCCATAGAAAGCCTCGCCCACCAGCCCGGTGTTGTAAATCTCCACCCGGCGGATGACCATGTTGTTGCAAGGGCCGGGAGTGCAATCCACCGCTCAACAGCATTCTCCTTGTCAGTAGCTCTTCAAGATCACGGGCAGATAGACCCGGTGGCCGACGAACAGGTTGACGCTGGCTGATCCGATTTGGCTGTCGCTGTCGGCGGCGCGCAGGGTGAGGGTGTGCCAACCAGGCGAGAGAGTGAGTCCGGACAGCACCAGCGTGTCCCCATGTCCCAACAGCCCATCGCGGTCCGATTCCCAGGAGAGCGCTTCGTCGGGGAGAGAGCCGTCCTCGGGATCGTAGGCTGAGCCGGAGAACACCAACGCCTCTTCTTCTTGCACCCCTGCCCCATCAAGTGGCGCACCGATGGCCACCTCGGGTAGCTTGCGCTGGATGACAAATGGGCCGCCGATGGCCTCCTGCGTATACCACCCGTCGCTGACCAACACCCGCACGAAGCACGCTTCGCCGCCTGGTATCTGCTCCGTGTCCAACTCGTAGACAGATTCGCTCAGGTTGGTGTCCAGGGGCAGCCACGTGGCTCCGTCGTCGTGGCTGTAGAATAGGGTATAGAACAGCGGATCGCCGTCGAGGTCATGAGCCTGCCAGGTGATGGGCACCACGCCGTCGAGTTCGCTTCCGGGCTGGGGAGATAGGAACTGCAGACCAGGCGCATGGTCGGTGGGTTGACTTTCAGACACCACACTTCCGTTGTAGCGCAACTGCACCCGCTCCAGGCCATCAGGCATGAGCAGGTTGAATACGAAAGCCGCGAAGTCCGTGAAGTCGCTGTCCACCGCCTCGAACTGTGGGACAAAGGAATGGCTATCGAGAAGATGTCCCTCCCCATCGAGGAATCGGATTTCGGCCATCGCCCCCTCGGCCGGCTCAGGGACTTCGGGCCAACCCTCCAGCGTGTAGATAGGATAGAGTTCGCCCTGCCCCTCCGAGTTGAGCCAGCCGGAAATGTGGAGGTACGGTTCCTGTTGCCCTGCACGAGCCGACTTCCCGCTGGAACTGCTACTCACTTTTAGCTTGTCAATCAAGTACTTCCACTCAGGCGGCGAGATGGATTGCCCCCCATAGGTCATGAAGGTCATGGTAGCTTCCACATCCATCGTGTAGGGGTTGAAGGACTTCTCAACTGGGGAGCAATCGTTGTACGGCGCGGGCCAGTTGTGGGTCTGCCCGGGATTGAGGAAACAGGGAAAGTGTCCCATGCCGAAGTTGTGGGCTACTTCGTGGGCCAGCAGCCGAGCATAGGGTTGCGCGCTCAGGGCCACGCGGCCTTTGCCGTAGTTGTTTACAGGCGGTGCGCCTTCTGCCATGCCATCATAGGAATGGCTATGGGTGGCCCCTTTGGGAAACCAGGCAAACAGCGTATCATAGCTCGGGCTCGAGCCGGCCATGTCAGAAAGACGGGTCTTCAGGAACACCTCCATGACCTGATAGCTCTTGTTGTTCCACTGGAAGTCATCCCGTATGTCGGGGTTGAATTTCGTGCTCGTGTACTTCCCGTCCTGGCCCTTCACCATCAGCTCGAAGTAGTAGTCTTTCAGACCGGTCCCGTACTTGATATAGTTCAGCTTGGCCGTCGGGAAGAGCCACTTCATTACCTCAGTAGCTTGGCCAGTCACCCAAGAAAGAGAGGCCAGACTGGAGCCGGTGAATAGATTGTTAGGGTACTTCTTGCTGGCATCGGGCTTGTAATTCATGCGCACCCATTTGACGGTGACGTCCCGTGTATTGACCACCTGCGCACTGGGCGAGCAGACGCTGTTGTTGGTCGAGTCAGGATCCGGCCAAGCATTATCGGCGTTCACCACGGCGCAGGCGGTCAATCTACCTGTTCCTATCCCCCCCTGCGGAGAGGGTATCAGGAAATTGGCTGTGGTTTTGACGTTTCCTCGATCCCATTTGAGGGGTATCGTAAACTCCTGGGAGATGATACCCGCCACGGTAGCTGCCTGTCCGGGGCCTGGCTGCCACGAGTAGCCGATGCTGAGGTCTACACGCACTTTCGGATACGCAGGATCGCTGCTTTGCTGCCCCACGCGGGAGATGTAGACCCGCGCTGCGGTTAGCTTCTCCGCTACCAGGGGGACTGAATTGTCGGGGCAATTCTTGTCTCCTGTGGTCATATCGAAGCACTGGATGGCTTGGGTGAGTTCGACGCCGTCCACCTTGAAATCTATTGGCACGATTGGCTTAGGTTGCTCATCTGATTTGTATTTCTCCGTCCAGGACGGCACCGGCTCAAATTTGTCCAGAGGCACTTTCTCAGGCAAATTGCCAATGTACCACGTCGTATCCAGGGAATCCTCCGGATCCGGTAGCGAGAAGCTGACCCATGTCGTATCCTTTGCCTCACCACCCTCGCCTGGCTCGACGCCGGCGATTTCGGTTCCCGGATGGGCAAGCAACAGGTTATAGTAGGGGTAGTGGTTGTCCTCAGATGCCCAATTCATCAAGTAGAACATGCCGTCCATACTGGTTCGCGTGATCCCCACCAGTTCGCCAGGCTCGTCATCGCTGTCAGAGCCGTAGAGCTCCACGCGAATGCCACCCAGCGGCTCACTGCGGTCTCCTGGCTCTCCGTGGTATACGGATCCACCGAAAGCGCGTCGGGATAATGCTGTGTCGGGCGTGCTGGTAGCCGTTGGTGTTGGGGTTGAGGTCGCCGTCACCGTGGGGGACTGAGTCGTCGTCGGCGTTTCGGTCCGCGTCGGGGTGGCCGTCCCTGTGGCTGTGGGCGTGGACGTCGGCGTGTGGGTAGGCGGACTGGTAGATGTATGGGTGGGCGTAGGGGTCCTGGTTGGGGTGCGGGTGGGCGTACGCGTCGGCGTCCGGGTGGGCGTCTTGGTCGGCGTCCTGGTCGGCGTCCTGGTCGGGGTGGGA
>CAZEBW010000026.1:0-31798 GCA_964510205.1 uncultured Anaerolineae bacterium
CTACAAATATGCGCTTAGATTTAGTGTAAACCTTTCACTGCTACATGACACCTACAACCTACCAACTCCACTAACATCGCCTCAATCTGCCTATCCGTGGAATAGCCTGCCGTGATGGCGCCAGATGGACAGTGTGCAGCGCAGGTACCGCAGCCCAGGCAGGCGACCTCGTTCACCTGGGCGACCAAGACACCTCGTTCGTCCTCCCGCACCGTGACGGCCTGGAACTCGCAGAGCTCTTGGCAGGCGCCACAGGCCCGGCAGCGGGCAGCATCCACCTGAGCAATGATGGGCTCAACCACGGCCCAGCCCTTGCTGAGCAAAGCGGCGACTCTGGAGGCGGTGGCCAGGCCCCAGACCTGCGGATTGGAAGTTGGAGATTGGAAGTTGGAGATTGGAGGTTGGAGGTTGGAGACCTGCCCTGAGCCTAGCCGAAGGGTTGGATATTGGAATTCATCTGCGGGGGGCAGGACAATGGCCCCGACCCGCAACTCGTCACCCGTCTCAGGCATGACCGCCGTAAAGTTGCCCAAGGAGCCGCTCACGGACAACGGTGGGGCCTCGCTTCGGAAAACCCGCAACCCCTGAGCCTGCAACGCCTCGGCGCAGACCGCGCCAGCCGCCCCGTTTCCGACCACCAACACGCTCTGGTTGAGGGAAACAACCCGCCTGGCCCTGGCCTCATCCTGCCGCACTTTAGCGACAGCAGAGGCAACGAGGCTCCTGGCTTTGGCCGTGGCCGCAGCCGGCTCTCCATCGTGCACCCACGCACACTGCTCGCGAATGTTGACGAACTCGAAGCCTGAGACCCTAAGGGTTTTGGAAACCCTTAGGGTCTGAAGTTTACACCGCACCCGCTGATAGGTGCAGCTATCGCACACCTGATCCAGCGAGCAGCACGAGCAGGCGGCCAGCACCACCCGGTCTAAACTCTCTTCTACGATGGACTGCTGGATCGCCTCTGCTTCCTCCTCGTGGCAGGCGAAGGCGAGATCGCTGACGAAAGCCACGCTAGGCAAACGTCGCATCTCACTTACCACCGCATCCACATCCACGACGGAGCCGATTTCGTCGCCACAGCGGCAGACGAAGACGCCGATTCTGGAGGGAGCGGGTAAGGAGGGAAAAGAAGGGATGGGGGGAAATGCTCGGTATGCAGCCAAATCAGCCATGACTTTGGCGGCGGTAGCCGAGGCTCCCAACACATCATCAGGCGCAATCCAATGCTCCCCTGCCCCCCTGCTCCCCTGCTCCTCTGCTCCTGTAAGCGAAGCGGCGCTCCCTTGCTCCCCCGCCCAAATGACCGCCGCCGCGTCTAAGACCAGGCGATCTCCTTGCGCGTTGTGGTCAATGGCCCCCGGCTCGCAGACCTTGACGCACTCCAGGCACTCGGAGCAGACGCCGCAGGCAAGACAGCGCTCCGCCTCGGCCACGGCCTCGCTCTCGCTGAAGCCCAGGTTGATCTCGGCGAAACCCGTCCTCTTGGCCACGGCGAGCTTGGGCATTGGCGCTCTGGCTGCCGGCTCGACGACGGGGGGAGTGTAGTACTCGATGTCACTGGTGTCGGGCGGCCACGGCGCGCGTCCAGCGGCCAGATCCTCGCCTCGGAGATACCGCTCGATAGACTCGGCGGCCCGCTTGCCGGCAGCGATGGCCTCGATGACCGTAGCTGGCCCCGTCACTGCATCACCCCCCGCGAACACGCCCTCCAGACTGGTCTGCAGCGTCACGGGATCCGCAGCGACCCAGTTTCCAGCTTTCAAGCCCCCCCTCAGTCCCCCCCAACTTTGGGGGGGAAGTTCTGTCGTCCAATCTCCAACATCCAACACCTGGCCGATGGCCACGATGACCGTATCCGCCTCGACCACGAACTCCGAGCCGGCGATGGGCACGGGCCGCCGTCGCCCGCTCTCGTCAGGCTCTCCCAGCTCCATGCGCAGACATTCTAGTCCTGTCACCCGCCCGTTCTGGCCCAACACCCGCGCGGGCGTGGCCAAAAAGTGAAAGGCGACGCCCTCTTCTTCCGCCTCCTCGATCTCCCAGGGATGGGCGGGCATCTCCTGGCGGGAACGGCGGTAGACGACGGTAACCTCCCGCGCCCCCACTCGCCTGGCTACCATAGCGGAATCAATGGCTACGTCGCCCCCGCCCACCACCAGCACCTCATCGCCGACGGGGACCTGCCGCCCCAGGTTCGCATCCCGCAGAAAATCCACCCCGTGCAGCACGCCGGCCAAGCTCTCGCCCTCGATGTTCAGCCTGCGGCTGCCGTGAGCGCCCACCGCCACGAACACGGCATCGTAATCTCTTCCGAGATCGTCCAAAGACAAATCGCCGTTTGGGCCGATGGGGGTGTTGGTGCGGATCTCCACCCCCAAATCCTCGATGGCCTCGATCTCGCTCTGCAGGACATCTCTGGGCAAACGATAGTCGGGGATGCCCACCGCCATCATGCCGCCGGCCACAGGCAGGGCCTCGAACACAGTGACCGGATAGCCTTCACGAGCCAGGAAGTAGGCCGCGGTGAGGCCGGCGGGGCCGCTTCCGACGATGGCAACCTTGGGGAGTAACGAGGAATGAGTCGCCTCGTCGCCTCGTTCCTCGTTGCCTCGCTGCCTCGTTACCCAATCGGACACAAAGCGCTTGAGGTATTCGATGGCGATGGGCTGGTCGTGCTCGGCTCGCCGACAAGCGGCCTCGCAGGGGTGATGGCAGACGCGGCCACAAACGCTGGGAAAGGGGATGGCTTCGCGGATGAGGGCTAGGGCCTCGGCGAATTTGCCCTGGGCGATGAGGGCCACGTAGCCCTGCACGTGGATGCCGGCCGGGCAGGCGGCCTTACAAGGCGCTGGCCCGCGTTTTTCAATGGCGAAGATGCTGGGCACGGCATCATCGGGCTTGTAGATAGCCTTCTCACCATCGAGCCGCACAGCCACCGGACAGACGGGGACGCACTCGCCGCAGGCCGTGCACGTGGCCAGGTCCACGTATCGGGGATGCTGCTGCACCTCGACCTGGAAATCGCCGCGCCCCCCCTGAAGCTGATTCACTTCAGCCTGGGTAAGCAAGTGGATGTTGGGGTGTTTGATCGCCTCCAAGAACAGGGAATCAGGCAATCGGGACATCGGGGCATCAGGCATTTCCTCATTCCCTGATTCCCTAATCCCCGATTCCCTGTCCCGCACACCGCCCCCAAGAAAAGGCGACCTCTCCACCAGGTAGACTTCCAGGCCCGAATTCGCCACATCAAGGGCAGCCTGCACGCCAGCTGTGCTACCGCCGACGATCAATACGGCTTTGCTCATGGCATCTTCCCATCCGCTTATCCGCTATCCATCCGCTGCCCGTACTCGTAGCCCCTCGAAAAAGCCTTCAGGTTCAGATCCTCAGTCCCCTTCGGCACCGAGGTGCGAACCGCCTCTCGCATGGCCTCCACGGAGACCAGGGCTTCGCTTATCACAGCGGCAAGGAAGCCCAGCATGACGATGTTGGCCACAATCTTCCGCCCCAGTTCCTCGGCCAAGCGCGTGGCTGGGACCGACAGCATCTTCACGTTGCCGCTCCCCTCATCCGTCTTTACCAAATCCTCATCAATGATGAGCAAAGCGCCGTCTTTCAGACTAGGAGCGTACTTGTTGTAGGCCTCCTGCGACATCACCACCAGAATACTTGGATCAATGAGATGAGGGTAACTGATAGGCTCATCGGAGACGATCACCTGAGCGCTGCAAGCCCCGCCTCTCGACTCAGGGCCGTAGCTCTGGGTGAAAGTGGCCTGTTTCTTATCGTGGATGGCCGCCGCTTTGCCCACGATGTAGCCAGAGAGAATGATGCCTTGACCTCCAAAACCCGTTAAACGGACTTCTGTTCGGCTCATGGTTCCTCCGCCACTCCAACTCACAATCGGCTACCCCACATCAGCCAACGCCTTGCGGCTAAAATCGAGAAACGTGGGCTTCTCAATGTTCACAAACTCTCCCTCGATGATATCTCCGTGCAGGGCGATGTCGGCTTCCTTAGGATCGAGGCCGTGCTTTATCACGCCATGGTCATGGTAATATTCCATCTGAGCCAGACCCGTGCGCTGCTTGTTCCAGCGACCGTACAGCGTGGGACAAGGGGAAATGACCTCCACAAAACTGAAACCCCGTTTAGCCAGCGCCGCTTGGAGGGACTTCTGCAGTCGCCGCACGTGGAGCGCTGTCCAGCGGGCCACGTACACCGCCCCGCTCGCCGCCGCCAGGTAAGGAATGTTGAAAGGGTGCTCGAAGCAGCCATAGGGTGAGGTGCTGGTTTTCGCGCCCGTGGGCGTAGTTGGCCCCACCTGCCCGCCCGTCATACCATAGATGAAGTTGTTGACGCAGATGACCGTCATGTTGACGTTGCGGCGCGCAGCGTGGATGAGGTGATTACCACCGATGGCGATCAGGTCGCCGTCGCCGCTGAAGACCACCACCTTGAGCTCCGGATTGGCCAGCTTCAGTCCCGTGGCGAAGGGAATGGCGCGCCCGTGGGTGGTGTGGAAGGAATCCAGCTTGACGTAGCCGGCCACCCGCCCCGTGCAGCCGATGCCCGATACCACCGCCACCTTGTCCAAATCCAGCTCGGATTCCTGAAGGGCCTTGATAAAACAAGTCAAAGCCACCCCAATGCCGCAACCTGGACACCAGATGTGGGGCAGCCGATCCTCTCGCAACAGATAGTCCATGGGGTGGCTGTCTGGTTTCGGGTTTCGGATTTCAGATTTCGGATTGCTCTCTTGCCTCATTGCCTCATTGCTCCATTGCCTCGCTGCCTGATCCCTGATCCCTGTTCGCCGCCCTCCTGATCGCCTCCAGCACCTTTTGCGGGTCGTGGATATCGCCGCCGGCATGGGGGACAAGGATCACCTCGGCCTGGCCGGCTGCACAACGCTCCACCTCCAGCACGATCTGGCCATAGTTTAGCTCTGGAACGACGAACGCCTTCACCTTGCCCGCCAACTCCCTGATCCGTTCCTCGGCGAAGGGCCAAACCGTAACCAGCCGCAAAGTGCCCACCTTGATGCCTTCTTTCCGAGCCAACTCCACCGGCCAGAGGGACGTGCGAGCGGCAATGCCGTAGGAGCAAACCACGACCTCGGCATCCTCCAATCCATCCTCTTCGAGCTGAATGATATCGGCCTTGTTTTTTTGGATCTTGGCAATCAGGCGGCCAACCAGTTTCTCCTGAGTTTCGGCATCTATGACGGGGTAGCCGCGCTCGTCGTGCGTAAGCCCTGTGATGTGAACACGGTAGCCTTCGCCGAAATTGGCCATCGGGGGCACGAGGTCGTCGTCGGCTTTGTAGGGCAGATATTGGTGGGGAGGCACAGTGGGTTTGCGGCGCGGGACGGTCTCGATCTCCTCTGGCGGGGGGATGACGACCTTCTCTGTCATGTGCCCCACCTCGGCGTCGGTCATGACCAGCACCGGGGTGCGATATTTCTCAGCCAAGTTGAAAGCGCGGATGGTCAAGTCGAAAAGCTCTTGCGGGGAACTGGGAGCCAGGGCGATGATCTCGTAGGGACCGTGCGACCCCCAGCGAGCCTGCATCATGTCGCCCTGCGCCACCAGAGTGGGCAGCCCCGTGGAGGGACCGCCCCGCTGAACGTTAACCAGCACACAAGGCGTCTCGGTCATGATGCCCAGGCCCAAATTCTCCATCATCAAGCTGAAACCGGGGCCGGAGGTGGCTGTCATGGCCTTGGCCCCGCCCCACGAACCGCCCAGGACCGCGATCATGGAGGCCAATTCATCCTCCATCTGAATATAGACGCCGTCCACTTGAGGCAATCGCCTAGCCATGCGCTCGGCAATCTCTGTAGCCGGAGTGATGGGGTATCCGCCGAAGAAACGGCAGCCAGCGGAGATCGCCCCCTCGGCGCAGGCCACGTCGCCCATCATGAAGAACTCGCCAGTCAGAACCCCTTCTCCGTTCATGGTACTGGCTCCTTCTCCACCTCATTCAAGTAGATAGCAAACTCAGGACAAAGCATCTCACAAAGGCCGCAGCTTACACAAGCCTCCTCATCCTTCACTTCAGGCGGATGGTAGCCTTTGGCATTGAACTCTTCTGATATCTCCAGCACATTGCGCGGGCAGTATTCCACGCAGAAACCGCACCCTTTGCACCGCTCCTTCAAAATGTGGATCTTGCCGCAAGGGACCTCCACGCGCTCGATATCCAGCGGCTTTCGCCAGTATTTCACTTCGTCCTCCCGTTATCACATCTCGCCTGCCACTGGGCAGGCAAAGCGGGGGAACCCAGAACGCATCCCCCGCCAAAATCGCGTCCGTTCCATCACAAAGCCGTGCAATTATAACAGCCTCCCACAATTTTGTCAAGAAGCCGGGCGGCGCAGGAGCATTTCAGTTTTGGGGCGGGACCGAGGGCCTGCCCGCTCTGTCATTGCGAGGCACGGTTTTTGTGCCGAAGCAATCTCCAATTCGCGGGGTGGGGATTGCTTCGCCTTCGGCTCGCAATGACACTCGCCCCCAAAGTGAAATACGCCGGGCGGCAAACTCACGAGCTCTCGCCAATCAAGTCCGGTATCTGGCCGGGATAGCGGGCTACCTTCACGCCGACCGCTTCCAGGGCCGCGATCTTCTCCGCCGCCGTGCCCGTGCCGCCGTGCGGCGCCGCCGCGTTGATGATGGCCCCCGCGTGGCCCATGCGCTTGCCCGGCGGAGCGGTGCGCCCCGCGATGAAGGCCACCACCGGCTTGGTCATCTCGCCGGCGATGAAATCGGCCGCCCGCTCCTCGTCCGTGCCTCCGATCTCGCCGATGAGCACCACCTTTTCGGTAGCCACGTCTTCCTGAAACAGAGCCAGCACGTCCACGAAATCGGAGCCGATAATAGGATCGCCGCCGATGCCCACACAGGTGGACTGGCCCAGGCCGTGCGCGGTCAGGTCGTAGACCACTTCGTAGGTCAAGGTGCCGCTGCGGGAGACCACGCCCACCGAGCCAGGCTGATGGATGTGGCCGGGCATGATGCCCACCTTGGCCTGGCCGGGGGTGATCAGACCGGGGCAGTTGGGGCCAACCAAACGCGCTCCCCGCTGATCCAGATAGGCCTTCACTTTGATCATGTCCTGGGTGGGAATCCCCTCGGTGATGCAGACGACGAGGCCGATGCCAGCGCCGGCGGCCTCGTAGATGGCGTCCGGGGCGAAGCGGGCCGGCACGTAGATGATGGACGTGTTGGCGCCGGTGGTCTCAACGGCTTGCTTGACTGTGTTGAAGACCGGTACGCCAGCCGCCTCCATCCCGCCCTTGCCCGGCGTCACTCCCGCCACCACGTTGGTGCCGTAGTCCAGCATCTGGCGAGTGTGAAACTCGCCTTCGCGTCCGGTGATCCCTTGAACCAAAAGACGGGTGTTGCTGTCAACTAGAATACTCATTTTTGAAGAAGCTCCTTGATCCCATTTTTCAACCAGAAACTAACCACATCGCTTTGCCCATTTCGCTACAAAGTGGCGTCCTCGCCACGCCTAATGCGGCACAAAGCACGGGGCGAGGACGCCCCTCAATAGCAAATAAGAGAAACTGCGCCTTGCCTCAGAGAAAGTGTAAGGTAGCCTATTCAGTGAATTTTAAAGTCTTCATCATCTCTCGATAACGGGCCTGGGCCTGCTCGACGGTCACGGCCTTGAAGGTGACGACGCTGTCCCCTGGTGTGCATTGGGCCAGCAGGGGGATGTCCGCGCCGATGACGACGGCGATCTTAGGGTATCCCCCCGTGGTCTGGCGGTCGGCCATCATGACGATGGGCTGTTCGTCAGCAGGCACCTGCACCGCTCCCAACACAATCCCATCGGAGATGATGTCCGCCGACCCGTGGTGGGCTATCTGCGGGCCTTGCAGACGATAGCCCATCCGATCCGAGGTGGAACTGACCTCGTATTCGCTCGACAGGAAAGTCGTTATCCCCTCCTCGGTGAAATGGTCATCCTGCGGACCGAGGACGACGCGCACCTCTGGCCTGTCACTGTAGCTGGGGATGCGATCTGGCGGAAACGCTTTGCCCGCCAAACTGGGCAGGTCAAAGGCGGTCTGGCCGATGGGCACGAGATCGCCTTCGCGCAGGGCGCGTCCCTGGAATCCACCGAAGCCGCCCCTCAGGTAGGTGGACTTCGAGCCCAGGACGGCAGGCACATCAATTCCCCCCGCCACCGCCAGATAGGCCCAACAGACCCGCTTCTGATCGCCCAACTCGATGGTCCAGCCCCGGCGCACGAAAACGGCCATCCAAGCGGGAAGCGAGCGCGCGTTCACCTGGAAACTCAAAGCCGCGCCCGTGACGGCGATCAGGCAACTTTCGGTGGCACGAATGGCGACAGCCGTCGGTCCCGCCACGCTGATCTCCAAAGCCGCCGCCTCCGGGCTGTTGCCCACTAGGGCGTTGGCCGCCTGCAAGGCAAAAGCGTCCATCGCACCCGCCACCGGCACGCCGTAGCGCTGGTAGCCATAGCGTCCCCAGTCTTGGACGGTGGTCAGCATCCCGCCGTCCAGAATCTCAAGCGCCACCTCGCTCCTCCTCCGAGACGGGTACAAAGCGCACTTCGTCCCCCGCTCGCAGCAGAGTGGGCGGGTCGCCCCGCGGATCGAAAAGCTCCAGAGGCGTCCTGCCGATCAAGCGCCATCCGCCGGGGGTGGCGATAGGGTAAACGCCCGTCTGCTGCCCAGCGATGCCCACCGAGCCGGCGGGCACCAGGGTGCGAGGCGTCTCCAGCCTGGGGGCGGCGATGGCCTCCGGCATCCCGCCCAGATAGGCGAAGCCGGGCGTGAAGCCCAGCATGTAGACGGTGTAAGCCGCACCCGAATGGAGCGCGATCACTTCTTGAACCGAGAGGCCATTGTGCTGGGCCACGAACTCGATATCTGGGCCGAACTCCCCTCCGTAAACCACTGGGATCTCAACCACCCTGGCCTGGAGCGATGGCTTCCGCTCACACTCCTGCAAGACGTCCGATACAAAAGCCACGACCTCGTCGCAGGAGAGGCGGAGGGGGTCGTAGTGAAGCAGGAGCGAGCGGTAGGTGGGAACAGCCTCGATCAGACCGGGGAGGCGGTTTTTCTCCAGGGCCTCGGCCAGGGCGTGAACTCTGTGGTTCACCTCCTGGCTGATCTCGTCGCCGAATTCGACGACTAAGGCCGAGTCGCCGGCCAAGAGTAGGCGAGGCTCATCGTACATCAGAGAAAGCTCCCCATCGGTTTCACTTCAATTCCGGCCGTCTCCAGCGCGTCCCTGATGGTTTGGGCGATTTGGACAGCCGTGGGCGTGTCGCCGTGGACGCAGATGGTGTCCACCTGAAGGGCCATCTCCTCGCCCGTGTGGGCCACGACCACGCCATCCCGCACCATGCTCACCGCCCGTTCCGCCGCCGCCTGCGGATCGTGAATCACGGCGCCGGGCTCCTTCCTGGATTGCAGCGTCCCGTCGGAGTTGTAGGCCCGGTCGGCGAAGCCCTCCCCAGCAGCACGGAGGCCGGCCTCCGCCGCCGCCTCGATCATGGCCGAGCCGGCCAGACAAACCACGATGAGGTCATCGCTGAAGCGTGCGATGCCGCGAACGATGGCCCTGGCCAGTTCCCTGTCTTGGGCAGCCATGTTGTACAGGGCACCGTGGGGTTTCACGTGCACCAGGCCCACCCCAGCCGCGCGGGCGAAGGCGGCCAGTGCTCCTACCTGGTACAGCACGTCGTTCTCGATTTCCTCAGGTGCGAGCTGCATGGTGCGGCGGCCAAAGCCCATCAGGTCAGGAAAGCTGGGATGAGCGCCGACGCCCACTCCGTGCTTCGCCGCCAGGCGAACCGTTCTGTCCATCACCAGCGGATCTCCCGCGTGGTAGCCGCAGGCGATGTTGGCCGAGGTGATAAAGGGCATCAGCGCCTCATCTGCGCCGATGCGATACCTTCCAAAACTCTCGCCCAGGTCGCAGTTGAGGTCAACCTGCACGATATTTCACCTCATCTCTTGCTTCGGGGAAACATGGTTGGCTTCCCCCGCGAGCCTTAGCACCTCTTCATAGACACGCTTACTTATTCTAAATCCTTTCGTCCTAAGCTTGTCCATTTCTGGCCTCACGTTCTCTAGTAAGCCTATTTCCTTCGCCTTCAAGAGTATGCCCAAAGTCCCGATTCTGTCAATTCCCAGGGCTTCCAACTTCCTCCTAGCCACCCTCTCATCCATTAAAACCCAATTCGCCTCGATTTCTCTGGCCAAAACGACGCTCTCGCTTTCCCCCTTATCGAGTTCATCCTGGAGAACTTCAACTGCCAATTTGTCCTTCACTTCGACAATTTCTATCCACGTCGCTTCATTTACCTCCCTTGCTCCCGCCCGTCCCCTTCCCTCAAGCACTACCTCTTCGTAAACGCCCACAGGGATGTGGATTTTGCCGAAGATCTCTTTCAACAGGTAGAATCTATCTGCCTTGGCTAAGCCGATCAAGGGAGTGGCGTTGGCTACGACAATCATCGTTGCTCCTTGACCGGCTTCAGCTTACGAACAGCTTTGAACTCCTCTTCTAACTCCTCTGTCGAATAATCAAAATAGGCTATCCCCTCCACGTCCAGCAAGTCCAGGAATTCCCTCCGGCTGAGGCCTAATAGACTCCCTGCCTTTCCTGAGGATATCCTGCCCTCTCTGAACAGGGAGATCACCATCCACTTTTTGATCTTCCTTTGCACTTCCTCTTTCCCTACACCGAACGAGAACAGAACCTCTGGTATTGACACTTGCATCACAACCGTTCTCATGCCTTAGCACCTCCTATCTTGGTTCAAGTTCTTTCTGTCGCCACCTGGCTACGGATCCTAGCCGCCGCCTCCTCAATGGACGTGGTTCTTCGCACCTCCGGTGGCCGGGCCAGGCGGAGGCCATCGCCGTACCAGCGAGGGATGATGTGCATGTGGAAGTGGAAGATCTCCTGGCTCGCCGCACGCTCGTTGCTCTGGACCAGGTTCATCCCGTCGGGCTGCAGCGCGCTCTTGATCGCCCTGGCCAGCCGCACCGTTGTCTCCATCACCGCTGCCGCCGTCTCGTCGTCCAGCCCGTAAATGTCGCGCACGTGCCGCTTGGGGATGATCAGCGTGTGGCCTGGATTGGCTGGGTTGATGTCCATGAAGGCCAGCGTCTCCTCGTCCTCGAAGACCACCTCGGCGGGAGCCAGACCGTCAATGATGTCACAGAAGATGCAGTCGCTGCGACTCATCCTGCCTCCGTTGTTCGCTCTCCATACGCAGACGCGGCAGCCACCGCTTTCTGAGCTGCCTCTTCCAGAGTCGCGGCGGTGACCATCTGCGCCTCAGCCAGCAGGCGGCGGCCCTCCTCCTCGTTGGTGCCCACTAGGCGGGCCACCAGGGGCACGTCGGTCTCCACCTCTTCCAGCGCGGTCAGGATGCCTCTGGCCACCTCGTCGCAGCGGGTGATGCCCCCAAAGATGTTGAACAGCACAGCCTGGACATTTTCGTCGGAAAGGATGAGGCGCAAGGCGCCTGCCACTTTGTCGGCCTTGGCCCCGCCGCCGATGTCCAGGAAGTTGGCCGGCGCGCCGCCGTAGAACTTGGTGAGGTCCATGGTGGCCATGGCCAGCCCCGCCCCGTTGACCATGCAGCCAATGGTGCCGTCGAGCTGCACGTAGCTGATGCCGTAGCCCCGCGCCTCGCGCTCCGCTGCGGTCTCTTCTTCCAGGCTGCGCATCTCGGCCAGCCCTGGATGGCGGAAGAGAGCGTTGTCATCCAAAATCATCTTGGCGTCCACGGCCAGCAGCTTCCCGTCGCCAGTGACGACCAGCGGATTGATCTCCGCCAGGGAGGCATCGCTCTTGGTGAAAGCAAGGTACAGCTCTTGGGCTACCTTCAGGAAGCCCCGTATCAAACCTCCGTCCAGACCGATGCCGTAGGCTGCCTCACGGATTTGATAACTCTGCAAGCCCAGGAAGGGATCAATGGCCGTCTTGATGATCTTCTCCGGAGTCTGGCGGGCCACCTCCTCGATCTCCACGCCGCCCTCGGACGAAGCCATCATCACCGTCCTCTTGGCGGCGCGGTCAATGACCATGCCCAAGTAGATCTCGCTGGCAATGTCGGCCGCCCCCTCCACCAGAACACTTCTGACCGGCAGGCCTTTCAAATCCATGTTCAGGATTTGAGCGGCGACGGCCTCCGCTTCATCTGGCGTCTCGGCCAGCTTGATGCCGCCTGCCTTACCCCGTCCGCCTACCAACACCTGAGCTTTCACGACTACCGGCGTGCCCAGGCGCTTAGCGATCTCGCGCGCCTGTTGGGGCGTGGCGGCTACGCCACCCTCCGGCACAGGCACGCCGTACTGGGCGAAGATGCGTTTGGACTGATATTCCTGAAGTTTCAATTGACCCTCCTCAAAATAAAGCCCCGCCATCGGCAGGACCGAAAATCAACCCCATTATACCATACTTGCCAGATTGTTCAAGTTTGCCAGGTGCGACGCGCTTATCGAAGTGCGCTGCGCCTTGACGGGAAGAGCACTTCTGTGGGAAGGGTCTCCGACGATCTACCTGGCGGCGTCCAGAAAAGTCGCATCTCAGAGTAGTGCTTGGTGTTGCTGTAGGGGATGGCCACGATGGTACGCGCCTCCAGCGCCGCCTCCCCCGCGTCGTACCACACGCCATAGGGCATCTCCGCCAGCCGATAGCTTCGCATGAAGGCAGCCACAGCGACGATAAGCCCCAACAAGAGCCATTCAACCCTGGACGAGAGGAATGGCTTTCTCGGCGCCGTGGGCTTGAACCTCGCCCCCACTGTCCAGACTCCAGGAGGCGGAGAAGAACAGGAGCAGGCTGAGGCCGTTGGCAAAAAGCGCCACTTTGGGGTCGAAGTCCCGCCACCAGGCAACCAGAGCCAGGAGTGCACTGGCAACGGCCAACAGCAGCAGGAGGCCTTCAGTGGCCGTGATCCGACTGTCCATCCCACCAACTGGCCCCTGGACTGATTCATCCTCTTGCTCTTGCCCAAAAGCCCCACCCAGGAACACGATCGAGAGAAAGCAGCAAGCCACAGCCAGGAGAAAACGCTCCCCTTGAGTCAGATAGAAGTAAGCCAGGGAGCCGAGGAGCAGCCCTACCAGGGCCAGGAGAGCCCTTCTCAAAATCCTCTTCCTCTCGCCGCAAAGGGGTTTAGCGAAAGCGAGGATGAAGAGGACCAAACTACCGAGGAAGAGGTAGGGGGCAGTTGCGAGGTAGGCGGATTTCGCCCAAGCCAGGTTTTTGGTCGCGATGCAACTCTGAGCCGGGGCGGCTAGGAAGAGGGCGGCGGTGGATAGGATCAATGATCTCATCATCTCGCAGTGCCGGGGACCCTCCACTCGATGCCTCTGCAGCCAACTGAAGTCCTAGGCCCAAACCTCAAGGTTCCTCCACCGACCCGGCCTCTCCAGGCACTACGTACTCCGTATAGATAACCCGACCCAGTGGATCGCGCAACTCACGGTATTCCCCTTCTGGATACTTGGCTAGGATCTCTGGAAGTCTGTGCCCGCTGATAGGCAGCATGAAAAACACAGCGCCCTTGCCACCGAGATCGGAGGGTAGCGGATCTTCGCGTAGAATATTCTCTTTCTCGACATCGCGCGCAATGAATCGAATCACTCCATGTTCCACGAACAACGCGGGATCACCCAGCAAATAGAATTTGTAGCCCCCATCCCGGCGAACCATCTCCTGCGCGATTTCCATGGCATTCCGGTTTGGCGCTTTCTGAGCGTACTCCTCAAAGTATAGAGTGTAGTTTAGGTTCAAAGTTATGGCGGCGAGGACCAAGAGTGTTGAAACAGAAACAATATTCAGGCGCACACGCAGCAGGCGCACGAGCAAGTCCCGCGCCTGAGCTAGAAACGCACCACCGAAGACAGGCACAGCGGGGACAGCGAGGAGCAGCCGGGGAGCATTAGGAGGATCATTGGTCAAGATTCCTCCCACAACCACCACAGCCCAGAACCAACTCAGCAGGCAAAACTGGCCAAATCCCGTAGCACTCACCAATACTACCCCCATCCCCAGCCAGAATAGCAGAGCAGTAACCCCATCAAAGGCGGGAATGTCCCTGAAGTAGAAAGCTGTCGCATCGCCCTCACGGACAAAGAATGACAGATTCCTCTGCACCTGAAAGCGTAGGAGAGCCAGGTAGTCCTTAATCCCGGGTTTATCGGTGCCCAATACGTGTCTGAAGTTCTTCTCACTAAATGCGAAGACTCCAGACATCCGACCAGTAAAGGCATCGCGATTCGTGGCGTACCACAGAGCAAGTGGAGAAAAAGCGAGCCAGAAGGCCAGGATACAAATAGCGACCTGCTTGAAGGAAGCACGTCTCTCCACCAAGAGAAAGGTCAGAGCTATCAGCATGATTGGAGGGACGATCCGAGACCCGTAATAAAAATACAGGCTGTACCCCCCCGTTAGACCAGCCATAGCGTAGAGCAAGGTCGAGCGCCTTTGGCGAGCAGCGGTAAGCAGAAGAAGGACCAAGGTTACACCAAAAGCGGACTGAATGTTGTTAAGAGCTAGACGACTGAAATGAATATGGAGGTGGGACACAGCCAGGAGAAAGGCACTAGCTGTCGCCGCAAAGCGTCCAAACCAAGTGCGTACCAAGAGATAGAGCACGGGCACTGACAGGGCCCCTGTGATGGCCGAGAGCATCCGTAGGCCCACCTGACTCTTCCCGAAGAGAGCCATGGAGAGAGCCTGCCAGTAATGGAACATCGTCGGATGGGCCAGCCAGAAAGTCGTAAAAGGCGGCACCCGGAATGTCCCCTCGAGAATCCCCAAGGCCATCACCCCCATCTCCCCTTCATCGCCATGCATCATCGGTGGATAGTACTGGAGGTCCACTGCCCGCAAGAGGTAGGCCAATCCAGCAAGGCCCAGAATCAAGGACATTTCGAGGGCAAAGGCAGGCGACAACCTGCTCTTGAAGTTGTCAATAGCCTCCCTAAGAGCTTCTGGCGACGCTCGGTCCTCGAAACCGGCAGTGAGGAGCAATGTGACGATACTCACCAACCACAAGATGACGGCCCAACCGGTGTTTTCGTTCCTTCGCAACATCAGCAAGGTGCCGATGTTCTGTGCGATGGCAAGGGACAACAGCGCAACCCCACAGCGTCCCCTTGCTGTGATAGCATACCAGACAGCACCGAATCCATCAACTTCCTCGCCCACGCCCCCCATTTCCTCCACACGCCAGAAGGCTAACGCTACCAAGGCCGTCATGATTACCAACAGACATAGGCCGACAACAGGCGACCTAGGTGCTCTGGCATAGCCCAATACGCCCAAAGTGACGCCTGCCAGCAAAAGGACTACTCGCAGGCTCAGCGACGGAGAAGGAAGGAAGCGGCGCTTGGGTCTGTGATTGGCATCCTCTTGGACGTTGGTGCTACTGGGCTCCGCGGATAGAAAAAAGCATAACATAGTGGAGTTTTTCGTGCTATTATGGTGATGTGCTGAGATCTCTGTTGAACTTCTGAATGCGATGGTTCAAGGTATCGGCCACGTACAGATTGCCTGCCTCATCCAGTGCCAGGCCTACGGGGATACGGAACTGACCCAGACCGCCCCACTGGCCCAAGAGCTCGCCGTCAGGAGAATAGCGCCGCACCTGGTGCTCCTCAGGGCTGGTGGCGAACAGGCTGCCGTCGGCGGCCAGCGCCAGATGAGGCCCGTTGTAGGGACTGGCCAGGGGAATGGCCCACTCAGTCTGATAACGACCGAAGAGGTCCCAGCGCTGAATCCGCCGGTTGGACGTATCGGCTATGTAGAGGCCGCCCCCCGGCGCGATAGCCACGTCGGTAGGCTCCAGGAGCTGGCCGGGACCGCTGCCCTTCTCTCCAAACTCGGTCAATCGGTTGCCCTGGACATCGTATTTGACGATACGACAGCCGCCGGTGTCGGCGATGTAGAGGTTGTCCTGGGCATCAATGGCCATGCCGCGCGGATGGAAGAACTGGGCCTGCGGACCCGCAAAGCGACCCAGCAGTTCGCCGTCGGGCGCGAAGCGATAGATCCACCCCATGTCGGAGTCGAGAACGAGCACCTGATCCTGACTGGTCACCACCACGGCCAGGGGCTCGACGAAATTCTCCTCCCCGCCGCTCCATTCCAGGACGAACTCGCCCTGGCTGTCGAACTTCTGGATGCGGCGGTTGCCGGTGTCAGCCACGTAGACGTTGCCCTCTGCATCAACGGCAACGTCGCGAGGCTCGTTGAACAGCCCCTCCTCTGTGCCTGGGCCGCCCCAGATCACTGGCTGGCCCAAAGCCATCTCCTGGGGCTCCAGTGGCACAGGAGGCGCCGCCGGCGCGTGGACCACCAACTCGGGATAGGCCCCCTGCGGCGGAAGAAGGCGCTCCGAGGGGATGATCTCCTGTCCGCTGGCAGGCGGCCTCCAGTAGAGGTTGATGTGGGAGTGATTGCTCTTGTCCACGTAGCGCACGGTGATGTCGTGCCAGCCCGCTGTCAGGCTGATCTGTCCCTCGCGGTATTGGTTGTGCACGTGGGTTTCCGTCACTGGCTGGCCGTCAATGTAGAGCCAGGAATCGTCAATGGACTCCAGTCCGAAGCCGTAGGTCCCACTCGTCGGGGCTTCCAGCTTGCCCGTCCATTCCACAGTGTAGGGCCTGCGCAACAGAGTGATGTGGAAGTAAAGAGCCAGGGAGGGGTCAATCCGCTCCAGCGCGGGCTCTCCCGCCCAATTCAAGCCTCGGTAGTAGCGGCCCAAGAGACCGTTGTTGGTGACGGGCGGACTGGTGTACAGAAACTGCTGGGGGATGGGGTGAGGCGACTCCCCCGGCGGCTGCCAATAGAGATCCACCCGTGCCTGCCCCCCTTCAGCCTCCACTCGCAGGGCATGGTTTCCCTCGGCCAGGAGAAGCTTGGCCTCGCCAGGCTCGTCCAGCAAAAGGTTCTCGTCCAAATAGACCTGGGCAGCAGCCGGAGCCGCCAGGCCCAAGCTATAGGACCCATATCGAGGAACGTACAGTATCCCTTCCCAGCGAGCAGTGAAGGGCATAGGCAGAGGTGAATCGGCCTCCCAATCGAAGCTGATCTGAGCATCTTTTCTTTCCAGGACGAGCTCCTCCGCTCCCTCGCTCCCCTGCTCCCCTGCGTAATAGCGACCCACCAGCCCCTGGATGCCCTTGATCTCTCCGGGCGTCAATTGGCAAGAGTAGAGCACGGCAGGGCCGCCATAAGGAGAACGGAACTCCTCACAAAGACCTCCAGGGTAATACCTCCGGGCCTCCATGAACAAAGGGCGCCTCTCAGGATCGAAAAAGAGCACTGTCTCCCTCTCCCCGCTCTCTCGCAAGGGCATGGTAGCGTTGGTCTCCAGGCGCTTGTACTGGGTGATGTTCTGGGCCAGGAAGCGCAGGGTAGGATGCCCGTGGTACAGGGAGATGACGTGGTAATCGTAATCGGGTCCCATTTCGGCCATGCGGCGGGCGGTGAGGGTCTCGGCGGTGGAGAAAGCGTTCCAGACGGCGAAATCCCTGGCCTGCACCCGGAAGTAAGTGTGCAGGTTCTTCCAGCCGACGTAGGCCAGCAGCAGACAACAGGCAATGGCCAGCACCCGGTACCAGCGTCGCACCGACTGATCCCATTGCTTGGCGATGAGGTGCAGGGGGATACAGGCCAACACGTAGGCCGCGGGCAGGGCGCCGATGGCCCGCAGCGATTGTGGGGCCTCGAACTCCAGGGAGAATATGCCGCCGCACAGCATCACCAGGAGCCAGGCCACCAGCAGCAGGTATTTGGGCCGCAGTCCCCGGTAGAGGCTGTAGCCCAAGCCCAGCACCAAGAGGGCAGACGTGACGAAGTCCAACATTGGCCGGCCGGGCAGGTTGTGGCGGCCATTGGGATCGCCTCGATGGTTGAACATCAAGAGATGCTTCTTTGCGCTCTCGCGCACCACTTCGAGGGCCTCCTGGCGGGTTTTCCCCTTGAATATCGAGGTGACGCGCGCGCGATCGGAGAAGGCGTCGGGGTTTTGCCAGGCGAACCGACCCACTGGCGCGAAAACCAGCAGGGCCGCCAGCACGAAAACGAGGATGCCCAGATGATGACGTCGCAGAAAGCCCCTCTCGACAATGACCTTATGGATCAGAAAGAGCCCGATCACAGGAACGAAGAGGTAGAAAGCGGAATAGAAGCAGGCGCCCAAACCCATGGCCACGCCACCCAGGGCGAGATCCAAGCTGCGCCTGGAACGCAGTCCCCTCAGCAAGAAGTAGAGCGCCAGAAACTCGAAGAACGGCGTGGTCATGCCATACATCCCAATGCGGCTGAAGTTCACGCCCCAGCGGGAGATGGCCATGAGAAAGGCCAGAACCAGCGCCAGTCGCCGGCCATGAAAGAACTCGCGGCCAAAGAGATAGGCAGCCATCACCACGGCTATGCCGAACAACGCGCTGACAACTCGAACGGGGACAACGCCTACGCCGAAGAGCTTGAAGGCAAAGGCGATCAAGAACATGAAGTGAGATGGAGAGTTGGTAGGCCGCATGTAGATGGGGCGATAGCTGGGATCGTCCAGGAGGCGTTGGGCCTCCAGGCCATTCACCGCTTCGTCATACCAGACGCCGAAGGGGAGGGAGTCCAAGTTGTAGAGGCGCACAGCGGCAGTGACGATGAGGATGGCGATCAGGATGAGGGTCTCTGTTTTAGGGGGCCAGAGCCGGTGGAGAGACTGTCGGGGGCTCCACTTTACGGGTGTGAACTCCATTGCCCAGAAGGCGGCCACGAAGAGAATCACGCTGGCCAGGTAGAGAAGCCAGGCGGTAGATGGAGGAGCGCCACGCCCGAAGAGGCGCAAGGAGAGGATGATGCAGACCCCAGCCAGGGCCAGCAGGGCCAGGCCCCAGCCCAACTGACGCGCCGAAACCTCTGGCCGCGTCGCTGGAGAGCGCTCCGCCTCGGTCTTGGAGCTTCGACCTCGGTTGGCATAGACCAGGAGCACCACCGCCACGAGGTAGAGGATCAGCGCATCGCGAGTCGCATCCATGCGGAAGCGAGTCTGGGCGAAGAACCCCAGGCCCACCGCCGCCAGGGCCAGTATTAGATTAGTGATTTTGCGTCGTTCTCGCATGGTTGGCAAATGGTGAATTATGGGACTCCCCAACTTGTTGGGGACTTTCTCGCCCGCAAACTGACGCCGCAGCGAGAACAACCCGAACAAGTTCGGGACTCCGACAGGAACTGGGTCACTTTAGCGGCCCAAACTTCATCACCCGATGGTTGGCGGAATCGGTCACGTAGATATTGCCCTGTCCATCCACGGCGACGCCAGTGGGCAGGGCGAAGGATTTGCTGTCGAAGCCGTACTCGCCGAAGGTGGCCACGAATTCGCCGCTGTCATCGAAGACGAGCACTCGATAGCCCTCCGGATCGGTGACGTAGACGCGCCCGTCAGCAACGGCCAAGTAGGGCTTGTTGACCACCGATTGGCCATACCAGCCCGAGATGGGCCACTGGGTGACGAATCTTGCTCCCTCCCCCCCTGAAGTCGGGGGGGCGCCGAACTTCTGCACACGCTGGTTCCAGGTGTCGGCCACGTAGATGTAGCCTTCCTGGTCAACGGCGATGCCCACCGGCTCGTCCATCTGCCCGTCCTCCACCCCGAAGCCGCCCCACTGAGCGAGGAACTGGCCATCGGCATCAAACACCTGCACCCGCTTGTTGCCCGTGTCGGTCACGTAGACGTTGCCCGCCCCATCAACCGCTATGCCGCGAGGTCCCCAGAACAAGCCTTCGTCGCCGCTTGCCGCCCCGCCGGTGTCTCTAAAGCCGCCCCACTGCCGCAGGAAGTTCCCCTCGGCATCGAATTTCTGGAGGCGATGGTTCCAGGTGTCGGCCACATAGACGTGACCTTTGGCGTCCACCGCGATGCCCCACGGCTCCTTGAATTGCCCTGGGCCATCCCCTTCGCTGCCCCACTGGGTGATGAACTGGCCATTGGCATCGAACTTCTGGATGCGATTGTTGCCGCTGTCGGCGACGTAGACGTAACCATCGGCGCCTTCCCCATCCACGGCGGCGCCGCGCGGGTCCTGAAACTGGCCCTGGCCTTTCCCCTGGCTGCCCCAGGCCAAGAGGGCCGTCACCTCGCGCTTCCCCTTTTCATAGGGATCCTCCACCACTTCCACCGCCGCCGGGCCAACGCCGTAATCCCAGAGCTGGTTGATCACGTCCTTGCGCACACAGAAGTAAAACGGGTCTCGGTAATACCAGTCGTCGGTGGAGCGGGGATACTTGCGATACCAGAAGATGTTCCACCATTTTCGCCGCTCGGCAGGATCACGCGCAATCCCAAGCAGCTTGCTCAGCGTCCAGTTCTTGTACTCCTCCATGGGCCACCAGATCAGCCGTCGCTCGAACCAATAATAATTGTCGCCCAGGAAGGGCCTGACCTTGGAATCGTTGGGCGGCCCGACGAGCACGATGGGCGCGTCCAGGGCCTGTTTGGTGGGCTGAGAGCCATAGTAGGCCAAATTGGGGTACTCCTGCAGGTACCACTCGAAGGGCCAGGTGGATTCGTTGTCGTAGGCCACTTTGATCAGCTTGTCGCCCACAGTGCGCCGCGAGATGTCCTCGATCTCTTCCATGGTCAGGGTGATGTCGGGCGTGCCGTGGGCGTAGACGATGAGCTCCTTGGCCGTATCGTAGTTGATGTAGGCCGCCATCACACTGAAGCGGACGGTCACCAGGCAAAGGAGCACAAACACGGTGACGAAGACCACTTGCAAGCTGCGCCTGGTCCCCAAAGTGCGCCAGTAGCGCACTACGCCCGCCACGAGGATGGCGCCCACCACCAGGGCCGATAGCCACTGCAGCGTGCGGCTCAATTGGGCCAGCGACCTCCCCTGGAAAGGCGCTGATGTAACCAGAGAGGAAGCGGCGAAGAGGGCGAGGACCAGCAAGAGGGCTAAGATCAGCCCACCGCCTTGCCAGACCTTGCGCCAGTCTATCCGCTCGAAGACCCGACCGACGAAGTATCCGGCCATGACGATCATGGGGAGGACAGGATGCACCACCAGCCACGGCATTCTCTCAGCAGCCCAACTGTAGAGAACGGCGCTCGCTATTAGCCAGTAGATCAAGAAGGGGACAACGGGGGCTTTGGACTTTCGTGTTGCGTGTTCCGTGTTGCGTGCTGCGTGTTGCGTGTTGCGTATTGCAGAGCCGATACCCAGTAGGCTGAAGAGCAGGGGCACGAACTCGTAGAAGGGCATGAGGACGAAGTAGTAGAACCAGGGCTGGCTGCCGCGATGGACGTCTTGTTGGGCCAGCCAATAACCCAGGGAACCCAGCACGCCTGTGGCGAAGCCCTGGCCGTTGGTGAAGAAGGTGGTGTACAGCACGATATAGATGCCATAGAAAAGGCCAGCGGAGACGAGCCAGCGCTTCCAATCCCACCAGACGCCGATGATAGCAGAGATGGCCAGCAGGACGAGAAAAGTCATGCCAGAGCGCACGATTCCCGCCTGGCTGTAGTCCAGGGGATCAGCCCGCAGAAGAAACTTGACAGGAAAAGCGGCGAGGAGAGGCAAGACCAGGGTCGCCATCAGCAGAGCCAGCTCGAAGGCCGGAATAGCCCTCACGTCCCGCTGTCTATCGCCCAGCCACTGCACCAAGAAGAGCAGCACCAGGAAGGAGCCGAGGATGGCGCCATTCATGAAAGTGACTTCCTTGGTGCAGAAGGAGAGAGACAGGATCACGACCATCAAGTAGAGGTGAAAACTCTTGCGTTCCTCCAGATATCGGAACATAGCGAAGATGAGCAGCAGGGTCCAAACCACAATGTAGATGTCGTTGCGGATGTAGCGGGAGTAATAGAGGAAGGAGGGCGAGATGAGAAATAGAAACGACGTCACCAGCGCGCCCGTCCGCCCCAGCCACTTGCGAAACAGGTAGGGCAAGGCGACCAGGATCACCCCGAAGAGAGCAGGCAGGACGCGGGCCGTGTATTCGTTCACGCCAAAGACAAGGTGGATGAGGGCGTTGGCTTCGAAAAGGAAAGGGCCGTGGCTGGCGGGGTCGTGTTTGTAGCCCTGGCCAGCGTACAGCTTCCACGACCAGTTGGCATGCCAGCTCTCGTCGTGGCTGATGGCCCGCGCCCCCAGGTCCCAGAAGCGGGTCGTGATGGCCACGGCAATGAGCAGGATATAGAGCGTTGTCTCCCAGTTGAGGTTGAAAAAGCGACTGATAGGGGTGTCTAGGAAATTGCTCTTTTCACTTGTAGATTGTTGCATTGAAGTCACCTTTCTAGAACACGGATTCGCAGGGTTATCGGATTGCTCCTCAGTCCAAATCACCTGATCCGTTCATCCTGCCAATCCGCTGTTCTTTTATTCACTGCCCTCCGGCGGCAGCGGTTCTTGCTTCACCCATAGGATCACATGGTCGGTTTCCACTGGCGTTGTCGCCTGGCGATAGAACAGCCAGTCCATCAGGCTGGACCCGGAGAGGCCCTGGAGTTTCCACGAGGACGTCAGCACAAAATCCTGCCCGCTGTAATTCGCACCCAGGATCGGCTCCCGCTCGTCGGCCGGCGCGATGACCACGGGCGTGTCCACGGCAGAGCTAAGCTGATCCACAAACTGGAGATTGCTGAAATCGCGCAGGTGCCAGGCCACAGCAGGCCCCGCACCCCGATGCACAGTGACGGCAATGGTCTTGGAATCACCACTCCGCCTGCTGGACACCCTCTCCAGGGTCTCCACCAAGTCGAACACGCAGCGAGAAGTGGGGGAAACGATCATGATCTCGCGGGGGTCACTGGCCCGCCGATAGTTCAAGTGAAAACTGGTGCTCACGGTCAGGCAAACCAAGCTGAGCAACAAGACCAAAGCCCCCGCCCGCAGAGCTGGCCTCGGCCCGTAGGAGAGCCAATAGAGAACCAGCAGGCCGATCAAAACAAAACCAGCGGCCAGGGCCAAGATCAGATGGCTGCGGCGGCCCCAAAAGGCATAAGCGCCCAATTGCAGACCCAAGTTCACGAGCACGGCGCAGGCTACGACGGCGAACAAACCCTCTCGCGCCCAGACAGCCTTCGCCGCCAGCTCGTCGAGCAGACGCCCGATGAACGCGCCCGCCAGCAAAGCCAGCGGCAACACGATCAGCAAGACATCGCCCGGCCCGCGACCGCCGGCCACGATGCTGAGCAAAAGGGCCATCGCCGACCAGTAGGCTAAAAACAGGGAGAAGGGGTCGCGCCGCCTCAGTAGGTAGACCGCGCCCGCCAGGCCGAAGACCAGGATCAGCGGCTCGTAGACGATCAGCAACTGGAGAGGGTAGTACCACGGATGGGCTCCAGCCTGCGGTTGGAAAGCGGACAGCCAGGCGGTAAACAGGTCTATGCCGTCCTGCAAGCCCGAACGATGCAGCAAGAAAGCTGTGCAAACCAGGACGAAGATGAGGGCCAGCAAGGCCGCGCCATCCCTCAGCAAGCCGTTTGCGGCACGCACCGCCCGCCAGGCGTCGGAAATCCGCAGCCAGTACATGCTGGGGCCGGCGACCCTGTTGACCAGGGCCAGCGCCAGCACGAAGGTCACGACGACCAAGATGAAGGTGTAGGTTCCCGATCCCGCGCTCAAGCCCAGGCCCAGCGCGGCTGTCACGGTGTACAGATGCTTGGGCTGCCGCTGGTCGAGATAGCCGAACAGTCCCCAGGTGATAGCCAAGGCACAGGTCGCAACTACGATTTCGCCCCCCAGATAACGGGAGAAGAAGAGAGCCGAGGGCGAAAGGGCCAGGAGAAACGAGGCCGCCAAAGCGCCCATCCGCCCTAGCCGCTGGCGGAAGAAGTACGGCAAGACGACCAGCAGCGCTCCGCCCAGGGATGGAAGCAGTCGAGCCCCAAAGCCTCCCGCCCCGAACAAGGCAAAGAGGAACATGTTGCTGGTGAAGAGAAGAGGGCTCAGTTGGCCCAGGGCGGCATCCTGGGGCAAGCCCTGGGCAGAGCGCCAGGCCGCCAGTGCCTGAGCCGCCTCAGCGGCCTGCATGGGCCGGCTGCCCAGGTCATAGAGGCGCAGCCCCACTGCCATCAGGGCGATGATGAAGTAGAGCGCCGCCTCCACCGTCAGCGGCGACGACTTGACTCTTTCCCTGGTGCGTTTCGCTACCGTCATCCCTTTGTTCCTTCCCCAAGACTACAACGGATTTGGAATATAACGGATTAAGACCAAGGAATCCGTTCCTTTCCCAATCTGCTGTAGTGCTTTACGACCGCCGTTCGTAGATGGTCACATTCCCCTGCTGGAAAACCACGTCCATGAAGCGATCGAATTTGGCCAGAGCGGCCGGGCTGTACTTTCCTCGCTCCAAAGTACCCACGTAGACATAGGTTATATCATACTTTTCCAATAGCGTCAAGACGTGCTCGATGTCCGTGCTGCTGTAGATGGCGTCAATGTCGGGCTCGCGCTTGGCTGGCTCCACGTAGTTGCCCCGCCACTGCAGCTCGTGACCGGTCCAGCCCAGCAGCGTGGGGAGTCCCGTGCGGCTGGACACGCGCGCGTATTCGGTGAAGGAGCCGCCCGGAGTCTCCAAAATGACTGGCGTTCCCCGCACGTTTCGGTTGAGCCATTGGATGGCAGCATACTCGTCCGGGGAATATTGACGCACCCAGGCCAGGCCGTCCAGGGTCGGTGAGGGGGCAAAGCCGCCGGCCTTGTCGAATCCGGCCACCACGGGATAGACCATGCCCAGGGCGACGAGCACCACAACGCCCGCCAGGAACAGGGCCCGCCCCACCCCGCCAGCTCTCTTGGCCACGTAGTACACCCCGTAGGCGCTGGCCAGAGCCAGCAGTATCCAGGCTTGGTAATAGAACTTGAACACGGTGTTCATGCGAGAGCCGAAGGTGTCCCGCAGGTACACGAACTCCACGGTGAGGGTTAGCGCCAGACCCGTGGCGATGATAAGCAGCACGAAACAAAGGGACGAGGCAACGAGGCAACGAGGCAATGAGTTTTCCCTGCTCGATCGCCGAAGGTCTCCTGGCCGAGGCGAAAGGGGCCCGGTCTGGAGACCGTGGAGGTTTCCCACGCCCATCGCGGGAACTCCTCCCGTTCGTAATTTCCCCCAGAGCAGGGCCACGACCCAGGCGATCAGCAGGGCCAAGAAGAGCCAGGTCCAGGGGTTGCCCAGGCGGACGATGATGAGCATCTTGAGCAGCGAGGGCAGATCGGCCCCGCCGACCTGCTGCCGGACCGCTTCGTTCTCCAAGATGCGTCGCAGGAAGGCCTGCCCTTCGGCGGTGAACATGATGAGAGCGATGGAGCCCAGGGCGGCCAAAGGTGGCAGGAGTATAGTCAAAAACAAAGCGTTCAAGCCGCTACTAAACAGATTCTTGCTCTCACCCTCGGCCCTCAGCCGCTTCGTCACCAGCATCATAAACCCAATGACGACGAACAATAACGGCCCGAAGAAGATGAGATACTGGTGCAGCCTGGTAGGATTGAACAGATTGGGCAGGACGCCGCCCGCCTGCGATTGGAAGCCGATGTAGAAAGGCAGGTAGAGCAGTGCTCCCAGAAGCGCCAAGCCTACCATGGTGTAAACCACATCCTTCGCCAAGGCCCAATTGATTTTGTTGTAACGCCCATAGCGGTGCAGACCGTAGGCCAGGGCCACCACCAGCAGGTAAATGGGAAAGTCCCAGGTGTTGAGAAAGCCCAGGCTGCCCAGGCAGAGAGCGTGGAGGAGTGGATGTTGGAAGTTGGAAAATGGAAGTTGGATATTGGATATTGGATATTGGAGACCTGCTCCCTTGCTCCTCTGCTCCCTTGCTCCCTTGCTCCCTTGCCTGAGCACATTCAATGCCAAAGCCAGCGCCAACAGCACAAACGGCAGCGCCAACACGTGCGGATGCATGTCGCCCAGCATGAAGCTGAAGAAGGGGAATTCGTCAATGACCTCCACGCTGTTGCCCAGCAGGTCCTTATCGTGGATGACGCGGGAGGCGCGCCACCACCACCATCCACTGCCCAAATCGAACCACCGTCCCGTGACCCGCCCACTGCTCACCAGCTCTTTGATGTCCAGCCAATTCCAAAACCTCGCCGAGCCCAGCCCTTTGGAGTACAGCACCTCGAACACGGCCTCCAGGTTGCCCAGGACAGCCACGAACAGGGGGCCTAACAAAGGGACGAGGCAACGAGGCAACGAGGCAACGAGTTTCCCCTGCTCCTGTAAGCGAAGCGGCGCTCCCTTGCTCCCCCGCTCCCCTGCTCCTCTGCTCCCCTGCTCCCTTGCTCCCCTGCTCCCCTGCGTCCCTGCGTCCCTGCTCCCCTGCTCCTCTGCTCCCTCGACGAGGTTGTAGACTAGCGAGTAAGCCCCCGTCACCGTCAGCGCGAACAGCAGCGTGATGCCCAGATTGAAGGCCACGGCGGAAGCCACGCCCGACAGCTTGGTGAGCAGGGCCATCATCAGGTAGCCGAAGTAGTAGTAGCTGATGCCGAAGCCGGACAGCCAGGGGTCGTGAGGGGGAAAGGTGTCGCTGCGCAGGATGGCGTTGAGGAAAGCGAACTCCATGGGTTTCTCCGTGCCCATGATCTCCGGATTGTAAGCGCGGTACAGGGCGAAGAGGGCGAAGGCCAGAGCGAAGAGGACTTCATTGGCCACGACCAGGCGTCTGTTTTGGCGCAGGAAGCCCGCCAACCCCCGGCTTCCCCTGCTGTAGAACCACCAGGAGGCAACCGCCGCCACCAGGATCGAGAACACGATGCCCCCCCAACTGTTGCGCAAGAAGCCGAAGCTGGCCCCGATCCACAGCACGTAGCTGGTCAGCAGGATTCCCAGCGGCTTGGCGAAAGCGTAGCCTCTATCGGGCAAGTTCTTGAACAGCCGATAGGTGAGGGGCAAAGCTGCCAGGGCCAAGATTTCTATTATGAACCACCAGGTGAAAACAGCGAGCATGGCTACCCCTCCTGTCTCTCGATAGTGACCCACGGCCTGGGCTTGCGTTCCAGCCACTTCCTCTTGTAACGTCTCATCAGCTTGGGGAAGTCCCGCTTGAGACTGAATCTGCGCTTGGTGAGAACGGCCCGGAAGACTCGCTGGGCCTGCCCTGGATGGCGCTCCACCATGCGCTGGAAGGGGAGAGGCGGAATGGTGTCCGCTTCGAGGTAGCCGTAGATCAACTGACGGTAGCCGGGAATGGACTGGAAGTCCTCCTCGGTGAAGATGCGACGGAAAGTGCCATACTCTGGTAATATGACAAAGCCTTCCTTCGGGTCAGCGAGGACTCCTATCTCCTCGGCCTTCATCAGCTCAGGTGGGTATCCCTGCTTTGGAAGCTTGGGCTCCACACCCGCCCCCCTCGCCTGCTGGGCTCGGGTCTTGCCCGTGCTCTCCCGCACGTGCTCGAAGAGATGGTAGCGATGGAATGCCTCCATCCCCTTGGCCATCTCCCGCCCGGTGGGGAAGACCACCTCATCGTCGCCGAAGAACTCCACGAAGGCCCGGCATATCTCCTCCTGGGTATCAAGGGCTTTCTGAAGCGTTTCCTCATCCATCCCCTCGTGGACGAGCTCCGGATGTTCTTCCCTCATATCCTCGATCAGCTCCGCGAGTTGCTCCTTTGCCTCCGGCGGGAACATGGCACTGGAGCCCGAAAAGTAGTAGTGGTCGTACCAGGGCACGATGCGGGCGATCATGTAGTAGCCAGGCGAGACGTGATTTGCCAAGAAGCCGGGCTTATTAGACTTCACCACGTATTCCCGCTGCCTTAGGTGCTCGTAAGCTAAGACGGTGTCCTGGTCAAGCAGCTTGCGAATTTCGAACAGGCCCTCGGTGACGTCGCCCCAGCGCAGAAGTTGCTGACAGATCTCCTTGGGCATCCCTCGCCTGCGCTCCCTCTTGACGAATAGCTCCAGGGGCGTCTTCCCGTTGCGGGTGGGGCGCTGCAGCGCGAACCAGTCCATGAAGTTGATCAATTCTTCCTCGTCACCGACTATAACATCGCCCTCGAAGCGCTCCCGCACAGCGCGTTTGAACTCACGCTTAAAGCGATCACTCTGAGCGAACCTCACGATCATCCCTTTGAGATCGCCGGGGTCGTATTTGGCTGTCGGTTTTGTTCCTTTCGATCGGTCAAGATGTCTCAATGTCATCACCCCCTAGATGACCAAACTCCGTTCCCTACACCGTGTCCGACAGGGGCCTCCCCCTGGTCTCGGTCCCCAGGGCCAGGACGGCCAGCCCTCCCACGGCGAAGGCCACGGCGTAGAGGCTCAGCGCGGCGACCAAGGAGACGGACAGCAGGTAGGCCCCCAGGGTGGGCGCGATGGCCCCGGCGATGCGGGCCATGCCGCTGGCCCAGCCCATGCCGGTAGAGCGGACCTCCGTGGGATACGATTCCGGGGTGTAGGCATAGACCACGCCCCAGGCCCCCAGGCAGAAGAAGGACATCAGCACCGCCGAGGCCACGATCAGCGGCAGCTCTCCCGTCACGGCGAACAGGTAGGTGAAGAGGCCGCTCAGGATCAGATAGACGCCCAGGGTCGCCTTTCGGCCCACCCGCTCCACCAAGTAGGCGGCGGAGAAATAGCCCGGCAACTGAGCCAGGGCCATCAGGAAAACGTTCTGGTAGGTCTTCAGGAAGGTGAAGCCCCGCCCCACGAAGATGCTGGGCAGCCAGATGAACACGCCGTAGTAGCCCAGCGAGATGCAGAACCAGGTGATCCAGAACATGACCGTCGTGCGGGCCAGACGCGGTACGAAGAGGGCGCGGACAGTCACCTTCCGCTTCCGCTCCTCCACCTTGAGCCGCTCCACCGGGAACTCGACCCCGTTCTCGGCGGCCACCTGCTGCAGCACCGCCCGCGCCTCCGCCTCTCGCCCCTCCACCAGCAAATAGCGGGGCGACTCAGGAACGTGACGGCGGATGAAGTAGACGATGACCCCAGGCAGGGCCGAGATGGCCAGCAGCACCCGCCAGCCTTGCAGCGTGAATTCGACGCGCCAGGGGATGCCTACTGGCAATGCCGAGATGTCCAAGAGGACATGCCAGAAGCGAGGCACCACCAGCCAGGCCAGCCCCGCCGCCGCGATGGTGCCCAGCGCCCAGAAGCTCTCCAGGTAGACCAGATAGCGACCCCGTTTCTCGGTGGGCAGGTACTCGGCGAAGATGGAGTAGTCCACCGGCAGCGTGCCCCCCACCCCGAAGCCCGTGATGCCTCGCAGCAGGGCCAGCACCAGGTAGCTGGGCGACAGGGCCGAGAGCAAGCCGAACACCGAGTCAATGAGCACCGTGGCCTGGAAGCCCGTCTTGCGGCCGATGTAGTCGGAGATGGTGCCCCAGAACCAGGCGCCGGCCAGCATCCCCAGGAAGATGGCGGTGCCGATGAAGCCCGCCTGCCCCTTGCTCAGCCCCCACTCGCTGATCACCGCCGGCAGGGCGAACGAAATGAGCAGCACCTCCATCGCGTCCGCCGCCCAGCCCACGCCGCAGATCACCATCAGCTTGCGCTGAAATGCTCCGAAGCCGACCTGCTGGATCGCTTCGTCGAACGTCCATTCTCGTGCTGTGGTTTTGGGCATGATTTAAGCCTCCTTCTACAATAGCCCTAGACTAAAGAAGTGAATCCTTATGGTGAAAACACAAGAGGTAGAATCCATCATCTAACTCCAGCAATATAGGTTCGTAATTCTGTTTCAGCTGAGCGCTTTTGACGATGTCCTGTTCCCAAGGAAATCTACTATAGGGTGGTGGCATATCCTGCACCAGCTCGTTTAGAATGATTCCATTATCCAGGATCACATAATCTGGACGACGGGATAGAACATACTCTCCATCCCATTTCTGGTGGCCTTTATAAGGCACCTCTGGGTGAGCGTTTGTATGGGCTATATGGATGTCAGTCAATCCAAGGATATCGATGATTTTCAACTCAGAATAGTAGGCCACAGCCCCCAGTGGCGAGATAGCAATAGAGGCTTCAGATGGAAGTCTCTTTTTTAGCTGTTTTCCGATAAATATCCAATTCTGTTCAAGATGCTCATAAGCTCCAAAGACATGCTCATATTCCCTGATAGTAGTAGATACAAACGTGTAAGCCAAGAAAATGAGGATGGGGGCGATCTTCAGCACAAGACCATTCAAGGGCTCTAAAAACCGTTTCTGTAGAAACCAGAAGGTTTCATTTAAGAGAAGATAGAAGATTGGCAAAACCGGGACAAAGAAACGTAGAAGGGGAAAACCGTCACCTCCCACAAATACAATGTAAAAGCTGTAAATGATCAAACCTCCGGCAAAATAAGCCTCCCAATTTTGCTCTGACCTTTTCTTTAAGAAAATCAGCGGGAGCCCAAGGAAACCAATTATTCCACCGACAGAGGTAAGAAACTCGCGGAAATACGTTGATCCCAACTTAATGTCACTCCACAAATCTGCCTTCTTAGCATAAAACGTGTTGGGTAAAAGGTAGCCATAGTAGTTACAGCGCCACAAGAAGTACATCAAGTAAAGCAGAGACGGGATAAAGATCCACAAGTATCCTTCTTTTTTGCGCCAGGTTAGGTGTCCTTTTTTGACATAGAGATAGTGCATTATGGTGATGAAGAATACTAGCAGAGCCTCGTACCGTGTTAAGGCAGCCAGAAAAAAGGAGAGGGAGGAAGAGTAAAGATAACGACTCTGGCTCAGGCCCTGCAGATACAACCACATGCCAGCACTTATCAGGAAAGAGAACATAGCTGTCTCTAAGCCGTTGACTGAATGCAGAGCAAGAGGGCCGCTACAAGCTAACAGCAGGAGAGGGATTGTATCTAAGATCGGTGTCTTTTCTGTAAGGAAGCGCGATGTTTGGTAGGTTACTGCAAGGGTGCTCATGCTGAAAATAGCGCCTAAGATCTTAGATAAAAGAGGCAAATCAAAACCTGCCTTGAAAAGGAGGCTTAGTACTAACACCCAAAGGAAGTTTGAATAACCCTCCACCCTCTCGCCGTCATTAAAGACCAACCCCTTTCCCCTAGCCAGATTTTTGGCATATCTAAAAGAAATATAGGCATCATCATAGGGGTTATGGCTCCAAAAGAAACCAGCATGGGCAAGGAACAGTATGATGACTAACGCCGGAAGCAACACATTTGCCTTTGGCATAAATCTTTTCATGAGGTGAATCTCCAGTGTATCTTTGCCTAAAGTGCAGGTTGCAGAATCCAAGACTGGCTTATCGTAACTTGATCCCGCCATCTGAATCCTCCTACTACACCCTCCCCAACTCTGCCTGGATCACTTTTATCGACCATGCCAGTGGATCACTACTTGTCAGTCTTACTCAGAGGCAATCGCAGGCTGTCACAACCTCAACCCTCACCGGCTTATAGAGTGGTCCCTCATGGAGGTCCACATCTTCATGCGTCCTTAGTTCTAGCCGTCCACAGAATCCTGGTCCCAAATCGTCTGCAAAGTACTCCAAATCCCACCAACTTCCTTCAGGCCCTACATAATCACCGTAAAAAGAGCCTATTTGAATCCCCTCTAGGTCAAAGAAAGCAACCGTTATGAAAAGAACATCTTCGTCAAGCAGTTTAACCCAAAACGCGGTGGAGCAACTATTCCACATGCATGCTACCGGTTCAATATTTATTTGGTTTCCTTCATAGACGATCGGTGTGGGTGTCGGTGTCACTGTAGGTGTGGGGGTCTCTGTTGGCGTAGGCGTCACCGTTGGCGTGGAAGTTTCTGTTGTGGTATGTGTCACTGTGGGTGTGGAGGTCTCCGTTGGTGTATGTGT
>CAZEBW010000026.1:31808-45165 GCA_964510205.1 uncultured Anaerolineae bacterium
TGTAGCCGTAGGTGTGAACATGGGTGTCGGCGTGGATGTAGGCATCGGCGTAAGGGTCGGTGTGGGGAGAGCAGTAGGGCTGTAGTTCTTCAGGATGAGTGGGAGATAAAGTCGGTGTGGTGTTGACGTAGATGTCGGTATTTGCGTGGGTGTAGCAGTTGGTGTCGCCGTAGGTGTGCTAGTTGCCGTGGATGTGTTAGTGGGTGTTGCCGTGCTCAGTCCAGTCAGCGCTTCCAATGATTGCCGCTCCAGGCGAGGGGCAGCAGTACCGACCAAGGGCAGGGCAATGAGGGCGAGAGAAGTAGCCAAGGCTAGAACAATAATGGTTAGTGTTGCGTTAATGTGTCTTTGTTTCATCGCACTTTCCTCCTTCTTGCAACAGCAGGTGAGAGCGTCTATCCTCTCACCCTGTAAATCCTCGTCCTCTCACTCTCGTAACCCACCCCCAACTCCCCTAGCTGCACCATCTCATCGAACTTGGCCAAGCCGGCGGGGTTGAACCACTGAGGCCACTGAGAGAACACTGAAAACACTGACGGGAGCACCACTTTCAGTGACCGCCGCTTCAGCTTCCAAGTCAGTGCTGTTCAGTGTAGTCAGTGATTCTAGTGGTTGCCGCCGATAGTGGTTCGCCTGTGACGTGCTGATATGCTTCCTGAATGGCCTGGTGACGACGTTGCAGATCTCGCAACAATCGCCGCGCATCGGCCAACAATTGCTCCTGTCGTGCGGCCAGGATCACCAGTTGCTCATTGGCAGCTTCGCTCTCTTGCACTCGTTGGCGTAGCGCCGCCCGCTCTGCCCGCATGTGAGCTAACGCGGGCGCTAACCGCTCCTGCTCTTCCGCTTCAAGAGACTCGATCAGTGCCATTAACTCTGCTTTGCTCGCTTCGTCCAGTGTGCCCGTCAACTCGGCAGCGCGCAGTGCATCCAACCGGGCTTGTTTCTCATCATTCCACTCCATATTCACCTATTCCTCCTTCACACTCATTCTCACCGATAGATTTTCACCTTACGGCATCATCTCCAATAAATCGCCCCACACCTCCGTGATGCTGACGTCTATCTGCGCCAGAATCAGCGAAGACGCGAATCTGATGATCGCTAGAATGAGCACCCAAAACAGAAGGGCCACCCCAATCTTGGCCAGGACCATGATCCACGTCTTTATGGACACGCGCCTGAGCTGCAAACCAAGCCCCTGAAGACTCTCATCCGCTTCGGATTCCACGCTGTCCTCCCTTTCGTCCGCTCCGGACCACGTTCGCGCTCCCATCCCCGGCACGCCTCGCGGCTCGGACGTGTACGTCGGGCTGGCCGGTTCTCGCCGCGCCGGTTGAGCAGTCGCCCCGCGGCTTACCATCTCGTTGGCCCGCGCAAGCCCCTTCGCCGCTTCGCGGTTGGAAGGGTCCAAAGCCAGCACTTGCTCAAAACTGTCACGAGCCCGCTCGTAATAGCCGTTCTCAAGGCCGATGCGACCAAAAGCTAGCAGTTGCCCGATGTCGTCTGCCATCTTGCACTCCTTTATCCTCTCACCTTGTAGATCTTCGTCCTCTCATTCTCGTACACCACTTCCAACTCCCCCCGCTGCACCATCTGATCGAACTTGGCCAGGCCGGCGCGCTCGTACACGGCCCGCTCCAACTGGCCCACGTAGATGTAGGAGACGTGCAGCTCGCGGATGAGCTGGAGGGCGCGGGAGACGTCGGGGGTGTTGAAGAAATCGCGCGCCTTGCCATCGCGCTCCCCCACCTGCGAGGCGTAGCGCTGTTCGTTCTGATGAGCGCCCAAAAACGTGGGCAGTCCGGTGTAGGTGGCGACCCGCAAGCCTCCCTCCCGATAGTAGGGCAGCGCGGCCTCGGCGACCACGGGCGTGCCCTTGACGTTGTCCATCAACCACCGCAGGGCCTGGTAATCGTACGTCAGCTCGATGCGGTTGTTGTCGGGCCAGGTGTAGGAGCCGACGGTCATGAAAGCCATGCCGTCCAGCGTGCCCACGGGCGGCCTGGCCCCAGGAAAGCGGTCGTTCACCCGCGCCGGGGTGTAGACCAGCGGATAGAGCAAGCTGGCGAAGGCCAGGAAGACCAAGCCAGCAGTCCAAACTCGCCGCTGGCCTGCCAATGGCCAACGCTTGACCCTGGTCCCGTCCTGAGCTTGTCGAAGGGTCCACAGACGGGGCACGGCTACCGCCGCGGCGATGCCCAGCATCACCCACACCTGGATGTAGAACTTGAAGATGGTGTTCATGCGCCACCAGGTCTGGTCGCCGCCCAGGTGATCCTTGAGATACACCACCTCGCAGCCCAACGCCACCAGCAACGCGGTGAAAATCAGCAGCGAGACGAAAAGCTCTCGTGACGAGGCGTCCTCGCGCAGCAAGAGCAACAGGGCTCCCACGACCAGGGGCAGCAAGAAAGCCGGCACCCAGAAATCGAGCACGGCCAAGATCACCCCCAGCAACAGCATCCCTCCCAGGCCGTAAATGGACAGTAGATAGTTCGACGTCTGCCGATTCACCAGGGATCTGTAAAGCTCGGTCAGGTGGGGCAGCACCTCCCACCGCGTTAGCACCAGCCGCACAAAGCGCAGCACGCCCAACCGGCTCCGCTGCCGCACCAGCTCCACCAGCAAGAAAGTGACGACGATGAACAGGAAGAAGCCCCACACGGTGAGGAAGGACGGCAGCTCGGTCCGCCCTCGGGTGATGGCCAGCCCCAGGCCGACGCTGAGAGCTTGGTAGTGGCTGAAGAAAGGCCGGTAGAGCAGCAGGCTCAGGCCGCCGACGACGACGGTCAAGAATGCGGGCCAGGCCAGCCGCCACCTGCCGTGAATCAATCTCTCCCGCAGGAGGAAGGCAGCAGCCATGAAGCCCAAGTAGGTCGGCAAGTCCCAGGTGTTGGTCACCGCCAACGCGCCCAGGCACAGGCTGGTAATTAGAAGTTGGAAAATGGATATTGGATATTGGATATTGGATATTGGAAACTTGTCCCTCGTCCCTTGTCCCTTGTCCCTTGAAACAATGTTCAGTGCTAGGGCTAACACGAGAATGGTAAATGGGATCCCAATCATGTGGGGGTGCAGGTCGGCGAACAGGAAGCTGAAGTAGGGGAACTCGCTGATGGTACCCTCGATGACGCGCGTGCGGCCGAAGTAGTCCAACGAGGGCAGCGACTGACCCTGGATGAGCTTCCACAAACCCGGCCAGACCCGCACCAGCTCTTCTAGGCCGGGGATGCTGCTCCTGAAGCCAGAGCCGCTGATCGCGCTCAGCTTCTCCACCAGGTGCGCCGCCCCGTCCAGATTGCCCAACACGGCTACGAACACTGCCGCCAATGCCCCAGTGAGCACACGACTACTCCTCCGCGCCAAGTTATACCCCACGCAAAACGCATTGCCCACCGTCAGGGCAAACAGCATCGGAATCGCCAGGTTGAAGGCCACCGAGGGCATGACGCCCGTGAGCTTGATCACCAGGCCCACCATGAACTGGCCGTAGTAGTAATAGTTGATGTAGCCCCCGGCGAAGTAGGGATCGTAGGGCGGGAAATAGGGGCTCTTGAGGATGGCGTTCAGGAAGGCGAACTCCATCGGCTTCTCGCCGCCCAGCCAGGGCTGCCACAGATCGGGATTCAACATGCGGATGACGACGAAGAGCAGAAAAGCCCCGGCGAACAGCGCTTCGTTGATCAGGATCAGCCGCCTCTTTTCGCGCCAGAAAGCCACCATCGCCTCTCGGCGGCGTCGGAAGAAGTAATATGAAAGGAGGGCCAGAAGAACCAGGGCCAGGACGAGGGTAAACAAGCTATTTCGCAGCAGGCGCAGGCTGGCCGGGAGCCATACCAGATAGGCCACGATGATGAGACCCAGGCTCTTGGCCAGGATGTAGCCCCGATCCGAGAGGCGGCGGAAGACGACGAAGGTCAGCGGCCAGGCAGCCAGCCCGACTACGACCACGGCCAGCCACCAGAAGAGGACGGCGAAGCCATGATAGCGGTTGGCCAGGCCATTCCAGCGAAAGTCGTCAACCACGGGAAGCTCATCCACCGGCTGATCGAGGAGCAAGGTTTTGCCCCCCTCCGATTCGCTGGGAGGCGGCGAGGGCCGAGCGGTGGCCCCAAAGAAGCGAGCCAGAGGCGGCGGCGGGCCTACGTAGCCTCGGACAGCGCCCTCCCAGCTACCGCCCAACAGAGAATCCCACTCCGCATCGCTCAGCTCCCGCACTTTCTGGAAGATGATGGGCTTGGGATGATCGTAGACGGTGAAGCTCTCGTCGCTGGCATCGTCGTTGAACACGAAGGGGCCGAGACGCGGATAAGTGGTGAACTCGGCCACGTTCTCGAAGCCTAGTTCCCCGGCGAACAGCAGGCGGTAGTACTTGGCGCTCAGGGGATAGCGCTCTGGCAGGTTCGGGATGGCCCCGTACAGGCGGTTGGTGGACAGGATGATGTAGTCGGCCTCACTCAGCCGCGAGCGGATCAGTTGATACTTCTGCTCGTTGTCGTCCTCGTACATGGGCAGCTCCACCAACCGATACCCGTGCGCCCCCATGCTGGCCCCCGGCTCCGGCAATCCCAGGGGCAGATCATCGTCCCAGTGCTCCGAGGCCAGCACCGAACCGTCGGGCACGTGCTCGTAGATCCAGCGCGAGGCCGTGATCCAGGTGTGCTCCGTGCCGTAGACGCCGAATACAAAGGCCAAGGACCATAAAATCGTCGCTAGCAGTACGACGCCTGTTATTAGATATTGGATATTGGGTATTGCGTATTGCGTATTGCGTATTCGTAGAGAATATCTAGTATCCAATATCCGATATCCAGCGAAAAGCATCCCTACTCCCATGACGATGAACAGCGGCACCACCGGCGCCATGTAGCGCATGAACTTGGCCAGGAAGAGGCCCGTGATGCCGAAGTAGGGAACGATCCACGAGAGCAAGATCAGCTCGCCCGACTTGGCTCGCCGCAGGAGAGTCCGCACCAGCACCCAACCCAGGCCCAAGAAGGCCACGATCCCCAGCGGCCATCCCATCCCCCAGCGCAGTTGCTGCTCGATGTGATAGAGGTACGGCGTCGTGCCCCGGTATTGGCGGGTGAAGGGCATGTCCGACCGACCGCTGGCCATGGCCCCCTGCTCCTCAACCACCGCCTTCACAAAGCTGCCCCAGTCTATCAACACGAAGGGCGAGGTGATGGCGAAAACCAGGAAAGCGGCGATGAAGGCCATCAGCAGATACCGCACAGCCTGCGTCCAATCCGTCGGCCCGTCCTTTCCCGGCCGCCACACCATGATCAGAACGGCCACCACCGGCGCGGCCATGATGGGCAACGCGCTGAACTTGGAGGCGATGGCCAGGCCAGCGCCAACGCCGGTGAGGGCCGCCGCGCCTCGTGTGCGGCGTTCCACCATCAGGATAGCGCCGTACAGCGCCAGCAGGGTGAACGTCGTGGATATGGGATCAACAGCGAAGAAGTGGGCCAGTTGAATCTGGGTGACGGTGAAAGCGGAAAAAGCCGCCGCCAGCAGCCCGGCCTTCTGCCCGTAGATACGGCGGCCGATCAGGTAGACCAGGTAGACGGTGAAAGTGTCGGCCAGGGCCATGAGGAAGCGGCCCACGTAGGCGAAGCCCGGCGAGCCGTTGAGTGCGGCCAGGGTCTGCACGGTCTCAGCAGAAGCGCCGACGCGCTCGGCCACCGGCGCCAGATTGTGGGCCAAGCTGGCGGTGATGGTCAGCAAATAGAGGGGAAAGTGGCCGTAGGTGTAGCTGCGCCAATGTTGGCCGTGGAGGTCCCAAAAAGGGTTAAAAGTAGACTTTCGGGGGTCCAAGGCCGTGGACCAACTTGGAAGTGAAAACGGCTCCTTCGGCAAGTGCATCGTCGGGGCGTAGAAAGCCACCGTCGAGCGCTCGTCCGGGTGCATCAACTGGCCATCGTCCCAGTTGATGTTGTAGCAGCGCAGGGCGGCCGCCACCAACAGTATGGCTACCAGCGCCAATTGGGGCCAGCTTCTCTTTAACCTAACCATTGCCTGTTGCATAGTCCTGATTCCTCATGTGAAGATGGGGTTATTTTATCACTATCGGGCTTGGATGACAAATAGGAAAAACACGGATCTGCAGGATTAACGGATCAGGCGACTTGGACTCAAGAGAAATCCGTAAATCCTACACATCCGTGTTCTAAAGTCCTCAACAGATACAGAACGGCCTCCAACACCCCTCCCCCGATGGCCCGCGCCTTGTCGGAGATGGTGAAGCAGTGCTCGCGCACGCCGCGTGGATCCACGTCGCCCACTTTCATGCCGGCCCGCACCGACAGTCCGTCGGCCAGCAAGCCCCGCAGCACGCCCGGAATCTTGGCCACGACGGGCTGGCCGGCCACGGAGGCCACCGCCTCGCCGGCCTCCACCGCATCGCCGATGCGCCGCTGGCCCTGGAAGATGCCCTGGCAGGGCGCGCGGAGCACGCGCTCATGGGTGTAGCCCATCGTCGGCCCAGGGACGCCGCTGTCCGGCTCTGCGCCGCCCGACAGGATCACCCGCCCCAGGTTGTGGCCGCGATTGGTCTCGATCACCGCGTGGACGTCCACCCCAGCGGTGAAGCCCGGCCCCAGGCCGATGACGATGGGGGCGTCGGTGATGCTGGCGCCGGTGTTGCGTTTGGCCATGATGGCGTCCACGACCACGGTGGGACGCAGTCGGGAGATCAGCTCCCCGCGCGGGTCTACGACCACGGGAACCCAGTCCCAAGACCCTAAAGGTTTCAAGTCAAAACCTTTAGGGTCTCCATCGGCTTTGACCAGCCGAGCCACCAGCCCCTCGACTTCTACCAGCCCTTCGTAGACCGCAGAGGCCACGGCCACCGCGCGGCGGATGACCGTGGGCTGGGCCAGTTCCGTGACCACCACCGGCATCCCTGCCCGGTGCAGGCGATGCACCACGCCGGTCGCCAGGTCGCCTCCCCCTTTAATCACTACCAGGATATCTTCAAGCATCGGTTTCTCTTTCTCTGTGTCATTGCGAGGCGCTTTTTGCCGAAGCAATCCCCTGGATTGCCGCAATCTCCCGCCAGCGAATTGGGGATCGCGCCGTTTTCACTTCCAAGTTCGTCGCAAAACCCGCTCCTCGCGATGACACCTATGATTTACACAATGACTGACGCGAAGCGCCACGCGGGGCTCGCAATGACACATGAGAACGAATCGGTTCTCTCAATCCGTTTTATTCTGAATCCGCTGTCGCGCTTCGGCCCTGGGTTCGTGCAGTCTCAAGGTCAGGAAAAGAGCCACCGCATAGAAGGCCAGAGCCAGCAAGAAGAGCACGTTGAAGCCCGTGATATCCACGATCAGGCCGCCCACGGACGAGGCCAACAGAACGATTCCCACAATGGTGTTGGTGAAGCCGATGTAGATGGGCCGATCGTCGGCGGGCGCGATCTCCAGCAGGAAATTCAGGTTGCCGATCATGGTAGCCGATTTGTAAGCGCCGGACAGGACGAACACCACGGCGAAAAGACGTGGGACGAACACCCCCAACCCAGGCCACAAGTCGGCCAGCGGTCCCATGGATAGAGCCGTTAGAGGGATCAATAATCCCACCGCGCCGGACAAGATGAGCAGCAGCTTATTGCCCTGCCGATCGCTGATGCGGCCCCACAGCAAGTTGGAGGCGAAACTGGCCAGAGTGGTTCCCGTTAGATAGACCCCGACCATGCCCACCGACACCGAGAGGACCTGTTTGGCGTACACGATGTAGAAAGGCGTGGCGATCTCCGCCGCCATCAGCAGCAGGCGCATGGTCAAAAAGCGGCGGTAGTTCTTGTCCCGACGCGGCAAGTCTAGGGCCCGCCTAAACTGTCTGCCCAGAGAGACCCTTTCCTCGTTGACCGCTTCGAGGGGCTCCACCACCAAAATGAAGCTGCCCATCCCCACGCAGAGGGCTACAAAAGAGAAAAGGAAGAGAAGGGCATAGTTGTCGGGGAAAGGCAGGCCGCGCCCCTCGTCGAGGATGTACTTCACCAGCAGGCTGCCCCCCAGGGCCAAGACGCCTCCCGAAAACCGCCGCCAGCCGAAGAACGCCCCGCGCCGCGTGGCCGGGATGGCCTTGGCCACAATGTCCATAAAGCAGATGCCCGCCAATCCCGCCGCCAAGCTATAAGCAGCCTGCAAGACGAAGAAGACGACCAGCAGCACAGCGGCGTCCTCAATGAGGAACACGGCCAGGGTCATCAGGCCCCACATCACCGCCCTGACGCCAGACATGCGCGCGTAGAAGGGCAGTTTTCGCTGCCGCCTCTGCAGGTAGCCGGAGACCAAGAGCTGGGGCAGCAACCAGCCCCCGCTCTGAATGGGTACGATCAGGCCGATGAGGAAGTTGGAGGTCGTCAGTTGGCTGACGAACCAGCTCAGCACCAAAGAGGGTTCCAGCAAGGCGCTGAACAGATTGAAGAACACACCGTTGAGCACGCCCAAGCTGAAATTGCGCTTCAGATGGCGCTGGGCCGCAGCGTTGATGGTAGAAGCCAAGGGAAGCTATCCCTTCCTACTCGTCATGGCGCTCAGCGACTGTCCCTGGCCGCCCCGGCGAAGCATGACCATCTCGGCCATGATGCTGAGCGCGATCTCCTCCGGCGTCTCGCCCCCCAGGTCCAAACCTATCGGCGCATGTATCCTCGCCAACGCTTCCTCCCCCACCCCATCCCGCCGCAGGGCCTTGAAGATGAGGCTCACTTTGCGCCGACTGCCCAGCAGCCCGATGTAGGCCGCCGAGGACTCCACCACCGCCCGCAGCGCGACCGCGTCACTCTCGTGGCTGGGAGTGGCGATGACGATCCAGGTGCTTGGCGTTATGTCGAGACTACCCAACGCCGCCTCTACGTCCTCGACCCGTATCTCTTCCGCTTGGGGGAAACGATCGCGATTGGCGTATTCAGCGCGGTTGTCCAAGACCACGGTCCGGAATCCCAACGGGGGAGCCAGCCTGGCCAGGGGAACGGCGATGTGGCCGGCCCCGATGAGCAGCAAGGTCACCTGCGGGGCGACGACGTCAACGAAAACGTCCAGGTCTCCCCCGCAAATGCCGAGGTCTTCTTCGCGCCGATCGGCCCGCAAGCCGTGGTGGACCAGGCGCGATTCCCCCTCGGCCAGAGCCTCCTGGGCGGCCTCGATGATGGCTGCCTCCAGCGCGCCTCCGCCGACCGTGCCTGTGATGGCCCCATCGCGGCGAATCAGCATTTTGGTCCCCACGCGGCGGGGCGTCGAACCACGGGTTTGGACGATAGTCGCCACGGCCACCGTCTCCCCCCGACGAAGCGCCTCGGCGACGGCTTCGTAGATTGTGTTCATTCGTCCACCTCCCTGTTGACACGGGTTTTATTATACCATCTTACAGCGCCAGAGGCAATAAAGTGTGAAGACGGGATGCGGGATGCGTGATACGTAAAACGTAAGGATCTTGTATTGTGTGTGCGCCTTATAGTGTTACTCTGCAACATTTGCGTGATTCGCGAGAATGTTGCCGGGCACGTGTCATTGCGAGCGGAAGGCAACCGCAGGTTGCACGCAATCTCCAACTCGCGACTTGGGGATTGCTTCGTCGGCAAAAACCGCCTCCTCGCAATGACACATGCGCAGGTTTGGTTGCGGCTGTGCCGCGCTATGTTTCACGTTTGACGTTTCACGTTTCACGTTTTGCGCAAGCCAAGAGCGCCGCCCCCAACGCGCCCACAAGTTGCGGCTGGGCCGGCAGTAGGATCGGCAATCCAATCTGCTTCTCCAGAGCCTTCACCACGCCGATGTTCTGGGCCACGCCGCCAGTCATGACCACCGCTTCCTCCAGACCCACCTGCCCTGCCAGCCCCGCCACGCGGTTGGCGATGGCCAGGTGAACGCCGGCCACGATGTCGGCCTTGGGCGCGCCTCTGCTCATCTGACCAATGACCTCCGACTCGGCGAACACGGTGCAGGTGCTGGAGATGGCCACCGGACGCTGAGACTGTTGGGAGAGCGAGCCTAGCTCCTCCACGCGCAGCTCCAGAGCGTCGGCCATCACCTCCAAGAAGCGGCCCGTGCCGGCAGCGCACTTGTCGTTCATGGCGAAGTCGGTGACGTATCCCTGGGGATGCACACGGATGACCTTGCTGTCCTGCCCACCGATATCTATCACCGTGCGGGCGGCGGGGAAAAGATGGTTCGCGCCGCGAGCGTGGCAGGTGATCTCCGAGACCTCCTCGTCCGCGGCGTCGTAGGTCACTCGTCCGTAGCCGGTGACCACTGTGTAGCTCACATCCTGGCTAACGATGCCTTCACGATCCAGCATCCCGTGCACCAACCGCTCTGCCACTTGGCGGCTGTCGTGCCTGGACCTGACCAGACCGCTGGCCACCACCTTCCCCGCCCCATCCAGCACCACCGCCTTGACCGTCAACGCGCCGATGTCTATCCCCACGAAGTACATGACTTCCTCCTGCTACTCTCTGAAGCGTATTATACTAGAAATCCCCCACAGTTCAAGGGCGGTTGACAATTTTGCATCCCAATAGTATGATAGTATCCAGACCTCCGAGGTCTTCTAGCATCGCCTTTGACCATTTCATTCAGGGCAAAGCCTGTCCTACAGTTAGACAAACAAAAGGAAAGGATTCGACATGGTTGCGACGGAAGACAAGCGCATCCTGATCGTAGATGACGAACCACGGATGATCAAGTTTATCCGCCTGAACCTAGACCTGGAGGGGTATCGCGTCAGCGAGGCGTCCAACGGCCTGGAGGCCCTGGACAAGGTTCGCAAGGAGCTGCCCGATCTCGTCCTGCTGGACGTGATGATGCCTGAGATGGACGGCTTCGAGACCTTGGAGCACATCCGCGAGATATCGAACGTGCCGGTCATCATGCTCACCGTGAAAGATGAAGAGGAAGACAAAGTGCGGGGCTTGGAGCTGGGGGCCGACGACTACGTGACCAAGCCCTTCAGTCCCAGGGAGCTTTCCAGCCGCATCAAGGCCGTGCTGCGCCGCACGGAGATGCCGTCGCCGGTGGAGAAGACGGTCCTCAAGATTGACGACAGGCTGTCCATTGACTTCAATCGGCGGGAGGTCATCGTGCGCGGCGAGAGAATCAGTCTGCGTCCGACGGAGTATCGCCTGCTCTATCACCTGGTCAACAACGCCGGTTGGGTGATGACCCACGAGACGCTGCTCTCCAAAGTGTGGGGCTACGCCTATCGAGACGACACCCACCTTCTGCGCGTCTACATCACCTACCTGCGCCAGAAGATCGAGCCGGACCCTTCCAACCCCGAATACATCTTCACCGAGCGGGGCATAGGCTATCGCTTCGTGGATTTCGAGAAGAAAAAACAGGACGGCTGAGAGAAAGAATAGGGTGTGTTTCAAACAAGTTGGCTGGTATTGTTGGTCGGAATGGCATTCCGACGAATTGACGGATTACCAATCCGTCCTACAACCGAGATGAAACACACCCGAAAGAATAAGCCCCGGCGATCACAATCTTCGCCGGGGCTGGTGTGTTATAGCGCATCTATTGAATCCAGGAACCTAGCTACCGTACAGTTTACCCAGCAGCCCTTTTTTCGCTACAAAGTGGCGTCCTCGCCACGCCTAATGCGGTGCAAAACACGGGGCGGGGACGCCCCTCAGTGGCAAATAAGAGAAACCTGTGCCTTGCTTCAAGAGAAAGTGTAGGGTAGCTAATCCAGGAACTCACTACCTCGGCAGCCTGAGGCAGGACACTCTCAAAGTTTATCCCTTCGGACCTCGAGAAGCCATCAGCAGCCGCTCCCGCTGAATGGCATGAGGCTTTTCCGCCAGGCCCAGGGCGTCCAGCACCTCGTCGGGGCGGCCGCTGCCCTGGCTGCCAGCCCTCAGGCGCATCCCCAAGACCCAATCCCCGGCCTCTCGGCCCTCAACCCACAGTTCCTCGATCAGAGGGCGCAAGTCGTAGTCCTTGCCTCGACGCTGGCGCGGTAGCTGCTCAGCCGAAAGCAACTGCCGAACTCGTTCGGTTAGCAGCTTGGCCTCCATCTCCTCCCGTGGTCCATCATCCCAGGACACCACCACCCGATACACCGCCGCGCGCACCTGGGACTGCAAGGAGGGCAGCTTGGGATAGACTTCCTCCACGGAGAGCACGTCCAGGCCCGGCGGCAGGTGGGGCGTCAAGCCTTTAGCAAAGCTGAGCGTAGAGACGTGGCGCTCCAGGACGATGTCCATCACCTCGCCCCGACTGGTGAAACCCACGGGCAGGGGAGAAGCGATGGCGATTTTGGGCCGAGGGTTGAAGCCGTGGGAGTAAGCCAGGGGCACTCGCGCCCGTCGCAAGGTCCTCTCCCACAGCCGCATCAAGTCCAGGTGAGAGATGTATTTTATTTCCTCGCCCTTGGCGAAAGTGATGCGCAAACGCTGTTGTGTCGCTGACTTCATCCACCTGACCCTCACCAGCCACAGTCAAAGAGGTCCAAAATCCCGCAGTCAAGGCAGCCTTGCCGACAATCAACGGTCGTTTCCCCGCGCAGACTGCGCCGATACTCTTCGATCAGAAAGTCCTTGCTGACCCCCACGTCAATGTGATCCCAGGGCAGCACCTCGTCGAAGGCGCGCTCCCGCCGGGCGTAGAAGTTGGGATCGAGGCCGACCTCGTCGAAGGCCCGCCACCAAAGGTTCTCGTCGAACAGCTCGTCCCAGGCATCGAACTTGGCCCCCAACTGCCAGGCGCGGTGAATGACCCGCCCCAGCCGCCGGTCGCCGCGAGAAAGGGCCGCCTCCAGCAAGGTCGTGCGCGGGTCCTGCCAACTGAAGTTGATGCCGCGCCCCCTGAGCCCCCGCCGCAGCAGTTGGTGCCTCTCCTCCAAAGCCGCCTCATCAATCAGGGGCAGCCACTGGAACGGGGTGAAGGTCTTGGGCACGAAGGTGCCGACGCTGACATTCACTTGCGCCCTATTCCCCTGGTGGCGCTGGCCAACGGCCCGCACCTTCTTCACCAAATCCACGATGGCCGCCACGTCCTCCAGCGTCTCGGTGGGCAGGCCGATCATGAAGTAGAGCTTGATCCGCCGCCAGCCGCTGGAGTAGGCCGCCTCGGCCGTGCGTAGCAGGTCCTCGTCGGTGACGTTCTTGTTGATCACGTCACGCAGCCGCTGGCTGCCCGCCTCCGGGGCGAAGGTCAGGCCGGTCTTGCGCCGCCCCTGAAACATCTCCGCCAACTCCACGGAGAAGGAATCGGTGCGCAAGGAGGGCAGGGAAACGGCCAGGGGCGGATGCTGATAGTCCGTGGTAAGCCGCCGCACCAGAGGCTCGATCTGGCTGTGGTCGGTGTCGTGGTCGTCGTGCATTGTTAGAAGTCCATGA
>CAZEBW010000027.1:0-44465 GCA_964510205.1 uncultured Anaerolineae bacterium
ACCGACCATACCGACCGGCTCTTGGCATAGACAAGGCCCTGGAGGAAATCTCGCAGAATAGGGGCATCCTCTATGATCCTGAGGTAGTGGACGCTTGCTTGAGGCTTTTCGCCGAGGAGAGGTTCAAGTTTGAGTAGAGCGCCTGTACGAACTGGACGAGCCGGGGAGGAGGGATGAGCTTGTCCAGGCATGTTCTAACCACCAACGGCGAATCCCTAAAGCAAGGAGCCGTTTCAGCTATATCCAGCCCATCGTCAAAGCCATCAGCGCCTTTTGCACGTGCAGGCGGTTCTCGGCCACGTCGTAGATCACCGAGCGGGGGCCGGAGGCGACCTCGTCGGTGACCTCGTGGCCCCGATCCACGGGCATGGGATGGGTGAACAGGGCGTCGTCGGTGAGGGCCATCTTCTCGGCGTCGCAGATCCACTCTGGGTACCGCAGCGCCTTGTCAATCTCCTCCTGCTTGTGGAACTCGCCGTCGCGATAGGCTCGGGGGCTCATCCAATGGCGGGAGTAGACCACGTGGGCTCCCTCGTAGCCTGAGGTCACGCGGTGTCCTGAGCTTGTCGAAGGGTCGTGGACGATCTCGAACGTCCTGCCGTCGGCCGCGCAGTTCTCTTCGGTCCACGCGATAACCTGGGGATCCAAGTCGTATCCCTCCGGATGGGCCAGGGTCACGTCCATCCCAAAGCGCGAGCCGATGAGCAGCGCCTCCTGGACGCTGCACCAGGAGCGAGCCAGAGCTCCGTGTCCCCAGGTGACCAGCAGCTTCCTGCCTCGCACCTCGCCCAGATGCTCAAGCCAGCCCATCACGTCGGCCAACCCCTGGCAAGGGTGATACTTGTCGTGGGCCATGGAGATGATGGGGATGCTGGCCCAGCGAGCGTATTCGCGCAACAGCTCGTCGCCCTCGCCGTAGGCCCCGATCTTGTCCTCCAGAATGCGGATGCCCAGGCCGTGGGCGTAGCGGCTCATCACCTTGGCCGCGTCCTCCACCGTTTCGCCCGCAGTCTTGGCGGTCTTCAGCCGCATGGCCTTGGGCTCCAGAAACTGCGCGTGACCGCCCAGCTCCGTGGCCGCGCACTCGAAGCTCTGCCGCGTGCGCACCGAGGGGTTGTAGAAGAACATCAGGAAAGTCTTGTGCTGGAGGATCGAGGTCCAGCGCGGCGAGAAGCGGTCGCGCTTCATTTTCGTTGCCAACTCCAGCACGGCTTGTAGCTCGTCCAGAGCCCAGTCTTGGGTACAGATTAGGTCGCGTCCGTGTAGGGTCATCATTTAGCCTCCGTGTAATCGGGGTTCGTGGGTTCGGGATTCGTAGATTCGGGATTCGTAGATTCGGGATTCGTGGGTTCGGGATTCGTGAGTTCGTATTCGAGCTCGGTTTCACGGAGGGGGCGGCTGCCGAAGAGTTTTTGGCCTTGTTGCTGTTTTCGCACGTAGCGAATGTAGCCGTTGAGAGCTTGCAAGGCGCGGTGGGTTAGCTCGCGCTGCCGATCCAGATCGGCCTCGGAGACATATCCTACAGCTTGAGAGGTGATGAAGCCGCTTAATGTCTCGCTCAACGAGCCTCGTGCTATGTAGAAAAAGCGCAGGCTGTCGAGATAGTGATAGCGTCCATAGCCCTCGGCGATATTGAGCGTGACGCTAGATGCAGCTCTCCGGAGCTGGCGAGCCAGGTCATACTTCTCGTAATCGGGGAGCCGTTTTGCCAAGCCATACGCCTCACGCACAACCTGCAAGGCCAGTTCATAACAATCCAAATCCTCAAAGCCCCTCTCCCGCTTCACCACCCGCCCCTCCCAAATCCACGAACCTACGAACTTACGAATCTACGAATCTACGAACCTACGAATCTACGAACCTACGAATCTACGAGTTTACGAACCTACGAGCCTACCGCATCGTAAGCGCCATTACCGCCTTCTGCACGTGCAGCCGGTTCTCGGCCTCGTCGAAGACCACCGACTGCGGCCCGTCAATGACCTCGTCGGTCACCTCGAAGCCTCGGTCGCAGGGGAGGCAGTGCATGTAGATGGCGTCGGGGTCGGCCAGGGCCATCTTGTCCGCGTCGCAGATCCAATCCTTGTTGGCGTCGAAGATCTCCTGGGCTCTTTCGGGATCGTCATCGCCCACCGGCGGCTTGAACATGGGCACCGCCGTCCAAGCTTTGGGATAGACCACGTGCGCTCCGTCGAAGGCCTCTTCCATGCTGTACGAAACCTCGAAAGAGCCGCCGGACTGCTCGGCATAGCCTTCACAGGCCACGAGAACCTCTGCGTCCAGCTCCATTCCCTCTGGATGAGCCAGCACCACGTCCATGCCCATCATGGCAGCGGCGATGATGGCGCTCTGGGGCACGGCCCGAGGCTTGTGGACGCTGGGCGAATAGGCCCAGCTCATCACGAAGCGGAGGCCCTCGAACGCGCCGAACTTCTCGTAGACGGTGAGAACGTCGGCCAGAGCCTGGCAGGGGTGATACTTGTCACACTCCATGTTGATGACCGGGATGTCGGCCCAGTAGGCGAAGTTGCGCATCACCTCGTGAGCCCCGCCGTACTCCCAATCCACCGGATCGCCGTAGCAGCGGATGGCGATGGCCTCGCCCATGCGGGCCAGCACCCGCGCCACGTCGGAGACGCGCTCAGTAGAGTAGGCCACCTCTCGGCCCGGCAGTGCGGGGGTGTAGATTTTGCTCGGATCCAGGAAGTGGGCGTGGCCGCCCAGTTGGGTCATCCCCGCCTCGAAGCTGTTGCGGGTGCGCAGGCTCTGGTTGTAGAAGATCATGAACAGCGATTTGGCCCGCAGCAGGTGATCGTGGAGTTCGCCCAGCGCGAAGCGGCGTTTGAGATCCAGCGCCACGTCCAGGATGGTCTCCACTTCCTCCGCGGTGTAGTCCAGCAGGGTAAGGAAATCTCGGCCTCGTAACGATTCGGTTTTCATCTTTTTTCTCCTTTTCTAGGTTTGGGATGATTGCTCGCCCGCTCCCGCCGGATCTGGCGATCCGGCGGCTGGCCTGGAAGGCAACCGCAGGTTGCACGCAATTCAGGCCGAGCGAGGGGAGCTACTGTTTAGGGGTAATGATACCACAGGTGAGGGCATCTCGTCAAATGCGAGTTGACCAAAAGCCATCCCTGTGGTACAATGGCCAGAACGTAGCGCGTGTACTGCTACGCAATACGCACTACGCAATACGCCCCACAAAGGACTCACTCTATGTTTGAACTAATCTTTCTCGGCACCTCTGCCTCCGCTCCCTCCATCAGGCGCAATCTGTCGGCGACCATGGTCCTGCACAAGGAGTACCGTTTCCTGATAGACTGCGGCGAGGGGACGCAGCGACAACTTCTCAAGAGCGGGCTGGGCTTCAAACGCTTGGAGAAGGTCCTGCTCACTCACGGCCACCTGGATCACATCCTGGGGCTAGGCGGTCTGACGTCTACCTTCAGTCGCTGGGAGGCGATCCCCAAGTTCGAGATCTACGGGGGAAGCTGGGCTTTGGAGCGGGTCAGCGACCTCATCTTCGGCGTCGTGTTTCGCGGCATCAAGCCGCCCCTCCAGATTGACTTGATACCGACAGAGCCAGGCGTCTTGATGGAAGACGACGATTTTGAGCTCTCGGCCTTCGCCGTCACCCATCGCGGGCCGGGCTGTCTCGGCTATGCGTTCCGGGAAAAAGAAAAGCGCCCCTTCCTGGTGGAGAAGGCCGAAGCCCTGGGAGTGCCCGCCGGGCCAGAGCGAGGCCGCTTGGTGCGAGGCGAACGCGTGACCCTGGCCGACGGCACGGTGGTGCATCCTGACCAGGTGCTGGGCCCTCCCATCCCCGGCGCTAAGCTAGTCTTCGTGGGCGACGCAGCCCACACCCACAACCTGGTAGGAGCGGTCAGCAATGCCGACGCCCTGGTCACCGAGGCCACCTACCTATCAAGTGAGAAGGAGTTGGCCAGAGAATACGGCCACCTCACAGCGGCAGCGGCGGCCGCTCTGGCTCGCGAGGCGGAAGTCAAGCAACTGTACCTGACCCACATCTCTCGCCGCTACCCTGCTGAGATGGTCTTGGCCGAGGCCAGAGCCATCTTCCCCCAAACGGTGGTGGCTAGAGACTTCGACCGCTTTCGAATCCTCAAGGAGAAAACCCTAAAGGTGTAACGTGAGTTCCAAAAATCTGGTAGTCCCCCCTTGGGTGTTGCTGCAGTGTCATTGCGAGCGACCGCAGGGAGCGAAGCAATCTCCAAACCGCAAAGAGGAGATTGCTTCCCTTCGACAAGCTCAGGACAGGCGCCGCAAACAGCGCGCCTACTCAGAAACTTGTCTGTCATTGCGGGCGGAAGGCAACCGCAGGTTGCACGCAATCCCCACCCCGCGAATTGGAGATTGCTTCGTCGGCAAAAACCGCCTCCTCGCAATGACAGCATGAACAGTAGTTTCTACCCTTTAGACTTGTCCTGAGCGAAGCCGAAGGAATGGCGGGCCACGCCATGGCCGACTCGCAATGACACCTACGCCCGTTTCTTCCCCAACGGGCAGTGCGAATACGCTATGAAGCAGCCCGCAACAAAGTGACGATCTCCTCCAGGCGCCTTTTGTCCACCTCGTCAAAGGCGGCGTACTCCGTGCTGTCCACGTCCAGAACGGCCATCACTTCATCGTCCCTGTCGAACACGGGCACCACGATCTCCGATTTGGAGTTGGGGTCGCAGGCGATGTGGCCTGGAAACTGGTGGACGTCGGGCACAATGAGGGTCTCCCGTCGGCGAGCAGCAGCACCGCACACCCCTCGGTCGAAGCTAATGCGCAGACAGCCCAGCGTCCCCTGATAGGGCCCGATGAGCAATTCCCCCGGCGCTACCACGCGATAGAAGCCCGTCCAAAAGAAATGGTCGAAGCTGTGATGCAAGAGACAGGCCACGGTGGCCATGGAGGACACCAGGTCCGTCTCGCCCTGCAAAGTCGCTTCGATCTCAGCCGTCACTCGCCGATAGATGGCTTCTTTCTGTTCTTTTTCCATAACCGACTCCCTCGGAAAAAACGGCGTGGAGACCCTAAAGGTTTTGAAAGCCTTTAGGGTCTCTTTTCTTGAGTAAGAAAGGCAGAGCCGCCAGGGCCAGCCCCGGCACCGCCCCCCAGCAAATACCCCCTGTAGGCTGCGTCACTTCTGGCTCGCCTGCCCCCTCTGTCCCTTCTGCTTGCCCTCGCGGCGGCGCGCCGATGCTCTCCCGCCACCGGGCATCCAGCTCATCCTGGTCAAAACCATAGACCTCCATCAGCGCATCGTCGGCCAGGGACCCCTCTTTGAAAACGCTCAGCAGCTCGCTCATCTTCTCCTTGCCATAGGTCTCCAACAGGAACTCCACTACACTGTAGACCTCCCCATAGAACAGGTTGACCTCATCGGGATTGCCGGTCATTGAGGTCAGGGAACGGACGGAGAGCAGCCTGTTCTCGCGGATGGCCCTCCTCAGCGCCTGGGCGTTGGCGCTCCGCAGTTCCCCCTCGTTGTACATGGCCAGCCCTTCGTTGAGCCAGGCGGGGATATCGGCGTAGGGGTTGTCGGTGGCCAAGCCGACGACCACATGGGTTAGCTCGTGCGCAATGGTGACGTCCACGTCCGGCTGGGCGCCAAGCAGGAGCACAATATCTGGAGCCACCACCACTCCCAAGGTGATGATCTGCTCCTCGTAGACCGCGCCCTGCGAGATGAGAGCCTCTTGCATGTCGGCCTTGCTCTGGTAGACGATGATCTTGACCGGCTTCTCCAGCTCCACACCCACGTTCTCTTCCAAGCGAGCCAGGGACTCCACTGCGATGTCCAGGAGCCTTTGACCAAACGCCTGGTCCGCACCATACCAGTACATCACAACCATCCCCTGCTCCAGGCTCTGCCAGGTGAAGCGATCGTCCATGTAGGTGAAGGTGACGGGCTCGGTCTCCAGAGCATTGCCATTCGCATCCTCCATCCGCCAAGCGTACTCGATGTCGGAGCCCGGCGGGATCTCCCCCCGCTGCAAGCGCCAGGCGTGTTCGGCCTCCACCCGTTTGGCGGGACTGAATTCGGGATGCGCCGAGTTGGTGACGTTCGCATCGCCGATTCTGTAGACCAGGGTGATGTCCTTGATTTGGCTGCTGCTCTCGGCGGCGAGACGAAACACGATCTGCTCAGAAAAACTGTACTCGTAGGTATTGGCGGTGACGATGATCTCCCCCTGAGCCTGGATGAGAGGAGATACCATCGTCAGCAGAACCAGGACCAACACAAGCCAAGCGTTTCTTCTTCTCATTTCCACCCCTTCTTTCCCAACCGTTCTGATCTCACCCAATTATAGCACGCCCCCTCAGGTTTGCCAATTCGGGCGAAAGCAATTATAATCACGGCGTGTTGGTTTGAGCACAGGAAGGAGATTCGCATGACGATTCCGAAATCCGGTGTCCAGGAGCTGGCTATCAGGGCCCACGAGATGGGAGCTGGCGTACTGCGTGGCTCCCTTCAGCGTCTCAGTGAGGAAAGGGGATGGGCCATAGGCAATATGCACCTGCGCGACTGGCTGGCTAGATACGAGGGCGAGGATGTGATTCTAATCGCTGTCGCGACTGGGAAAGAACAAGCCCTGACCACGGAGACCTGTAGAACGTGCGGGCGGGAGTACAAGGGCAGCCAATGCCCCTACTGCCGGGAGACCAGGGAAAGGCTGCGGGGCAGGCGGCATCGAAGCAGAGATCAGTAGCCGCAGAAAGGCAGAAAGAAGAATCATGGTGAGAAAACTGGCCATCGCCCTGGTTGTGGCCGCGCTTTGTGGCCTCATAGCCTCGGCAGCTTCGGGCCATGCGCTGGGGGACAGCCAGTCATGCGTGCTTTTGGTGGACGACGACCAGAACGGTCCGGACGTGCGCGGCTACTACACCTCGGCCCTGGGCGAACTGAGCATCGCTTATGACGTCTGGGACATCGTCACCCAGGGCGATCCCTCTGCTGACGACCTCATGGGCTATCAGATCGTCATGTGGTTCACCGGCTACCCCCGCAGCGACACCTTCACCTCGGACAACGAAGCGGCGGTGGCGACCTACCTCGACGCAGAGGGCCGATTCTGGCTGGTGAGCGAGGACTACCTCTACGACAGGGAGCTGACCTCGTTTGGCCAAGACCGCTTGTACATTAACAGCTACACCAACGACGTGAAGCGGACGGATCCCGAGGGCATCGCCAATACGCTCGGCAATGGGTTGGGCCCCTACAACCTGACCCCGCCCAATGGCTGGCCGGGTGATCTGTACACTGACGACATCGTCACAGGGCACGGTTGAGGCGTCTTCGCACCTTTCCGTTGGGAAAGTACGGGGCGGAGTAATTCCACGAGCGGGCTCTTCAGGACAGCCTTCTTCGCCTGGCCTTTCGAGGGATTGGCGAACCTGACAGATCGCGCCGAGGTGTTGAACGCCCTGATCTACTGGTTCGGGGAGTGTGAGGAAGCACCCACGCAGACACCGACCGCGACGCCGACGGCTACGCAGACGCCTACACCCACTCCAACGTCTACGCGGACGCGGACACGGACACCGACCCCAACGTCCCCCCCTACTCAAACGCCGACGGCTACGCCTACGTCCACCCCAACGCCCACAGTGACACCAACCGCCACCACGACCTCGACGCCCACGCCATCGCACCAACGCATCTACCTGCCCCTTATCAGGAAGTAGGAGAGAGACTCAGCAGATCCGAGCTTCAAGCTCCGAGCGGACGGTGGTCCGCGTTCTCGCCACGGGACTAGCCGAACACACTGCTGCCGCTTCAATAATCAAACGCCCCAAGCAGGCGCCTGCTTGGGGCGTGGTCGTCTGATCGGCGCTATGACACCGGCGTCTCAGTCGGGGCAGCGGTAGGGGTGAGCGAGCTAGGGGTGGTTGACGTGAGTGTCGTGGTGGGAGTCAGTGACGGAGCAGGGCTGGTCGGCGTAGAGACAGCGCCCGCCTCCTCCACAGGGATAGACAACACTTGGCCAATGATAATCAACCCTTCATCGCTGAGATCGTTGGCCTCGATGATGGCGTCAACCATCGTACCATACTCTTTGGCTATGCCGCTCACCGTATCGCCCGCCACAACGATGTGAGTGCGAAATGCGGCGCCAGGCTGCGATCCCGGCGTGGTGGGGACGGAAGTAGCCGTAGAGGTAGATCGCGGTGTGTTGACGCCAGCCGACGGTGTGTCAGCGGCAACGATCGCCATAGGAGTATAGGTGGGATAAGGAGTGGCCGTAGGCATAGCCTCAATCGTTGCCCGCACAGCCTCATCTACCAACCGCTGTATCTCAGCGGGGTCGGGCGTGGGTCTAGCAAGCTGGCAAGATGTCACAGTAGCAACCAGTACCAGACAGATAGATACCAGTAGATTTGTTTTCATGGATTCACCTCGCTAATCGCCATTTCAGCTCGCTCAGGTTACAACGTGCTGAGAAACAGCTTTGCTTGCTCGAAGGCTGGATGGTTCCACGGCCAATGACCCTTTTGAGCCGCTTCCCCCAGACGCAAATCTGATCTCTCTCTGGAGGCCAGGAACGCGTGGACTCTGGCCTTCGATAGGTTACGAGGCAACTTCCCAACTCTTTCCTCAAGACACTCGAAATACTCGTCCACACAACGCATCGCCGGGTCTTCCCGCACCGATTCCAAACAAAGGTCCTCAAGCATTCCTGATGTTTCCTCACTCGGCAGAATCATCACGATGACCCGAGGGCTATCTCCTGCAGGTTGCATAGATTCCGTGGGTCTAGCTAAGCCGGCGTCCTGCAAGGCACCGCAGACACTCTGAAAAGCGGCAGTAGGATCTTCGTCTGCATCTCTGATCACACCCACAGAAATGACTTCATCGAAGCCTGAGGTCATCGTCAACGCTCTGATGTTGCTGTGAATTCTGGTCTTGCCGCCAATGGCCCGTATCTCAATGTCTGAGAGGTCAAGATGAGCAATAAGCGCCGAAAACAGCCTCTTCTCGTCTTCGCCTTCGACAATGAGTACCCTAGGCTTACTGACCGGCTCGAGTAGTTTCTGGCCATTCATCAGCGCACCTCCAAGCCTGCCTCAAGCGCTGCCCCCAATGTCTCCTGGTCATAGGTAACGGCCCGAATAGCACCTCTGACCCGCTCCAGCCGGTGCAGAGCGAAATCGTATTGCTCACCAGTGACGAAAGCCTGATGCGCAGCGCGAATGCACTCCTCACTGTGCGTCGCGGCAAAAACCTGGACAGCATACTCACGCGCCAGGTCAGCGATTGCTTCCCAAACCTTGCTCATTACCGTATAGTGTAGGCCGTTCTCAACCTCGTCAGCCAGCAGGATGCCGTCTTGAGCCTCCGGAATAGCCAGGGCGATCCTCAACAAGCGGCCCACGCCATCTCCCATCAGCGGCAGGGGCATCAATCTTCGCATACCAATATCACCATAGATAATGGGGCTACCGCCTCTGTACTGCACAACCAAGCGTTCGAGACGCGGCTCAACGATCTGTAAGATTTGAGCAATCTCAGCCTCTTTCTTGTCCACCGCCAAGTTGCTGAATCGCTCAGCGAGTTGGCCAAGGTGATCACGCTGTCGCGCCGCTAAGAAGACCCCATTAGGCTCTTTCACGCCGGGCGGTCGTTCAAACCGAATAGTATCTGGCTCAACAAAGGCGTGTGCCTGAAGATTTTCTCCAGAAGCACCGGTATAGTCCAAAAGCAATTCTGCCTCGATCGGTGTAGTCGCCTCCTGATCAATTATCTCGGCGGCTAGAGGTTCCCTTTCATTTTCTCTTTCCCGCTCCTCATTGCGTAGTGAAACGCGAGATGTAGGATGTTCCTGTATTGTGATGCGAAGAGACCGCGCCCGGTTAGACAAATCCTTGCTAGACAATTCTATGATCCTCTCAGGATCAAATTCTGAGAACAGATCCCACAAAAACTCCTCCTTTCTGAAGCGTTCAAGCCCCCGAAACACCCTCAACCTGAGGCCGAGTTCAGGATTATGATATCCATGGTGAAGCCAAAGGGCTTCGAGCAGGGCAGTCTTGCCAACGTTGTTTTTCCCGGCAACAAGGTTGATTCGTTCTAAAGGTTCAATGGTGAGGTCATCAAAGCATCGAAAATTTCTTACTGCAAAGGATTTATACATGATTTAGCCTCCAGTTGTTCAAAATACTTACTCAATGAAGGACAGCCTAGACCTCTGTCGAGTCGCTTCGGTACTCCCGTTTTATGTGACCACCAGCCATAGTATACCAGAATTCGGCTTGCTTGGCAAAAAACGCACTAGGGTAAAAGTCACACTTTGCTCCGGCTGGATCTGGCGATCCAGCCGCCGGGCGATGGATTTGACAATCCATCGCGAGCGTGGAAGTGTTACTTTTACCGCAATGCCAAAAAACAAAAAGCCACCTGCGCTCATTGCACAGGTGGCTCGGCCATCGCGGCTACTGATCTTCAGGCTCGCTTTCTGCAGCAGAGCCTTCCACTCTCTGGCGAGAAAGCTCACGACTTCTTTCCAGATAGTCATCCAACATCTTGATGCTGTACCTGCGATGACCGCCAGGAGTTCGAAAAGGAATCAGCCATCCCTCCTTCTCCATCTTTCTCAGAGTATAGAGGCTCACCCGCAGATACTCAGCGGCCTCCCTCGCGGTAAGTATTGTCATCTCCCTGTCCAAGACATCTTCGGATGCCATGTCACGCTCCTGTCTACCATGGATGGACTCCAACGGATGGCAAATGTCGCTATCCGAACCACATGCCAATCAACGCGTCTAAATCGTTTTCTTATCGTATCATATTATAACACAGCATTCGCTAAAGCGCAAGTTGCTGCCTAAAGTCCAAACCCTCACTCTAATCCCCCTCAAAGGGTAAAAAAGATAGCGTCGTGAGAAAACCTCGTAGGATAACGTACATTTCCGCCGCAGCGACCAGGGAAAACTCCCCCTGAAAATCATCTTTCAGCTCCACGGTCTTGATCTGAAAATCGGTGGGGGAGATTCTCATTCTCAGCAGACCGTTTTCGAAGCGCACCTCGTCACCGCCGTTTTCCACCGACAGACGCGCCTCTTTCCCGCCCTCCCGCCTTCTGATGGCCCATCCCCCGGCGCCTCTCTCGACGTAGAAGGCGTTGTCCTCTTCCAATGCAAAATCGTCCCCTCTGAGAAAAAGCCGTGGCTTGTCCAGATAGGGCTTGCCGTGGTGGACGCAGAACGTCTGGCAATTGCCGCACTGGTTGCAGAAGTCATCCACGTGGACGATCTGCCGGGGCTGCTCGATCTGGAAAACCTCCTCGCCGACCGTCACCAACTCTCCACCCCGGCAGGCGAATCTGGGCAGCGTCAGGCTGACGGGGGCGACGGGAAAGGCGTAGTTGGCTCGGTTGGGGCACACCTCCACGCACTTGTCGCACAGGGTCGAACATTGCAAGCAGCGAGCCGCCTCGGCCAGGGCCGCTTGCTCCGTCAGGGTCGCTTCCACCAGATCGAATCCATCACGCTGATCGGGCGGGAGCATCGCCGCCTGGCGCTGCGCCGTCTTCGTGGCCCGCGCCTGCTTGACCTGTGTGATTTCTTCTGCGGAGAGAACGGGGGGCCGGACCGACGGGCGCTCGAATGGCACACCCAACTGCTGGCAAATCGCTTCAGCGGCTCGCCGCCCGTCGGCGCAGGCCTCGACGATGCTGGCGGGCCCCCGCACGGCGTCCCCGCCAGCATAAACTCGCTCTTGCCCCGCCAAGCCGGTCTCAGGAGCGACGGCAATGGTCGCGCCCTCGCGGAGCGTCACCGCGCTTCCGTCTAGGAATGAGACATCGGGCCGCTGGCCGATGGCCACGATGATAGAATCCGCCTCGATCTGAAATTCGCTCCCTTCGACGGGAACCGGCCTTCTCCTCCCATCCGGGCCAGGTTCTCCCAGCTCGTTCCGAACGCACTCCAGCGCAGCAACCCGGCCATCCCGCAGGATGATGCGAGTGGGGGAGACCAGTTCCTCTAAAACGACACCCTCAGTCAGCGCGGCCTCGATCTCTTCTTCGTCGGCCGGCATCTCGCTGCGGGTGCGACGATAGACGACGGTCACACAGCCCCCCCTCAGTCCCCCCCAACCTTGGGGGGGGAGCGTGCCGCTGGCAAGCCGCCGGGCCGTCCTGGCGGCGTCCACGGCCGAGTTCCCGCCGCCGATCACCAGCACCCTGCCGCGCTCCCCCTCTTTCCCCCCCAATGTGGGAGGGGATGAAAGGGGGGGTGGCTCGCCCCGCCGCACCCGCTCGAGGAAGTCGAGGGCGTGGTAGACGACGTGGCCCTCCTCGCCCTCAATGCCCAAACGGGCGTCCTTGCCCGCGCCCGTGGCAACGTAGACGGCGTCGAACCCGTTTCGCAGAAGCTCCTCCGGGGGACAGGTGATGGGATGGGAAAGCTCGATCCTCACCCCCAAACTCGTGATTCGGTCAACGTCCTCCCGAACGACGGCCTCAGGCAGCCGGAAAGCGGGGGCGATGGCCAACACGCCGCCAGGTCGGTCCTGGGATTCGTAGATGGTAACTTGGACGCCGTTCAGGGCCAGGAAGTAGGCGGCGGCCAGGCCGGAGGGACCGCTGCCGATCACGGCCACCCGGGCGTCAGAAACCAGGTTTTTGTCGCTTTGCTTACAGAAAAACCTGGTTTCTCTGCTATTCTCGGCGGCAAACCGTTTGAGGGCGCGGATGAGGACGGGTTGCTCGTAGTTATTGCGGGTGCAGCGGGTCTGGCAGAGGTGGTTGCAGATGTAGCCGGTCACGCTGGGCAGGGGGTTGCGGGAGAGGATGACCTCCAGCGCCTGGTCGTATTCCCGCTGGGAGATCAGCCAGGCGTATTCGGGCACATCCTGTCGGATAGCGCACCGTTCCACGCAGGGAGCGGCGATGCAGTCGAATAGGCTCAGGGATGACTCGACCTTGGGCAAACCGTAGGGGTGATAGTTCTTTTTGTAGCGAGGGTTCTCCAGCGCACTGGCGGCCTCGCGCGCCAGATTGGCCAGCTTGTCCTGGGCCAACTCCTCCAGGCTGGTCACGCCCTGCGCGCGCATGTCCCTTTCCAAGTTCTCCAGGTACTGCAGCATCCTTGAATAGCCGCCTGGTTTCAGCAGGTCCGTAACCGCAGTGACCGGCCAGGCGCCGGCGGCCAGGATGTCAGTCAGATTGAGCGCATCGGCTCCGGCGGAGAAAGAGACGTTTAGGTCGCCGCCGAACTCCTGGGAGAGTTTGTGGAACAGGTTGATGGTGATGGGATAGAGCGCGCGTCCCGACATGTACATTTCGTCGCCGGGGAGGATGCCCTTGTGGTTGGCCAGGGCCAGGGTGTTGCTCAACTTGATCCCGAAGGTCAAGCCTTGCCCGGCGGCAATCTCTTGCAGGGTTTTGATCAATTCCACCGCCCGGTCGTACTGCAAGTCGTGGTCGAACACGCGATCGGGGATGTGAATCTCGCTGAAGCCAAGATGCTCGTGGAGGATGCGCCTCACCCTCTCTTTGCCCAGCAGGGTGGGATTCAGCTTGACCGCCGTGTGCAGCCCCCTCTCCTCCAGCAGATACCGCGCGATGCGTTCGATTTCGTCGGGAGGGCAGCCGTGCATGGTGGACAGGGTGACGTTGTTGGTGATGTGAGTCGGAATATCAACATCGGCGCACTGGGAGAACTTCTCTCTCAGAACCGCTTGGATCCCGGCAATCTCCTCGGAGGCATCCTGCAGCCGGTCCATGAAACGGGTCATGGGCGGGCTTTGAATCCCCTCCAGGTTGTAGCCCACGCTCATATTGAAAACCGCGCCCAGCGGCCCCTCGAAGCCCAGAAACTGGTGGAGGAGGTGGATCAGCGCCCAGGCCTTGACGTACTCGCTGGCCGACTGCTCCAGCTTCAGCTCCTGAGACCATTCGACGTTGTAGCCCTCGTCCTCCATATCAATGCACGGCCTGGGGATGTCCAGCTCGTCCATGATCTGCACGGTCTTGAGCTCGATGAACCTCCCCCCCGAAAGCCAGGCGCAGACGATGTTCTGGGCGAGTTGGGTATGCGGCCCAGCGCCGGGACCGATGGGAGTGGCCAGGTAATGCCCAAAGAGGTCCTCGATGGCGTAAAGGCCGTCGGCCTGCGGGATGTAGAACAGCGAGCGATGAATGCCAAAGATGGACTGGTTCGTCTCAAGCTCTTTCAGAATCCAGTCGAGAAGGACTTCAAAGGGTTGAACCCGCATTGCATCAGGCATGTTTCCCTCCATACCTTTCACATCCCCGTGGGGATGTCCAGGAAGCTCGTCGCCAGGCCGAACTTCTCCTCCAGATGGCGGGCCAGCGCCTTCACACCCAGCGTCTCAGTGGCGTAGTGGCCGCCGTAGACGACGTTGAGTCCCCACTCAGCGGCCTGGTGGAAAAAGGTGTGGCTGGTCTCGCCAGTGATGAAGGTGTCAAAGCCGGCGTCCGCGACCTGATCCATCAGGAAGGCTGCCCCGCCGGAGACGCAGCCCACCTGCGACGCCTCAGCCGGGCCGTGGGCCAGCACGCGCACGGGAGGCGCCCCCACGGCCTGCGTCAGCCGTTCGACCAGCGCGTCCAGCGGCAGGGGCGGATCCAGCTCGCCGCCCATGCCGACTTGACTGCCGTGGTACTCGCCAAAGGTGCGGGAGTCCTTCAATCCCAACACGCGGACCAGTTCTGCGTTGTTGCCCACCTCAGGGTGAATGTCCAGCGGCAGGTGAACGGCGTAGAGGCCGCAATCTCCCTCGATGAGCGTCTTCACCCGCTGGAAGATGGGGCCGACCAACCGAAGGGGCTTGTCCCAGAAACGTCCGTGATGCACGATGAGCAGTTGGGCACCAGCGGCGACCGCCTGTTCGCAGGCAGCCTGGCAACCGTCCACGGCGAAGGCGACCATCGTCACCTCGTCTGGCCCTTCCACCTGGAGGCCGTTCTGGGAGTCGTCCTCGATCTCTTTGACGCGTAGGTAGTCGTCGAGATAGGTAATGAGTTCGTTGCGCTTCATCGGGACCCCCTATACTCTCTTCCAGAGCTTACCTGCCAACTCCCGCGATTTGGCGCAGACTTCGGCTTCGTCCAGGGTCAAAAGCTCCCTGTTCTGCATCAGCAGCCGACCGCCGACGATGGTCGTATCCACGCCCGTGCCGTCCACGCCGAAGATGATGTGCCAGGGGAAGTTGCCTTCGGTCAAAGGCGTGGTGGGCGCGTAATCCACCAGAATCACGTCGGCCAGCGCGCCCACGGAGATCTCGCCCAGCGGCCCAGGGCGGTGTCCTGAGCTTGTCGAAGGGAAGAAAAGTTCGGCCGTGCGAGCGTTGTTCCGAAACGCCATCTGCATCACCTGGTCGGCACCCATGACTCGTGGGTCGCCCTCGTTCAGCTTGTGCACCAGGTAAGCGACGTGCATCTCGGTGAACATGTTGTTGGAGAAGCCGTCGTTGCCCAGACCCACTTCAATCCCGCGTCTTAACATGCCTGGAACATCAGCCGTGCCCACGGCGTTGTTCATGTTGGAGCGGGGGTTGTGGACTACGCGCGTGCCCGTATCGCGCAGGATTTCCATCTCGTAGGCGTCCACGTGCACGCAGTGGGCGGCGATGGTCTGGGGGCCCAGCACGCCGAACGCGTTCAACCTCTCCACCACCCGCAGACCCGACTTCTTCAGACTGTCCCGCACGTCGGCCATGTCCTCCGCCACGTGGATGTGAAACCCGACGCCCAACCCCTCAGCCGCCGCTGCCGCCTCCTCCAGCGTCTCATCGGACAGCGTCAGCGAGGCATGGAGACCCATGGTGGCGCTGACGAGGGACGAGGGATGAGGGATAAGGGACAAGGAATCAGTACCCCTAGTCCCTAGCCCCTTGTCACTAGTCCCTAATCCCCGGTCCCTAGCCCCCTGCACCCTGCGAATAAACCGTTCATTCTCCCTAATCCCTTCCCTCGCCTTCTCCTCGCCATCCCTGTCCGTCACCTCGTAGCACAGGCAGGCCCGCACTCCGGCCTCCTCCACTGCCTCGGCGATGAGGTCCAGCGAGCCTTCGATGGCGCTGGGAGAAGCGTGGTGATCTATGAGGGTAGTGGCGCCGTGGCGGATGGCATCCACCAGGCAGACCAGCGCGCTGTAGCGGATGTCTTGCCAATAGAGGGCCTTGTCCAACCGCCACCACAACTTCTCCAAGATCTCGGGGAAATCCTGGGGGGCTTGGCCGGGGATGGCCATTCCTCGGGCGAAAGCGCCGTAGAAGTGGGTGTGGGCGCAGATCAGGCCGGGCATGGCCAGTTTGCCCTGGGCGTCGAGGATTCGCTCGGCGGGATATTTGGCCAAGAGCTCCGTCGTCTGGCCCAGATCGGCGATGCGCTCGCCCTTGATGAGGATGGCCCCATCGTCTATGATCTGACTATCTTTTCCAAATGTGATCAGGGTGCTGTTCGTGATAAGCATCGTTGTACCTCCTATGGGTTCGTTAAAGAATAACTTTCCGATACGATGTCATTGCGAGCGCTTTTTGGGAAGCAATCCCCACCTTTGTTCAGCAAGGAGACTGCGCCGTTTTCACTTCCAAGTTCGTCGCAAAAAACGCTCCTCGCAATGACACTAATGGGGGAACTTATTTCTTTACAGACCCTATGTGTCATGATCAGATGGTCACCGGTTACCCATCACCGGTCAACGCCGCCTCCGCCACCAAATGAGCACCCCACCGAAAGGGATGAGTCCGAGAAGAGCGGTGGCCACAGACCCTAAAGGTTTCCCAAAGACCTTTAGGGTCTTGGAACTCGGTGGGCTCTCCGACGCACTCGCCGCAGGGAACGTTGGGGTAGGGGCGCGGGTCGCAGTGAGCGTCGGGGAGGGAGTGCATGTGGGGGTGAGGGAGGGGATGTTCGTTGCTGTTGGTGTGCTCGTTGCCGTGGACGTAGGAGTGGGTGACGAGGTCAGCGCGGGCGTGGGCGTCGAGGTAGCAGTGGGCATCGGCGTGGATGTCGGTGTTGGCGTTGGCGTCTCTGTAGGTATTGGCGTTGGCGTCGTGGTAGGAGATGGGGTGACTGTGCTGGTTGGCACTAGGGTCGGGGTCGAAGTGGGTTGAAGCGAGCCGCGAGCCGAGGGCGGTCCCTCCTCGACCAGAAGCAGCGGGCTGCCGCCGATGAAACAGCCAGTGGGATCGCTGCACAGCGCGCCGGGCAGGGTCAGGACATACTGACCATTGTCCGCGGTGAGCGTCCGAGTCTCTCCCTCTTTGTTCACCAAGTCAGCCTGCGGGGCGATGGCCTGGACAGCTACGGTTTGGGTTACGGGCGAGCGGTTCCAGAGCACGGTGGTCGTTCTCTCTCCCCGGTCAATGGTGACTTGATCAACGTCCCCCCGGCGGGCCAGGCTGGTCTGGCGGAAGCCCGCCAAATGGGTCGTCGCCACCTGGTAAGCGTGAAAAGCCGGGCGCAGGCTGCCATCGGCCCGCACCAGGCCATAGGGCTCCGGATTGGCGTTGACGTCGCTGGCCTTGTCCATCATCTTGTACACGGCAATGCGCTCGACCCCCGCCGCCAGACCCAAGGCGCAGGCCTGGATGATGTACGACGCCTGCTCGTCCAGACTGATCACAAAGCGAGGATCATGCACCGGCCGGCTGGGGTCGTGCGAAGGCGCGGCGTTGGTCTCGTTGATCCAGACGGGCTTGTCCAGGCCGTGCGCCTGCATCGCCTGGCGGAAAAAGCTGGTGATCTCGTACACCGTCTGGGGCTTGAAGTAGATGTGCAGAGTGACCACGTCGAAATAGTAACCGTGCTGGGGGGCGGTGGGGTCCTGAGCGGCCACTTCCAGAAACCGCTCGAAATATTGTCGTCGGCCATAAACCCAGTCCCACCAATAGGTCAGACCGGTCAGGTGGATGACGCACTTGGGATTGGCTTCTTTGGCTGCCAGGTAGGCCACCTTCAGCAATTGATAGTAGTCCTCCACCGAGCCGGCCCAGGCGTGGCCGACGTGTTCCCCGTCCCAGACATCGGGCTCGTTCCAGATGATCCAGTGGTCAATGCGGCCCGCGTAGTGGCTCACCACGCGGCGGACGAAAGATGCCCACAGATTGTTGGGGTCATCGTAGGGCAGGTAGAGCCCACGGGGCACGCCGCGAAGCGGCTCGCCATCGGTGGCCCAGTAGGGCGTGTTCTTGAGCAGACCCACCACCTCCCGACCCTGGGCCAGTTCCCTGTCCAGGATCTCATCGGGGAAGTATTGCCCATTCCAGTCGTCTGGCCCGTTGGGCTGCAGTTCGTGCCACCAGAAGATGATCCGCTCCCAGCCCACGCCGGCCAGCGTCGCTTGCTCAGGGGCTTCGTAGGCCTCCACCGCCCCGAAGCGAGGATCGGGCGGTGCCAGGGCCGAAGCCGGCGTGCCGGCCCAACTCTGCGGGATCAATAATCCGAGATAGAGTAAGGCTAAGAGCGCTTTCTTCAAAGCTTGTTCTCCTCCTGGGGAATTATAGCCCACTTGGCCGCTTTTGTCCAGCCCACGCGCTGGCACCAAACAAAAGGTTCTGGCGAACTGTCTACCAGAACCTTCTGCCCTGCAATCTGTTTGGGACCCACGTGGAAAGTAATGATTGACTCCCCTGAAAAAAGGTCAGAATCTCAAACGATGCCACTACAAATTGTATCATAGCTACAAACTTACTACAATTTATAGTGGGCTCAATCATCAAAATGGAGTTTTTTCAGTAGAGTCATGATTACGCTGGATCACCGCGCACAATGTAAAGGAAGTGGAGTCCGTCAACGATCTTGAAACCTCGATATTCACCGCCAAGGCAATCGAAATGGGGGTCGTAAGTGACCAAGTAGTCCGCCTTGCCCACCACAGCGCAGGCAAGGATATAGTCATCGTCAGGGTCTGCGAAAATGACGGGCTGGACTTCCTCTTCGGAGACATGCACGTATACAGCGTCGGCCAGGATGTGGGCAACAAGTTCAAGAGTTAGCTGCTGATCAATGCCTAGTTCGCCAAACTTCTCGACGACTTCTTGGAGCGTGTCCTTCGACACCAGAAGCAAAAATTGAGAATCGCGCCAGCGCTGGAACAACTCTTTGTTCGGGCTGCGAGGATTTCTGCTCAGATAGGCGGCTACGTAAACGTTGGCGTCGAGCACGGCGCGGAGTGGTGCTTTGGTCCCTTTCTCTCGATCTGGGAGTTTGCTCTTAGTCCCCACTCGGATATTCCTCGACTTCGATCCCTTTGGCCGTAACCTCTGCCGCCAGGGCGTCCAGCAAGGCTCGATATTGGGCTTCTACTACAGGACGGGGTTGCCGGCGCAGTTCCTTAGCCCGTTTGGCTGCCAAGGTTAAAATCTCCTCAGTGTTCAGCGGTTTCGTAGGTTCCTCCGCCTCCTGTTTGATTCTGCGAGCATAGGAGATTATTTCTGCCACCTTCTCCTCCGGAAGCCCAACGATTATCTCCGAGAGTTGCCTGATATGAGCCTGAATTGCCTGGGCGCACATTATCCTTCACCTCCCTACTATGCCATCTACCACCTAGCTTGCATTAAACCTCTCATCTTGATTGCCAATTTCATGGGTATTTTATCACCTATTTGCCCCCCGGTCAAATGAGAGGACTATCCCGAAGCACTTCGGCTTCAACCCGAAGGCCGCAGGTCTTTCACGTTGAGCTGCAATTGCTTCCGCCCGTTCCACTCGTTGATCTCTAAGGCGTAGACCACGTCAATATGACGGGGAAGCTGATCAGCCCACTGGCCCTGGCGAAAAGCGATGGCGTCCCAGACGCCCCGGCCATCGCTCAGGGTGAGCTTGAGATGGCCTCCATCCGTGCCCACGGCGCGGGCGCCCCGCACGATGGCCCGGCGGCTCAACAGGAGGGGCGAGGGATTGGCGTAGCCGCACGGTTCTAACTGGGTCAGCAGCGCCTGGACGGCCCAATCCATTTCCGACAGCTCGACCTCGGCGTCAATGAGGAGCGTCGGCGCCAGCTCCACTCCCTCCAATTGCTCGGCGGCTATTTCCTTCAACTTTTCCTGCAAAGCCTCCAGGTTGTCATTGGCTACGGTGAAGCCAGCGGCGGCGGCGTGGCCGCCGTACCGGACGAGGAGGCCGCTGCATTGATCCAGGGCGGCGGTGATGTTGAACTCGGGGATGCTGCGGGCCGAGCCTCGGCTTTGCTCGGGGCCCAGCTCGACGACCACGGTAGGGCGATAGAACTCCTCGGCCAGACGGCCGGCCACCAGGCCCACGATGCCGGCCAAAAAATCCTCGCCGGCGATGAAGAGGAGCCTCTCATCCCGGTCAGCCATCAGCACCTGCTCCCTGGCTTGCTCCTGTGCTTCTGCGGTCAGCCGCTGGCGGTGGCGGTTCAACTCCTCCAGCTCGCGGGCCAAAATCGCGGCCTGGTCTGGAGAGCGGCAAGTGAGGAGATCGTAGCTGGTGACAGCATCTTCCAATCGCCCGGCGGCGTTGAGGCGCGGTCCCAGGACGAAGCCGATGGCCGTGGCGTCAATCTGGCCGGGCTTCAGCCCCGCCTGGGCCATCATGGCCCGCACGCCCAGTCGCTCGGCGGCGTTCAGTCGCTCCAGGCCCCGCTTGACCAGGCTCCTGTTCTCCCCCAACAGGGGCGCGAGGTCGGCCACCGTGCCCAGGGCAGCCAGGTCCAGCAAATCGTCTTCGTTCAGACTCACTTCGCCCTGGGCCACAGGCACCTGACGATTGGTTCGCAGGAGGGCCTGGGCCAGCTTGAAAGCCACGCCCACCCCGGCCAGGTTTTGGAAGGCGTAGGGGCAGTCCGGCTGCTTGGGATTGATGACCGCCAGAGCCGGCGGCGCCTCCGCGCCCACCGAGTGGTGATCGGTCACAATGAAGTCCAAGCCCAGCTTCGTCCCGCAACTGACCTCTTCGATGGCGCGAATGCCGCAGTCCACCGTCACCACCAGATCAACACCCTGCGAGGCCAGTTGCTGCAAGGCGTCAGTGTTCAGCCCATAGCCCTCGTCCACGCGGTGGGGGATGTAGGGCGTCACCTTAGCCCCCAGGGCCGAGAGCGTCTCCACCAAGAGGGCTGTAGCCGTCACCCCATCGGCATCGAAGTCGCCGTAAACCGCCACCCGCTCTTCGCGGCGAATAGCCTGGCGAAGGCGGGTCACGGCCTCGTTCATCCCCTTCAGCTTAAACGGGTTGTCGCCGGGGCGAGCGTCGGCCAGAAAGTCGCGCACATCCTGGGGAGCGGTGATGCCCCGGTTATAGAGCAACTGGACGATGAGGGGTGAGAGCTGCGGAAAGCGCGCCAGGTGAGTCGCCGGCGCAGGCGGTGCGATCTGCCATTTGGGTTTCATTGACTTCTCCTAAAACGTGGCTGGGTAGCTATGTCATTGCGAGCGCTTTTTGCGAAGCAATCCCCTGGATTGCCGCAATTCCCACCTTTGTTCAGCAAGGAGATTGCTTCGTCGCAAAAAACACTCCTACTAAGAAACAAGGTGGCCGTGTCATTGCGAGGCATCTTTTTGCCGAAGCAATCTCCCCCTCGCGAATTGGGGATCGCTTCGTCGCAAAACCCGCTCCTCGCGATGACACTAATGGCGGAGAAAAGGCGGAAGGACCTCCTCAGCGAGCTTAGCTGTGATCTGGCCCTATTTTATCACCCTCCTGAGCAGATGTCAACAAAGGTTGACAACGAGGGTAAACGTGATATACTTCCTTGCAAACCACAAAAACTGAGGAGGTTGAGAATGACGATACCTGATACGGCGAGAGATCTCATGGAGGCCCTGCCCAGCGCCTTTGTACCTGAGAGGGCCACGGGCCTCAAGGCGACCTATCAATTCAAGCTGAGCGGCGAAGGGGGCGGCGACTGGGTGCTGGAGGTCGCCGATCAGCAGTGCCAGGTCAGAGAAGGGGTTGCCGACAAGCCCGATGCCACCATCAGCCTGGCCGCCGCTGATTACGTGGCCCTAATCAAGGGGGAGCTAGACGCCATGGGAGCCTTTATGAAAGGCAAGCTCAAGGTCAGAGGCAACATGGGCCTGGCTATGCAGGCTCTCAACATCTTCGAACGGTAGGAGAAAAGAATGATGAAGCTGATCGTAAATCCGACGGCGGCCAACGGCGCGGTGGGCAAGAACTGGCCGCGCCTACGCGACTGCCTGCAGGCTGAAGCCGCTTCGCTTACGGCCAGGTTCGATGCGGCGCTCACCGAGGCCCCCGGCCACGCCACCGAATTGGCCCGCCAGGCCCTCGCCGACGGCCATCGAACCATCGTGTCCGTCGGCGGAGACGGCACGGTCAACGAGGTGCTCAACGGCCTGGCGGCGGAGGGGACGATTGATCCGCAGGTTGCTCTGGGCATCATCCCCTGGGGCACGGGAGCCGATTTCACACGCACGCTGGGCATTCCCCGCGATTACATGGAGGCTGGTCGTCATCTCCTGCGCAGCGAGCCCCGGCTCATAGATGTGGGGAGAATCACTTGCCTCCGCGAGGGGCAAGAGGTGGAACGTTATTTCATCAACGCCGCTGGCCTGGGTTTCGACGGAGAAGTAGCCGACCGGGTGAACCGCAACCCCAAGCTTCTGGGAGGCACGATCCCTTACCTGGCATGTCTCTTCACTAGTTTGCTGACCTATCGGAACAAGAACGTGGAGTTCTCCTTCGACGGTCAGCACGCCAGGGGGCGGGTCAATTCGGTCGTCGTTTGCAACGGGTGCTACTTCGGTGGAGGCATGTTCATCGCGCCCGGCGCCGCGCTCGACGATGGCCTGTTCTACGTGGTCGTCCTGGGCAACTTGAACAAGCTGGAGGTCGTGGCGAACGTGCCCCGGATTTACAAGGGCACGCATCTGACCCATCCCAAAGTGAGCCACTTCGCCGCCCAGGAGATTCACGTCGAATCCCAGGAGCGCATGCTCCTCCAAGCGGAGGGAGAGCTGATCGGGGAGGCGCCGGCGACTTTTCGGGTGATTCCGCGGGCCCTGAAAGTACTGGTTTGAATTTGAAATGTATGTGTTTCATCTCGGTGTAGGACGGATTGGTAATCCATCAATTCGTCGGAATGCCATTCCGACCAACAACACCAGCCAACTCGTTTGAAACACACCCATTTGAAATGCATGTGTTATACCCGCTAAGGTCTGCTCAAAGGGGATCGCCAGATCCCCGTCCGGCCCCGCCAGCAACGCGGATTTGGCAATCCGCTCTGAGCAAAGGGAGGTTAAATGGTTTGGCAAGAAACTGATCTGTTGGTAGTGGGCGGCATCGTGTTGACTGCCGACCCAGATTGGGACATCTATGAGCCAGGGGCGGTGGCCGTGGACGGGGGCGCCATCGTGGGCCTGGGGCCTCGCGAGGAAATGGAGCGGGCATATCGCGGGCGGGAGCGAATTGACGCCAGCGGCAAGCTGATCATGCCCGGCCTGATCAACGCCCACACCCACGCCCCGATGACGCTCTTTCGCGGCATCGCCGACGACCTGCCGTTGGAAACCTGGCTGCATGACTACATCTGGCCAGCAGAGGCCAAGTGGCTCAGCCCGGACTTCGTTCGCCTGGGCACTCAGCTCGCGGCGGCGGAGATGATCCGCTCTGGCACGGTCCTGTTCTGCGACATGTACTTCTTCGAGGACGACATCGCCGAGGTTTGCAAGGACACTGGCCTGCGGGTCGTGGTCGGAGGGGCGCTGGTGGAGTTTCCCAACGCCAATTACCAGACCCCGGAGGAGGGACTTGGGTACGCCGAAGACCTATTGCGCAAGTGGCATGGCGACTCCCTGATCGTTCCTTCGATCCAGCCGCACAGCCCCTACGCCGCTTCGTCGGAGCTGATGCAGCAGGGCAAGGCGCTGGCCGATGAGTACGGCGCCCCCTACCTGCTCCACGTGTCGGAGACCCAGAGCGAGGTGCGGGAGAGCATCGAAAAACATGGGCGCACCCCCGTCGGCCGCCTGGCCGATCTGGGCGTCCTAAGCCCCACCACGGTGGCCATTCACGGCGTGCACCTGACCGACGAGGACATTGCGTTGCTGGCCCAACACGAGACCGGCGTGGTTCACTGTCCGGAGAGCCAGTTGAAGCTGGCCTCTGGGTTGACGCCGGTGCCCAAGCTGCTGGAGGCGGGGGTCAAGGTCGGGCTGGGGACCGACGGCGCGGCCAGCAACAACGATCTGGACATGTTTGGCGAGATGGCGACGGCGGCCAAGGTTCACAAGCTGATCGCTGGCGACGCCACGGCGCTGCCCGCCCGCAAGGCGCTGAGCATGGCCACTCTGGAGTCGGCTCGCGTGCTGGGGCTGGGGGATCGGTTGGGCTCGCTGGAGGTTGGGAAGCGGGCAGACCTGATCGTGCTGGACCTGGATGTGCCGCACATGGTGCCGGTATACGACATCACCTCGCACCTGGTCTACGCCGCCCATGCCAGCGATGTGCGCACGGTGGTCATTGAGGGCTGTGTGGTGATGCGAGATCACGAACTCCTGACCCTGAATGAGGGCGACATCTTCGCCCGCGCACGGGAGATGAGTCGTCAAATCGTTGCCAGTTGGGGGTCGAACTGATTTGTCTGCCAATGGGGAATATGATAGAATAGGGATAACGAGCTGACGCGACAACGAGCAATTAATTCTCGATCAAAGAGGGACAAAAAGCGATGGAAGACGTAACTGCGAGGCGACTGTACACTGTCGGTCTGCTGATGTTGGTCCTGCTGCTCGTTAGCACAATGGGCGGGGTGCTGGCTGACACGTCCCTATCTCACCAAGTGTACCTCCCCCTCATCTCAACCAATGGGCGGCCTACTCCGACAGCCACGCCAACCGGCACACCGACCAGCACTGGGACACCCACCTCCACGCCGACCAGCACGCCCACCAGCACACCCGGTCCCACCCGGATTCGGCTTTGCTGCGGGGAGGAGCAGCTTATCCTGGATGACGACTGCATCATTGGCAGCCAGGCATGTTATGGCGAAGTCTACCTGTATTTCGGTGGCACAGCGGTTTGGGACGACATGACCCTGCTCCAAGACATAACGGACACGACCTATACCTTCGCCATAGCCACCAGCAGCTATAGCTCCACAGAGTTCAGGGCAGAGATCGTTTTGGTTCAGGGGCAGAACCGCCTTGTTCTCGCCTCCACTTCTTTCACCGCCAGTTCGTCTGCACCTACCCGATTTGTCAGCACCGTGGAGGGTATAGACCCAGCGGTAAACCGGGGTCAAGACAAGCTAGAAGTCAGGATCTCCCACGTTTCAGGCAATGTGGGGACCATATACTTTGGAGTTCCCCAATGGGCAGGGGCGGGGGGTTCCTACGTTGAAATCCAGTTTGAAGACTAACGCTAAAAGGAATGAATTCCATGAACGTCTCGCTTCAACTGACCATAGGAATGGGCGCCGCCCATCGCAACCAGTATCTCTTCTCCGACCACTACCTGAACAACCTCCTGCCCGATGATGACCGCTGGTCGGCGGCCCTGCCAGAGACCGAGACTTTCCTGGCCTGGCTGCAGGACCTTTACGCCAGGGAAAAGGATCAGCTTCCAGAGTACAACGAAGACCAACTGGAAGAGCACTGGTTCAAACCGATCCTCGCTCAACTGGGTCACACCTTCGAGCGTCAGGCCAGCGTTCCCGGCCTGGAGGCGGGCGTCAAGCGGCCCGACTACGTCTTCTTTCCTGACCAAGCCACGCGCCAGGCTGCGGTGAGCGCACAGAGGACCGAGGATTACACCGCCGAGGCCCTGGCCGTCGGCGAGGTCAAAAGATGGGACACCGCCCTGAGCAAGAAGCAAAGAGGCGGCGGGGCCAGCTTCGAGGCCCAGAACCCCAGTTGGCAGATTGATTACTACGTGCGCGCCACCGGCCTGGACTGGGGCATCCTGAGCAACGGGCGGCTGTGGCGGCTGGTGCACAGGGACAGCAGCCAGCGACTCTCCATCTACTACGAAGTAGACCTGGTGGACCTCCTCAGTCGCGGTGAAGGCCGTGTCCACTCCCGATCTGGCGCCATGCGCTACTTCACCCTCTTCTTCCGACAGGCGGCCTTCCGTCCCGATGCCCAGGGGCGCATCTTTCTGGACGACGCGCTGGCCGCCAGCAACGCCTACGCCGTGGCCCTGGAGGAAGACCTGGAGCAGAACGTCTACCAGGCGTTGGAGCACCTGATGCAGGGCTTCCTCGATCTGTCAGCCAATCAACTGGGACCAGACGATCTGCGCGCCATCTACGACAACAGCCTCTACTTGCTCTACCGGCTGCTGTTCATTCTCTACGGTGAAAGCCGGGGGCTGCTGCCGCTGCAAAACGACCAGTACCGCACCAACTACAGCCTGACGCGCCTCAAGGAAGAAATCGTGGAGCTTGCCTTGCTGCCACTGCCGATGAGCACCGTCTACTGGGGCTGGCTGAAAAACCTGTTCCGCATCATCAACGGCGACAACGCTGAACTGAACCGCTGTCTGAACATGCCGCGCTACAACGGCAGGCTCTTCGATCCACAGCAACACCCCTTTCTAGAGGAGAAGATCGTCGGCGACGGGGCATTGGTCCAGGCCATTGACCTGCTCAGCCGGCGCGAAACCGAAGCCGGCCTTGAGTTCGCCGACTACCGGACCCTGGGAGTGCGTCACCTGGGTTCCATTTACGAAGGGCTGCTGGAGTACCAACCTCGCTACGCCAGCGAGCCGATGGTGGCCATCCGCGACGGCAAAGGCGAGCGTTGGGTCAGGGCCGAAGACGCGCCCGACGATGCCAACGTCATCGCGCGGCGCGACGCGGGGCAGGTCTACCTGGAGACCGACCGAGGCGAGCGCAAGGCCACCGGCTCCTACTACACCCCGCAGTACATCGTGGAGTACATCGTGGAGAACACCGTGGGGCCGCTGGTGGACGAGGCGACAGAGCGAGTCAGCGAGCGCCGACCTTCGGTCGGGGCGAATCGGCGGGGCGATGGGCTGGTGGATGAGATCCTAAGCCTGAAGGTCCTGGATCCGGCCATGGGCAGCGGGCATTTCCTGGTCGAGGCGACCGAGTTCCTGGCGCGGGCGCTGGCCACCGATCCCTACGTGGAGACCGAGGCTCTGCAGGAAGAGGACCTGACCTACTGGAAGCGTCGCGTGGTGGAGCGCTGCATCTACGGCGTGGACAAGAACCCGCTGGCCGTGGAGTTGGCCAAGCTGAGCCTCTGGCTGGCGACCGTGGCCGCCGAGCGGCCGCTCAGCTTCCTCGATCACCACCTGAAGTGCGGCGACTCGCTGATCGGAGCGCGGGTGGAAGACCTGGGCTGGGCACCGCCGGTCATTCTCAGCAAGAAAGCGCAAAGACAACTGGAGGCCAAGAAAGCCGGCCAGATCAATATGTTCGAGCATCGCCTCAGCGAACTGTTGCCACGCGTGGTGGTTGGAATCCTAGAGATCACCGAAGTAGAGAGCAAGGACTACGACACCGTGCGGGCCAAGGAGGCCGCTGACCAAGCTGTGCGCAAACTGAAGGAGCCGTTCCTGGCCGTGGCGAACCTGTGGACAAGTGCCCACTTTGGGCACGAATTCAACCAGGGCGACTACGATGAGTCGCTGGGATCGATCAGCCAGCCAAACGCTCTGATGGAACTCCCCGCCGTGCAGCGGGCGCGGGACATGGCGGACCAGCGCCACTTCTTCCACTGGGAGCTGGCCTTTCCCGAGGTCTTCTACGACCAGCACGGGCAGCGATTGGGGGATCGGGCGGGATTCGATGCTGTGATAGCAAACCCACCCTACGAAGGCTTCAAGATATGGGGTAGCGACACACTCTTCTTGGACTATGTTAAGGATCGCTATGAGGTTTATGATTGGCACGCGGACATTTTCTACTATTTCGTTGAGTCCGGCGTTCGGTTACTACGGGAGAGGTCTGGCAGACTAGGGTATATCGTGTCTCGATACTTTCGACGTTCGTCTAGTGGTGAGCGACTTCGTAAACTGATCTCACCCGGCGTACGTGTGTTCATCGATTTTGCCGATATTCAGATATTTGATGATCCCAGCATACATAGCGCCATCATACTATACGCAAAAAACAGCAACGAAGGCAAGTTCTATGAAGCTACCTATACCTCTAGACAAATCGGGGAGGTTGCTGACTCCTCACCGAGGGAGGTTATCAGTGAATGGCTTGCAGCAAAACAAGGATTCGCTCTGAGCGACGAATCTGCATTTCGAGGTCTGGAGCCTATTGAACTGGTGAAGGGCTCCGTCCCGCTTGGCGACCTTGCCACTGTCCGTGCGGGAATGCAGAGCGGCCGTGACAAAATCCTTGTCGGACAGATTGTTTCTGGGATGAGTGGGTTTGAGGGTCGGCTTCCCGATGGAAGCTCACTTCCTCTGGAACGCGACGTGATACATGTATTTGTAAAGAACGGAGATATCGAGAGGTATGCCCACACTCCAATGCGTTATTGTTTGTACATCCCAGACGGCTTGTGTGAAAAGGAGGTACAAAGGCGTTTCCCTGGTGCCTATGCATTTCTACAAGCATATAAGAGTGACCTAATGACGCGGCGCAGTAGTTTCAAAGAAATCGGGGAAGACAACTGGTGGGAGTGGATGAATTCAACCGATGTTCACTTTCGGACAGAAAAACTCATAGTCCCATACAGAGCTGCAGCAAACCGGTTCTCCCTCGACCAGCAGCAAATGCTTGGCAGTATCGATGTTACAGTTCTAGCACTGAAAGATACTACAAACCTCAGCCTCGCGTATATCCTGAGCTTGCTGAATTCCTCTCTGTGTGAATCTGTGTACCAATCGTACGCTAAGGAACTAAGCAGGGGCATCTACGATTACTATCCTACAAATCTCAGCAAGGTACCCATCCGCCGCATCGAGTTCACCACCCCCGCCGACGAGCGCGCCCAACTGGTCGAAGAGGCGAAGGATCGGGCCGAGGAGGCCGTCGGCGCGCTCGCATCCTCCGGCGCCCTCGGCTCAGACACGCCAATGGATCGGGCCATGCTGTCGCAGGCAGCATCGCCCACGCTGGGCTTCGTCGCCGCGCGCCTGGCCGCCGAACCGGAGCAAGCCGACGTCGTCCACGACCTGCTGGCCCACCTGGCCGAGCAGATGATCGCCATGCACAAGGAGAAGCAATCGCGCGTCGAAGCCTTCTGGCTGGATCTGGAGGGCGTCACCGACGCCGAGACCTTCGAGACACTGCGCACCAAAGGCAAGTGGGAACGCACCCTGTGGCAGAGGTCGAAGGCGTGCCGCCCCTTCGTGGACGAGGAGAGCCGCTCCACTCGCAGCCTGGACGAGAGCCTGGGCTGGAACGAAGAGGCGTTCAAAGTCTTCGTCAAGGCGCTGGCCAGCAGGGTGCAGAGGCTCAGCGACTTGGTGGGCGTCTACCGCGCCCACAGCCCGGCCTATCGCGAGTTGGTTGCCCGCATCCAGGCCACCGATTGGCTCATTGACCACATCGTCTACCACCTCTACGGGCTGACGGAGGAGGAGGTCGCATTAATCGAGAAGCAGTGATGTCACTGTGGAGCATTCGCTGGGGAGGAGAATCATGCAAGTTTACCTACAGCCTCAAGAGGATGGATTACTCATGCGCGAGGCTGGCGCGTGGGCAAAGGAGAAGTTGGATTACCTTAAACGCTACATTGATGTGTTTGAGACTTCAATGCGGCAAAAGTGGCCTATCCGCTATTACGTCGATCTCCTGGCTGGGCCAGGCAAGAACGTCGATCGGGACTCTGGTGCCATTATGCTAGGTTCCCCGCTGATAGCTTTGACCACTACCTACCCTTTTACCGGCTACTTCTTTACCGACGTTTCAGATAAGAATACAGAAGCACTGCAACAACGATGCGCTGCCACCCCCCACTCCCAGCGGGTGGATATTCGCACCGGAGACTGTAATGATCTGGTTGATGACATCGTTGCTCACATTAGACAGGATGATCGGCGTTCCCTGAATTTGGCCTTTCTTGATCCCACAGGCATGGAACTGCGTTGGGAAACCGTGGTCAAACTGGCTACACTGCGACGGATGGACTTGATCATCAATTATCCCCAAGGTGGCTTGAATCGCTCCATGCCGCAAGCATTCGAGACAGAAGGTCAGACCAGTGTTGATGACTTTTTCGGCGATCATGCATGGCGCGAGATCTATCGGGATTGGTTAAGCCAGGGAAAGCCTCCAGGGCTCCATCGAAGGTTGATAGATTATTACAAAGCGAGGCTCCAAGACTTGGACTACGAAGAAGTTCTCCGGGCTGACCAAATCGGTGAGGAACCGCTTATCCGCAGTGTACAGCGGAGAGCACCCCTTTATCGGCTGTTATTTGCTAGCAAGCATCGTCTTGGTCATGACTTCTGGCACAAAGTCACGCGCAGGGACGTCTATGGTCAGCGTCGCTTTGATTTTTGAGAGTTTGCAATTTAGAACATCTGTACTATAATAGAACAGGAGCTTAGATAAAGGCGCACCGCAAGTGAAGCAAGCATGAAGTCTGCAAAGGGAGAATGACCTATGAGCACCCAATCTAACATAGAATGGACGGAATCCACCTGGAACCCAATCACAGGGTGCAGCAAGGTCAGCCCTGGATGCAAGCATTGCTACGCAGAGCGCATGGCTATGCGGCTAAAGGCCATGGGACAGCCCAAATATGCAAACGGCTTCAAATTGGCCCTACACGAGGATAAGCTGGAGCAGCCGTTGGGCTGGACAAAACCCACCATGATCTTTGTCAACTCTATGAGCGACCTCTTTCACCAAGATGTGCCCCTGACATTCGTTCAAATGGCATTTGACGTCATGCGGAAAGCTTCATGGCACACCTTCCAGGTGCTCACCAAACGCTCCCAGCGACTGCTTGAACTGAATCCAGAGATCGACTGGCCCAACAATGTCTGGATGGGGGTCAGCGTGGAAAACGAGGACTACGCCTTTCGCATCGAACACCTGAGACAAACAGATGCTCAGATCAAGTTTTTGTCGTTGGAGCCATTACTCGGACCATTACCAGATCTGAACCTGCGTGGAGTAGATTGGGTCATCGTCGGGGGCGAATCGGGGCCTGGAGCGCGGCCCATGGCAGAGGAGTGGGTCGTTGACATCCGCGATCAATGTCGTGTTGCTGGTGTACCTTTCTTTTTCAAACAATGGGGTGGTGTCCACAGGAAACAAGCCGGACGTGTTCTTAGAGGACGTACCTGGGATCAAATACCTGCCTTTGCCAGCGGTGGAATGAGATGACCCAAGTGAACAGGATGTGGTTTTGGAGAAAGAACCATCAACAAGGAAACCAGAAGCGCAATCAAAGCATTCCTTGGAGGATTCATGTTGTTGCTGCGCAAAGGAAAGCCGGACATGGACGAAAGCGAAGGACGTGAAAGGAGGTTGCTATGCGTTGGACAGAGATTCGGCAGCAGTACCCTGATCAGTGGCTTATCATAGATGCGCTGGAGGCCCACACTGAGGGGAACCGCCGTAAGCTGGACCAGATAACCGTGGTCGAAGTTTGCCCGGACGGGGCAGAGGCGTTCCAGCGCTACCGCGAGTTACACCGACAGTATCCCCTGCGCGAGTTCTACTTTGTACACACAGCTCGCGAAGAACTGGATATTCGAGAAAGACATTGGCTAGGGTTGCGGAGGAATTATGCGGCTTGCGTGGACCGCTTGCAAGTCGGATCACAGGCTGTTGAGCAATTTGAGATCGAGGTGGGTGGGATGGATGATGCTTTTGCCATCAACGGCATTATAGGGATGGATTTCCTCTTGCGCAGCGGTGCGGTTATTAACCTGGGCACGCTACGGCTTGACTTTCCTCGTAAATGCAGAGGGGAGGTCGAGATATGAACAAACTTTCCACCGTCATCCTGGCCGCCGGCCAAAGCACGCGCATGAAATCAGAGACTCCGAAAGTGCTGCACCCGCTGGCGGGCAAACCGATGGTCCAATACGCCGTAGAGACGGCGACCGAGCTCGCCTCGGAGAAGCCACTGCTGGTGGTGGGCAACGGCGCGGAGCAAGTGCGCCAAACCGTAGGCGACCGGGCCGTCTACGTGGAGCAAGAAGAGCAATTGGGCACGGGCCATGCCCTCCTCCAGACTCGACCGCTCTTGGAAGCCCGAAGCGAGACGGTTGTGGTCTGGTACGCCGATATGCCCCTTCTGTCTGCCGAGACACTGAGGCAATTGATTGAGCTCCAGACAGAGAGCAAGAGCCCCATCGCCATGCTCACCGTCGTGGCCGACGACCCTAGGGGCTTTGGCCGCATCCTGCGCGACGAGGCTGATCACGTGATTGGCATTGTGGAGGAGGCCGTAGCCACTGAAGAACAAAAGAGGATCAAAGAGCTAAATTGCGGCGTCTATTGCTTCGACGGCCATTGGCTCTGGCCCCACCTGGCTCAACTGCCCCTCAGCCCCAAAGGCGAGTACTACCTGACCGACATCGTGGCTATGGCCGTGGCCGAGGGGCGAGAGGTGGAAGCGCTAACAATCAGCGATGCCACCCAAGTGCTGGGCATCAACGATCGGTCGCATCTGGCCCAGGCCGAAGCGGTCATGCGACGGCGCATAAACCACAAGTGGATGCTGGAAGGGGTGACTTTGCTCGACCCGAATCTGACCTTCATAGAGGCCACCGTCGAAATCGGCCAAGACACGGTGATCTATCCCAACACCTACCTTGAGGGCGCGACGGCCATTGGCCGCCAGTGCCGTTTGGGGCCTAACACCATCGTCCGCGACTCGACCATCGGCGACGGCTGCATCATTGAGGCCTCCGTGGTCGAGGGAGCGGTTCTGGAGGATGGCGCAGACGTGGGACCCTTCTCCCACCTGCGCCAGGGCGCGCACCTGGCCAAAGGCGCGCACGTGGGCAACTTCGGCGAGGTCAAGAACTCATATCTGGGTCCCGGCGCCAAGATGGGGCATTTCAGCTACCTGGGCGACGCCACGGTGGGCAAAGAGGTCAACATCGGCGCAGGCGCCATCACCTGCAATTACGACGGCCAGCGCAAACACCGTACCATCATCGAGGACGGCGCTTTCATCGGCAGCGACACCATGCTGGTGGCTCCCGTGCGGGTGGGAGCCGGGGCAAAGATCGGCGCCGGTTCGGTGGTGACCCACGACGTCCCGCCAGGCAGCGTGGCCTACGGCGTCCCGGCGCGGGTCAAGAGCGAAGTCAAGGAGGACTAGATGGACGAGCAGGAGTTAATCGCCCAAGCAAGGGAGGCGCGGGAGAAGGCTTATGCCCCCTATTCGAATTTCGCCGTGGGAGCCGCGCTGCTGGCCAAGTCGGGCCGCGTCTACACGGGCTGCAACGTGGAGAACGCCTCATACGGGCTCTCGATCTGCGCCGAGCGCACGGCGGTCTTCAAAGCCGTCTCCGAGGGCGTGCGCGACTTCGAGGCCATTGCCGTCGTCACCGAGAAGGGCGTCACCCCCTGCGGCGCCTGCCGCCAGGTGCTGATGGAGTTTGGAGAGGACATCCAAGTGATCGTGGCCGACGAAGCGGGTGTATACCGCGTTTTCACCCTTCGGGAGCTGCTGCCAGAAGCTTTTACCCCTGAGCATTTGGGGTGAAAGAGACGAGGCCGCTCTCGCCGAGGGCGGCCTCTTGTTTGGGCGCATCCAAAATGGGTTGTTGGGGCGGGTCTTGCACCTGCCCAGAGCAACCGCAAAGGATCCCCCCACAACTGGATTTGGAATACGGCCTTTTCATTTGCGTCCTTATAAGGCCAATGGTATAATTAGGCCCGACTGAGAGGGCACGTAGAGGCGGATATGGAGCAAGTTGGCTTGAACGTCAAAATGGCTGAGGTCAGAGCCCTGTGCGAGGCCAAGGGGTTCTCTGCCGAGCGCAGACGCATCTGGGAGATGCTGGCTCTGATCCACAGCGAGATCTCCGAGGCCAGCGACTGCTACAAAAAGGGACAGCCCCTGGAAGCCGTGGGCGAGGAACTGATTGACGCCATCATCCGTATCCTGCACCTCCTCTCCGCGCTTGACCTGGATGCCGAGAAGCTCTATCAAGAGAAGATGGCCAAGAATTGGGAGAGACCGTACAGGTATGGGACAGTTAGGGGAGGGTAATGTCCAATATCTAATATCCAATAGCTAATATTCAATAGCCATTGGATATTGGGTATTGGATATGGGTATTGGGTATTGGTGATGAGACGGGAACGCCTTTACCGAACGGAAGCGATCATTCTCAAGCGGAGTGACTTCTTCGAGGCCGATCGCCTGTTGACCTTTTACACGCCCAAACTGGGCAAGATCAGGGCCATCGCCAAGGGCGTGCGCAAGCCCACCAGCCGCAAGAGCGGGCACGTGGAGCTGTTCACCCACAGCCAGCTCCTCATCGCCAAGGGGCGCAACCTGGACATCGTGACCCAGGCCGAGACCGTCCACGCCTTCCGCGCCTTGCGAGAGGATCTGCTGCGCACCACCTACGCCTACTGCGTCGCTGAACTGACGGATCTCTTTGTGGAAGAGGGGATCGAGAACCGCCCCCTCTTCGACTTGCTGTTGGCTACGTTGGGTTGGCTGGGCGATGCTTCCGACCTGGATCTGACCACCCGCTTCTTCGAGCTGCACCTTTTGTCCCTGCTGGGCTATCGCCCTGAGCTCTTTCGCTGCCTCGCCTGCCGCCAGCCCATCGAGCCGGTGGCCAACTACTTCAGTTCCGCCAGCGGCGGCATCCTCTGTCCTCGCTGTGGCGAAGGCCAACGGGGAGCCCAGGAGATCACCCTGAACGCGCTGAAAGTGCTGCGTTTCATGCAGACCAGAGACTACGACACCTGCCGCCGGCTTCGTCTCAGCCGCCCGCTGCACAGAGAGCTAGAAAAGACGATGTACGATTATATAACCTACATCTTGGAGCGGAATCTGAAGTCGGTTGAGTTTCTGCGGCGATTGCAACGGGAGATGAGCGGGATACACGATGAAAGATGAACGGGCAAAAACAGCCAGACTTTTCAGCGATGTTGAAACAGTCATGTAGGATACTTTGGGGAGGCCATCCATGAGCTCGCTTGATCGCATCGAAATAAAGGGGTTCAAATCCATTCAAGAGTTGGACTTAGAGCTTCGCCCTTTGAATGTCCTGATCGGCGCCAATGGCGCGGGGAAGACAAATTTCATCTCAGCCTTTCAGCTTCTAAACCAGATCGTAGAAGGCAACTTGCAGTTATTTGTCGCTAAGTCGGGTGGAGCGAATGCACTATTGTACTTCGGACAAAAAGTTACCAGTGAGATATTCATACGTCTGCATTTTGGAAGGAATGGCTACGCAGTTAGGTTGGCTCCATCAGCTCAGGATACCCTGATCTTTGCCGATGAAGACTGCTGGTATCATGGACCGGGCTACCCAAAACCATATGAGGTTTCTCTCGGTAGTGGCCACAAAGAAACACAGCTTCATGAAGAGGCTCGCAAGCACGGAGGTAGAATTGCCGATTATGTGCTCAAAGGCTTGAAGAGCTGGAAGGTCTACCACTTTCACGATACCAGTGATAGTGCGAAGATAAAACAAACCGGCGATGTCGGCGACAATACTGTGCTGAGGCCAGATGCTTCAAACCTCGCTGCATTTCTGTATCTGCTGCGAGAAAAACACTGGGACCACTATGACAGAATCGTAAAAACAATCCGTCTGGCAGCACCTTTCTTTGACGACTTTGTCCTCCGGCCTTCGCCGTTCAATCCAGACAAGATTCAACTAGAATGGCGCGAGAAAGGCTCAGATGCTTATTTTAATGCGCATTCCCTTTCTGATGGAACACTACGTTTTATTTGCCTAACTACACTCCTACTTCAACCAACTCTACCCTCTACCATCCTGATTGATGAGCCTGAACTTGGCCTCCACCCCTACGCCATCACGCTGCTCGCAAGCATGTTACAGAGTGCTGCGACCAAAACACAGGTCATCGTATCCACACAATCCGTCTCACTTGTGAATCAGTTTTCGCCGGAAGACATTATCGTTGTGGATAGGGAAAATGGACAGTCGGTGTTCAAGCTCCTCACAGCGAAAGAAATCGAGAGTTGGTTGGAAGAATATGGCCTTGGAGACCTCTGGGAAAAGAACATCCTTGGTGGGAGGCCACAACGATGAGCAAGGTTCTCATTCTTGTTGAGGGGCAAGCTGAGGAGACGTTCGTTCGAGATGTTCTTGCTCCATATTTATCGGGGAACGGGGTTTATCCAATTGCCAAGCTGGCCACAACCAAGCGCGTGAAAAGTGGCCCTGACTTCAAAGGTGGCATTGTTTCTTATGGAAAATTCAAGAACGATGTTGTCCGGCTTTTACACGATACAAGTGCCGTGATGGTCACGACAATGATTGACTTCTATGGACTTCCTACAGACTTCCCAGGACGTATGACCATGCCAACGGGTTCTTGCTACGAACGGGTTGCTTACCTTGAAGAAGAGATTCAGAAAGACATCAATCATCCCAGGTTTACTTCTTACCTCGCCCTTCATGAGCTTGAGGCCTTACTGTTTGCAGATCCTGAACAAATCGTCCGGGCATTTCCTGATAAGAACAAATCACAAGAGCTTCTTGCCATTAGAGCACAATTTGGGTCTCCTGAAGAGATCGACGATAACCCACAAACTGCTCCATCTAAACGGCTTGAAACGCTTTTTCCTGAATATCGGAAACCGTTGCATGGGGCTTTGATAGTCCTTGAGATTGGCGTTGACCGGATTCGGAGCGAATGTTCTCACTTCGACGGGTGGCTTCAAAAGCTGGAAGGGCTTGGTGAAGGCTAAACGTAGTGATGGGCCAAGGTAATCTTGTAGAGGAGAACGATGAGTAAATCACTATCTTTCCAACAAGTGATCATGCGGCTCGAACATTTCTGGGACGATCATGGCTGCCTCATCTGGCAGCCTTACAGTGAGAAGGTAGGGGCGGGCACCATGAATCCGGCCACGGTGCTGCGCGTCCTGGGACCAGAGCCCTGGAACGTGGGTTACGTGGAACCCTCCTACCGCGCCGACGATGGCCGCTACGGCGAGAACCCCAACCGTATGCAGATGCACACCCAGTACCAGGTCATCCTCAAGCCCGATCCTGGCAATCCCCAGGAGCTCTATTTGCAGAGCCTCCAGGCCATGGGCATAGACCTGAGTCAGCACGATGTGCGCTTCGTGGAGGACAACTGGAAGGCGCCTGGCCTGGGAGCCTGGGGGCTGGGTTGGGAGGTCTGGCTCGACGGATTGGAAATCACCCAGTTCACTTATTTTCAACAAGCGGGAGGCTTTGACCTCGATCCCGTTGCCGTGGAGCTCACCTACGGCCTGGAGCGCATCGTCATGTTCCTGCAGGAGGCCCGCAGCGTATGGGAGATTGATTGGGACGGAAGCCACACCTACGGCGATGTGCTTCTCCAGCCCGAGATCGAACACTGCACCTACAACTTCGAAACTGCCGATGTGAGCCGCTTACAGCAAATGTATGATCTCTACGAAGCTGAAGCAAAACATGCCCTGGCTCACAACCTGGTCATCCCGACCTACGACTACCTGCTCCGCTGCTCCCACACCTTCAACCTGCTGGACGCCCGCGGTGCCGTTGGTGTCACCGAACGGGCCAGGTACTTCGCCAGAATGCGCGACATCGCAAGAGCCGTAGCCGAGGCGTATGTGAAACAACGGGAGGAGATGGGATTTCCGTGGTGTGCTAGGGACAAGGGACAAGGGATAAGGGACAAGGGACAAGGCGACATAGCTCCTAGTCCCTTGTCCCTGGTCCCTAGTCCCTTCCTCCTTGAAATCGGGACGGAGGAGTTGCCGGCAGGCGATCTTGACTCCGCTATTGCCCAACTGGAGGAAGCCCTGCCCAAGTTGTTGGCCGAGGCGCGATTGGAGCACGGCCCGATTCGGGTGACGGGCACGCCTCGGCGGCTGGTCGTCTACGTCGAGGACCTAGCCGCCAGACAGCGCGATGAAGAGGGGTTGGTCAAGGGGCCGCCGGCCAAGATCGCCTTCGACGACCAGGGGCGACCTACTCAGGCGGCCAAAGGCTTTGCCAGGAGCCAGGGGGTGGCCGTGGAGAGCCTGGAGGTTCGCGAGATGGACGGCGGCCGGTACGCTGTGGCCGTCCGGGTGGAGAAGGGGCAGCCAGCGGCCGAGGTGCTGGCCACCCTGTTGCCCGACCTGACCGCCAGCCTGCGCTTTCCTCTCGCCATGCGCTGGAACGCCGCCAACGTGGCCTTCTCCCGCCCCATCCGCTGGATTGTGGCCCTCCTGGGCGACAGCGTCATCCCCTTCGAGTACGCGGGCGTGAGCAGCGGCCGTACCTCGCGAGGGCTCAGGCCCCTGCGCTCGCCGGAAATCGCCATCCAGCGGGCTGAGGACTACTTCGATCTCATGGAGGCCAACCGCATCGTGGTGGACGTGGAGGAGCGGCGCCAGATGATCCGCCAGCAGGCGGACAAGCTGGCCGCCGAGGTGGGCGGTCGCATCCCCGACGACCCAGAGCTCTTGGACGAGGTGACCAACCTAGTGGAGTATCCCACCGCCCTGCGTGGCTCCTTCGATCCCGAATACCTGAAACTCCCCCCACAGGTGCTCATCACCGTGATGAAGAAGCACCAGCGTTACTTTCCAGTGATCAGGGACAAGGGACAAGGGACAAGGGACGAGGCCCAATCCTTGTCACTAGTCCCTAGTCACTCCTCCCTGCTCCCCTACTTCATCACCGTGCGCAATGGCGACGACCAACACCTGGACACCGTGCAGCGGGGCAACGAAGAGGTGATTCGCGCCCGCTTCGCCGACGCCGATTTCTTCTATCAGGCCGATACACAGAAGCCGCTGGAAGGCTTCTTGACCCGATTGGACACCCTGACTTTCCAGGAGCAGTTGGGTTCTGTACTGGACAAGATAAAGAGGCTGGAAAAACTGACCCCTCGTCTGAGCGACGTGCTTGGCCTTTCGGAGGCGGAGACGGCAACGGCCGTGCGAGCCGCTCACCTCTGCAAGGCGGATTTGGCCACCCAGATGGTGGTGGAGCTGACCTCGCTGCAGGGGGAGATGGGTCGGGAGTATGCCTTGCGCTCCGGCGAGGACTCCGCTGTGGCCCAGGCCATCTTCGGGCACTACCTGCCTCGCTCTGCCGGCGATCGGCTCCCCGAAACCTTGCCCGGCATCGTCGTAGGGCTGGCCGACCGTCTGGACAGCTTGGCGGGTCTCTTCGCCCTCGGCCTGAAACCCAGCGGCTCAGCCGATCCCTACGGCCTGAGGCGAGCGGCCTTGGGTATGGTGCAAGTTCTGGCCGGGGCAGGCATCTCCTTTGACTTGGGAGAGGGCTTGCGCCAGGCAGCGGCCCTGCTTCCCGTAGCCGCCGACGATGAAGCCCAGGCCGAGGCGCTGGCCTTCATCGTGCAGCGCTTGCGAGTGTGGCTTCTCGACCAGGGCTTCCGCTACGACCTGGTGGACGCCGTGCTGGCCGAGCGCGGCCACGATCCGTACCTGGCTTATCGAACCGTGCAGGAGTTTGCCCCCTGGGTCGAGCGCGACGATTGGGAAGACTTGCTCAACGCCTATGCCCGCTGTGTGCGCATCGTGCGCGACTTCGAAGCGGAGTTTGAGCTGCGGCCAAACCAATTCGTCGAGCCCTCCACCCAGCGTCTCTACCAAGCATACCTGGTCTGCCGGGAAAAAGTGGGACCCGAGAGCGACATCAACACGCTGTTCGCCGCCTTCCAGCCGATGGTGGCGCCCATCACCGCCTTCTTCGACGACGTGCTGGTCATGGCCGAGGACCAGGTACTTCGAGGGAACCGCCTGGCCCTCCTGCAGCGCATCGCCGCCTTGACGGACGGGATCGTGGATTTGACCAAGGTGGAGGGATTCTAGCCTTGCCAAAATCGGCCGATGGGGATATAATTCAGGTCAGGAGGTAGCGATGACGAGTGTGGTGGTGAAAAGAGACAAGTTGCCATCGGACATGCTGGAGTGGTTGGAGACCGAAGGGCTTGACCAGAGCAAAGCCATCGCGGTAATACTTACCTTTGATGGGAGGAAAGACCTCATCGTACAGCGATTGGGAGATGTTGATCCGACAATGATGGCGCGCGTGCGTGCCGCTTCAGCACGGTATCACTCAGCTCTAGAACGATTAGCCGACTCTTGACCGTGGAAGTCCGCTACCTTTCCGCCAATGAGGTCTTGCTCATTCACGACCACGCCATCCGCGAATTCGGCGGCTCTTTGGGCCTGATAAGTCCTGGGCAACTGGAAGCTTCTATCGCGGCGCCGCGCCAGACGATGTTTGGCCAGGAATTGTATCCCGACCTTTTTTCGAAGGCGACCATCCTGTTCTATTTGCTCGTCAAGAACCACGCCTTCGTTGATGGCAACAAGCGAACGGCCGCTCTCGCTTTGATCGAGTTCTTAGAACGCAACGGCTACACCATCAGCGCCACTAACGACGAGCTCTACCAATTCACCCTTGACGTAGCCTCCTCCATCTTGAGCAAGGAGGAGGTTGAAATGTGGATCAGGGATAAGGCAATCAAACTAGCCTCGTGATCCACCATCTTAATTCAGAAGAAAAAGTGTAAAGAAAGCCTTTGGGCTATCACAAAAACTTAGGAGGTTTCAATAACCATGACGAAGAAGTGGGTCTACCTGTTTGAAGAGGGCAGCAGAGACATGCGCGATCTGTTGGGCGGGAAGGGGGCAAATCTGAGCGAGATGACAAACGTCGGGTTGCCCGTCCCCCCCGGCTTTGTCGTTACCACCGAAGCCTGCAATGCCTATTTCGACGCTGGCAAGCAGTTGCCCGAAGGACTGTGGGAGCAGGTGCTGGAGGCGACGAAAGCAGTCGAAAAAAAGGCCGGCAAGAAGCTCGGCGATCCGGCCAATCCGCTGCTCGTCTCCTGCCGCTCTGGGGGGCGCGTCTCCATGCCAGGCATGATGGACACCGTGCTCAACATCGGCCTCAACGCCGACACGCTCCGCGGTCTGGCCGACCTCACCGGCAACGAACGCTTCGCCTGGGACGCCTACCGCCGTCTCATCCAGATGTTCGGCAACATCGTCAAGGGCGTGGATCGCCAGGCCTTCGAGCGCATTCTGGAAGATTACAAGGCCAAGACCGAAGGCGGCAAGGACACCGATCTGACCACCGAGATGCTGAAAGATGTGGTCAAAGACTTCAAAGCGCTGTACAAGAAGAAGTTGGGTGAGGACTTCCCCGACGATCCCTACGAGCAAATGCGCCAGGCCACTGCCGCCGTTTTCGACTCCTGGTTCGGGGCGCCGGCCATGTCCTACCGCAACGCCGAGGGTCTAGCCCACGACTGGGGCACCGCAGTCAACGTGGTGACCATGGTCTTTGGCAACATGGGCGCCGACAGCGGCACGGGCGTGGCCTTTACCCGCGACCCGTCCACCGGCGAAAAAGAACTCTACGGAGAGTATCTGCTGAACGCCCAGGGCGAGGACGTCGTGGCCGGCATCCGCACACCACATCCTATCTCTGATCTGGCCGAACAGATGCCGGAGATCTATGAAGAGTTTGTAGAAATCTGCAACCGTCTGGAGCAGCACTACCGAGACGTCCAGGACGTGGAGTTCACCATCGAGCGGGGCAAGCTGTGGATGCTTCAGACCCGCACGGGCAAGCGCACTGCGACGGCGGCCGTCAAGATCGCAGTGGACATGGTCAAAGAGGGCCTGATCACCAAGGAAGAAGCGTTGATGCGACTGACGCCGTCACAAGTGGATCAGTTCCTGCATCCCCGATTCGATCCCGAGGCCAAGTTGAAAGCTGAAGAGGAAGGCGACCTATTGGCAGTGGGACTCAACGCTTCCCCAGGCGCGGCCACTGGCATGGCTATCTTCGATGCCAATACGGCCGAGGAGCGGGGCAAGGCTGGCGAAGCAGTGATCTTAGTGCGGCCCGAAACCAACCCCGAAGACATTCACGGTATGGTGAAGGCCCAGGGCATCCTTACCCAGCACGGAGGGATGACGTCGCACGCTGCGGTTGTGGCCCGTGGGTGGGGCAAGCCCTGCGTGGCTGGCTGCGAAGCGATTAAGATCAACCTGGATGCCCGCCAGTTCAAGGCCAAGGGCAAAGAGATCAAAGAGGGCGACTTCATCTCCGTGGATGGCTCCACAGGCGAGGTCTTCGCCGGCAGCCTCCCCACTATTGACCCCCAATTCGAAGAAGAGCACAACCTGATCACTTTGTTAGGGTGGGCCGACGAGGCCCGTAAGCTGGGCGTGTGGACCAACGCTGACAACCCTCAGGACGCCGCCCGCGCTCGCACCTTCGGAGCTGAAGGCATCGGCCTATGCCGCACCGAGCACATGTTCTTCGACCAAGAGGGCGAAGAAGCAAGCCGGCGAGAAATCGTGGTAGCGATGATCCTGAACTCAAGGGAAGCGGTGCCCCTGGAAACCGAACTGGTCCGACTCCAGAATGAGCTGGCAGCCAACCCCGATGATGAGGAAATCCGCGAGAAATTGGAGAAAGCAAGGCAGGCAGCCGACGCCTCCCCAGCCGTACAGAGGTATCGAAAGAACCTAGAAGACCTGCTTCCCTTCCAGCGAAAGGACTTCGAGGGCATCTTCCGCGCCATGGACAGCTATCCAGTCATCATCCGGCTGATTGACCCGCCCATGCACGAGTTCCTGCCCCCGCGCGAGGAGCTGATCGAGGAAGTCACCCGCCTGCGCTGCAGCGGCCAGAACCCGCAGGAACTGGCCGAGAAAGAGGAGATGCTCCAAGTGGTCAACGCCATGTGGGAGGTCAACCCCATGCTGGGGCTGCGTGGCTGCCGCGCCGGGCTGATGTACCAGGGCCTGACCGAGATGCAGACGCGAGCCATCGCCGAAGCGGCCTGCAACGTAGCCCAAGAAGGCGTGGACGTGCATCCAGAGATCATGATCCCCTTGACATCCGAAGTGAACGAACTGCGCATCGAGCGAGAGAAGCTGGAGAAGGTAACCAAGGATGTGATGGCAGAGAAGGGCATCACCGTGGACTGCAAAATCGGCACCATGATCGAGATCCCCCGTGCGGCCATCACCGCCGACAAAGTGGCCGAGTACGCCGATTTCTTCTCCTTCGGCACCAACGACCTAACCCAGATGACCTACGGCATTTCCCGCGACGACGCCGAGGGCAAGTTCCTGCTGGATTACGTGGAGCGCGGTATCCTGCCTAACAATCCCTTCGAGGTGCTGGACCGGGAAGGCGTGGGCGTGCTGATGAAGATGTGCGTGGAGAAAGGCCGCGCCACCAAGCCCGATCTGGAAGTCGGCATCTGCGGGGAGCACGGCGGCGAGCCCAGCTCAGTGGAGTTCTGCCACATCATCGGCCTCAACTACGTCTCTTGCTCGCCCTTCCGTGTGCCTGTTGCCCGGCTGGCGGCAGCCCAGGCGGCGATGCAACACGAATATGGGCGTAAGTAGGCAAATGCTGGGGTGAAACAATGACCAAACGGTGGCAGTCCCTGTTGACGTGGGGGCTGCCACCGTTTCGCTTGATGTCAGTTTGCTTTAGCACGTTGTTTGTGATAAAATATCCACTATGAGCGCGGTTGACGAAATCAAGCAAAGACTAGACATCGTCGAGGTGATCTCCAGCTACGTCACCCTGAAGAAGGCAGGGCGAAACTACAAGGGCCTCTGCCCCTTCCACGCCGAGAAGACGCCCTCCTTCGTGGTCTTCCCAGATACCCAGAGCTGGCACTGCTTTGGGGCCTGCGGCACGGGAGGCGACGTCTTCAGCTTCATTGAGCAGCAGGAGAACCTGGACTTCCCCGGTGCGCTGCGCCTCCTGGCCCGGCGGGCGGGGGTGAGCCTGAAGCCCCGAACCGAAGCCGACGCAGCCCAAGATAAGCTCAAGAAACGGCTGCACGAAATCAACGAGAGAGCCGCCGAGTATTTCCACAACTTGCTCCTGAATTCGACCGAGGGCCAGACGGCCCGCAACTATCTCTCCCAGCGTGAGATCAACCGAGAGACCCTCAGCAGATTCCAGTTGGGCTACGCCCTGGACGACTGGCAGGCCCTGAGCGACTATCTGCAAGGGCGGGGATACAAACCAGACGACCTCCTGACGGCGGGGTTGATTATCGAACGCGAGGGCGGCGGCCACTACGACCGCTTTCGGGGACGACTGATCATTCCCATCCGCGACGAGCGGGGCGGGGTGGTGGGTTTTGGGGCCAGGGCGCTGGATGATTCCCCCCCCAAGTACATCAACTCACCTCAGACCCCCGCCTTCGACAAGAGCACCCTCCTCTTTGGCCTAGACCTGGCCAAAGGGACCATCCGCCGTGAGGGGCTGGCCGTCATCGCCGAGGGCTACATGGACGTACTGACGGCCCATCAGCACGGCATAACCAACGTGGTGGCTTCCATGGGCACCGCTCTGACCGAGACCCCCCCAAAGCCGCCGGGGCCATGAAGCCCTCATTCTCATTCATGAAAGACGGAAACA
>CAZEBW010000028.1:0-44155 GCA_964510205.1 uncultured Anaerolineae bacterium
CTCTTAGAGGATTCCAGCGCGCGGGCGATGTGGGGAGCAAAGGTGCTTTCCAGTGCCAGAGTCCCCGCCATGACGGTGCAAAATTTCAAAAAGTCCCGCCGGGAGACCTGGCGCTCCCATAAGATTTGGCCAAGCGTTCTTTCTTCCATAAGTCTCGCTCCTTTCATTGCATTGAATCGGGTGATGCCAGAACACTCGTCGAAAAGAACAACGACGCACCTTTGGGCGGTTTATGGATCGGCTCTGATAAGCTTTTATTATTGGAGATTACAAGCGCCTATTATACTACAGTGCCCGGATGTGTCAAGTGGCGAAAAGCCCGGCAGGCATTTTGAAAGCCACCTTCACATCCTGTCATTGCGAGCGGGCACTCGGGGCACTACCACCGGACATGGCGCTAGATGCTCACTTGCCCCTCGCCTCCAACACCCCGAGAAGAGCGAAGCAATCTCCAGCGTTGCTTGCATTTGAAGGCAAGAGATTGCTTCGTCAGGAAGTCACTTATCTAATATGAGTGTGGCTAAAATCTGTGGAAGGTAGTAGCGACTTCAGTCGCTTGGAACGACTAAAGTCGTCACTACTACAAGTTTTAGCCACACCCATCTAATATCTGCGCCAGCCTCTGCCGATGCTCCCTAATGAAATCCCAAAACCGGGTCTCTGCGGGCATCTTGGCGCGGCGGGAGCTGCGCACCACGTACAGCGGGCGTTCCAAATGTATCCCTTCGACGGGGACCTCCACCAGGCGTCCCAGCTCCAGTCCGTGCCTGGCCGCCAGGCGAGAGATGAAGGCAATGCCCAGCTTGTGCTCCACAGCCATCTCGATCGCCTCCGCATTGCCTACCACCATCACCACCCGTAGTTGATCCAGGCTGAGGCCTTGCCCTGCTAATCCCTCCTGCACCATTCGGCAGGTGCTGGAGCCTTCCTCCCGCAGGATGAACGGTTGATCCAGCAACTCTGCGGGTAAGACAGAAGAGCGGCTGGCGAAGGGATGATCAGCAGGGACAACTAGGACCACGTGATCGGTGAAGAACGGCTGGCACTCCATGTCCCGATGCACGATCTTGGTGCTGGAGATGCCCAGGTGAACCTCCCGCCCCAGCAGCGGATTCACTATCGAGGCGCAATTGCACATCTCGATAGTCACCTGGACGTTGGGATGATGCTGGCTGAAGGCAGCCGCCACGAGGGGAAGCATATACTTGCCAGCCGTGGTGGTGCAGCCTATGACCAAATGACCCACGACTTGACCCTCCAGCGACCGCATCGTCTCTTCGACGCGCCGGGACAGGTCGAGTAGTTCGCGTGCCATCGGCAACAGTATCTTTCCCGCGTCGGTCAGCGCAACCCCTCGCCCGGAGCGCAGGAACAGCTCGACGTCCAGGTAGTTCTCCAACGAGCGAATCTGCTGGCTGACCGCTGGTTGGCTGAGATCGAGCCGACGGGCCGCTTCGGAGAAGTTCTCTGTCTCAGCAGCGACGGCGAAGACTTGTATTTCTGAAAGGTTCAACATCTCATTCTCCATCTCCATTCTCGCCCGAGCGAGACAGAATCCGCTCAAACGCTGCGGAGCAATGCTATACAACAAGGGCCGGAGAGAGGCATCCCCTCCCCGGCCCGGATTCCCCAACAATCGGGAGAGCCTGACTCGCTCGTGTCAGCCAGGAATAAGTCAGATTGACTAGGGTGTGGCCAAAACTTGTAGTAGTGACGACTTTAGTCGTTCCAAGCGACTGAAGTGGCTACTACCTTCCACAGATTCTAGCCACACTCGATTGACTAGGGTGTGGCCAAAACTTGTGGTAGTGACGACTTTAGTCGTTCCCAGCGACTGAAGTGGCTACTACCTTCCACAGATTCTAGCCACACTCGATTGAACAGGGTGTGGCCAAAACTTGTGGTAGTGACGACTTTAGTCGTTCCCAGCGACTGAAGTCGCTACTACCTTCCACAGATTTTAGCCACACTCGATCGAATAGCGTTGAGACCAACCCCTAACACGAATGCCCCCGTATTATATAGAGTTCCCAGTCCATGTTAAATAGCTATTTGACAAACAAACGCAATCATGATAAACTGAACGCCGCTGTTCCTCCAAGAACCATTCCGCCCATTGAGCACGCCAACGCGTGGCACATTCAATCGGAGAGGGACCCGATCTCATGCCCATTGATTACCTCCCTATCTTGATCCTCATCATAGTCGCCACCGCTTTCGCCTGCATAGCCCTCATCGTGCCCGCCCTGTTGGGGCCCCGCAAGCCCACCAAAACCAAGCTGCTCCCTTACGAATCCGGCAAGGTCCCCTTCGGCGACGCTCGACAGCGCTTCCCGGTCAAATACTATCTCACCGCCATGCTGTTCATCGTGCTGGATATCGCGGTGATTTTTCTGTATCCCTGGGCGACCGTGTTTAGAGAATTGAAGGTCTTCGGCCTGATCGCCATGGCCATCTTCGTGGTCATCCTCCTGGTAGGATACGTCTACATCTGGAAGAAGGGGGCGCTGGAATGGGATTAGAGACCAAACTGGGAGACACGGTCATCACCACCACCCTGGAGAAGCTGGTCAACTGGAGCCGCAAGTCCTCGCCCTGGGCCCTCACCTTTGGGCTGGCTTGCTGCGCCATCGAGATGCTGCACGCCGGCATGTCCCGCCACGACATCGGCCGCTTCGGCGGCGAGGCCTTCCGCGCCTCTCCCCGCCAGGCCGATATCCTGATCGTATCGGGCCGGGTGTCGCAGAAGATGGCCCCGGTGGTCAAACGCCTCTACGAACAGATGCTGGAGCCCAAGTGGGTCATCGCCATGGGGGCCTGCGCTTCCTCTGGGGGGATGTTCAACAACTACGCCATCGTCCAGGGGGTGGACAAGATCATCCCCGTGGATGTTTACGTGCCCGGCTGCCCGCCCCGCCCCGAGGCCCTGCTTTATGCCATCACCAAGCTCCAGGAGAAGATAGAGCAGGAGAAGTTCACAGACTATGAGTGACGAGGCGATGTTAGGGACTAGGGACAAGGGACAAGGCTAACCTGATCCCTGGTCCCTTGTCCCTGAGCACTTATCAAGGAATAAATGTGACCGAAGATGTGAGCTCCGTCGAGAAACTTAGAGGGCGGTTTCCAGAGGCTGTTCTGGGGGTACAAGAGTTCCGCGGCGAGACGACGATCACGGTTCGGGCCGAGGAGCTGGTGGAGGTTTGCGCTTTCCTCCGCGACGATCCTGACCTACAGTACACCACCCTCCTGTTCGTCACCGGCCTGGACCGCTCGGAGCTGGGCATCGAACCGCGCTTCGCCGCCGTCTATCAGCTCTACTCCCTCCCCCGCCGTCGCCGCCTGCGCCTGAAAGCGCCTATCCTCGGCAATCCACCCAAAATCCCAACCGTAACCGGCGTATGGCCGGCGGCCAACTGGCACGAGCGGGAGACCTACGACCTGATGGGCATCGTCTTCGAAGGCCATCCCGACCTGCGGCGCATCCTGATGCCCGACGAGTGGATCGGCCATCCCCTGCGCAAGGACTACCCGCTGGGGGGCGAGGCGGTGGTCTTCTCCGCTAACCGCGAGTTTCCGGAGCTGGAGAACCTGGGGACACAAATCATGCCGGCTGAGTCCAAGCCATCCCTGCTCCCGCCCGGCGTTGACGCCCAGAAGTACATGATTCTCAACATGGGGCCGCACCACCCGGCCACCCACGGCGTGCTGCGGGTGGTCCTGGAGCTGGACGGCGAGACGATGATCAGCGCGCATCCGGACATCGGCCACCTCCACTCCGGCATCGAGAAGACGACCGAGCACAAACTCTACCAGCAGGTGGTGCCCTACACCGACCGCATGGACTATGTGTCCGCCATGAACAACAACCTGCCCTACGTCCTGGCCGTGGAGAAGCTGCTCGACGTGGAGATCCCGCCGCGCGCTCAATACCTGCGCGTCATCTGCTGCGAGCTGCAGCGGCTAAGCGCTCACCTCATCTGGCTGGGCACCAGCGCGCTCGACCTGGCGGGCATGCTCATGGGCTTGCTGATGTATTGCTTCCGCGACCGGGAGGACATCTACAACCTGTTCGAGATGATCTGCGGCGCGCGCCAAACGCCCAGCTATTTCACCATCGGCGGCGTGCGCTGGGACGCGCCCGAGGGCTGGACCGACGCGGTGCGGGCCTTCATCGCCAGAATGCCCCAGCGCCTCAAACAGTACCACGCCATGCTCAGCGATAATCCCATCTTCAAATCGAGAACGGTGGGCATCGGCGTGCTGCCCCAGGAGGACGCCATCGCCTACGGGGTGACTGGCCCCTGCCTGCGGGGAAGCGGGGTGGAGTACGACGTGCGCCAGGCCAGGCCCTACTCCAGCTATGATGATTTCGAGTTCGACATCCCCACCCAGCCCGAGGGCGACGTCTATGCCCGCTATCTAGTGCGCATGGAGGAGATGCGCCAGAGCCTGCGCATCATCGAGCAGGCGTTGGACAAACTCCCCGACGGCGCGGTGAAGTGCGCCGACCGCAAGATCGCCCTGCCGCCGAGGGACGAGCTGGACGTGAGTATGGAAGCGCTGATCCACCAGTTCAAGCTGGTGACCGAGGGCTTCAGCCCCCCGCCGGGCGAGGTCTACGCAAGCTGCGAGAACCCCAAGGGCGAGTTGGGATTCTACGTCGTCAGCGACGGCGGCCCCAAGCCCTATCGCTGCAAGATTCGCGGCCCTTCGTTCTCCAACCTCAGCGCGGCCGGCATCATGGCCCAGGGGCAGATGCTCTCGGACATGGTGGCCATCATCAGCTCGATTGACATCACGCTGGGAGAAGTGGATAGATAGCAAGGGGCAAGAGGCAAGTAGCAAGTGGCAAGAGGCAAGTAGCAAGTGGCAAGTGGCAAGAGGCAAGTGGCAGGAGGGATCGTGCTTTCGGAGAAGGCTAAAGCGGAGATAGAGCAACTCAAAGGCAAGTACCCCGACCCCAAGTCGGCGCTGCTGCCCGCGCTGGAGATCGCCCAGCGGGAGCATGGCTGGCTGAGCCAGGAGGCCATGCGGGAGGTGGGCCAGGCCATGGATCTGTCGCCCACCGAGGCGGCTTCGGTGGCCAGCTTCTACACCATGCTCTATCGGGAGCCCGTGGGCGAGCACGTCATCCAGGTTTGCACCAACATCTCCTGCTCGCTGCTGGGCGCGGAGCACATCGTGGACTACCTCAGCCGCAAGCTGGGCGTCGGCGTAGGCCAGACCACGCCCGACGGCAAATTCACCCTGCTCACCGTCGAGTGCCTCGGCTCCTGCGGCACCGCGCCGATGATGCAGGTGGATGAGGCGTATTACGAGAATCTGACTGAGGAGAAGATAGATCGGGTTTTGGCGGAGTTGGCGTAGATAGGTTTTTCAAACTCCATAAGAGGCGGAAACGGTCAGCACCACTGTCGAAGAGTACCTGCATCATTGAAGACACTGGCAGTTCCCCCGCAGGGTATACGCAGGCTCCCGTGACGGGAACGGAGGCAGACGATGCGTAAGGCCTTTGGTGGTTGTATGATCGTGATTCAGTCCATCATCCAATGGGCGTTCTACATCGCCATCCTGGCGGCGATCTTTTGGGGCTTGATCGCCCTTAGCGACCAGGGCGATACAGAAGCCACGATCGCCATGGGCGGAATGGCCCTAATCGTTCTCTTCCTGATCTGGCGCTTTATCCTGCGGCCGATTAGGCGGAAGGGGCGCCAGAAAACCGTGCCGGCTACCATCGTGCGCATCGAAAAGCCGAACAACATCACCCAGCCAGAGCTCTATTGGACACGGGTGACGTTCGAAAGCCGGGGGAAGCGCATCCAGATCCGGCTGACGCCCTGGCAGGTGAACGAAGGCTTCGCGGACACGTACCAGGTGGGCGATACCGGCATGCTGACCTACGCTGGGGACCGGATGTACGATTGGAAGCCCCCCACGCCTGAAGCGCCGATGGTGGACGCGCGCCACCGCACGGTGTTCATCTCGTACGCTCACGAATGGGCGGAGGACGCAGAGTACCTGGCCCAGTATTTCCGGCAGGCGGGGCTGAGCGTCTGGTTCGACAGGGCTCAGATCCGCACCGGCGATCGCCTGACCAACAAAATCAAAGACGCCATCCAGCAATCGGCCTTTTTCATGCCGCTGCTCAGCCCAGAGTACTGGCTCTCGGAATGGTGCATCCAGGAGTTCGAGCTGGCTGCCGACGCTGGGGTGAAGATCATGCCCGTGAAAGTCAGCGCGGGGGAGCTGATCATGCCGCCCCACATCCGCCGCTTGTATCGAGAGCAGTTGGGAGAGCCCGTATTCCTGGACATGCGAGGCCGCAATCCTGTGGCAAAGCTCAGAGAGCTAGCCCAGCAGATGGTCTCATCGTAAAGTACGGCGGCCAGCAGGAAGCGTTACGACGGCCAATACCTTTGACAGAGGGAGGAATCATGCCCGCACGAAACAAACGTCGCATCACGGCCGAGGATTTATATCGTTTTCAACTGATCACCGACTGCCAAATCTCGCCGGACGGCCAACACGTCGTCTTATGTGTGCAGCGAGTAGACGAGGAGACGCAGAAGAAGTACGCCAACTTGTGGATTGTTCCCACCGACCAGGGGCGCGCATGGCAGTTCACTTATGGCGATCAAACGGATAGCACGCCCAAATGGTCGCCCGATGGCAGTGAGATCGCCTTTGTTTCCAACCGAGACGATGAGAAGCAGCCGCAAATCTACGTCATTCCCTTTCACGGCGGGGAGGCGCGACCGCTCACCGACCTGAAAGGCGAATTCGAGGCCTTCGAATGGTCGCCCGACGGCAAGCAACTCGTCTGCCAGTTCCGCAAAAAGGACAAAGAGGCCATCGAGCGGGAAGAGGACGAGCAGAAGAAGAAGCTGGGCGTCGTTTCGCGCCACATCAGGCGGGTTTTTTACAAACTGGATGGAAGCGGGTTCTTGCCCCAGGATCGCTGGCATATCTGGACCATTGACGCCCGCACGGGCAGAGCCAGGCAATTGACCGACAGCGACGTTTATGACGAAGTGGAGCCGCAGTGGTCGCCAGACGGGAAGCGAATCGTCTTCTGCTCCAACCACAGCGAAGACCCCGATCTCGATCCGGACGCCATAGACTTGTTCGTCATCGAGGCCGAGGGTGGGGATGCCCGCAAGATCGAGACGCCTGTGGGACCGAAGGGAAGCCCCACTTTTTCGCCGGACGGGAAATATCTGGCCTACTTCGGGCAAGAGGGAAAAGGGCAGTGGTGGAAGAACACCGAGCTGTGGGTTGTCCCGGTGGACGGCAGCGGAGAGGCCAAGAACCTGACGGAGGAGTTCGATTTCGACGTGTCCAACACGACCATAAACGACCTTCCGGGCTTCGTGCCGATGACGCCGCCCACCTGGTCGAAAGATGGGAGCAGGGTCTACTTTCAAGTATCGCAGCACGGGAACACCGTCCTCAAATCGGCGGCGCTGGACGGGAGTGAGTCCAGCCTGCAAACGGTGGTCGGGGACCAGGGGGTCGTAGGATCGTTCAGTTTTGACCAAGAGCAGTCGAGGCTGGCCTATTTCCACGCCACCATGACCGACCCGGGCCAGGTCTGGGTGCAAGACCTGGCCACTGGACGCTCCCGCAAACGGACGCACGTCAACGAGAATCTGCTGCGGGCTCGCGATCTGGGGGAGATCGAGGAAGTTTGGTTCAAAGGTGCTGCCGACAATGATCTGCAGGGTTGGATCCTCAAGCCGCCTGATTTCGACGAATCGAAAAAATACCCCTCGATTCTGGAGATCCACGGTGGCCCCCAAGCGCAGTACGGCAACTTCTTCATGCACGAGTTTTACTACCTGGCCGCCCACGGCTACGTGATCGCTTTCTGCAACCCGCGCGGCGGGCAGGGATACGGCGAGGAACACACCAAAGCCATCTGGCACAACTGGGGCACGGTGGACTACGACGATTTGATGGCCTGGGTTGATTTCGTCCAGCAGAAACCGTACATTGATCCCGAAAGGATGGGCGTCACCGGCGGCAGTTACGGCGGCTACATGACCAACTGGATCATTGGACACACAGACCGCTTCCAGGCGGCGGTCACGCAGCGCAGCGTCAGCAACCTAGTCAGCATGTACGGCTCCAGCGACTTCAACTGGTCATTCCAAATGGAGCTTGCAGACGGGCCGCCCTGGGAGAACCTGGAGAACTACTGGCGACAGTCCCCGCTCAAATACATCGGCAACGCCCAAACACCCACCCTCGTCATCCACAGCGAGCAGGACTTGCGGTGTGATATGGAACAGGGCGAGCAGATCTTCGTGGCCCTCAAGAAGCTGGGTGTAGCCACCGAAATGGTTCGTTTTCCAGGCGAGCCGCACGGCCTTTCGCGCGGAGGGCGCACAGACCGGCGCATTGAAAGGCTGAGCCACATCCTGCGCTGGTTTGATCGGTATTTGAAGGAGGACGACGGAACCACGAGAGACTGACTGAGGAGAAGATAAAGCGGATTCTAGGGGAGTTGGCGTAAGGGAACAGGACCATGCCCTATGTCGTTGAAGTAGACCTCAGTGCAAAGGTAGAGCAGTGGAGTAAGAACACGGCTGTCGCTTTTTCCGATGGAATCCGGGGATCAATTCTGATTGAAAGCAGCGGCAAACGCGCTGCGAGGGACTGGCTCAGAGCTCGGCGACCCAACCGCAGCAAGGCGTTCTACCGGTACAGTTTACTGGCTGTCCTCATCTATCTTCTGATCAAACCGCATCTTCAGCAAATTGAGCATGTGGTGATTGACAAGGACTATCCAGGGGAAAAGAACGAGGGAGTGATTAAGGACTTTCTCCTCAGCCTTCTGCACCGTGAGGATCCATCGTTACGAGGCGGGTTTATCAGCTTTTGGGAAGTAGGAGGCTCGGCGGCTGATATATTAGCCAGGAGAGTTTATCTGGGAGACAAGAAGGCGAATCGAGAGATCACCTTCCAAGACATCCAGCAACTCTTCAAATGAAAAAGGACCGGGGCTCCCTTGCGGGCCTAAAGCCAAGGAGCTTAGAGACTGAATCTCTAGCGCGCTCGGCCACCCGATCCACCGATATTATACCATACACATCCCGATTTTGTCAAATCAACAGTGGAGGATTTTCACCCTCCTCACCGTCGAGTGCCTCGGCTCATGCGGCACAGCGCCGATGATGCAGGTAGATGAGACTTATGTCCCGTAAACGCAACTCCTCCAAACGAACATCAAGACAGAGCAAAAGTACTGGTTGCCTAGGTGCCATATTTGGGCTAATTCGTGCATTGATCGAGGCGCTAGTCAGAGTCGTTGCAGGTGCCTTTCGACTCGTAGTTTCGGCTGGTAAGTGGCTCAACCAGAAGAAACTAACACTGCCCATCCGCGGAGGTTATCGAGTATCTGGTTTGCTCCTTGTGGTTTTTCTGTGTTTTCTTTGCATGGGCTGCTCACTGGTTTACACTTGGACTGATATGCAGTTACGCTCCATTGGCGTTCTGCCTACGTACACTCCTACACCCAGTTCCACACCCATACCAACACATACGCCTATGCCTACAAAAACGCCAACTTCTACACCTGCACCTACTTTGACACCTAGCCCAACCAGCCCACCCACTGCAACTAACACGCCAGGCCCTTCACCTACGCCAACTTTCACACCTTTACCTACTTCGACACCCACGCCAACCAGCCCACCCACTACAACTAACACGCCAAGCCCTTCACCGACATCGACTTTCACCCCTTCACCTGCGCCGACGCCTACGTCAACCAGTCCACCCACCGCAACTAACACACCAGCCCCTTCACCGACACTGACTTTCACCCCTTCCCCTACTTCGACACCTACATCAACCAGTCCACCCACTGCAACTAACACACCGGCCCCTTCACCGACACCACTGCCTACAAATACACCCATCCCGCCGACTAATACGCCACAGGCAGGGCCACCACCTGGCTCCGAAGTCTTGGCAGATGGTGTGTGGCGGTGTCCTGGCAGTACTGATGGCGCAGCTTACGTTGGCAGCGCTGAGAGTGACAAGTTCCACTATCTAGGCTGCCGTTGGGCAGAAAAGATCAAAGATGAAAATCGTATTTGCTTTGCCAGTAGAGATGCTGCTATTGCCTATGGATATGCTCCATGTGGGACGTGCGAGCCATAGGCAGAGGTGTTGTTAAAAGGATAGAGCGTCCACCAATGCAAGCAGAACACGTGTTTTAGGGAGGAACAGGGATGACCAAGAAACGAAGAAGGATCGTTGGAACACCTTCTGGGCAAGGCAGGGTACTACGAGAAGGGCAGTATCTAGCTGATGTCTCGTATAGTCTTCAAGTCATTCAAGAGTACATAGTTGTCTCGGGCTCTGCCGGCGATGAGGAAATTGAAAGCTTAAGAGAAATCACGGCACAGATATCGGTAATTTCTGGCGAGAAGGATTTGGGCCTTGGTCAACAACTAACGCTGGAACTTGATGACGGTCGGAGCTGGGAATTCATTACAAAGACTAGAGATCACGCTTCGGGCACATATCAAGCGGTCAATGCGAGCAGAGACGGACTTGTCGTAGCTGATAGTAATTCCACTGGCTAGCGTGCGACCCGCGTAACCTCCTGAAGCGGACCTGGTATTCGTACGTGTGTGCAAAAGACTTGATCTTCGACTACACTGTGGTTCTATTCCTTGACTGTTAGTCAAGCCTCTCCAAAGGAGTAACTGAAATGCTCAACAACAAGTTCAGTTTTATCGCACTACTCACCCTACTACTAGCCTTGACCCTAGCGACCGCCTGCAGCCCACAGCAGCAGGAGGTCAAGGCAACCACCGCCGATGACGGCCGCGAGATGCAGCTCAAGAAGGGCCAAACCCTGGTCGTCACCCTGGAGGGCAATCCGACCACGGGCTACTCGTGGGAGGCGGCGGAACCCCTCGACGAGCAGGTGCTCCGGCAGGTGGGCGAAGCGGAGTTCAAGGCGGAATCCGAAGCCCTGGGGGCGGGAGGCGTGCAGACCCTCCGCTTCGAGGCGGTGAAGGCAGGCACGACCACTCTCAAGCTGGTCTACCACCGCCCCTGGGAAGAGGACGTGGATCCGCTGGAGACTTACTCCATCCAGGTCGTCGTGCGGTGATCGGCGTTTATCCGCCACGAATTTCACGAATTAACACGAAGTGGAGGGAAATTAGTGAAAGCCGTTTCCACTTCCGAGTTCGTGTAATTCGTGGCAGATTTGAGGTTCGGAATTAAGGCAACCGAATGGACGAAAAAGTCCTACTGCGAAACGTGGGCGTCCCTGACTCCCACGAAATCAAAACCTACATCGAGCGAGGCGGGTATCAGGCCCTGGCCACGGCGCTGAGGGAGTATCAACCCCAGGAGCTGGTGGAGCTGGTCAAGGCGTCGGGCTTGAGGGGGCGCGGTGGCGCGGGGTTCCCGGCGGGGGTGAAATGGAGCTTCCTGCCCAAAGGCGTCTTCCCCCGCTACCTGGTGTGCAACGCCGACGAGGGCGAGCCGGGCACGTTCAAAGACCGCGTGCTCATCGAACACGACCCCCACGGCCTCCTCGAAGGCATCGTCATCTCCTCCTACGCCTGCCAGGCGGAACTGGCTTTCATCTACATCCGAGGCGAATACGCCTTCGGCGCCGAACGGCTGGAACACGCTATCGAACAGGCCTACGAGCAGGGCTACCTGGGGCAGGATATTCTGGGCAGCGGCTATGATCTGGACCTGGTGGTGCATCGCGGCGCGGGGGCCTACATCTGCGGCGAGGAGACCGCGCTGCTCAGCTCGCTGGAGGGGGATCGGGGCCATCCCAAGCTCAAACCGCCCTTCCCGGCCAGCGAGGGCATCTACCGCAAGCCGACCATCATCAACAACGTGGAGACGCTGTTCAACGTGCCCTTCATCGTCCAGCACGGGCCCGAGTGGTACCGGGGCTTTGGGACGGAGAAGAGCCCAGGACCTAAGCTCTTCGCCATCAGCGGCCACGTCAAGAAGCCCGGCGTCTACGAGCTGCCTCTGGGCACGCCCCTGCGCACGCTGATCAACGATTACGCGGGCGGACCGCTGAACGGCAAGCCCATCAAAGCCATCATCCCCGGCGGAGCTTCCACGCCCATGCTCCCCGCCGAGGCCATAGACCAGGTGAATCTGGACTTCGAATCGCTGATGGAGGCCGGCTCCATGCTGGGCTCCGGGGCGGTGATCGTCATCGGCGAGGGGACGTGCATCGTCAGGGTGGTGGAGCGGCTGGCCGCCTTCTTCCGCCACGAGTCCTGTGGCCAGTGTCTCCCCTGCCGCGAGGGCACCGATTGGATGTATAAGATTTTGCACCGCATCGAGCGTGGGAGGGGATGCGAGGAAGACTTGGACCTCCTGCTGGACATCTGCGACAACATCGGCGGCAAGAGCTTCTGTCCCCTGGGCGACGCGGCCCTGGGACCCGTCACTTCCAGCATCAAGCACTTCCGCGACGAGTACCTGGTTCACATTCGGGAGAAACGTTGTATAGTCTGATAGTCGGACATTCGTTCATTCGTAAATTCGCCACCACTTCATAGAGAGGTGCTCCTATGAAAATCCACCAATTCACAGTAGTGATAGAACCAGACGAGGAAGCATTTCACGCTTATGTCCCAGCCTTGCCAGGTTGTCACACTTTCGGATCCACCATAGATGAGGCTCGCGCCAATATCGCCGAGGCGATAGAACTCCACATCGAAAGTATGCTGCAAGACGGAGAAGTTGTTCCTCTGGAACGGGAACCGGTGTTCATCACTCGCCTATCAGTGCCGGTGGCAGCATGAACCCAAAGCTTCCACGAGTTGATTGCCAGCGATTGATTCGAGCGCTGAAACGTGCAGGCTTTGAGGAACAGCGACAACGCGGCAGCCATCTGCACATGCGCCGTGCATCCGATGGAAAACGAGTGACCGTACCCGTTCACAAAGGACGGACAGTCCCCGTCGGCACTCTGCGGGCCATTTTGCGCGATGCAGACATCAGCGTTGACGAGTTTCGCGAGTTGCTGTAACAGCCTTCGGCCCAATCATTCCAGGCTGCCTAACGTGTGCAGCACAGGATTTTGATATATGCAACCACTGGTAACTCTCACCATAGACGATCAAGAGGTAACAGTCCCGGCGGGAACCCTGGTGCTGGATGCCGCCAAGCGTGCCGGCATCGAGATCCCCACCCTCTGCCATCACGAGAAGCTGCTCCCGCTGGGGGGCTGCCGCCTGTGCCTGGTGGAGATCGAGAAGATGCGCGGCCTGCAGACGGCCTGCACCACGCCCGTGCGGGAAGGGATGGTGGTGCGCACCAACACGCCAGCGGTGGCCAAGACCCGCCAGGGAATGCTGGAGTTCCTGCTCATCAATCACCCCCTCGATTGTCCCATCTGCGATAAGGGCGGGGAATGCACGCTCCAGGACTGGGCCTTCAAGTACGGGGCCGCCGAGAGCCGCTTCGGGGAAGAGAAACGCCACCAGAGAAAGGCCCTCGCTCTCAGCCCCCTCATCGTCAAGGACGAGGAGCGCTGTATCCTCTGCCGGCGCTGCGTGCGATTCCTGGAAGAGTGGGCTGATGAAGTGCAGTTGGACTACTTTGAGCGGGGACGCCACACCAGGGTGGACACCTTCTCCGGCTACCCCCTCGATTCCGTCTTCTCAGGCAATATCGTGGACCTCTGCCCCGTGGGGGCTCTCACCAGCCGAGTGTTCCGCTTCCAGGCCCGCCGTTGGGAGCTGGAGCGCACGCCCAGCGTCTGCCCCTACTGCGGCGTGGGCTGCAACGTCACCCTGGACGTCAAGATGAACAGGCTGCGCCGCATCGGGGCGCGAGAGAACGCCGAGGTCAACGACCAGTGGCTGTGCGACAAAGGACGCTTCGCCCACGCCTTCGTCCACAGCCCCCACAGGCTGAAGACCCCGCTGATCAGGAGAGGCGACGAGCTGGAGCCCGCCACCTGGCAAGAGGCGCTGAGCGTGATCAGCCAACGATTGGGCGAGATCATAGCGGAGAGCGGGCCGGACAGCGTGGGCGGCATCGGCTCGAGCCGGGCCACCAACGAGGCCAACTACCTCTTCCAGCGATTCATGCGGGCCGTGGTGGGCGCCAACAACGTGGACCACATCGGCCGCCTGCCCGACGGCGCCCGGCCCTTGCCCTCCCTGGCCGAAATAGGAGAGGCTGACGTCATCCTCCTGCTGGGCGTTGATCCCGCCGAGGAAGCGCCCATCGTCGAGCTTCTCATCCGGCGGGCGGTGCTGACCAGGGGGACGAAAGTCATCGTGGCCAATCCGCGCCGCATAGCTCTGAATCGCTATGGCGGCCCCTGGCTGGCGTATAAGCCGGGGACTGAGGCGGCGTTGCTCAATGGGCTGATCAAACGTGAAACGTCAAGCCCTTCGACGGGGCTCAGGACAAGCGTGAAGCGTGAAACGTCAAACGTGAAACGTGAAACGTCGAACATTGAAGAGGTGACCGGTGTCTCGCGTGAACCACTGCGCCAGGCGGCGGAAATGCTGGCCCAGGCTGAGCGTGCCCTCATCATCTGCGGCCCAATATCCAATATTCAATCTCCAATCTCCAATCTCCAATCCCTGGCCAACAGCGCCGGCCCCTACTACCTGGCCCAGGACTGCAACTCGCTGGGCGCTCTAGAGATGGGCGTAGCTCCCCACCTGCTTCCGGGCCGCCAGAGTCTGACCAACGACCAAGCGCTGCAAAGATTCGGTAGACGCTGGCGTACGGAGCTGTCATCCCAGGCGGGGCTATCTGTAGACGAGATGCTGGAGGCGGCTACCGAAGGCAAGCTCAGAGCCCTCTACGTGATGAAATCTGACCCAGCCACCCATGCAGACAAGGAAGCTCTGGAAAAGCTGGACTTTTTGATCGTGCAAGATCTTTTCTTGACCGAAACGGCTCAACGGGCCGACGTGGTGCTGCCGGCGGCCAGCTTTGCCGAGATGGAGGGCACTTTTACCAACCTGACAGGACGGGTGCAGAGGATACGAGGCGCGTTGCGTCCTCCGGGCGAGGCCAGGGCCGATGACCAAATTTTGGCTGACTTGGCCGAGGCTATGGGCAGCAACTTGGGTCACACATCGGCTGAGACCGTGATGGCCGAGATGGCCAGACTTGCGCCCGTGGATAAGGGACAAGGGACTAGGGACGAGGGACAAGGGGATTCAAGCTTCGAATCCTTTGGGTATCAGCCGCCGGCGGGCGACAGCGAGTATCCGCTGGCCCTGGTCACCGGCCGCTTGCTCTACGATGGCGACATTCGCCTGGCCCAATCGGACATCCTGCGCCAGTTTGTGCCGCAGCCCTTCGTGGAGATCAACCCCGCCGACGCCGAGGCGCTGGGCATCGCCGACGGCGCAGCAGTGACTGTCGCTTCACCGAAGGGAGAGTTGAAACTGACGGCCAGAGTCACCGACGACATCCGCCCCGGCTGCGTTTTCGTGCCTCGTGGCTTCGCCGAGGCGCCGGTTGTTGCCCTGCTGGATAGAGAAGCGATCGTTACCTGGGTAAAGATTACAAAGTGAAACGTGAAGCGTGAAACGTGAGACTTACGTTTTACGTTTCACGCATCACGCCTCAAATCTCATCTTGATAAAGGACAAATGGACTTAATCGCAACCATCGTCATCCCCCTCATCAAAAGCATCATCCTTGTCGTCGGCCTGCTGGTCGGCTTCGCCTACACCACCTGGTTCGAGCGCAAGGTGGCGGCCCGCTTCACCATACGCTACGGCCCCAATCGGGCCGGGCCTTTCGGCCTCTTGCAGCCCGTGGCCGACGCAGTCAAGGCCATATTCAAAGAAGAGATCATCCCTTCCAAAGCAGACAAGGTGCTCTACGTCATCGCGCCGGGACTGTCTATAGCCACCGCTCTTCTGGCCTTCGCCGTCGTTCCCATGGGCAGGTCCGTCCATCTCTTCGGCCGCGAAATCCCGCTCTACGTGGCCGATGTCAACGTCGGGGTGCTCTATCTCCTAGCGGTGGTCAGCCTAGCCACCTACGGCGTGGTGCTGGGCGGCTGGTCGTCCAACAACAAGTATTCCCTGTTGGGAGCCCTGCGCACCGCCGCCCAGATGATCAGCTACGAGCTGCCCATGGGCCTGGCTTTGCTCAGCGTCTTGCTGCTGGTGGGCAATCTGAGCCTGGTGCGGATCGTGGAGTACCAGAGCAGCTTGCCCCTCATCGTGCTGCAGCCCGTGGCCTTCATCATCTACTTGATTTGCAGCTTCGCCGAGGCCGGCCGCACCCCCTTCGACCTGCCAGAGACAGAAAACGAGTTGGTTTCTGGCTACGCCACCGAGTACGGGGGCATCAAATTCCCGCTGTTCTTCATGGCCGAGTACATCCACATGATCACCGCCAGCGCCATCGTCACCACCCTGTTCCTAGGCGGCTGGCAGGGGCCTTTTGCGGACCTGCACCCTCTCATCCCGCCGTTTTGGTTCTTGGTCAAAACGGTGTTCATGATCTTCGTCTTCGTCTGGGTGCGGTCCAGCCTGCCCCGCGTGCGCTACGACAAGCTGATGAAGTTCTGCTGGAAGTTCCTGGCGCCGCTGGCGCTGGTCAATTTGGCGGTGACTGCTGTCGTGGTAGTCCTGCTCGCCTAGAGGTTGGAGATTGGATAAATGGGAGGGATTAGGGAACTAGGGATTAGGGACCAGGGACTAGGGACTAGATCAGGCCCTTATCCCTTGTCCCTAGTCCCTTGTCCCTAACATCATTGGAAATGGTAATTATCGAAGCGGTCAAAGGTTTATACCAAATTCTCAGAGGCATGGGGGTGACCCTCAGGTATTTGTTCACCAAGCCCGTCACTGTTCAGTATCCTGAGGAAAGGGTTCGCCTCCACCCCCGCTTCCGCGGACGGCACGAGCTGCAGCGGGAGGAGGGGCTGGAGCTGTGTGTGGGCTGCGGCCTCTGCGCGGCCTATTGTCCGGCCGACTGCATTTATGTCGAGGCTGGGGAAAACACCGATGGCGAGCGCCACTCCGAGGGCGAGCGCTACGCCCAGGTCTACGAGATCAACCTCAGCCGCTGCATCTTCTGCGGCTACTGCGAGGAGGCCTGCCCCACCGGGGCCATCAAGCTGAGGCACGAGTTCGCCCTGTCCGACTATGAGCGGGACGACTTGGTCTACACCAAGGAGCGACTGCTCACCCCGGCCGCGCCTCACGTTATTGTGTTGGAGGACAGCCGTTCAAGAGTGTCATTGCGAGGAACGAAGTGACGAAGCAATCCCCACTGTTGCTTGCAGTTGGAGGCGGGGGATTGCTTCGCTCCGCTCGCAATGACAATAGTTACGTGGAGGACTAGCCTTTTCATGGAGCTGATTCTGTTCATCGTTCTAGGAACCATCGCCATCGCCGCCGCCTTGGGCGTGATTCTCATCAGGAAGACCATCTACAGCGCGCTGTGCCTGCTGGTCAACTTCTGCAGCCTGGCCGGACTGTACCTTCTGCTCAACGCCCAGTTCCTGGCCGCCGCTCAGGTGATCGTCTACGCGGGAGCCATCGTAGTGCTGTTCCTGTTCGCCACCATGCTGCTAGGTGGGAGTGAAGAAACAGCAAATCTACGAATCCACGAATCTACGAATCTACGAATCTACTTGACCATCGCCTTGACCGTTGTGCTATTAGTGGAAGTGGGCTACGTTCTCATCAGTGGAACGCTGACCGGGACTCAGGGCTCTGACACGCCAGAGGCCATCGCCCGCGTGGGCAACGTGCAAGCCATCGGTGAGCTGCTGTTCACTGACTACCTCCTAGCCTTCGAGCTGGCCGCCGTCCTGCTCCTGATCGGCATCGTAGGTGCAGTGGTTCTGGCAAAAAAGAAACCCAATACCCAATACCCAATACCCAATATCCAGGACTGATTATGATTCCATCATCGTACTACCTGGCTCTAAGTGCCATTATCTTCGTCATCGCCATCGTCGGCGTGCTGGTGCGGCGCAACGCCATCGTCATCCTGATGTGCATCGAGATGATGATGGGCGCTGCTGGCCTGGCCTTCGTCACCTTCTCCCGTTACCTCAATTCGTTGGATGGTCAGATCGTCGTGTTCCTGGTGATGGCCGTGGCCGCCGCAGAGGTGGCGGTGGGATTGGGCATCATCGTATCAATCTTTCGTCACCAGGAGACGACTGACGTGGATGAGATCAATTTGCTGAAGTGGTAAAGGGACAAGGGGCTAGGGACAAGGGGCAAGGGATTAGTCCCTGATCCCTAGTCCCTTGTCCCTAGCCCCTTGTCCCTTGACTGGAGGCCTTAATGCTGGATTTCGCCTGGTTGATTCTCTTATTCCCCATATTGGGAGTACTGATCAACGGCTTCTTGGGGCGCAGGATCGGCAAGACGTGGGTCGGGCGGGTTGCCTGCACGGCGGTGGGGCTTTCGTTCCTGGTGGGCGTCGGCGCGTTCCTGACCTTGCTCGGAGAGGACCACGGGCGGACCGTGCCGCTGTTCTCGTGGATCGCGGTGGGCGACTTCCGAATAGAGGCCGCGCTGCTCGTGGATCAGCTCTCCACCCTGATGACGCTGGTGGTCACAGGCGTGGGCTTTCTGATCCACGTCTACTCCATCGGCTACATGGCCGAGGACGAGCGCTACGCCCGCTTCTTCACCCTGCTCAACCTGTTCATCTTCTCCATGCTGATCCTGGTGCTGGCCGACAACTTCCTGCTGTTGTACGTCGGTTGGGAGCTGGTGGGGCTGTGCTCTTACCTGCTCATCGGCTTCTGGTTCGAACGGCCAGCGGCGGCCGAGGCGGGCAAGAAAGCCTTCCTGGTCACGCGGGTGGGCGACTTCGGCTTCGCCCTGGGGGTGATGCTCATCTTCGCCACCTTCGGCACGCTGGGCTACGCCGAGGTGTTCGAGCAAGCGCCGCACGCGCTCACCACTGGGCTGGCCACGGCCATCACCCTGCTGCTGTTCGCCGGAGCGGCGGGCAAGTCGGCCCAGATCCCGCTCTACGTCTGGCTGCCCGACGCCATGGAGGGTCCCACGCCGGTCTCGGCCCTCATCCACGCCGCCACCATGGTCACCGCTGGCGTATACATGGTGGCCCGCACGCACGTGCTGTTTGAGCTGGCGCCCGCTTCTATGACCGTGGTAGCCGTCATCGGCGCGGTCACCGCCTTCTTCGCGGCGACCATCGCCCTGGTGCAAACCGACATCAAGCGCGTGCTGGCCTACTCCACCATCAGCCAGTTGGGGTACATGTTCCTGGCCGTGGGGGTGGGAGCCTACGCCTCAGGCATCTTCCACCTCACCACCCACGCCTTCTTCAAGGCCCTCCTGTTCCTGGCGGCCGGCAGCGTGATGCACGGCCTGGCGGGCGAGCTGGACATGCGCAAGATGGGCGGACTCAAGGACAAGATGAGGACAACCTATCGGACGTTCCTGGCAGGGGCGGCGGCCCTGGCGGGATTCCCCCTGCTGTCGGGATTCTTCAGCAAGGACGAGATCCTGTGGCACGCCTTCAACAGATCGGTGATCCTGTGGCTGATCGGCATCGTCACCGCCTTCCTGACCGCCTTCTACGCCTTCCGCGCCGTGTTCCTCACCTTCTGGGGGCAGCCCCGCGAGCGGGAGCTATTCGAGCACGCCCACGAGTCGCCGCCTATCATGACCAGGCCCCTGACCATCCTGGCAGTGCTGGCCGTGGTCGGCGGGGTGATGGGTATACCGCATCTCTCAGCCATCGAGGGTTTCTTGGAGCCGGTCTTCGCCCACGAGGGTGGGCACGCTGCCGAAGCCAGCGGAATCCTGGAATGGGTGCTGATGGCGCTTTCAGCCGTGGTAGCTTTTGTAAGTATCGTTCTGGCCCAGTATATGTATCTGGTGAAACCCAGCCTGCCGGGTCGCTTGAGCAGACGATATGCTCCTCTGTACAAGCTGCTCTCCAACAAGTACTACGTGGACGAAATCTACATGGCCCTGGTGGTCAACCCCCTGCGAAGGCTGGCCCGTTTCCTGGCCGAAGTGTTCGACATGAGGCTCATCGAAGGGCTGGTTAACGGCGTGGCCCGCGCCACCAAAGCCCTAGCCTCCCTCTCCGCCGACGTGTTCGACCCCAAAGTCCTCGATGGGTTGGTCAATGGCATCGCTCACGCCGTTGGGAGGGGCAGCAGCTCGGTGCGAAAGATTCAAACAGGCTACGTGCGCGACTATGCCTTAGTTATCCTGGTGGGCGCGGTAGCCATCATTGGGTACTTTGCTCTTCGCTGAGTGCGTTTGGAGGTTGGAGGTTGGAAGTTAGAAGTTGGAGTCTGGAGTCCCGAACGGCTCGACTGAGCTCGCCGAAGTCTTGTTCGGGGTTTGGAGGTTGGAGACATTGAATGAGGTAGGATTCCCCATCCTTTCTTTGATCACCTTCCTGCCGCTCCTCGGAGCGCTGGGCATCCTGTTCATCAGTGCCCTCCCTCTTTCCCCCCCAAAGCCTGCCCTGAGCCTTGGCGAAGGGTTGGGGGGGATGAAGGGGGGCGAGGCTCTCGTCAAATGGCTGGCTCTGGGCGTGACCGGGGCCAACTTCCTGCTCTCGCTGCCCCTCTTCTTCTACTTCCAGCCACAGACCACAGGGATGCAGTTCGTGGAAAACGTCCCCTGGATCCCCAGCCTGGGAGTCAGCTACCACCTGGGCGTGGACGGCATCAGCCTCTTCCTGGTGCTGTTGACCACCCTTCTCTCGGCGGTGGCCATCCTTTCCTCCTGGACGGCCATCACCGAGAGGGTCAAGGAGTACTACATCTTCATGCTCCTTTTGGAGATGGGCATGATCGGCGTCTTCGTCTCCCTCGACCTCTTCCTGTTCTTCGTTTTCTGGGAGGCGACGCTGATCCCCATGTACTTCTTAATCGGGCGTTGGGGCGGCGCCCGCCGCATCTACGCCGCCGTGAAGTTCTTTCTCTACACCTTCGGCGGCAGCGCGCTGATGTTGGTCGCGATCCTGGTGCTGTATTTCATGAACGCGCAGGCCACTGGCCAGCCTACTTTCGATCTGCTTCACTTGCAGGAGTTCGATGTGCCTGCCGCCGCCCAGACCTGGCTATTCCTGGCCTTCGCCCTGGCCTTCGCCATCAAAGTGCCCCTCTTCCCTTTCCACACCTGGCTGCCCAACGCCCACGTGGAAGCGCCTACCGCCGGCAGCGTGATCCTGGCCGGCGTCCTGCTGAAGATGGGGACCTACGGCTTCGTCCGCTTCTGCCTGCCGCTCTTTCCGGACGCCTCGGCGACCTTCGCGCCCTTGCTGTCCATCCTGGCCCTGATCGGCATCGTCTACGGCGCGCTGGTGGCCCTGATGCAAAGAGACGTCAAGAGCCTGGTGGCCTACTCCAGCGTCAGCCATCTGGGCTTCGTGGTGCTGGGCATCTTCACCCTGAACGCCCAGGGGCTATCGGGCGGCATCCTGCAGATGGTCAACCACGGCCTCAGCACCGGCGCCCTGTTCCTGCTGGTGGGCATGCTCTACGAGCGAAGACACACCCGCTTGATCGAGGACTTCGGAGGGCTGTGGAAGGTCATACCTGTTTTCTCAGTCTTCCTGTTGATCGTCACCCTCTCCTCCATGGGCCTGCCCGGCTTTAATGGCTTCGTAGGGGAGTTCCTGATCATAGCAGGCGCTGTCAAGTCCAACGTCGTCTACGCCATCATCGCCGCCCTGGGCATCGTCCTGGCCGTCGCCTATCTGCTGTGGATGTTCCAGCGGGTGGTGCAGGGCGAGCCAACTAATGAGAATCGCAAGCTAAAGGACCTGTCAGCGCGGGAGGTCATCGTCCTGGTCCCGCTGGCGATTCTGATCATTCTGATCGGCCTTTACCCGCCTCCCTTTCTCAATTGCATCCAACCCGCAGTGGAGCAGCTCTTGTCGCAAATCGCGTTTGGGAATTAGAAATTGGAGGTTGGAGGTTGGAAGTTGGAATTTAGAAGTTGGAGGTTGGAGTCCCGAACGGCTCGACTGAGCTCGCCGAAGTCTTGTTCGGGGTTTGGAGGTTGGAGACATTGAATGAGGTAGGATTCCCCATCCTTTCTTTGATCACCTTCCTGCCGCTCCTCGGAGCGCTGGGCATCCTGTTCATCAGTGCCCTCCCTCTTTCCCCCCCAAAGCCTGCCCTGAGCCTTGGCGAAGGGTTGGGGGGGATGAAGGGGGGCGAGGCTCTCGTCAAATGGCTGGCTCTGGGCGTGACCGGGGCCAACTTCCTGCTCTCGCTGCCCCTCTTCTTCTACTTCCAGCCACAGACCACAGGGATGCAGTTCGTGGAAAACGTCCCCTGGATCCCCAGCCTGGGAGTCAGCTACCACCTGGGCGTGGACGGCATCAGCCTCTTCCTGGTGCTGTTGACCACCCTTCTCTCGGCGGTGGCCATCCTTTCCTCCTGGACGGCCATCACCGAGAGGGTCAAGGAGTACTACATCTTCATGCTCCTTTTGGAGATGGGCATGATCGGCGTCTTCGTCTCCCTCGACCTCTTCCTGTTCTTCGTTTTCTGGGAGGCGACGCTGATCCCCATGTACTTCTTAATCGGGCGTTGGGGCGGCGCCCGCCGCATCTACGCCGCCGTGAAGTTCTTTCTCTACACCTTCGGCGGCAGCGCGCTGATGTTGGTCGCGATCCTGGTGCTGTATTTCATGAACGCGCAGGCCACTGGCCAGCCTACTTTCGATCTGCTTCACTTGCAGGAGTTCGATGTGCCTGCCGCCGCCCAGACCTGGCTATTCCTGGCCTTCGCCCTGGCCTTCGCCATCAAAGTGCCCCTCTTCCCTTTCCACACCTGGCTGCCCAACGCCCACGTGGAAGCGCCTACCGCCGGCAGCGTGATCCTGGCCGGCGTCCTGCTGAAGATGGGGACCTACGGCTTCGTCCGCTTCTGCCTGCCGCTCTTTCCGGACGCCTCGGCGACCTTCGCGCCCTTGCTGTCCATCCTGGCCCTGATCGGCATCGTCTACGGCGCGCTGGTGGCCCTGATGCAGCGAGACGTCAAGAGCCTGGTGGCCTACTCCAGCGTCAGCCACCTGGGCTTCGTGGTGCTGGGCATCTTCACCCTGAACACCCAGGGGGTATCGGGCGGCGTTCTGCAAATGGTCAACCACGGCCTCAGCACCGGGGGCTTATTCCTGCTGGTGGGTATGCTCTACGAGCGCCGCCACACCCGATTGATCGAGGACTTCGGAGGGCTTTGGAAGCAGCTACCCGTCTTCGGCCTCTTCCTGCTGATCGTCACTTTTTCTTCCGTTGGATTGCCCGGCTTGAACGGCTTCGTCGGCGAGTTTACCATTTTGGTGGGCGCCTTCCGTGCCAACGTAGTCTACGCCGTCTTCGCCGCTCTGGGCATCATCCTGGGGGCCTGGTACATGCTGACCATGTTCCGCCAGGTGATGCACGGCCCGCTGGACAAGCCGGCCAATCGAGAATTGGAGGATCTGACGCGGCGCGAGATCGCCGTCCTGGTGCCCATCGTCGTCCTCATCTTCCTGATCGGCGTGTTTCCCAACCTGTTTTTCGATAAGATGGGGGCGTCGGTGGCGGCGTTGTTGGCTCAGGTTGCTGGGCCGTAAAACGTGAAGCGTGAAACGTGAAGGTTGATATGAACATAGAGATTCCCAGCTTGAATCTGGTGGTTCTCGCTCCGCAGTTCGTCATCATCGTGGCAGCTCTGGTTGTCCTGCTGGCTGATCTCTTCAGGGGCGAGGAACAAGAAACCCTGCCGGCTTGGCTCAGCCTGGCAGGGGTGATCCTCTCCGCTGCGGTGATGCTGGTGACCTGGGGGCGCGAACCGTCCAGTTTTCAAAACCTTGTCCTGAGCCCCGCCGAAGGAATGGCCGCCGCCGATGGCTACAGTCTGTTCCTCAACCTGGTGTTCTTGATCACGGCAGGGTTAGCGATTCTCATCTCCATCGAGTACGTAGACCGAGAGGGATTGGCCGTCGGCGAGTACTACGCCCTGCTGCTCCTGGCCACGGCGGGCATGATGCTGATGGGCGCGGCCACCGACCTGGTCGTCATCTTCCTCGGATTGGAGATCCTCTCCATCCCGCTGTACGTACTGAGCGGCCTCAACCGCGCTCGGACAGAGTCCAGCGAAGCGGCTCTGAAGTACTTCCTGCTGGGCGCATTCGCCTCAGGCTTCTTCCTGTACGGCATCGCCCTGACCTACGGCGCCACCGGGACGACCAACCTGGCCGGCATCGTCGGCTTCTTGGGGAGCGCCAGCGGGGGGGCTTATCTAACCATCGCCCTGGGCCTGCTGCTCATCGGTTTCGCCTTCAAGGTGGCGTTGGCGCCGTTCCACATGTGGGTGCCCGACGTCTACCAGGGAGCGCCTACCTCGGTCACGGCCTTCATGTCGGTGGGGGCCAAGGCCGCTGGCTTCGCCGCCCTGGCCCGCGTTTTGCTCTACGCCTTCCCGGCCCTGGCCTCGAGCTGGGCGGTTCCCCTGGCGGCGCTGGCCGTGCTGACCATGACCCTGGGCAACCTAGCCGCCATTGCCCAAAGCGATATAAAGCGCATGTTGGCCTACTCCAGCATCGCCCATGCCGGCTACATCCTGGTGGGCGTGGTGGCTGCCAACGCCGCCGGCGCGGCGGGCATCCTGTTCTACCTCCTGGCCTACGCCTTGATGAACGTCGGCGCCTTCGCCACCGCCATCGTCGTTGGGAAGCGTGGGCAGCCCGGGGTGGAGATCGCCGATTACGCTGGCCTGGCCTCCCGTCGTCCCTTCCTGGCGGCGAGCATGGCCATCTTCATGCTCTCGTTGGCCGGCGTTCCGCCTTTGGCCGGCTTCGTGGGCAAGTTCTACCTGTTCAGCGCCGCTGTCCAGGCCGGCCTGACCTGGCTGGCCGTCGTCGGCGTCCTCAACAGCGTCCTGTCGGCCTTCTTCTACCTGCGGGTCATCGTGGTCATGTATATGCAAGGGACTAGGGACGAGGGGCAAGGGACGAGGGAAGTTGAGGAGCCGAAGCCCTTGAGCCTATCTCGGCCGCTGGGCGTGGCCGTCGCCCTCGCTGCCCTGGGCACCGTTGCCCTGGGCCTGTGGCCCTCGCCCCTGCTGGAGATGGCTCAGCAAGCCGTCAGGGCGCTGCTGGGAACTTGATTCCCTCTTTGTGCAGAACGAAAACAAAGGGCCTCGCCACGTGTTTTCCACGGGCGAGGCTTTTTCCTCGCAAAGATACGCAGATCTTTTGCTGCTCAAACACTGAGCCTAATGGCGCGGCGGACTGCGTCCGCTTGCTGGCCTTCGGCTCGCTGACGCTCGCCTCCGGCTAACAAGCGGATGAAGCCCCGACGCTCGCGTCGGCGCTGACGCGCCTCCGCTAACGGCTGAGTTGAGCCGCGCGGCGGGCCGGGCGACGGGCCTCCGGCAGAGACCTGGGTCGCAGGCCCATCCGAACCCGCCCGAAAGGAAATGCTTCACACGTGAGAGCGGCGACATCAAAGCTCTGTCGGAAGCTGACCGCCAGTGCTGGATCCTCCTCGCTCACGAGTCTGCCATCGCGAATGTACAACGCACGATCAGAGACCTTGCTGTACCCGACGCTGCTGTAGAATCCGACTAGCGGATGACCGCAGTTCAGCACAGCGAAACATAACTCCTGGAGTGACAGATCAGCGTGTACCTGCCGCATCAGGAGCGTGCCGATTCCGCTTCTCTGAACAGCCGGATGGACGCAGACGCCTCCGACATGCCAGCCCTCGAAGTAGTGCTTGTTGACAACAAACCAGCGTCGCTGGACCGAGGCGTGCGCTAATCCTATCTACACCACTTGACGGGACGTGACCCAAATGGGCAACTCCGAACTGGGAATTGAAGACTACAATCGCGCGATCGAGCTGGAACCAAACACGATGATGTTATTACAGATTACGATATTGTGAGGGATGACTTCAGATGCTTCCTCATCACAAACTGCCGAGCTGTTTCATAATGCACGGTAAAACCACTTTTCTTGTACATTTCGACAGGCCCCATATAATCCTCCGCTTCATTAGCGAACTCTTTATTCGGATATGCCTCCACAAAATCAAAACCGTCTTGAGCCGCATCTTGACAGACACGCTCCAACAACAGCTTAGCAATACCCTTTCTTCTCATTTCCGGAGCAATAGCAAAGCAGAATATCGATTTCACCTTTATGGCCGCGTGTGATTCTTCTGTGGGGACGGAACCCATAAACCGCCGCCAACAGTAGCATTTCAGGCAATCAGCTTTCGTGTTGGCATTGCACCATCCCACAACCTCATCATCACAATAGGCAAGATAGCCTTGTATGTTGCTACCCTTGACATATTGGATGGCGTAGTCCCTTCGTACTTCAACCGACAATGTAAAATCTTTGCCTTCATAGTCATCATTGCACCACCACACACAGTAACACTTATGTTCCTCTTTATTGGTAGCATGTGGCGTTGTATCAAAGTATCTCACATAATCGTCCACAAGATTGGGCGCCAACTTGCGAATTTCGATGTTCATTCGTTACCTCCGCCAGTAAAACGATTCAACTCATTTTAGCCAGGCTCAACTCATATGCCGGTAAACACACGTAGCGCTATTCGCACTGCGAGACCAAGAACCACAAATACAAATGAGCCAGCCAGTATTTGCATCCCTTTTATGAGAAACTTGATTTCGGGTATACGATACGCGACATAAACTTCTTTCTGCCCAAACTCCGTATCCAAATAGATTCTCTCTACTGGCCCTGCGCGCCTGAGTTTGGTAGGAGCATAATGACCAATTATCGCTTGTAGTGATAGCAACATAACTGCACCAAACGAAACGATAAGCATAGCACGAAATGCGCTTATGATATCTCCTGTGCCTGCGACAGTTGGTATGTTTTGGGCCTGTAACGGAGGCCCCTGAAAATATGCCAACACAGCAAAAATCCCACTCACGATGTTGGCAATACCTACCCAAAGGTTGAACCAGTTAGATTGCACAACTGATTATTGCTTCTTGGAGTTGCTCACTGGATTTACCTCAAATACTAACTTGACTGTGTTTGTTTGGACAAAACACTTGTGAATTGTGCGAGCGGGCTAACGTTTTGAGCTGAGCGGCCGGGGCAACCACCGCCAGCTACTCACTACCCTGGCCCATCCTACACGATCAATACTTAACCCGCCAGCGTCCCCGGTCCGCTCCAGCGATTTGTTAGGGAGCCTGCGCTTATTCGCCCCCGCGATAGAAACGGACTTCCGCCTTTTCGATGGTGGCGAGGCCATCCCGAATGCTCGGCCCGACATCGTCCAGGTAGCTCTCGAGCTTCTCCCGAGTATCTACCAACTCCACTACGATTGGCAAATCCTGGGATAAGCGCAGAATCTTGGCCGTATGCACGCGGCTGTGGCGACCACACCCCATGACGCCGCGAAGCACGGTGGCACCCGCCACCTCCATCTCCTTAGCCCGCCTTACTAGCCACTCATAAAGGGGCTGCCCTTCGTGATGATCGCTTTCGCCGATAAAGATCCTCAGCAGCGAGCCCTCTTCGGGAAGCACCATACTCACCCCCAAATCCATAGCACGGCGGCACGGCCAATCCAGGCGGAAGCCAGACACAAGCCGACATTGGCAATCACATTGATCCCAGCCAAGATCCCCTCCCCATCAAAAACCAGGGACATGGATTCAAGACTGAAAGTTGAAAAGGTTGTAAAAGCACCGAGAAGACCAATGAACACAAACGAACGGAAATTCGGGCCGAACACACCCAGGTTCTCGGCCAAGGTGGCGAGAAAGACCAAAGAGAATGAGCCAAGGACATTTACAGCTAGTGTACCGAAGGGGAATTGAAACGATTGGGTCAGCCACTGAACTGCTCCGGAAAGACTATATCGAAGAACAGCACCAAGAAAACCACCCAAACCAATTAAGAAAAAACCTCGCATAATGGACTCCTGATAATAAGATTTCATAGGAGTCATCAGCGAGATCGCGGTTATCGGCGAACTCCATCGCCATCAGAATATTCTAATTCTAACCTAAACATCGGCCAATGGAATGGCAGGTATTTGCAGGCTCCCTAACGGTTCGCGGTTCAGCCGCCGCCGACTCTGGCAAGACCTGCCACGCTAACCAGAACGATTGTTGGCAAGACGCGTCACGCATACCCGCGCCGAAGGCGGTCGGCTGCAACCGCTTGTTGGGCGTGTCTTCACGCCCACATGCAGGCTAGACGAAAATATATCACAGAGAAACTGTGCATGTTTAAGCCAATGCTAATGACACAGAATGAATGACCTTGACTGTCCAAGAAATAGCTGGCTGAGCAGGTTTTACTTTGCATGTTCAGGGTGTTTTGTCTGCATCCACTTTGCTATCCATGCCGATATAAGCACTCCCTGCACAATGGGTTCAGGAAGCGATCTGAATAGAATATCAGGAGTAACAAACTCTGGGCGCATCATGTATAAACCCTCAATGATTCCACTACTGCCAGCAAGATGCCCAAGTATCACCAGCAAGCCAGCCAAAGCTAGAAATCGTCTCCAATACTCCCACCGGTTCAGTGTATCATAAAAAGGGTAGAGGACAAGCGCAATAAGGAAAGCCCGCAGAATTTGAACTGGCAAAATCCAGATGTAGACTTGGTTCCACAATTCAGGGTCCGCTTGAGTTCGATAGACTGTTGCCAGAACCGAATTGGGATTTTCGAATAACTCTTTGGTAAGCAACGGATAAGCGAAAAGCCCCACCACAAAGGTTGTGACGACAAGTGCCACAATGACTTTGCCAGCAAAAACCAGGAATCTCTTTATGTCCATATTACCCTCTCTGGTATGATTGTCCATTCACGCAATAACGCGCCCAACAATGTTTAGGCTGCATTTCTCCTGCATAACGCCCCAAATGGAATGCTATGCAGACCTCTTACTGTATAAAACCACCCGATGACATTTTATCCAGAACTTTTCCCGCATATCTCCCCTTTCGGTGCTTTATGAAGGTTTTGTCTGGGTACCGCACTTGCCTTCGATAAACAAAACATGTAAAATAGCCTTGCAAATAGTATACACCAACATGTCAAGAAACACAAGTCCGACCGGGAGAGATCATGGCAAAACGTCGCAAGAAGAAACTCTTGGATCATGTCCGAGATGCTATACGGACCAAGCATTACTCCATCCGCACCGAGGAAGCCTACGTCAACTGGATCAGGCGCTTCATCCTCTTCCACGACAAGGGAATGGATTTGACAGTACGTTTTCCCTTCGTCCAACCTTTCCAAAGACCCTCGCTCCAGCGGCGTGCGTCGCCATCACCTCCATGAGAGTACCGTGCAGAGAGCAGTCAGAAAGGGGGCCAAGTTGACACGCATCGAAAAACACGTCACCCCGCACGTCTTCCGACACTCCTTCGCCACACATTTGTTGGAGGATGGCTACGACATCCGCACCGTCCAGGAGCTCCTCGGCCACAAGGATGTGAAAACCACCATGATCTACACCCACGTCCTCCAGCGCGGCGGCCTGGCAGTACGCAGCCCCCTGGATTAGATGACGGCGCTTTGCACAAACGCACACCGCCCCGCCTTCTTCACCTCCACCGGTGTCGGGGGGCGAAAAAAAGCGGGGCGGCATCCCTTCCAGGGCAGGCCTGGACCTTGCCCTGAAACAGTGGGCGAATTCCTTGCCTACGCTTCTGGCGATTGCTTTCGAGTTTGCTCAGCCACCAACTGCTGCAATTTGGTCAGGGACTGGGACTGCGAAGTGCCCTCTATGGCCTTGGTGGCAATGTCCTGCACCTGGCCGTAGGCTTTGTCCACCTGCTGCGACAGTTTCGCAATCTGCTCGTTTTGCTCGGCCACTGTTTTTTCCAGGGACTCAATCCGAGTGTTCAGAACGTTCCGCTCGCCATCGAATTCTTTTTTCAACAGTTCCTCTCTGTTCTTGGCTTCCGACTCAACTCTCTGCACGGCTTCTTTGACCGCTTTGTTGACCGCTGATTCCAATTCCTTGGGGAACGCGCTGACTTGCTTTCGCAATTCGTTCAACTCAGTCTCTTGTTCGACGACGGCTCTTTCTCTGTCGGCCAATTCCTTTTCCATCTGCTCTCTTCTGTACGTGATCTCTCTTTCCAGCCTCGCTTTCTCGTCTTCGAACTGCTCTCTGGCCAGTTGCTGCTCACGCTGAAAAGCGTACTCGTACTCTTCCTTCTCGCGCTCACGACGTTTCCGCTCGTCAGCATCCCGCGCTTTGATCTCCGCCTCGTGAGCTTTCTTCTCCTTCTCCCACTCCGCGCGCAGCGTCTCTATCTCCTGCGTCAACTCCTCTTTGCGCCCCGCTAATTCAGCTTCGGTCTGTTCACGCTTCTGATGCTGCGCTTCTATCAAAGCAGCCAAACTCAAGGCCGACTTCTCTATGTCGTAGATCTCTTGAAGCTCTTTTTGTTTGGCTTCAACCGCCTGCCTAACCTGACGATATTTGCCAACTTCTCCTTCCAATCTGTCAGAAAGCTGGCCGAGGAGTCCCCCTATCTCCAGCTTCAGAGCACTGACCTCTTGAACGATCCCTTCGGTGGACAGGGCATCTGTCACCTCCACCGCTTCCTCGACCTTCTTCTCCTCGATTCTCTCTTCGGGTCTGAGCTGCGCTGCCCGCTGTTCCTCGAGGTACTCAACAACCTCATTGTAGGCCGCCAGCATCTCCTTCTTGAGGTTTTTCATGGTGATCTTTTTGGGCTTGAATTCTTTGTCTGCCATTTCTGCAATCCTCCTCTGTTATATGATGGACTTTCTTTCGGTAGGGCCGTGGGTAGTGAATGTCTCCGATTATACTCCAACGGCGGCGTTTGCACAAATGCACGCCGCCCCGCTTTCCTCACCTCGTCAGGGCTTTGAGTTCTGCCAGGCGACGCTCTGCCTCGGCTATGCCTGCCAGCAGCGGCCCCTTCAGATCGCCGAAGTCCAGCGACCCGTACTGCTCAACCTGGGGTCGGAGCAGCACATCGGGGGAGTGAGCCGACAAGCGCTCTTGATGAATGTGCCAGGCCATCACCCGCGCCGCACGCCACACGGAGGTAAGCGGATCGGGCGTCTGCGACCAATCCTCCGATCCAGAAAAAAAGGGCAACTGAAACCCCGTAATGGCGCTGATCGGATCCACCCACGGGTTGTCCTTTTCCAGGGGCGGCTCGATGTCTACGGCGATCACCTTGTCCGCCCCCTGCTCAAAGGCCACGTGGGTAGCCAGACTGTCTATCACGCCACCGTCGGCCAGTTGCATCCCGCTGAGTTCGACGGGCGGAAAGACGACGGGCACAGCACTGGTCGCCAGTGCGGCGGGCATGAGCGGGCCTTCGTTCAGGGCGACTTCTGCGCCCTGGATCATGTCCACGGCCATCAAGGTGGTGGGGACTTTCAGGTCGGCGAAAGTCTTGTCCCCCACGGCTTCAGACAGCAGGCTGCGGAGCATGCGCTGGCGAGAGCGCGCGCTCAATCGTTTCAGATTGAGCGGCGATTTGCGCTGCAAGACGTCCATTTGGTCAGCCAATTGATCTGGCGAGAGACCCAGCGCAAACAGCACGCCCACGATGCCGCCCATGCTCGTTCCCACGATGAGGTCAATGGGAATCCGTTCGCGGACCAGGACCTTTAGAACACCGACGTGGGCCAGGCCGCGACTGCCGCCGCCGCCTAATACCAGACCAACTCTCATCCTCACTCCCTGGAGTTTTGATGTAAGTCCAAGGTCCGTCCCTTCGACAGGCTCAGGACAGGCCCCGGCCCGCCAGCAACGCACCCGGGGACGGGTGCTGGAGCTTGTCCTGATTACTCCTCAACCAGCATACGACGCAAGACTTTGCCCACGAACGACTTGGGCAGCTCCTGGCGGAACTCGATGTCCCACGGCACGGCGTATTCCTCCAAGCGCTGACAGCAGAGCGCCAACAGCTCTTCTTTGGTCAGATCCGTGCCAGGGCGCGGCACCACGAAGGCCTTGACATTTCGCCCGCTTTGCCCACTCTCGACCCCTACGACGGCGACTTCCATCACTTTGCTATTCTCATAGAGCACCTCTTCCACGTCGCGCGGATACACGCTGTATTCGCCGGCCATGATCGTGTCCCGCTTGCGGCCGATGATTCGGAAGTAGCCGTCAGCGTCCATCACGGCTACGTCGCCTGTGTGGAGCCAGCCATCTTTCAGCACGGACTCAGGGGCGCCTTCGTCTTTTGCATCCCAATACCCCTGCATGACCTGGGGACCTTTGACCACCAGTTCGCCGATTTCCCCAGCGGGCAGGTCCTGCCCGGTCGCCAGGGCCACGATCTTGGCATCGGTGTTGGGGATGGGAATGCCAATCGAGCCGACTTTGCGAACGCCCTCCAGGGGATTGGCGTGGGTCACGGGAGAAGCTTCTGTCAGCCCATAACCTTCGACCAGACTGCCTCGCGTCAGTTTCTCAAACGCCTCTTGCACTTCGACGGGCAGAGGTGCTGCGCCGCTGATGCAGGCCTTGATGGACGACAGCCCGTATGACCGCACGTTGGGCGCTTGATTGATAGCCATGTAGATCGAGGGGACGCCGGGGAAGATGGTCGGTTTGTACTGCTTGATGTGCTGGAGCACCTGCTTCAGCTCGAAGACCGGCAGCAGCACGATTGTCGCTCCCATGGCAATGGGGATGTTCATGGCGCCGGTCATGCCGTAGCTGTGGGTCAACGGGATGACCGCCAGGAAGGTCTCCTGGCCGTAATGCAGGTTGGGGATCCAGTGGCGGGTCTGGAGGGCGTTGGCCACCAGGTTGGCGTGGGTCAGGCAGACGCCCTTGGGCTCGTCGGTGGTGCCGCTGGTGTAGAGGATGGCAGCCAAGTCGCGGCTAGAGACCTCCACCTCAGGCGGCTCACGGGCGGCGTCCATCATCAGCCGCCTCATCAGGTACCCCCCGTAGCTTTCGTCGGCCTTATCCTGCTCGCCAAGACCCGCCGCTTCCCAGCGGGCCAGGAGCTGCCTGTAGATGTGGCCCGAGACAGCTTCGCGGACGTCGGCGAACACAAGGGTGAGCGGAACACGCTCTTGCACAGACCCTTCGGCTATGCTCAGGGCAAGCTTCGCCAAGCCCGCGAATTCCCGCAAGGTGACCAACACCCGAGCGCCGGTTTCCCTGATTTGCTCGATGATGGCCGGGCCATCGGCGTCGGGATTGGGCAACACCACCACACCGCCGATTTTGAGGGCCGCATAGTAGGCGATGATCATCTGCGGCACGTTGGGCAGCACCACCATGACGCGATCCCCCGGCCGAACGCCCAGGCCGTGCAGCGCATGGGCGAACTGGTTGACGTGCCCTTCGAGCTGCTGGTAGGTCAGCTTGGAGCCATAAAACACGGTCGCGGTTCGTTTCGGCGCATTGTCCGCCGCCACCTCCAAGAACTTGTGCAGCGGCTGGCGTGGAATCGGGACGGTGTGAGGCGTGTACTGGCCGTAGCTCTTGAGCCAGGGACGACTAGGCGGCGATTTCGCGCCGGCGGTCTGCTCGCGCCAGGAGAGTCGCCGCCCCTCTATCCCTGGGTGGATAAAACGCTCAATGGCGCGGTTGACCGCTTGATAGCGCTCGAGCTGGACCTTGTGCTTGGACGCGCCAATGTCAATGACCTCTGCCTCTGGCACCATTTTGGCCACGTCCTCAAAAACCTGGCGCGGAAAATACCTATCCCGCTGGCCCGTGATGACCAGCGTGGGGGTGCGGATATTCTGCAGCAGCGACCAGCCCCGCCAGTGGCGCATGTTGTTCAGCATCATGCGCTTCATGACGTGGACTTCGGCGTTCCAGCGCGGGCGGTATTTCCACCAGGGTCGGAAAGCCGCCGTGGGGATGCGAGAGAGCCAGGAGGTCACGCGGGGGAGCGGATACTCGCCCGCCGTCGAGATCAGGATCAGCTTTTCCAGTCGCTCTGGGTAGGCGTTGGCATACTCCACGCAGATGGAACCGCCGAAGGAGTGGCCGGCCAAGATGAATTTCTGCGGCAGGTTGAGCGCGTCCGCAATGGTGTTGATGTCGTCCACCAGTTCGGGCATGGTGTACTGAGTGAAGGGCGCATCGCTCTGGCCGTGTCCGCGCAGATCGGGCGCTACCACGCGATACTGGCGCGCGAAGTGGTTGATCTGGTACTCCCACGTCTCGGCGCAGCCGGCGTAGCCATGCACGAACACGATGGTCTCTTCGGCGCCTTGCGGCCAGATATCAACCACGCTCAGCGCCACGTCGGCCAGGCCGCGGATGGGCACCTCCACCCGATAGAGGTCGAAATCCAGTTGGATGGCTCGCCGCTTGAGACCGCGTAGTTTCCTCTTCATGCCAGCCCCTCCCTAATGACACCCTCCGACCATCGCTGCAGTTCGATGATGTTCCCCTCAGGATCAGTCACATACGCAAACGTGATCGAATCCACTACTGAACTCGTAGATCCGTAGCGCCGAATCCCGAACCTACGAATCCCGAATCCACGAATCCCGAATTTACGAATCCCTAATTTACGAATCCCGAATTCACGAATCCCTAATAGGCGTTCTTGCTGATGAAAGAGTTGACGATGGTTTTGAGAATGATCTTGAAATCCAAGAAGAGGGACCAGTTCTCGATGTACCAGAGGTCGTACTTGGTTCTTTCGGCGATGGAGGTATCGCCGCGCAGGCCGTTGACCTGAGCCCAGCCGGTAAGCCCAGCCTTCTCCCGGTGCCGGTCCATGTAGCGGGGGATGCTGCGCTTGAACTGCTCGACGAAGACGGGGCGCTCTGGCCGCGGTCCCACCAGGCTCATCTCGCCCAACAGAACGTTGATGAGTTGAGGGAATTCGTCAATGGAAAAGCGACGAATGAAGGCCCCCAGCCGAGTGCGGCGCGGATCGTCCTCAGTGGCCCACACGGGACCCGTCTCGGCCTCGGCGTCCGCCCGCATGGAGCGGAATTTGAGCATCCAAAACGGCTCAGCGTCCAGCCCCATGCGCTCCTGGACGTAGAAGACCGGGCCCTTCGAATCCAGCTTGACGAGGGCAGCGACCAGCATCATAAGAGGAGATAGCGCCACCAGGCCAACAGCGCTGCCGATCAAGTCCACCGCCCTCTTCAGGGTCAGTCTCCAGCCCCTGAGGGCGATGTCCCGAACAGTGAGGAGGGGCAGCCCTCCTAGATCGCCGATGCTGACCTGGGCGGCCATGATCTGGAAGACGTCGGGATAGACCTTGATGCTCACCTTCCCCCGTTCGCAGAGGGAGATGATGGTCAGTATCTCCTCGTGGGAAGCCTCGGGCAGAGCGATGATGACCTCGTCAATGGAATAGGCATCAATGAGAGAGGGGATGTCACCGATCTGTCCCAACACCGGGACTCCCATCACGGTCCCCAAGCTTGGCCCTGAGTCGTCTGCTGCGTCTTGTCCTGACGCTTCGGCAGGGCGGCTTGTCGAAAGATCTGTCGAAGGGTCGTCGCCGCCTTCCACGCCCCGAACGAAGCCCATCACTTCGTAGCCCAGGCCCGGCAGGTAGAGGATTTTCTGCAAGATCATCTGGCCCACCTCGCCCGTGCCCACGATAAGCACGCGGGAGCCGCCCAGGCCACGGGCTTGCAGGGCCCGCTGCACTTGTCCGTGAGCGAAGCGTCCCACCCCCGCCAGGACGATGGTCAAGAACCAGGCGTAGAGGATCATGCCCCGCGAGTAATCCAGCTCTAGCGCGCTGTTCTTGAAGGTCAACGAGTTCAGGGCGATGGCCACGATAGTGCCCACCGAAACCGCGCCGAAGAGGGAATAGAATTCGTCAATCGAGGAGAGGGCGCGGGGGCGGTGATACAAGCGATAGAAGAAGAAGACCACCAACATGGCCAAGACCTGGACGACCAACATGCCCACGTAGCTGCGAAAAGGGCCGATGTTGAGCGGCGGCGTCGGCCACCGGATCCGCTGGCGCAGCACGTAGGCCAAATAGAAGGCCAAAGCGATGGCCGCAACGTCGAGCACCACCAGGGAGATGGTGAAAAGAAATTGGGCTCTGCGCTTCATTGTTCGTTCTCTCCTTGGAATCTAACTCCGAGATGTACCCTTCAGAAACTCACCCAACATGGCCAGGCCGCCTTGCAAAACGATGCCAGCGATGATCAGCCAGTGAAGCCAAAACGGGGTGGCGGCGGCGTAATGCTTGCGATAGAAAATGTCCATGGCCCGATAGAACTCGTAGCGGGCCCTGCGGCTGTGTCGGGTGGAGGCCGCCTTCACGTGAAGCACCGTCACCTGGGGATTGTAGTAGATTTTCCAGCCGGCTTTCCTGATGCGATAGGCCCAATCGAGGTCCTCGCCGTACAAGAAGAACTCCTCATCCAACAGCCCCACCTGCTGGATGGCCTCGGCCCGCACCAGCATGAAGGCCCCCACCACCGAATCCACCTCGGTCAGCTCATCGGGGTCGAGGTAGGTGAGATTATAACGCCCGAAGCGGGGGCTGCGAGGGAAGAGCTTGCTCAGGCCCATCATGCGGTAGAAAAACGCCTTCGCCGTAGGGAAGCCGCGACGACAGGCCAGGTCGAGACTGCCGTCCTCGCGGACCAGCCTAGGCCCCGCCGCCCCGGCCTCGGGGTGCGCTTCCATGAAGTTCAGCATATCTTGGAGAGCCGAGGGCGGCAGCAGGGTATCTGCGTTGAGCAGCAGGGCATACTTGGGAACGCGGGACGATGGCCCTTCGTCAGATGCATCCTGAGCGAAGCCAAAGGCCCTGAGCCCCAGGTTGTTAGCGTAGGCATATCCCCCGTTGACGGAGCTGGCGATGAGCTGCGCCTGGGGAAACTCCTGGCGCACCATAGCCACGCTATCATCCTGAGAGCAGTTGTCCACCACGCACACCTGGTAACTGAAATCGCCCTTGCTCTCGTAGACAGAGGCCAGACAATCCCTCAAAAGATCGCGCGTATTGTAGTTGACGATGACGATGAGCAAATCTAGTTGAGAATACATAACTTCTCTGCACTTACAAGTCTGAAATGTCCGGTAGCGGAATCAGCAGGGTGGGTGTAGACCCAATTCTACCCAATAGGCCCGAAGCTGAACAATTATCGGTCGGTTCATTTGAAGAGCCTCGGCAGTCGCTCGGCCTACCGAGGTAAGCCCTATCACTTCTGTACCATCGCTGTTCCAAGTGAAGTGCTCAGTCCAGGCCTGCCTGAGAGGATGAAATAGGCGCACGAAGTTTCCGCTTATAGGGTCTTGAGCAGTCAGGCGTCGCGCTTTATGACGGTTGCAAGTTGGGCAACTCAGACAGAGGTTCTCAAGGCTCGTAGGACCACCGGCCGATTCCGGAATGATGTGATCAATCTCGAAAGTAACTCCCATCAAGTCCTGCTTGCTTTGGCAATAGGCACAACGACCACCTGCATTGGCGATCACCTGGGCGCGTAATTGGGCAGAAATATGGGTACTCATTCGGCTTCCCGCGTATCTGGCCTATACAGACTCATCGTATAACGTGCCCTTGCTTTCAGCAGACCTACCTGATCTACCTCAGTCAGCAATTCATCAAGAATCTCTTGCTCTTCAGGAGACAGTTCGCCACACCGATTCTTGTCTAACAAAGCCTTGAGTTGCTGCTGGCGATCGGGAGCCACAACCGCCTCAGCCAGTGCCCGCAACTCCTCAAGGCTCATGTTGGCCAAGGGGATCAATTCTCCCAGAGGATAACCCGCACTCTCAGTGGGCTTGCTCTGTAAAGCAAAGCGTAGGTTTCGAAGCAACACCTCAGCCATTTCTACCTGATCCTTAAGCGGTAATTGCCGGGCTGCCTTAAGCACTTCCACATAAGACGTCACCGTCATAACATGCCTCCCATCTCAAAACTGTGATCTAAACTCAAACTTCAAATCAGTGATCCTCATAGTTATTTTAGCACGGCTTGCCAAAAAGGACAAGAGCGGCTCAAGCCAAATCATGTGGAGCGCTTTAGGACAAGCGGCAAGTAGACGAAATGCCTCGTCGTCGGCGTAGCCGCGGGCGTAGGGGTAGCAGTAGCAGTGGAGGTCGGTGTCGGCGTGACGCTAGAAGTAGGCGGGACAGTAGAAGTGGGCGTCATAGTGACTGTAGCAGTAGCAGTCGAGGTTGGGGTGGCGGTGGGGGTCGGCGTCGCTGTGCCGGCGGGCGAAACGGGCAGCGAAAACTCCGAGGTGTTGCCAGCCCCGTCGGTGGCCGTGGCCTTGACGTAGGGGCCAACCACAGCGCCCGTCCAGGTGAAGCGGCCCTCGCCATCGGCAACGGTTGCGCCCTCGTAGGTCTGACCTTCGTCCCCTGGATCGGAGAAGATCTCCACCGTGCAGTTGGGGCAAGCGATGCCAGAGGCGGCGCTCGCCGTGGCGCTGATGATGATGGGCGGCTCCAACTCGATGTTGCCGCCATACAAGTTGTCAATGCCCTGACTGGCGTTATCTGTGATGGAGTTTTCGGTGATGGTGTTGCGGGTGGTGTCCGGCCCGTCTACCAAAACGCCGCTCCCGCCGTTGTGGGCGATGACGTTGCCCGGCCCAATGGTGTTGGCCTGGGCGCCTCCGATAGGCTCCCCAATGTAGACGCCGCCATGCCCATTGCCCAACGCCGCAGTGCCCGTGGCATCGGCGCCGATATAGTTGCCAGAGACGGTGTTGCTCATGGTCCCGCTGGCGTAGATGTAAACGCCCCTGGAACTATTGCCGGAGATGACGTTTCCCTCTCCGTTGGCTGTCCCGCCAACGACGTTGCCCTGAGCGCCCGCGCTGATTGAAACGCCTGAGCGGCCGTTGGCCAGGGCCGCCGCGCCGCCGGCGTCGACGCCGATGTAGTTGCCGATGACCAGATTGTCATGCGCTCCCCTGATCCCCACCCCGCTGAGGCCATTCCCTGAGATCACGTTCCTCTCCTCGGGGGTCGCGCCGCCAATGACGTTATCATGGGCATCGCCCGCGATCTGGACACCCTCCTGCACATTCCCCAGAGCCGCCGCGCCCGACGCATCGGTGCCGACGTAGTTGCCAGCGATGACGTTCCCGAAGGCTCCGCTTCCCGAGATGAGTATCCCCTGTGCGACGAAGCGGTTGATCACCAATCCCTTGATGATGTGGTTAGCCGACTCGATACGGAAACCGGCCAGCACGCCAGCCTTGGTCCCATCAATCTCGATCTCAGGCCCAGCGGGATTGGCGTCGCCCCGCTTGAGCGTCTGCGTCGTGCCGTCAATGGTTGTAGCGGCGTCCGTCAGGGCCGGCAAGGGGCCATCGGGGCGGAGGGTACAAACGCCCTCGCAGCCGGCGATGTCGAAAGCGATGGTGTTGGGATGGGGGCAGGAGTTGGCGGCGAACAGGGCCTCCCGCAGCGAGCAGTGGGCGCCGTCGCAAAGGCCGTCGTTGACGTCGTCGGTGGTGTTGACGACGTAGGTCAAGACGTACTCGTAGGCCCCGACGTCGTAGCTTCCGCCTTGCGGACGGGAGACGCCGTCCAGGTCAACGCTGGGCGCTCCCTCGGCTGTGCCGGCGTCTATGGCCGGGCTGTAGGCGGTCAGGTGGTAATCGCGGTCAGGCGCACCGACGAACAGAGGATCGGCGTAGAGGCTGTGCTGGCCGTGGCCCGTCTCGGCGTACCACGCGCCGTCGCTGATCTCGTCGGCGCTGTAGCAGCGCTCGGTCGGCCCATAGCAGATCACTTCCTCGGTGTGGTACGGAGTGTAGTAGAGGTTGTGATCGGCGGCCAGGATCGCGCCCTCTGGATAGTAGATTGCGGCGCTGGCCATCTCCGCATCGTCGTTGTAGAAGATGTTGTTACGCAGACTGATGTGGGTGGGGATGGAGGTCTGGTAGCCGCCCAGCGTGGCCAGGTAGCCGTCGCTGGTGCGATTGGCGATGGTGTTGTTGATGACAGTGTAGCTGCCGCCCTCGGCCAGCACCAGGTTGGCTTGCCCGCTGTCGTAGGACAGACTGTTGATCAAGCTGCTGTCCGAGCCGCCCAGCACGATGTTGTGGCCGTGGTTGCGGCGGGAGAGAACGCGGCGCAGGGTGGTGCGGTCCGAACTGAGAGAGAAGCCATCGCCGGCGTGGCCCTCGGCGATGCAATCCTCCAACACAACGGCAATCCCCTGCTCCACAGCGAAGCCGTCCGCGGAAGCGTCCGCGCCCTCGCCAGGGCCCAGCATAGTCACCCGCCGCAGGGTGAAGCCCTGGCAGGGGCCAGCCGGCCGGCAGTCGAAACCCGCGCCATCGTAGTCGTGACCGTAGACGTCTTCGATCAGGACTTCCTCCCCACCCTGGTAGAACTTGATAGGCGTGCCCACCAGAGAGAACTCCAGATTCCGCAGGGTGATGCCCTTGCTGTGCTGCCAGGAGACGAAGCCGAAGCCCCGCTCCCCCTCCTGGCTGTAATCCCGGATCACCAAATCCTGAAAGGTCCAGTAGTCGGCCCAGCCGATGTCAATGCCGTCGCGTCGCTCCAGCCCGCTGCCGTCCAGGATCGCCGCCTCGCCTGGGTAGCCGGCGAGGGTGATGGTCAGTCCCGGCAGGCCGCTGGCTTCAACGTCCACCCCTTCATTATAAACGCCACCGCGCACCCAGATGGTGTCGCCCGCCTCGACGCTGTCCACCGCGTGCTGGATGGTGCGCCACGGCTGCTCGAAGCTCCCCGGATTGGCATCGTCCCCGTCGGGGGAGACGTAATAGACGTTCTCCTCGGCAGCGCGGGGCGCCTGCAGACCCGCCGGCATGATCATAATGAAAACCAGAGCGACTGTCATCCACCACTTCGTTTGGCATCTCATCTACTTGAGCCTAACCCGCCGCTCTTGCGGACGAAATTTGACAAAAAAGCCAACTCGTTGTACATTATCTGTCGCTTGCTCGATCTGAGCAAGCCCTATATAATCTGGCCGCTGCCCTGAGCGATTTATGCACCGGGGCCGGCTTTCAATCAAGCCAAAAGGAAGGAGGTGAACGTCGTGGCGTATATGATCACCGAAGAATGCATTCTGTGCGGGGCCTGCGAGCCGGAGTGCCCGAATGAGGCCATCACCGAGGGGGAAGAGATCTTCGAGATTAACCCCGACCTGTGCACAGAATGCGTGGGCCATTACGATGAGTCCCAGTGCGCTCTGGTGTGCCCCGTGGATTGCTGTGTGCCAGATCCAGACCACGAGGAAACTGAAGAGGAACTCATGGCCAAATACCACAGGCTGCAGGGCTAACCTAACGAGATGATTAGGCCATATTAGGTGCGCTCTCATCACAGCGAGGGCGCACCTAATACTTTAATCCCCAAACCCATCCTCTCCAACAGACGTCTGGTGTCAACGTGTATCTCGTTCCAGTGCACCCTGATCTCGTCTCTGGAGAACCAGCGAGCTGCTCCGACGTCCGAACTAGGGCGCAGATCCCCGCCCACGGGACGTACCAGGAAATCCACGTACACCACGTGCAGCTTCACCTCGTCGCCCTCCCTCACGATCCGATCCAGAGTAGACACATGCCTGACCACCTCCACCTTGAGGTTGGTTTCCTCCTCCACCTCCCTGGCTATCCCCTCTTCCAAGGTCTCCCCCACCTCCAGGCCACCTCCAGGCACCATCCATTGGCCGCCCCAGAAATCCCCTGCCTTGGGGACGTGCTTCACCAACAGAATTTGGCCGCCGTCGTCCAGAACGACTGCACCGACCCCCACGCTGATGGTGGCCTTATTCGCGCCCATGCATCTCCCTCAGACTTTCAAATAGTGTGCGCCGATTGAGCATCGTCCCGCACCTCTAACCTCAAAGGCAGAAGCCGGCCTGGGCCAGCTTCCACTGGATTCCAGTCGGCTTCTGTTGCCATCCCAGCATCTCTGGCAAACCATGTCCCCAGACTCTCACTCGAAAATCCAGCGATCGGTGTCGCGGGAATAGGAAAGGACCTCGTCGTCGCTGAAAAAGAGCGGCACTTCGAAGGCGGCGGTCTGCGGCGAATCGGAGCCGTGCACCAGGTTGCGGCCCGTCTCCAGGGCGAAGTCGGCGCGGATAGTGCCCGGCGCAGCTTGGGCGGGGTTGGTGGCCCCCATCGTTCGCCGCACGGTCTCGATAGCATCCCCCCCCTCCAACACCATCACCACCACGGGACCAGAGGTGATGTACTGGAGCAGCGGCTCGTAGAAGGGCTTGCCCTTGTGGACAGCGTAGTGCCGCTGGGCCAGCTCCATCGAGATGTGCATCAGCTTCATGGCCGCGATGCGCAGCCCCCGCCGCTCGAAGCGATGGATGATCGCCCCGGCCAGCCCTCGCTGCACCCCATCGGGCTTGATGATGACTAGAGTTCGTTCCACAGATTCCTCCTTTGTTGATGAAATCGTAAACTCGTGAACCCGTAAATTCGTACATTGGGTACGAGCCTACGAATCCCGAATCTACGAGTTTACGAGTCTGTGCAGGCCCTTGAGCTGATCAACCAGGTCGTTGACATCCCGCTCCGGACGGCGGGCCGGCCCAAGCGGGTCTTCGATCTTCTCGTCGTCCAGCAGCACGTGGAAGGTGTTCAGCACGGCGTGGGCCAGCACTTCGAGCTGATAGCCTCCCTCCAGGGTGAAAACGAGCCTGCCCTGACAAAGCTGGTCGGCCAGGGCCTTCAGCGTCCGCGCCACATGGGCATAGCCCGTTATCGAAAGCTGCATGGCGGCCAGGGGGTCGGCCCAGTGGGCGTCGTAGCCGGCTGAAACCAGAATGAGCTGGGGATGGCAGCGCTCGGCCAAGGGATAGAGGAACTCGTCGAAGATGCGCTCGAAGCCCTCATCGCCGACGCCTCCCGGCAGGGGGACGTTGGCCGTGTAGCCCTCCCCCTCCCCCGTTCCGATCTCGCGCCAGTCCCCCGTGCCGGGATAGTAGGGGTACTGGTGGGTGGAGAAGTAGAGGACGCGGGGATCGTCGTAAAACGCGTCCTGGGTGCCGTTGCCGTGGTGGACGTCGAAGTCCACGATAAGCACGCGCTCCAGCCCTTTTTCCTCCAGCGCGTAGCGGGCGGCCACGGCCACGTTGTTGAACAGGCAGAAGCCCATGCCTCGCGATTCTAGGGCGTGGTGGCCCGGCGGTCGCACCAGGGCGAAGGCGTTATCCACCTCCCCCTCTAGCACCGCTCCCACCGCGTTCACCAGCCCCCCGGCGGCCATCAGCCCTGCTTCGTAAGAGCGTGCGCTGAGGTAGGTGTCCATGTCCAGGTGGCCGCCGCCTCTCTCGGCCAGCCGCCGCACACGGTCAATGTAACTTCGGCTGTGGTTCCTGGCCAGACGCTCCTGCGAAACAGGTGTGGCCTCCACACTCACCAGCCTGTCCAGCATCCCCCGTTCCTCCAGCAGCCCCATGATCCGCACCAGGCGTTCCTTGTTCTCTGGATGGCCGGCTAGATTGTGCTCCAGATAGATGGGATGGTACACGTAAGCTGTGTTCAACTTGTCTCCCTCCTTCGTCTGTTCGCCCGCCTCACTACCGGACACTTTTTGAGAAACCTCGTTTCTGAGTCGTCGTTTGGTTCCCCCTATGGCTTCAGGACAAGCGGCAGGTAGACGTGCTGGCAAGGGCCGGCCACTCGCCAAGTGACACACAGACGCCAAGCTGTCCCGTGAGGGTTGCAATCGTCGTCATCCTCTCTGGGACACACGTAGTCGTTGCTGTTCTGGATGGCCAAGAGGTAAGTTCCACCGTACAGCCCGACGTGGGTGGGGAAAAGCTCAACCGAGCCGATATCCCCTTGCTCATCATACATGACAGAGGCGCCCTGCCACCACCACTCCGTCTTGTTGTCGCTCCACATCTCCAATTCGGCTCCGATGACCTGCATACAGGATTGAGGAGGCAAAAGCGTCAAGGCGCGCCGATAGAGGTAAGTCGTCCCGTTCAGACCTTCTGGGTAGCCATCGGCTCGCAGACCGATGGACGTGGAGCCGGGGGGCAGGGGCGACCAAATGGGAAGGGCCCAATCACTCCACCACACCTCCACACCAGGCTGCCAGGAGCTATCGGGAACAAAGGAAGGCTGGTTCCATCCCACAGGAGCCGGCGGAGAGGGGATGCGAATCAGCGACGAATCGGAGGCCGACACCGTCGTGTAACCGGAGAAGTCTGCGGGATCAACGCGATAAACGCTATCCCCAGGGGAAGAGTAGTAGCACAAGACGACCG
>CAZEBW010000029.1:0-26437 GCA_964510205.1 uncultured Anaerolineae bacterium
GATGGATTTGACAATCCATCGCGAGCGTGGAAGTGTTACTTTTACCGCAATGCGTTAATAGGGTAGCTGGTTCCAAAAGTGATCGTGTACACTCCATTGTTGGGGACCATACACCAGAATCGTTGTAGAATCAATAGTCAGTCAGGGTGCAGGTGCTCAGCATCCAGCGACCCTGATACGATATGTACCACAAAGGGGGTATAAGGTAAGCTATGGAAACACAAACTGCGACACTCCTGGTGACAACTGAAACCATTCCCTTGCAGATGGGTGCTGATGGTGTCGTACATGTCGGCAATACCCGTGTTACGCTGGATACCATCGTGACGGCTTTCATGGAGGGAGCAACTGCTGAGGAAATTGTACAACAGTATCCTTCTGTCTCCCTTACCGATGTGTACTACACGATTGGCTATTACCTACGGCGGCAGGCCGAAGTCGAGGCGTACTTGAATCGGCAGCGACGGCAAGCTGAGCGGGTACGACGGCAGAACGAGTCTCGCTTTGATCCCGCTGGTATCAGACAGCGATTACTGGCACGCCGGGCAAGCGGGAGGCTCTGACCCATGCGTTGGGCAGCCGACGAGAACTTCAACAACGACATTATCCGAGGTCTGCTACGCCGAAAGCCAGACGTGGACATCATGCGTGTCCAAGATGTTGGTCTGTCAGGCGCGGATGATCCGACTATACTTGAGTGGGCTGCTGATGAGGGAAGGGTACTGCTCACCCATGAAGTTTCGACCATCACACGGTATGCCTACGAGCGGGTTGAAGCTGGCAAGCCGATGCCTGGCGTCTTTGAAGTCAGTCGTGGCATCCCGATGGGCGTAGTCATCGAAGACCTCATTTTGCTGACCGAGTGTAGTCTTGAGGATGAGTGGGAAGGTCAGGTGCGCTATTTGCCACTGAGATAATTGCGGCCTCAAGACACTCCGTAGATCTTTAGGCTCGGTCAGAGACCCTCGCCCAACGGAGTTGATAAAATTGGAAGCATCAAAAACCCGCTTGGCAACGACTCACGCGGTGATGTTAGAAAATTGCTGGAGAATTCCACGCAATTGCCCCTAACACTGCCTACTTTCATTTCGCCCCGCCCTTAGCTTTCCCGCTCTTCAACCCGGTGCGCAGCTTATTATCCACCTCGCGCATCACGTGAGCGGCTAGAACCTCGCGATTCTCCTCCAGGTAGTCGGCCACCCGATCCGGATGTGACTTGGTCATCTCCCGCAGCGCCCAGGAGACGGCTTTGGTGATCATGGGATGCCGCTCTTCTTTGACCCGACCAACGAGCTCCACGGTCAGGTCGGGGATGGTGAAGCCCGTGTGCCCTCGGTTTATGGGCACGGTGGTCACCAGCGCCAGCCGGCGGCTCCACACGTCCTCGTCGGCGATCAGATTCCGCAGGTGAACCAGCCTGGCTTTTGGATCCTCCAACAGCCAGACGGCCAGCACCCACTGCCCCAGCCCATCAGTTATCTCCCAGTTATCGAGGTCCTGGCGCCAGTGGTCAAAATAGGCCCAGGTTAGACCGGGAATACAACGTTTGTAGCGCCCCAGCAGATAGATGAACAGCAGCCGCTCCTCGCGCGATCTCCCATCCCACAACGCTTCCACTAAAGCCATCAGCTCCAGGCAGGCGACTTGCTGGTGAGCACGCTGCCAGCGGCGAGCGATCTCCCGCAGATGGGGCGTCCGCACGCCATAGACCTTGAGCTGGGTGCACACCACCGTCCTTGACCCTGCCTGGTACTCGGGATCAACGCGCTGGCGAATCTGCTCTAGCAGTCGTTGGCTTTCGGTCTCAACATCCATGATCATCCCTCTCATTCTAACACAGCCACGGCCATCAGCCCCGCTCGCTGCCGGGCGCCTCGGCTACCTCTGCACTCGCCAGGGCCGAAACTCCTCCAGAATGGACCCCCCGATGAATTCCCTCAGAATGGAGTTGCTGGGGACGATGTCCAAGGCATAGGGCAAGAACCAGTCCAGGAAGGCCAGCAGCCGCCGCCCCTCGACTCTGGCGCGGCTGGAGGGCTTGACCTGGAACAGCAACGGCTCGGCCAACGGTTTCAGCACCGCCAATTCGTACACCAGCGCGGAGTTGAACATCACGTCGGCGTTCTCTTGATAGGGGAAGATGTGGCGCTTCTCGCCCCGGCGCACGCTCCCCCAACGGGCCAGCGTCTCCTGGGCCGAGTAGCCGCGGTTCCAGGCGTCCCGCACGATGCGGCGGATCAGGCGGGTGTCGGTGGTAGAGACACGGTTGTGGCGGTCAATGTTCAGTTGGGTGAGGGCCGAGACGTAGATGCGATAGATGCACTGCGGCGGCAGCGCGGGCACCAGGGCCGGGTTCAGGCCGTGGATCCCCTCCACCAGGAGGACGTGGTCAGGGGCCAGATGCAGGGCCTCGCCCACCTCGCGCCGGCCGGTGTGGAAGTTGTAATGGGGGGTGGTCACCGCCTTCCCCTCCATCAGCCGCAGCAGGTGATCGTTGAACAGAGACAGATCCACCGCTTCCAGGGCCTCGAAGTCGTATTCGCCGCGCTCATCCCGAGGCGTGTGCTCCCGCTCCAAGAAGTAGTCGTCCAGGCCGATGGCCACCGGGCGAACGCCAGCGGCCAGCAGTTGCACCGCCAGCCGTCGGGCGAAGGTGGTCTTTCCCGAAGCCGACGGGCCAGCGATGAGCACCAGCCGCACCTCCCCTCGCCGCCGCGCGATCTCGCCCGCGATCTGAGCGATCCGCTGCTCGTGCAACGCTTCGGCCACCAGGATGATCTCCGGTATCCGACCTGCTTCGATGGCCTGGTTCAGCGCGCCCACGTCCTCGACGGCCAGGCGCCGCACCCATTCGCCATACTCGCGGAAGACGGCCACCAGTTGGGGGAATTCCTCAAAGGGCAGCAGCTCCGTGGGCTGATAACGGCGGGGAAACTGAAGCACGAAGCCGGGCGGATAGGCGCGCAGGTCAAAAAGCCGCAGGTAGCCGGTAGAGGGCAGCATGAACCCGTGAAAGGAGTCGCGCACGCCGTCCAGTTGGTAGAGGGTCAAGTACTCCTTGCGGCGGTAGGTGAGCAGGCGGACCACATCCTCTTCGCCCTGGGCGCGAAAGAAAGCCACCGCCTGATCCAGCGGCACCTCTTGCTTGGTGATGGGCAAATCGGCGGCGACCATTTCCCGCATCTGCGCCGCCAGCCGATCGAGCTCCTGGGGCGTAAACGGCTCCCGCCCCCGCGCCTGGCAGAAATAGCCGCCAAAGGGAAGGGGGTAGTCCACGTAGACCTGAACCTGGGGAAAGAGCTTCTGCGCCGCAGCTACCAGCAGAAAGGAGAGGGAGCGGCGGTAGATTCTCACGCCGTCGCTATCGGCCAGAGTGACCGGCGCGGCCTTCACGTCACAGCCGACCGACCAGGTCAGCTCTTTCAGCTTGCCGTCCACCAGGGCGGCCATCACTGGCACCGGCGGATCGGGGAAGGCGGCCTGAACGAAAGCCTCCAGCGGCGTGCCGATAGGTGCCTCGAACGTGCGGCCGTCGGGAAAGCGGACCTGGGCGGCTCGCCTCGGCGACGAGGGCCTCACCGCTGGCACCTCTCCCACAAGTTTGGCAATTGGATACTGCATATTGGACATCTTCTTCTTCCAAAGTTTTCAGCAGACACTACAGCGGATTCGGAATACAACGGATTCTTGTGCATGGTCTAAGTTCAAATCCGTTTGATTCTAAATCTGTTGTAGTCTTTCACCAGCCTTCGTAGCGCACCAACTCCGACAACGGTTTGCGCCTTTTGCGCTTGGGCTGATCGGCTGGATAGCCCAGGGGCGTGAAGGCGATGGGCTCCACGTCGTCGGGCAGGCCCAGCACTTCGCGCGCCGCCTCGGGATCGAAGGCGCCGACCCAGCACGTGCCCAGTCCAGCTTCGGCAGCGGCCAGAATCAGATGATCCATGACAATGGCCACGTCCACATCGGTGTAGTTCTTGCCATCCTCGCGTCGCACCCAGCCCTGGGACGGAATCCCACAGGCGCAGATGATGAGCGGTGGCTGTACGAACCAATCCTTCCTGTAGACGCGGTTCAGCTCCGCCTCTCGGCCCGCCGTGTGAATCACGATGAGCTGAAAGGGTTGGCGATTGGCTGCGGTGGGCGCCAGGCGCGCCGCTTCAAGCACCTGGTGCAGCACCTCATCCTCCACCGCGTCGGACTTGTAGGCCCGCACGCTGTAGCGTTTCTTGATCAGCTCTGAGAACTCCATAGTTTACCTCCTCATCATTGGTAGATTGGTAGACTGGTAGATCGGAGATATTGTACAGCATGAGGCCCCACAAGTCAACCGCCGGTACGATGCCCAGATAGAGAAGCAAAAGCGGGAGGCGTCTCAAACCTCCCGCTTCGTCATTGCCCGCCCCCTCCGTGAGGTCAAGACTGGACCTAAAAGGATTGGGGGGGGTAAGCGGTATAACGATCAGCCTTGAGGCGCGCCGTCAAGCGTCGCCTCGAGGGCCCTGTAGGCATCTTCCTACTAGAAGCTCTGCAGTGCTTTGATAACGGGGTAAACCAATCCAGCGATCAACAGCAGAGTAATGAAGGGGCGATTAATGTTTTGCCATTTGTAATTCCTTCTTCTGATGGCGTCTACGCCATGATTAATCCCAGAGAAAAAGAAGAAGAAAATGAAAGCAAACAGGATAGTCAATTCAGACTTGATGCCCCAATTGCTAATGGCAACAAAAATCGCTACTCCGGCATAGGAAAGCAATGCAATGGCAGACTGCCTTTGATAATTGCTCCCAACTTCGAAGCCTTTTAGCTCCGCCGACTCTTTGGCGAAGAAGATGCCTTCCAACCCTGATGTCCCCGCAATGGTGACGATGATGATGGGGATCATGAAATGTAGTTGGGCAATGGGGTCATACCCCTCTGCGAAACCAATTTGGTAGCCGAAGAAAAACGCGACTGCAACACCCACGATTCGGATAACATCCAATGACTTTAACAGCATGACTTACTCCTTTCTTGTCTATTGCCGCCGACTCTGAAAAGACGTCCCTTGTTCAGCGGCTTATTCTATGAGGCCTAACTTGCAAAGAGGTCTGAGTGCGTACCGGTCCTGTACAGAACCAACTCATTGCCCTCGACAGCATAGATTTGCCTCGCTTTAACATCCGCCTGATATCTTTCTTGAACCGCGAGGTGCGCCTGATTCTGAGTGTCGCGACAGCAAATCCTCTACCAGTTCGCCAACCGTGTCAAAGACCGGCATATCCTCTTTGCTTTCGGCAAACGCTTGCAACGTTATGCTGTTGGGAACTTCTGGCAGCGCGAGACTTTGCTGAACTTGCTCATCTGCCAAAATGTAATGAACAATTGCAATTCTCTCCTGTAGGGACAGGGCACAGAACACGCGATAGAACGCTTCCGCCGTACTCAGCGTATGCTCTGTAGTCGTTTGAGACATTTTTCACTCCTTCAGTTTGCTACTTTCTATACTTCGGCGTGTGCTAACATATACTTATCCAGAACTCTTCTGTATAAAAAACCCCCTGGGGTGATAATGCAGAAGCTTTCTGTGTAAGCAGCCACAATTTGCATAGACCAGAGACATTCTGTGTAATACCCTGCAGGAACTAAATGCAGAAAACTTCAACTTACTCAATCACGTATGCTATTATACCATAGCCCCCCTCTCTGTGCAAACACGAAAGTTCCAACACGTGCTCAATCACTCAGAGGCGTCACTTTCATCACGATGCTTCGCCCCCCAACCGCCATCGCTGGCCAAAGGCGGACACGCTGATTCCCCGCGCCGTCAGCCACTCCCACTCCGGCCCAACCCTGTGCAGCGGATTGCTGTGATTGAGATGGATCAGCCGCACGTCGCAATCCACGCCCGCCAGCCGCTCGGCGGTGTCAGTCGCCAAGGGGTGCGGAATCTGACTCAGGTCACGGCCCGGCAGTTCGCCCATGCTGAAAAAGGTTCCGTCCAGCAAAGCCACGTCCATGTCCGCCACGAAGCGCCGCAGGTCGTGCTCCCACTCGTCCCACGTATCAATGTCCGGGCAGTAGAACAGCCGTCGCGGGCTGCTGCTTAGACCACGCACTACGAACGCCAGCGTGTCGCTGAACTCGTCGCGGTGGGGCACTGGCAAGGGCCTCAGATGCAGGTTGGGGCTGAGTGGTATCTCTTCTCCGGGCGCGAGCAAGCGCAGCCTGATGTTGCCCAGCGCGACCAGTTGCGACCAGGGGGCGTTATGGCGCAAGAAGTCGGCCATTCGCGGTGAGGCGTAGACCGGTACATCCCGCGTGCCCCACGCCTCGCGCCCCAGGTGGATCAGCCCGGCGTAATGGCCGATGTGAGCGTGGGTCAACAAGACGCCAGCCAGCGGACAATCTGGAGCCAGGCTGTGCAGGGCGTGCAACTGCTCTCGAAAATCGGGCGTGGCGTCAATCAGCCAGCTCTGGCGAGCAGCGCGATCCACCAATCCCAAACAGGCCACGAAATTGCGCCTGGCCGGATCAGCGCGCGCCGCAGCACAATTATCACAATAGCATCCGGCCTGGGGCACCCCCCCATCCTGAGCGGCGCCCAGCAAAATCGCTTCAACGGTCATCTCACAACAGTCCATTCGATGGGCGAAGGTCTTTTGATGGGCGAGGTCTCCCGACCGAAGCCCTTTTCGCCTCAGTCGCGGGAAGTCCTCCTCCACGACCTTCGGCGAACGAGGGGCTTCCGGCGAACAACAGGGGCACGTTTCACGCCTTCACGTTTCACGGTCAATTTGACGTGGCTCCTCCAAGCGGAAGGTAAAGACCAACCCCAAAGCAACGCCGCCCGCCGTCGCCGCGAAAAGGACGGGGTAGGACGTTGCCTGTAGCAACCAGCCTCCTAAAAAGGGCGCTACCAGAAGCACGCCGCACAAGGTGTTGGTCAGCGCGATGTAGGTGGCGCGCTCCTCGGGCGGGGCCAGCTCCAACACGAAATTGATGAATCCCGGCATCATGGAACTGTTCACAGCCCCGATGGCACCGAAGATCAGGCAATAGACGTAGATGGTCGAAGCGCCGGCCAACTGGCCTATGGGCCCCATGAACAAGGCCAGGAGCGGCGACGCGAAAGCCAACAGCGTGGAGAGCTGAATCACGATTTTGCTGCCAGAGCGTTCGTTCAGATACCCCCACACGAATCCGAACAGAATGCGACCCACCTGTTGGGCTGAGATGAACAGGCCAATAACCTCGACATCAAAGCGTAGTTCTTGGGTGGCGTAGACAACGTAGAAGGGCAAGGCCATCCCGTGTAGTCCCATCAGCAGCCGCAGGGCCGTGACCAGGCTGAAGGTGTGATTGTCTCTCAAGACCGCCAGCAGCTTGGGCAAGAAGGCATTCCAGGGCAATCGCTCGTCCTGTGTTGGCCTGACCGGCTCGCGCAGAAAGACGATGGCCAACAAAGAGACGAAGAAAGACAACCCGGCCAGGAAGAACAGCAAGGCGTAGTTGTGGGGGAAGGGCGGGCCCTGGGGACCCAGCAGCGCGTTGACCACGGCGCCCGTCCCCACTATGAGCAGCCCCGAAACGAATTGTGCGATTCCAAACAGCCGGCCTCGCCGGGTGGCAGGAATGGCTTTGCTTAAGACATCGAACCAGGCCACAGCAGCCAGGGCATCGGTGCTCATGAAGATGGCCAGGCTGACGAAGAACAGCCCTAAGACCAAACCTGGAGCACGGGTCCCGGCTAGAAACAGCACCCCGGCCAACAGCCAAAACACGGGGCGGCCAATGATCGCCGGCAGCAGCAAATACGGCTTCTTGCGATCCTTGTCAGCCAGGTAGCTGGCCGCGATGAGTTGGGGCAGCAGCCAGGCCCCGGTCTGGATGGTTGAGGCCAGACCGATCAGCGGAGCCGAATCGGTCAGTTGGCTTATAAAGGAAGGCAAAACCGTCGTCTGGCTGACGAAGGCCATTCCCACGGCGAAGAACACGTAGTCCAGGGCAAAACAGATGAAGTTTCGGCGATAGTCAGAGTTGGATTCTGTGTAAGGGTCGTTAATCATTCGACACGCCAAACTTGGGCGTACTCGTGATGGCCCAAGGTAATGCTTAAACTGCCGGAGCCGGACAGCCCGCCCACGAAGCGACCGCTGCGGTCGTATTTCGCGCCCTGGTAAGTGAAGGGGATGTCCACGTCGAACGAGACCGGGTTGGGATCTATGCTGTAGAGCAGGGCATGGCCGTCCCCTTCCACAAAATAGCCTCGGTTCAGCTTCTCGATTATCAGCAAGTCCCGCCAGAAACCGGCCAGTTCGCCTTGGTAACCATCCTGGAAAAGAGTCTCTACGGTGTCTTCCACATTATCCCGCGAGTCGGAGTAGACCGCCCCACCGCCGACCGCAGAGGTGATCTTGGTCAAGTAGGAAGTCACGGCTGTCGAGTGTGGGTCTTTCATCCGCGTTTTCAAGGCATCGGCGATGTCGGCCTTGGCCACGATCTCCCCGCCTTGCTGGTAGAAATCGTACAGCAGATCAAGCTCGTCCGAAGTGACGTAGGCCAGCGACGGCGCCAGCGCCAAGACTGTCTCGATCCCCTCCCCCTCCCCCCCTTTCATCCCCCCCAAAGTTGGGGGGGAAAGAGGGGGGGCAAGCGGGGGCGACAGAGGGGGGGCGAGGTGCGTGGCCACGATGGAGTTGACGTTGTTCCTGGCCAGGGCGTTCATCTGCGGGAACTTGTAACTGATGACGCTCTCGCTGATCAGCCGGCGGAAAGCGGGCATGTCCTGGGCCAAGCGGGAGAAATGCAGCCACGACCTGGTCTTGCCGATGAGCTCGTAGGGATAACTGGAGGGGGCGAAAAGCAGCACCGAAATCGGCGATGGATCAGCCACCATGATTGGGCGAGCGCCGCTCCCGGCCACCGAAACGCGCTCGAACATCTCATCGGGGTCGTAGACGATGGGATTGGTGTCGTTGTACAGCCCCTGGCCCTTGATGTTGTAGTTCCAGTAGTTGATGCCCTGCAGCTCCCCGCCGGTCTGGGCGGTCAACTGGGCCAGGTAGTAGACGTTAGCCACCGCGTCGGCGATGTCCGCCTTGTCGTAGCTGTCCTGGCCCAGACCCCAACTGTTGGCCGTGGACCAGAACCAAAGCGGCTTGTCGTAGGTGTCCGAATAGCGACCCAGGGAGCGAATCAGGATGAACAACGACGTCAGGTCGCCCTCGGTGATGGGGTCGGTGTAGTAGCCGTCCCTGGGATAGGCGTCGAAGGTGACGGCGAAGTTGGACGGCGTGTCCCTGAACAGCGGCTCGACGTAGGGCATGTAGTAGCCGTAGCGGGCCAACATGCCGCAGAAGGACATGGTGGTCATGATCTCTGGATCTATCTCCTGCCACACGCCCGCGCTCCAGGCGGCGTACTCGACGATGTAGTTGGCCTGGAACTCGCCCAACTGCCGCCACCGCTGGGCATCGTCGCCCACGTCCCAGAAGGAATATCCGTACCTGCTCGAAAAGACGGCGTTGGCGTGGCTGGAGTAGTCCGCGCCCTGAGGCTCATCGGCCAGGTTGATCATCAGGATGATGTCCTTGTAGGGCTGCACGAAGTTGGCGTTCACCCACTGGTAGTAAGCCCGAATGTCGGCCTGGTAGGCGGGCGAGTAGAACGCCGCGCTCTGTCCGCCGATGTTGAGGGGATTGCCGTAGAAATCCGTCCGCAAGTCCTGGGGATGCTGGGCATTCCACTGCTCCCCCATCTGAATCTGATAGCCCACGGGAAGGATGACTTTCAGCCCCTCCTGGCGACAGACCCCCAACATGCGGTACTGGGCGTCCACCATGGCCTCGGCGTCGTCGTGAAGCGGATTTGCGGGGTCAATGTAAGCGGCATAGACTGCATAGGACAACCCGGGCTCAGCTTTGTGAACGTCCACCTCGCCTGGATTGTTGTGCCCGATCAAAACGACGTTGCTGCCCCTTTCCTTCTGCCGGCTGACGATGCCCCGCATCTCCTCCCAGTCCAGCTCTGGATAGGCCTCCACCGCCCAGCCCGAGTACACCTCCCGACCCGCTCCGTCCCTCACCGCCACCGACACGTCATCCACGTACATGGCCGTCTTCAAACCGCTGTATCCATCGTTGCGCACGTTGAAGTAAACGGCGATCGTCTGCCCTCGATAGGGCATCAGATCGAACGTGTGCCGCGTCCAGGTCTGGCTGTTGGAATTTACTTTCATCACCTGAGCCAGGATGTAGAGGTTGGCATCCAGGATCATGGCCTCTTGCCAATCGTTTTCGATGACATCCTGCGAGAGCGGATAGTACCAAAATGTCAGCGTCGCGTAGGAGGCATCGGAGGGGATGGTTACCTTTTGCCAGATGGTGGAATAGCTGGGATAATCGCCCAGGTCGGTGATGCCCAGGCGCATGGATCGGGCGCCACTGCGCACCACTTCCGTGGAATAGACCGCCGGGCGCTGCGTCCAGCCGATGAGCCAGGCATCGTCGTCTTCCTCGAAGCCGCCGTTGACGAGCAGCTCTTCGGAAGGAATGGGCGTGGGCGTCGCTGTGGGAGTAGACGTGGGCGTGGGCGTGGGGGTGGGCAGCGGGGGCTTCTTGATAATCAGAGGCAGGTAGATTCTGTACAGGATAGTTGGAGTGGGCGTGGACGTTGGCGTGCCCGTTGGCGTTGGTGTGGGAGTTTGCGTTTGGGTGGGGGTTGGCGTGGGCGTGTGCGTCTGCGTGGGCGTTGGCGTCATCGTTGGTGTAGAAGTGGGGGTGAGTGTGTAAGTTGGTGTTGGCGTAGGAGTATGAGTCGGGGTGTTGGTCGGCGTGGGCGTGGGGACAGTGGCGGTAGCCGTCGGCGTGTTGGTTGGCGTTGGCGTCATCGTAGGTGTATGGGTCGGAGTCGAGGTGACCGTAGGCGTCGCAGTGGCCGTGGGCGTGCCAGCAGTAGCCGTCGGGGTCGAGGTGGACGTAGGCGTGGCAGCGGTAGCCGTCGGCGTAGGTGTGGTAGTGGTAACGGTGGGCGTGCTCGTCAGCGTGGGCGTGGCAGCGGCAGCCGTTGGCGTGGAGGTGGACGTAGACGTCGAGGTAGCCTCCGAATTCGCGGGATTCGAGTCCCATTGAGGGGACAGCGCTTCGTAGCGAGCGGCATCGGCCGGACGGGTCTCGTTCAAGAGGTGCAGCAGCCCAAACCCCATCACCAGTATGCTGATGATGACGGCTGTACGGACGACCCTACTTCGCTGGTAACCGTTCAGACTATCATTGCGAGGAGCGTAGGAAGCGAAGCGGCTGTAGCGACGAAGCCAGTCCTGAGCGTAGCCAAAGGGCAATCCCCAACCTGGTAGGAGATTGCTTCGCTGCGCTCGCAATGACACATCCGTTCCTTTTCTCAACACGTCAAAGCTGCTCCTTGTCTAAAGTACCTCCAGTGCCAGTTGCAGCGCGGCGGCCATGTTCTGATGAGCGGACGAAGTCCGCACGTCATCCCCCAGAGTGGCAGCTATCTGCTGGGTCAGGGACCACAGCTTGCCCTGCTCTTCGGGCGGGAAAAAACTCAGCATGTTCCTGGCCTGCTGGATCAGTGCGGGAGCGATGGCGAATTTTTCCGCCAGCGGCCGAATAGAGAGCATCATCTTCAATTGGCCGACCAGGCAGACCAGGCGGACCGCGGGGTTGCGGCGGGCCAATTGCCAGACCAGCCGATCCTCCTCGGTGGACTCAAGCTGATGGAAAGCCAGCGCTGTCTGGCACTCAACGTAGTCGTGATTCACCAGCAGGCGCACCACCTCGTAGTCCTTTACCGCCACGGCCACGTAGTAGAGAAGTTGCTGCAGGGCAGCGGTCGTCAAACCGCGCTCCTGGGCCTTCTCCACCAAGTGGCGCGAGAGCTTGAAAGTGTAATACTCTGGCGAGCCGTGCAGGACGCTGTGAGCCACCTGTTGGCGGATGGCTCCCCGGCCCACCAGGTGCGGCACCTCGGCCAGCCGCTCACGGCAGACGGTGATCCGAGGCGCGGCGCGCCAGGCGTCGTGGAGGGCCAGGAACTCGTCCCCCAGCGGGCCAGCGATGCCCAACTCAGCGCGCTCGGCCGCCAAATGCAGCTTCAGCCTCTGCACCGTGTCAAACAGGCGCACCTGCACCACCTCCAGGTCTGCTGCGGGCAGCCGCTGGTAACACGCTTCCAACTGCTGCTCTACCTCTTGCCGGAAGCTGGCAGGGACATCGCCGTGGATAAAGAACTGGACTTCGGGCTTAGCCATGAGAGACACTCCACACCACAGATTGCTCAGGTAATGAGTAGGGTGTATTTCATCTCGGTTGTAGGACGGATTGGTAATCCGTCAATTCGTCGGAATACCATTCCGACCAACAATACCAGCCAACTCGTTTGAAACACACCCTAATGAGTATAGCAGCGAGCTGGCAAGCTGTCAAGCGATGAAGGAGCGCAACTCTTGACATTTTCACCATAATATGATAAAAGTATCTGTGCCCAACCATACCACATTCAAGGAGGAGAAAATGCGAAAACTATTGGGTAAGACTCTGGTGATCATAGGCATTCTCATCTTGCTGTTGGCGATCATCGCGGCTGGCGGAGGCTACTTCGTCGTCAGACGCAGCTTTCCGACCACCAACGGCGCCATCCAAGCGGCGGGGCTTCAATCCCCGGTGGAGGTTTACCGCGACAGTTGGGGCATCCCCCACATCTACGCCTCCAACCCCCACGACCTGTTCTTCGCCCAGGGCTACATCCACGCCCAGGACCGCTTCTGGCAGATGGAGTTCTGGCGGCGCATCGGGTCGGGGCGGCTGGCGGAGATCCTGGGGGAGTCCGCCCTGGAGAACGACCGCTTCATCCGCACCGTGGGCTGGCACCGCACCGCCGCTCAGGAACTGGAGTTGATGGACGAGGAGGGCCAGGCGATATTGGAGGCCTACGCCGAGGGCGTTAACGCCTACATCTCCTCCCACCGAGGCCGCCTGGGGCTGGAGTTCACCATCCTGGGCCTGACCGGCGTCAAGTTCGACCCGGAGCCGTGGACGCCCTTCAACACCCTCACCTGGGCCAAGGTCATGGCCTGGGACCTGAGCGGCAACCGGAGCGCGGAACTGCTGAGGGCCCACATCGCCGCCCGGCTGGGCACATCCGCCGTCAGCACGCTGATGCCCCCCTATCCAGACGACTACCCGGTCATCGTCCCCCACCCGCTGACCGGGGCAACGCTGGAGGCACTGCCCCAGGCCGCGCTCGATTTCCACATCTTGGGGAAAGGCGAAGGCATTGGCAGCAACAGCTGGGTCATCGCCGGCAGCCGCACCGAGACGGGGACGCCCCTCCTGGCCAACGACCCCCACCTGGGCATCCAGATGCCCTCCATCTGGTACGAGATCGGCCTGCACTGCGAACCCGTGGGTCCCGACTGCCCCTACAACGTAGTGGGCGCCTCCTTCGCCAGCGCGCCCGGCGTTATCGTCGGCCACAACGACCACATCGCCTGGGGGGTCACCAACCTGGGGCCGGACGTGCAGGACCTGTTCATCGAGCGGGTCAATCCACAGAATCCCAACCAGTACGAATACCAGGGTCAGTGGCTGGACATGGAGGTCATCCGCGAGGAGATCCGCGTGGCCGGCGAGGACGAGCCAGTGGTAGTGAACGTCCGCCTCACCCGCCACGGCCCCATCATCAACGACGTGGCTGGCGGCACGGAAGACGACTGGGCCTTCGGCTGGCAGCCGCTGGCCCTCTCTTGGACCGCGCTCCAGCCCGGCACGCTGATGCGCAGCGTGCTTCTTCTGGACAAGGCCACCAACTGGGACGAGTTCCGCGAGGCGCTGAGCTACTGGGACGCGCCCAGCCAGAACTTCGTCTACGCCGACGTGGAGGGGAACATCGGCTACCAGGCCCCTGGCCGCATCCCCATCCGCGGCAAGGGCAACGGCTCCACGCCAGCGCCCGGCTGGAGCGGCGAGTACGAGTGGGTGGACTACATTCCGTTCGACGAACTGCCCCGCGCCTTCAACCCGCCGCAGGGGTACATCGTCACCGCCAACAACGCCGTGGTGGGGCCGGACTTTCCCCACATCCTCTCGATGGATTGGTCACCCGGCTATCGGGCGCGGCGGATTGTGGAACTGATCGAGGCTGATCCTTCTCTCTCCCTGGAGGATTTACAGGCCATCCAAGGGGACAACAGCCCCGTCTGGGCCCAAGACGTCCTGCCCCATCTGAGGTCTCTCTCCAGCGACGAGCCCCGGCTGGCAGAAGCGCTGAATCTGCTGCGGGCCTGGGACGGACAGGCGGTGCGGGACAGCGCGGGGGCCACCCTGTTCGAGGCCTTCCGCCTGCACCTGATAGACCTGACCTTCGGCGACGAGCTGGGGGAGCAACTGCTGCGCCGGGCGCGGAGCACGGCGGCGGTCGCGCTGGTAGACCTCTTGGCCGACGAGGCCGCTTCGCTAACGGAGGCCGCTTCGCTAACGGGGAACTCCCCCTGGTTCGACGACGTGACCACGCCCCAGGTGGAGACGCGGGACGAGATCCTGCTGCAGGCGCTGGAAGAAGCAGTGGAAGAGCTGACCGAGACGCTGGGGAAGAACATGTCCCGCTGGCGCTGGGGAGACCTGCACACCGCCACGTTTGAGAACCAGAGCCTGGGGCAGTCCGGCATCGGTCTCATCGAGGCCATCTTCAATCGCGGGCCGGTCGCGGTGGACGGCGCCATCGCCACCGTCAACAACACCGGCTACAGCCTGAGCCATCCCTACGGCGTGACCGTCGTCTCCTCCTATCGCCAGATCGTGGACCTGGGCGATTTCACCCGCTCGGTCTCCATGCACACCACCGGCCAGTCGGGCCACGCCTACCATCCCCACTACGGCGACATGATTGACTCCTGGCGGAACATCGAGTATCACCCCATGCTGTGGGAGCGGACCGACGCAAAAGCCAACGCAGAGGACGTGCTGGTACTGCAACCGTAGGAGTCGAATCCCGTGATCACGCTTCCGGCCCGCCCTGGAACGCGCCACCGCGTCGGGGGAGCCGGCCTTGATCCAGGTCATGGTGGATCCGATGGCCAACCTGGCGCCGCCGGGGCTGCTGGAGTTCGGCTCGATGGTGTACCGGGCGGAGGATTAATATCAACCACCGCACCTGTTCTGAGCTCGCCGAAGGAGCGGACGCTTACGCCCCAACCAAAAAGCCGCCAGCCCAGTTGCGGATCGTGGTGAGCTAGCGGTTTTGTCGTATTGTATCTCGAGGGGGTAGTCAGAACTCGCCTCTTGGCCCTTGGTAAACACGATACCGAGATTCAGAGAGGACCACCAGGCTTCGGCGCAGAACCTTTTCATCCAGGACAACCGTCTGCAGAAAGCGCTCCAAGACGGCATTGACCGCTTCGACGGTTTGATACCGCAGACGCAGAACCAGCACGCCCACCTCGCCCTTTTCGGCCAAATAGTAAATCTCGCCGAAATCCAGATCGTGGGTGATGATGACGTATCCCTCAGTCTTGGCCAGAGCAACGATCTCTGTATCAGTCAGCCCCCCTGGACCATCCCGTCGCAGGCTGCGACACGGATATCCCAAGGCTTCCAGATGATCGGCTGATTGAGGAGAGATATTCTCATCGGCCAGAAAGCTGATCATCAAGCCGCCTCTTCTACTACCGAAGCCAAGGCATGCACTTCCTCAAAGCGCATCCGCTGCTCGGCATAGGAGAGCGCAGCCTCGATGTCTTCTCGATCCAGACCAGGATAGGCCTGAATAATGCGCTCGTAGTCGTAGCCCGCAGCTAATAGATTTAGGATGAGGTAGACCGGGATACGGGTGCCCGCGATCACGGGCTTGCCAAGCAGGATATCGGGATTGACTTCAATCCGACTGTTCATTGATTCACCTCTTCCCACTCAAGATTCTTACCGTTTATTATATCATCGTACCAACAAGAAGGCAAGTTACTCTACATTTCAAAATCAGGTATAGCGAGGTGCTGGCATGTATGATTTGACAAACAAAGTGGCCGTCGTCACCGGCGCGGGGCGACGAGGAGGGATTGGGGCGGCGGTGGCGCGGCGGCTGGCCCAGGACGGCGCGCACGTGGTGGTGGGGGACATCTGCGCCTTTCTGGCTTCGGACCAGGCCAGCTCCATCACCGGTCAAGCGTACAACATCACTGGCGGCCGTGAACTGACGTGACACCGTCGGGCGAAAGCACTACAGCGGATTGGGAATAAAGCGGATTAAATGCGACGGATTGGAGGGTGCCGTGTCCAAGTTGATACACGCTGAGCTTACTTATGAGGTGCGGGGGGTGCTTTTCCACGTGTACAACACGCTCGGCCCAATGCGCAAGGAGGAATACCACAGAGATGCCATTGTCATTGGGCTGGAGAAGCGCGCGATCACTTGTGAAGCGGAGAAAGCCTTCGAGGTATACTACGAGGGCGAGCGTGTCGGCCTGTACTTCGTGGACGTGTGGATTGAGGACGGCAAGCTGCTACTTGAAATCAAGGTTGCGCTTGCCATTGAGCCTATTCACAAGGCACAAGCCATTTCGTACCTGAAGGTCACCGACGCTGACTTGGCATTCGTGGTCAACTTTGGCGGTCCATCCCTCGAGATTGAGCGGCTGCCCAACTTCCTGCGCGATAAACAACCGGAGTTCGTCTGGCAGCCACGGCCCATTGCCGAAGGATTGCTTTACCCCGATTTGGTGAACACCATTCAGCGTGCCTGTCACCGCGTTCACTTCACCTTGGGGCCGGGATTCCTGCACCAAGTCTACCGGCGCGCTACCATGATCGAATTGCGTTGCAGCGGCCTCAGCTACGAATACATCAAGAAGTTGCCTGTGGAGTATGAAGGCCAGCTTCTAGGATACCAGGACGTCCGCCTAATTCTGGTGGAAGGCAAAGTGTTGCTGGCTGCTTTCGCCCTTCGTCAGACCGAAGAGGCCATGGCCGAACAACTCAAAGCACACTTGCGCTACTTGGGCCTAAGACTCGGCCTGCTGGCGAATTTCTACGGCACCAGGCTGACGATCACACCAGTTCGAGTCAGGTAGGGGTGAACACAACAGCGGATCGAGAAACAAACGGATTGAATCGAGGGCAGAACCCGTTTTGCTCCAAATCCGCTGTAGTGTTTCGTGCAGGACAATACAACGGATTTGGAAAGAGGCGGACGGGATAAGACAAAATCCGTTCCATTCCAAATCCGCTGTAGTGATAGCTAATCCCCATACACCCGGATGGCCGCCTCGCCGCTGACCGGGCACTTGTACTCGCAGATGCCGCAGCCGATGCAGCGCTCCCGAACCACGCGGGGGCGCTGCACTGTGACCAGCACACCGTCGGCGTTCCGCACCTCAGCCCGCTCCAGCTCGATGGCCTTGTCGGGCACAGGGCACATCTCCTCGCACACGATGCAATCCCCAGCATCGGCCCAGGGGATGCAGCGGTTCTGGTCAATGTACGCCAGGCCGATCACCTGCTGCCGCTTCTCCTCCAGGCTCAGCGGGGGGATGGCCTGCACGGGGCACACCTGGCCGCAGGCGTTGCACGAGTAATCGCAGTATCCCAGCCTGGGCACCAGCACCGGCGTCCACAGCCCCTCGAGGCCCGCTTCTGCTACGGCGGGCTGGATGGCGCTGGTCGGGCAGGCGCGCACGCACTCCCCGCAGCGAATGCACTTGGACAGCAGGTCGTTCTCCTGCGCGCCTGGAGGGCGAATGAGCCACGGGTTCTCCCTTCTGGCAGCGCGGAACAGGCCCACGCCGGCGACGCCCGCGCCGAGAGCGAGGAGCGCCTGCCGCCGGCTGGGATCGTAGGGCCGCCCCTCGGCCAGCGACAGATGGGCCGGGAATTCGATGGCGCTGGTCGGACAAGCCGCCAGACACTCCAGGCACATGGTGCACTCGCCCGCATCGCTGGCGTAACCCTCCGTGGCCCGAATCGTACCCGTCGGACAAACCCGAGCACAGGCGTCGCATTGCGTACAGCGGTCGTTCACCTCCCGCCGCACCACCGCCGCCTTGCTCAGCCATCCCAGCAGCCCGCCCAGAGGACACAGGTAGCGGCACCAGAACCTCGGCGCGGCCAGGTTCAGCAGGACCACACCCAGAAGCAGGCCAGCGTACAGCAGCGCGTAGCGGTAAAAGACGGGCTGCGGGGGCAGCACCTTGGGCCGCACCAGCCCATCGAAGGCCGAGATGGCGGGCCGCAGCAGCGGCACTCGGTACAGCGCGGTCTCGGCCGCCGTGACTAACTGATCCGCCGCCGGCCACACGCTGACCGACAGGGTGCGAAACAGGATGGTGAGCGGATCGAAGATCAGCAGGGTCAGGTTGGTGAGGAGCGCGGCTGCGAGGATGGTCAGCAGCAGGCCGTGCTTGACTTGGCGCCACGAATCGGCGGGCGCTTTCCGCTTTCCCCGCCAGCGGCGCAGCGAGAACAGGTCCAGCAGCGTCCCCAGCGGACACAGCCACCCGCACCACGCCCTGCCCAGGGCCAGGGTCAGCGCCACGGTGATCAGCGCCAGGGCCGACCCGGCCAGAACCGTGCGGCTGGCCAGCAGATGGGCCAGCATGGCCAGGGGATCGAGCCGCAGGGGAAAGTTGACCACCGACGCAGGCCAGCCACCCCGGCGCGACCACACGAACAGCGCCGCGAACGCCAGCAGCGCGGCGTACTGCACCAACCGCCGCAGCGTCGTCCACTTCACTCTATCCGCCAACGGCGATCTCCTCGATCTTCAGGCTGTCCAGGTCGCTTCGGCCCAGCCCCATGTCCGTGGCTGCCCGGATGTAGGCCAAGTCGTCCGGCTGCATCCCAAAGAGAGTAGCCGCGAAACTGTCGGCGGCCACGATGTCCGGGCTGGCGATCACCGTGTCCATTTTCCTCACATCGTCCAGGCTGCCGCCCGTGGGCCCATGCGCCGTCAAAATGCGCACCGCATCAACCACGGTCAGCGCGGGTCGCACCCGGCTGGTCAGGTCGGCCAGCCGCTGCCCCAGGTTGCGGTGCATGGCGGGCCGATCGCGGATGACGCCCATCAGGTTCTTCATGCCCAGGGTCAGCCGCGCCAGGCCGTGGGTCTTGGCGATGGGCACGTTAATCAGCACGTCGGCGTTGAGCACCTCGTCGTAAATGTCGCACTGGCGAAGGTCCAGTCCCTGGGGAATCTCGGTAGCGACGAACTTGAAGCGGGGCATGATCTCCATCTCGCCGCCGGCGGCCACCACCTGCTCCTGGATGCCGCTGCGAACGTAGGCCTGCTCGGGGCTGCCGCCAAAGGGGTAATCCATCACCCGCACTCGGCGCGCGCCAGCTTCCAGGCAGAGCCTAACCAGGGCTGCGACGACCCAGGGGTTGGTGGTGGCCGCGTACTCGTAGCTGTGGTAGGCCACACAGATGTTGGGCTTGACGATCACGTCGTCGCCGGGGCGCACGAATTGCTCCATTCCCCCCAGCGCCGCCAGCGCCCGCCGCACCAGTTCCTCGGGTTCGCCGCCCCGCGCCACCACCAGGTCGGGATGCGCCAAAGATGTTGCGGTGGGCACAGGGGTTGCGGTGGGCACAGCGGTAGCGGTGGCAGGAGGCGCAAGGTTCGCGCTCTCGGTTGCCGTGGGGGATGGTGGGATGCGTGTCGGCGTGGGTGATTGCTGTGCTCCACACGCACTCAGCAGTCCGCCACCAGCCACCGTTCCCAATCCCGCCGCCATCCAGCGCAGAAACTCTCTTCGTGTAATGTCTGTCATCCCAAACTCATCCCTCTACAAAACGTCCGAAATCGAGATGCCGCGCTCGTGGGCGCGCTGCACCATCCACTCTTTGATGTCGGTCGGCGGCGGGGGGACCTCGCCCTCGGGCCGGCGCTCCAGGTACAGCGCATCGCTGGGACAGACCGTGGCGCACAGCCCGCAGCCCACACAGCGGGAGTAGTCCACCAGGCAGACGTCCTCCGGCACGGAGAGCGCGCCGAACTGGCAGTGCTCGACGCAATCTTCGCAGCCGATGCACAGCTCGTCGTCCACCACGGCGTGAAAATCGGAGCGCACGGCGGCGGCGGGGACGCCGAACTCGGCCACGCTGCGCAGTATCCCGCAGCAGCAGGTGCAGCAATTGCAGATGTAGTTGTGCCCATCGCGGTAGTTGCCGGTGGAGTGCACCAGCCCGGCCTCCTCGGCCTGGCGCAAAATCTGCAGCGCTTCCTGTTTGGTGAGGGCGCGGTCCACCTCGCTGTGGTCAAAAGCGCCCTCCACCGGCGCGAAGACCAGGCAGTTCTCGATGGGGCGGTCGCATCCTTTGCCCACAAGCTGCTGCTGGACGCGGCAGATGCAGTCGCGCACGCCCCACGACTTGGCGCTCTCCAGCAACTCGGAGGCGTGCTCGTAGGGGAAGATCTCCAGGTCGAAGGGAATCGCCTCTCCCACGGGGATGACGCGGTGAACGGCGGGCGCGTCACGGACGATGCTCCCGCCCCGCGTCTCTTGGAGGTATTGCTCCATCAATGTCGCCAGTTCTGCATCCATGCGGGGCAACTGCGCCTCGTAGAAGCCGACGACGAAGGGCATCAGCCCAAAAGTGAGTTGGCCTGGGTCTTTCTTGAAACGGATCAGCCCTTTGCGCACCATCCCTTTGAGCGTGTCGTAGGCCACCTCGGCGTCCACGCCGGCGCGGGCCGCGATGTCGGCGGCCGGCTCGCGGGTCAGGCGCATCACGCTGGCCAGCGCCGCTTCCTCTGGTGTGAAGATCTTGGCCAGCAGCCGCAGCTCCACGCCGCTCTCGGTGGCGGGGAAGCCATTGGGGATAGCATCCAGCCGCTGGGCCAGTTGGCGGTAGATTTCTTCAGTCATTTGCTCGTGCTCCTTTTCTTTTCCGTTCTAGACTTCCGAAGTCTCTGAATTGCTTTGGACGGTCTGCTGATCTGCTTACAGGAACCGTCTTGGGGCCAATTGGTCTCACTAGGATAGACTTCGGAAGTCTTTTTCGTGTCAACTTGTAACCTACTGAGCTTCCACCTCGAGACTGATCATGTCAAAGCCCGTGCCACCGGTGACGCGGAGCTTACCGCTGCCGCACGGACAGCCCCGAGCCAGGGCTTGCACCATGATCGCGCGAGGCTGCTCATCCGCCCAATCACTCAGGTCGGCTTGTCGCCCGCAATCCATGCACGTCATCTCCAGGGGCGCGGTCTCAAAGTGCAGCGTCGCCCCCGCAGCCAGCGTGTCTCGGCTGAGATGCTCGAAGTAGAACTCGACGGATTCGGGAACGACGAGCGACATCTTGCCTACCCGTAAGTGGATGTCGGTGATACGCTGACCTTTGGCATGTTTCAGGGCCAGGTCCAACATGGCCTGCGTTATGGACGCCTCGTGCATCAGCTCCCTCGCTTTTCGGCCAGCTTCTGCCGTATCCAATCCAACCAGCCGTCGAGGCCCTGGCCAGTGAGGGCAGAGACTTCCAGCACTGCCAGGTCGGGATTGATTTGGAGGGCGTTATCGCGCAGCACAGAGACTTTGGCCGGCAGGTAAGGTTGCAGGTCTATCTTGTTGATGACCACGGCCTGAGCCGTGGCGAAGGCCATGGGGTACTTGAGCGGCTTGTCATCGCCTTCGGGCAGGCTGGCGACCACGACCTTGGCATCCTCGCCCAGGTCCCAGCCGGTGGGGCACAGCAGATTGCCGACGTTCTCGACGATGACCACGTCGGCATCCGCCACGTTGAGTTGCTCCAGAGCCACCTGGATCATGCGCGCCTCCAGGTGGCATCCCCCATCGGTGTTGATCTGCACCACCGGCACGCCGGCGGCGCCAATGCGCTCGGCATCCAGACTGGTGGTGGGATCGCCTTCGATGACCGACAACCGCAGTTCGCCGCGCAGCTCCTCAATGGTGCGCTCCAGCAGCGTGGTTTTGCCAGCTCCCGGCGAGGCGATGAGATTGAGCACCAAGACATTCTCTTGTACGAACATCGCCCGCAGGGCCTCGGCCAACAAAGCGTTGGCTTCGGTGACACTTTTCAACACAGGGATTTTGACCATTTACACGGTTCCTTCCGATTCAGATGCGTGTGTTTCATCTCGATCGTAGGACGGATTGGCAATCCGTCAACCCGTCGGAATACCATCCGACCAGCGATACCAGTCAATTCGCTCGAAACACCCCCGATTCAGATTTGTCTAGCACCCAGACTCCGCGCAGAAGCATGACCATGCCTCTAATTCTATTACGTAAACCCATCTTCTGCCCCTATGGATCGGATCCTCTTTGCAGACGTAGCCAACTCGCTCTCAGATATTGCCCCGAACACTTGATTTCAGCACATTGCAATTCAAATCTAGCTTTTTCACATTATTCCTTAATATCTCTTACGTCAAATGGATTCCCAATCCCCCACCGCCAGGGTGTCTCTTGAGCTTTGTTACGTCAACCACATTTTCAGCCTCAGAATTCACCCCAACGCCCTCCCTGACCCGACCACACCGCCGCCCGATGCAGTATCCATACCTAATTTCAACACTTTACTCGCGGAATCTCACTTTTTCACCCGATTTCTTAAACTCTTTTACGTCAATCAGGCGTCTCTGCCCCGCTGCGCAGTAGAAAGCATACTCATCGGCCCGCCGCTCTACGAAACGTCAACCCGCAAAGACAACCGGTTGATGGATTCCTGCACGAACTGGTCGTTGGTGATAGTGATCTCGATAGCCTGCTCAGGACAGACGTCCACGCAGCGGCCGCAAGCCCGGCACTCATCGCTCTTCACTGCCCGCCCGTTGACCAAACGGATGGCGTCAACAAAGCACACCCCCTGGGTGCAGGCTCCACAGCCCACACAGCGCTCGGTCACGATGACCCTCACGCCGGGCATTCTCGTGGTTTTAGCGCCAATCTGAGGAGCAATGTCAGGCAGCACGCGCCAAAGACAACAGCAAGGGCAGCAGTTGCAAACCGTCAACAGCTTGTCGCCTGGGCCGATGCCGAGCCACACGGTGTCGAGCTTGTTGCGGCCAATCAGGTGAACCAGGCCCGCTTCCCGGCAGCGCCTCACGTGCTCCAGCGCTTCCTCTTTCGTCACCAGGCGGCCAAGCTTGGGATTGATGCCCAGCACCGCCTCCCCGAGAAACAGGCAGCCCAGGTCAATCGGGTAGTCCTCGCACGTCATGGATTCGCGGCAGATGCAGAAGTCCATGATCCAGTGGTAGCTAGCCTTCTCAATGAAATGCTCCACCACCTGGGATGGCAGCACCATCTCGCCAGGGTTGCCGATCGCCTGGTTCACGGGAATCACCCGATCCTGGGGCAGATAGATGATGTCGTCCCCCTCGAAGAGCAGGCGATCCGCGATCTTGGCAACAAGGGGTATCCGCGTCAGCTTGGCCAGGGGAAAACGGTATGGGAAGACTCTCTGTATGAGTTTGACGAACCAGATGGGTTGACTCATAGTGGTTTCTGGATCACTGAATCACTGAGGGCACTGAAGTCCTCAGTGTCCTCAGTTACGTCAGTGCCTCAGTGGCTCCAATATGATACCACAACTCCCTGCCGCCGTCAATGTCGCGGACACAAAAAAGGCGGGCCGCGCTCACGCGCAGCGGCCCGCCTTGTCATTCGCGGCATCCCTCAAGGAAGCTCGCAGACATATGGTTGACCCTCGCCGAGCACCGCGTGGACGATTGGCATCCACTCACTGATGAGGATGCTCTGTGGACACAGCTCCTCGCACTCGCCACACTGGATGCAGGCACTGGCGCGCTCCTCTTCCGGTATCCAATTTTTGTATCCCTGGCGCACGTAGTCGGCCTTGTCGTACATCACGCCCTGGTTGTAGACGGTGAAGTTGCGTGGAATGTCTACACCGTTCGGACACGGCATGCAATACTCGCATTTCGTGCAGGGAATCGGACAGAGTGCTTCGTACTTCTCGCGCACCTGTTCGATGAGCGCCAGATCTTCCGCCGTCAGCGTGTTGATGGCCGACGCATCGGCGCTGGCGACGTTCTCCTCAACCTGCTGCATGGTGCTCATGCCGCTGAGCACCACCGACACCTCTGGCTGGTTCCAGAGCCACTGCAGCGCCCAATCGGCCGGCGTGCGTTTCTGGGCCGCGGTGTCCCAGACGCGCTGAATCGGCTCAGGTGGGTCCACAAGCCTGCCGCCCAGAATGGGCTCCATGATCACCACGGCCAGCCCTTTGGACGCCGCGTATCGCAGCCCACGGGCGCCGGCCTGGTTTTCCACGTCCATATAATTGTACTGGATCTGGCAGAACGTCCATCCATCATGGGCGTCTACGATCTCTTGGAAAACTTCGTACTTGTCGTGAAACGAGAAGCCAAGGTGTCCGATGCGCCCGTCGGCCATCGCTCCTTCAGCCCACTTCAGCACACCCAGATCGCGCATCTTGGGCCAGTTCTTCTTGTTCAAGGCATGCAGGAGGTAGAAGTCAACATGATCGGTCTGTAATTTCTCGAGCTGCTCGTTGAGGTATTTGTCAAAATCCTCCGCCGCTTCGACCTTCCAACAAGGCAACTTGGTCGCCAGCTTGACCTTCTCCCGATACCCATTCTTGAGCGCTCGGCCGACGACCAGCTCACTGTTTCCACCGTGGTACGGATACGCCGTGTCGAGGTAATTCACGCCCTGGTCAATGGCGTAATGGAGCATGCGGGTCGCCTCCGGCTCGTCAATGTTCGAGTGCTCTCCTTCCTTGATGGGAAATCGCATGCACCCGAATCCCAGCGCGGAGACCTTCCAGTCCAACGGCCCGAATTCACGATACCGCATTGAATGGCTCTCCTTCCGCGTTGGCCTCAACCACGTCGAAGTCCGGGGTCACCAGGAGGTCTGCCGATGGCCTGAGGGACTGTACCACAACGTGCTCTCGCTCGAGTACCTTCCATCTCCACTCCGTTTGCGGCTCCTTCCCCCTGACGATCTGAGCCCTCTTCGTGTCGTGGTAGGTCAGATCAATGAATATCCTCAGGTCGGCGTCAATGTTTAGCGGATAGAGCCCTTCCACGATCAGGTACTCAATCCCCTCGAAGGTCGTGATCAACTTGTCTATCTGATCGGTCAGCAAGTCAATGCAGGGCAAGACCGCTTCCTTGCTTCCTCTGAATCCGGCGATGTGCCAGTCCAGGAGATCCCAATCTACTTCCGACAGGCCCACGCTTTCTATGCCCTGTGCCTTCCTCCAGGCCGCCCTTTCTGGGGGAGGCACTTTGTAGTAGTTGTCAATGTGCAGTATTTTGGCCAGCGTGCCTTTGTCTTTCAGTCCTCTGGCAATCAAGTGAGCCAACTCGGATTTCCCCGCCCCCGATTCGCCTCCCACGGCGATCACCATTTTGTCCGCCTTCATTCCCTCAAGTCTGTCAACAACCTGTGCCGCCGCCTTCCTGTGCTTGTCGGTGATTAGCAGAACATCCCCTAACATTTCAAGCTCCTCCCTTCCTCAGTTTGATAATCTCCCACTTCTGGGGAGTAACGACTGCTTTGCGCCCGCGAACGAGAACCTCCACCGCCTCCTCGCGAACGCCCTCAGCTTTCACCTCGACACGCTGCGGCGTCACGACGAAGTCATACCGATCGCCTTTGAATCCGATGTTGAAGCACACCTCGCGCCAGTGGGATGGCAGGCAGGGATCAACTCCCACCCGTTCGCCGCTCAAGCTCAATCCCGCATAGGACCTCAAGGCCAAGATGGCCGTCCCAGCCATGACGCCCGTATGGATGCCTTCTTTCGTCGTGCCGCCCTGAATATCCACATAGTCGCTCTTCAGCGCTTCCATGTACAACCGCCAACTCAGTTCCTTGCGGCCGATCAGATTGGCCAAGTACGAATGAACCATCCTGCTCAAGGTAGAACCGTGGGACGTTCTCTGGAAGTAATAATCGAAATTGGCTCGCAAGAAACCATTCTCGACGGAATAACCTGCCCCGTTCAGAATTTCTTTCACTTTACCTGGACTTAGATTGTAAAACGTCATCAAGGCGTCCGCCTGCTTGGCTACTTTGTATGCATCGGGAGTCTTCCCTTCCGCCTTGAGGATGCGATCCATGCGGCCGATGTCTCCGTATTTCTCTCTGTATCCCTCCCAATCCAGTTCTTTCAGTTCAAAATAACCATCAAATTGCTCCAGAATCCCGTCATCGGACAGGGAAATGGTGATTTTCTTGCTGATGTCACGCCATCTCTCCAGCTCCCCCTCGGCCAGACCGATTTTGTCGGCGACCTTTTCCCCGCCCCTCCCACTCAGCGCATCAAGAATCTCGAACGCCCTGTTGAAGGCCCAGACAACCATGATGTTGGTGTAGCTGTTATCTTTCAGTCCACCCGTGTCCGCGCCGGGATATTTCTCGTGATACTCGTCCGGCCCCATGACTTTATCTATGTTATAGCGCCCCGCCTCCTCATTGTAGCTCGCCTTGCTGGCC
>CAZEBW010000029.1:26447-36756 GCA_964510205.1 uncultured Anaerolineae bacterium
GACAGATCTCCAGAAACATCTCCGCGCCGTAGGTCTCAAGGAAGTCGCGATCCTCAGTGATCCAGAAATAGCGCCAGACGTTGTAGGCAATGGCCAGAGACACGTGCCGCTGCAGCGAGCTGTAGTCAGGCCCCCACTCGCCGGACATCGGATTCAGGTGCACCACCGGTGTCTCTTCCCGGCCGTCACTGCCGCTCTGCCAGGGAAACATCGCGCCCTCGTAGCCGTGTTCTCTGGCGTATTCCCTGGCCCGATCCAAGCGGCGATAGCGGTAAAGCAGCGCAGCTTTGGCCGTGTCTGGGAAATGCATGTCGTAGAACGGCAGGATGTACAGCTCGTCCCAGAAAATGTGCCCACGGTATGCCTCTCCGTGCAAGCCCCTGGCCGTGATACCCGCGTCCAGGTCCGCGTTGTGCGGCGAGGCAGAAACCATCAGATGGTACTCGCTCAGCCGCAGCAGCTTTTGGGCGAAACGGTCTCCCGTTATCCGGATGTCAATTTTCTCCCAGATGTCGGCCCAGGCGTCCGCGCTGGCCTGCTGCACTTCATCGAAACCGTTGACATTCTGCAAAGCGTCTTGCGCTGATTGCAGCGGATGGTCGCTCTCTCTAGATGTGTAGATGGCCACCACTTTGTCAATGTAAATGGACGAGCCTTCTTGGGCCTCCAGATCGAAGAACGCATAAACCGCCCCCGGCTTTCCCTCCAAAACGACCTCTGGATCAACAGGCTCCTCGTTTACAGAAACCAAATGCACAGCGGCTTCCGCGATGCGGATCTTGGACTGATTGGTTTCCACCACGATGTAGCTAGTGGCACCCTCTCCACCCTCAGCCACCGGTTCCAGATGCTTTGAGCTCAACTGGCGATAGCGTTCGACGCCGGCGTTGATGATTCTGCCGTTCAAGCCAGACCGAACCGTGATGCGCTCAGCGTAGTTCAAGGGCGTGATCTTGTACCGCATCGCGGCCAGATGGGGCTGATCCATGCTGGCCAAGCGGCTGGATTCGACCCGGGTTTCCCTGCCAGCCTCATCCCTCACCACCACCTTGCGGTGAAGAACGCCATCGCGGAAATCCAGCCGGCGGGTGAAACGGACGATCTCAGTCTCGTTGAGGTCCAGCCAGTCGCCATCTCCAATCTTGAACGTCATGGGCAGCCAGTTGGGACAGTTCACAAAGTCTTCGTTGACCACGGTGCGCCCCGCCACCTCGGATTCCAGACGATTGTAGACTCCGGCGATGTAGGTGCCGGGATAGTTCGTGGGCGAGGATTTCCGCCCGCTGGCCTCGCATTCCTCCAGGGCCCCGCGCGTGCCGAAATACCCATTCCCCACGGTGCAGAGCGCTTCCCTGGTGCCTTCTTCCTCTTTCGAGTAATCATCATAGCTCAGGGACCACATTTCTTGGTCAAGGCCTTCGGAAAACCACTCCTCGATGTCGTCGAAGTCAATCTCTCCCATGTCCCTGACCACGATGTCGGCGCCATTGCGCTTGAGCTCCAACTCATTGTCTTCTCGGGCCACGCCCAGAACCAGCCCGAAGACGCCGTTCCGTCCTGCTTGCACGCCCGAAACGGCGTCCTCCACGACTACGGCGCGGTCATAATGCACGCCCAGGTTATCGCAGGCCGTGGTGAAAATGTCGGCTTGCGGCTTGCCCTTCAGATCGAGCTCGGCCGAGACCACGCCATCCACCCGCGTGTCGAAAAGCTCCGTCAATCCCGCTGCGTCCAAAACTGCTTTGGCGTTCTTGCTAGACGAAGCCACACCCACTTTGATGCCCTTTTCGCGCAGCTCTTTGATGAAGTCCACCGTGCTGGAGAAGACCTCCACGTTCCCCTGAGCAATCATCTCATTGAAGAGCGCATTCTTCCGATTGCCCAACCCGCAGACCGTCCTCTGGTCTGGCGAATCGGAAGGGTCGCCATAGGGTAGCTCAATGCCCCGTGATTCCAGGAAAGAGGTCACCCCTTTGTATCTCGGTTTTCCATCCACGTAGGGCAAATAGTCGTCGGCGTGGGTGAATTCGCGGAAAGGCGCGCCGCTCTCCTGGGCATAGGCTCGCAGGAATTCGTCGAACATCTGCTTCCAGGCCGCGCTGTGCACCGAAGCGGTTCGGGTGATCACGCCATCCAGATCGAAGATCACGGCGTCAAAACTTTGGTCTTTCATGAATGAGCAATCCTTTGACAGACCCCGGCGGCGTATTGCGTATTCCGTTTTGGGCCTCACGGAGCACGACGCAACACGCATCACGTTTCACGTTTCACAAAGACCTCATCAGGATTTCCTGCCTCGGATAGGGCATCTCGATTCCCTCCCGCTCGAAGGTCTCCTTGACGCGGCGGCGAAGCTCGCGGGCCACGTCATATTGCTTGCCCGGCTTGGTCTTGACCATGATGCGCACCGTCATCGTCCAGTCGCCTAGGGCCTCCAGTCCGCTGACCGTCGGCTCCTCCAGAAGCAGCGGTCTGAACTGCTCGTCCTGGTAGAAGTCGCGGCCGATCTCTTCCAGAACGGCCATCGCTCTGCCGACGTCCTCCTCGTAGGCCACACCCAAGTCCAATTTGGCCCGCGACCAGTTCTTGGTACGATTGGAGACGATGCGAATCTCACCGTTAGGCACGACGTGCAGCACCCCCTCCAGGTCTCGCAGGAAGGTGGCCCGCAGGGTCATCTTCTCCACGCCCCCAGCAATGCCACCAACTTCGATGACATCGTCCACAGCAAACTGATTCTCCAGCAGGATGAAGAACCCACCGATGATGTCCTTGATCAGGGTCTGAGCGCCCAAACCTATCGCTACGCCCGCTACGCCTGCCCCAGCGATCAGGGGGGTGATGTCTAGACCCAGCTCCCGCAGGACCATCAGCCCGGCTATAGTCACCATAGCTACCAGAGCGGTGGTGTGGACCACCCTGGTCAGGGTCTTGGCCCGCTGCACCTCCTCATCAGTGGGAGCTGCCCCAGCGAGCAACCTTTCGAAGCGAGTCGTCAGAACCCGCAAGAAACGGTAACCGACCAGGCTACCGACTACAATAATGACGATACGAAGGCCGCTGGTCAGAAGCCAATCCCGAATCGCCTGCCAGAAATCTTGCCCCAATAGCATTTTGTACCTCCTCCTTCTCAGCAGGTCACGTGGAACAGGCCGATGACGCGGGGACGGTCTCCCTCCACGCCTGCGGCCTCGTTCCAGACGGCGATGGCGTCCGGAGTAGCTGCCAGCTCCGTGCGGCAGTTGTGCTTCTCCAAGTATGCCTGGGCTTCTTCCGAAAGACGCACTAGGTCATACTGCCCCGTCCCGATGATGAGCAGCTCCGCCCCTTCTTGGTACACGTGCTTGGCCTCGTCCAGCGAAACGGTGTGGGAGGTGCCGTAGATTCGCTTGGACAGCTTCTTCTTGCGCTTCTTGACCGAGCCGTCCAACCTTATGATGACGTCCTTTTTGAACCTCTGGCCGTCAATAGTGATCGAGCCGAAGCTCGTGGCCTCGATTTTCGGCTTCATGCCCATCCTACCTTGACAATGTTAACTTCCGCGCCAGTGTCATTGCGAGGCGCGCTGTTTGCGCCGAAGCAATCCCCAAGTTGCTGATAGGAGATTGCTTCGCCCCTGCGGGGCTCGCAATGACATCAACTTAACATTTTCCAACTACTCCTCGCTGTGCCATATCCCCCGATGCTTGATCAGCCACAACTGCGAATTCATCTTCGGCTCACCATCTTGAGGACGCAAATGCTCGTGGCTGCCGTCGGATAACAACCGCCGCGCCTTCACGTTGTCTCTCAAGTGAACATTGAGGATGTGATCGCGCAGGGCGTCCCGCAGGTGCGGATCCTCCACCGGGAACAACTGCTCCACGCGGCGATAGAGGTTGCGCGGCATCAGGTCCGCGCTGCCAAGCAGGATCTCCTCGTCGCCGCCGTTGCGGAAATAGTAGATGCGCGTATGCTCCAGGAAGCGACCGACGATGGAGGTAACGCTGATGTTCTCGCTCACCCCCGGCACCCCCGGCCGCAGACAGCAGATACCGCGCACGTTCAGGTCTACCTTCACCCCGGCCTGCGATGCGCGGTAAAGGGCCTTGATGCAGGACTTGTCCACCAGCGCGTTCATCTTGAAGGCCAGGTAGCCGTCGCCATTCTTTTCGTGCTGCTCGATCTCACGTTCAATGCGCTCCACGATATGATCTCGCATCGTCCCCGGCGCGACCAATAGCTTGCGGTAGCCGTCCTTCTGGGAATAGCCGGTGAGGGAATTGAACAGGTCGGACAGATCGGCGCCAAGGTCGGGGTCGCTGGTGAAGTAGCCCAGATCGGCGTAGACGCGGGCGGTCACGTCATTGTAATTGCCCGTACCCATGTGCACGTAACGCCTGATGCCGTCTCGTTCACGGCGGACCACCAAGCATATCTTGGCGTGCGTCTTCAGTCCCATCAGGCCATAGACCACGTGCACCCCCACCTCCTCCAGCGCGCGCGCCCACACGATGTTGTTCTCTTCGTCGAAACGCGCTTTCAACTCCACCAGCACGGCCACCTGCTTTTCGTTCTCGCGGGCCTCCATCAACGCCGCCACGATAGGCGAGTTCGGTCCCACACGGTACAGCGCCTGCTTGATGGCCAGCACATCTGGGTCCCGCGCTGCTTCGCGGACGAATTCCACCACCGGGTCGAAACTATCGTAGGGGTGATAGAGCAGAACATTGTGACGGCGGATGACGGAAAAGATGTTCTCCTCTGTGGACAGGGATGGGGGCACCGAGGGCTGGAACGGCGGATCCTTTAGGTCAGGGCGATTGACGTCCATCAGCTCCATGACATCGGCCATACCGATGGGCCCATCCACCGTGTAGACCTGATAGGGAGCCAATTCGAGATTGCTGACCAAGATGTCGCGCACGTGCTCCGGCATGGTGCCATCTACCTCCAGCCGCACCGCCGAGCCGAAGTGGCGCATCCGCACACTCTCCTGAATGACCGTCAGCAGGTCTGCGGCCTCATCTTCCTCGATCTCCGGATCGGCGTCGCGGGTGACGCGGAAAGGATAGGCGGCCACGACTTCTATGCCGGGGAAGAGCAGGTCCAAGTTGGCCATCACCACTTCCTCCAGCCAGACGAAGTTGTTGGACACCGCCTCTGCCAGCCCCAGGCTTTGATATTCGTCGGCCGTCTCCTCGCTGGGAATGCGCAGCAGGCGGGGGAACATGGCCGGCACTTTCAGGCGGGCGAACCGCTGGCCGTGCAGTGGATCGTTGATGACCACCGCCAGGTTGATACTCAGATTGGAAATGTGGGGAAAGGGATGCCCTGGATCGAAAGCCAGCGGCGTGAGAGCGGGGAATATCTCCTTGTTGAAGTAGCGGCGGAGCAGCTTGCGCTGTTTGCGCTTCAGGTCGTCGTACCTGAGTATTTTGAGCCCCGCCTCTCGGAGCTTGGGCAACAGGTCGTGATGCCAGCAATCGTACTGCCGGGCCAGCTCTGGGAGCAGCTCCTGGCGGATGGCAGCCAACTGCTCGGCCGGCGTCATGCCGTCGGGAGGCGCCTTCAGCACTCCGGCCGCCAACTGTCGCCGCAGACCAGAGACGCGGATCATGAAGAACTCGTCCAGGAGGTCGGCGGCAATGGCCAGGAACTTGACCCGCTCCAACAAGGGGTGATGGTTGCCCAGCGCCTCTTCCAGCACTCGATTATTGTACTGAAGCCAGCTCAACTCGCGGTTGATGAAAAGACTGGGGTCATTCAAGTTCACGCCGGATTGGACGTCGCGTTTTTGTTTCTCCTTCTTTTTCTTCTTTTTCTTTTTTTTCTTCCCCATCTTTCCCTCCTTGCGGAAGAGACAACGAGGCGACGAGAAACGAGGCGACCTCGTTACTCGTTACCCATCCCCCCTCTGCACCCGAACGCGCTACTTGTCTTTCTTTTTCTTCTTCTTCTTTTTCTTTTTCTTCTTCACTTTGGGCTCAGCCGGTTGATAGTCGAGTTCTTTACTCAGCACCTCGACCAAGGTGCGCAGTGCTTTGACCCTGGCGAACCACTTCTGGTTGCCCTCGATCACTGTCCACGGCGCGGTGATGGTGCTGGTTCGGAGCAGCATGTCCTCCACAGCCTCTTCGTACTCATCCCATTTCTGGCGATTGCGCCAATCCTCGTCGGTGAGCTTCCAAGCCTTGTAGGCGGTATCTTGGCGAGCCTCAAAGCGGCGCAGTTGCTCCTCGGAGCTGATGTGAATCCAAAACTTGACCAAGATCATGCCGAAATCAACCAGTTGGCGCTCGAACTCGTTGATCTCGCGATAGGCCCGCCGCCACTCCTCTTCGGCGCAAAAACCCTCCAGCCTCTCTACCATCACGCGCCCATACCAACTGCGGTCGAAGATGAGAATCTGCTTCTCGTCGGGCGGCTTGAGCCGACGCCAGAAGCGCCACAGGTAATGGTGAGTGGCATCGTCGCCCTTTGGCGCCGCGATGGAGAAAACCTCATAGCCGCGCGGATCCAGGCGTCCGGTGACACGCTTGATGTTGCCCCCTTTGCCTGCGGCGTCCCAGCCTTCGTACACCACCACCAGTGTCCGCCGCTGCTCGTAAAGCTGGTAGGCCAGCTCGCGCAACTGCAACTGGTAGCGATTGCGCTGTGTCCTATACTCCTGCTTGGTCAGGGATTTGTTCAGATCTACGGTCTCCAACATGGCTACTCCTCCTTATCCTCGGCTGTAGCCGTATCTGCAGCCGAATCCTCATCGGGCGGCCCTTCCGGCAGCGAATGACCACGGGCCGCCAGCGCATATTCCAGGCGGTTGACGACCGTCCTGAAAATCTTGACCCGCGCCCACCGCCTGTCCGTGGCCTCCACGATGGTCCAGCGGCCCCATTCGGTGTCGGTGCGCTCCAGCATCTCTTCGATGGCCTCCACGTACTGGTCATACTTGCGGTGATGCTCCCAGTCCTCGGACTGGACGTGCCAGGCCTTCAGCGGATCCTTCTCCAGCTTCTTGAAGCGTTTCTTCTGCTCCTGCTCGCTGATGTGGAGAAAGAACTTGATAATCACGTAGCCGTCGTCGGCCAGGGTGCGCTCGAAGTTCACGATGTCCCGATAGGCTTTGCGCCACTCTTCCTGCGGCGTGAGGCCCTCCACCCGCTCCACCAGCACCCGACCGTACCAACTGCGGTCGAAGATGGCCATCTCGCCATAGTTGGGCACCTTCTGCCAGAAGCGCCATAGCCAGGGCATGTGCGTCTCATAGGTACGAGGCGCCTGGATGGCGTGGAGCTTGAAGCCGCGCGGATCGAGCCGCCGCGTGAGCTGGTTGATGGACGTACCCTTGCCGGCAGCGTCCCAGCCCTCGAAGACGATGATGCTGGGCAGATCGGCGTCCCAGCAAGCGTGTTCCAGGTCGTACAGCCGCTGGCGCAGCCGATTCCGCTCCCTCTTGTACACTTTCTTCTTCAACTTCTTGGTTAGATCAACCGTCTCTAGCATGTCGCTACTCCTTTGCAGTAGGTCGCGCCTCCGATAGCTATTCGACGAGGGCCGCCCGCAGATCGCCCGCCACAGCCTCGATGGATTGGTCGCCATTGACCTCGACCAGCACCCCCTTGTCACGATAGTAGTCAATGAGCGGGCTGGTCTGCTCCCAATACACCTTGAGCCGCTTGCGGACCGTCTCCGGCTGGTCGTCGTCGCGCTGATACAGCTCGCCGCCGTCCTCGTCGCACACCCCCGGCTGTTTGGGGGGGTTAAACTGGACGTGATAGGCTTCCCCGCACGTGCGGCAAATGCGGCGCCCGCTCACCCGCTCCACCAGCACCTCGTCGGGCACGGCGATGTTGGCCACCGCGCTGATCTTATGCCCCTGGGCTGCCAGCGCCTCGTCCAGGGCCTCGGCCTGGGCGATGGTGCGCGGGAAGCCGTCCAGCAGCGCGCCCTCGGCGCAATCGGGTCGGCTCAGGCGGTCCATGACCATGGCGATGGTAACGTCATCAGGCACCAGCTCGCCACGGTCCATGTAGACCTTGGCCTTTAATCCCAGTTCGGTCTCGTTCTTGAGGTTCTCGCGGAAGAGATCGCCGCTGGCGACGTGCGGCAGCTCGAGCGCCTCGCGCAGGTACGCCGCCTGCGTCCCCTTGCCCGAAGCCGGCGGGCCGAGCAAAATAATGAATCTGGGTTCTTGTGACATTGAGTTTCCTCCTTTTTGTGGTTTTGAGCAGAGGAAGCTGCAAAGCGATCTCCTCCCGACCCTGGCGCAGCACAACCTGGCCTTCCGAAATCTTGTCAGCCAGTTGGTGCAAGAACGCGCTGACTTCGGAGCGGCTTCTCCGCTCTTCGCTTTTGAACAACCTTGTTTCTTTTCCCATCGTTGATCTCCTTTCTGCTATTACAACGTCGCCACGGCCACGGCCACGGTCTGCTTGAACTCGCGACCCTGGAAATACGCCCAGGCCTGGGGAAACGTGTCCAACAGGCGCTGGAGCTCGATTTGCCTGTCCGCCAGGTAGGTCGCCACGCCGGGCGCAACCACGGGCTCGGTGGGCAACGACAGTTTCTTGTCTTCGGCGTGACCCCAGGTGCCCCAGGTGAGAAAATCGCGCAGCAGGTTGCTGGCTACCACGGCGTCCTGCAAGTCCCCCAAGTGGTCTTGCAGCTTTTTGATCTGTTTGATCAGGTCTTTGGCCTGGGGGGACAGCACTTCCTCGAAGAACTCCAACGTGTATCGCAACCCCTTGGCAGCGATGCGGAGCCGATGCAGCCGCTCCAACGGAACGTCGGGCCTGGTCACCCATTCGTCGTAGGCCTGGATGTCCGCCAGCCGCTGGTACACGGCCACGGGCACGACGTGGCGCAGCCGCCGAGGCACGGCCTCGCCCTTTTTGGTCAGGGCCGGCAAGCCCTCAGCGCTAGGCGTCTGCAGAAACTCGGCAAAACGCTCGCAGAACCGGGCGTAGCGATCGCCGTCCAGATAGATCAGCATCTGCTCCCTGGCCCTTTCCTGTTCCGCCTCCCAGGCTTCCCGCAGCGGATGCAGGTCACCCGCCTGGGCCGGGGGCAGCGCGTCCAGATAACGCTGGGTCTTGTCCCAAAATACGTCCAGGTCGCGCACACTGCCCAACGCCCCGCCAGTGCGCCGCAGGCCCTTGAGCACCGGCTTCCAGCTCTTCATGTCCAGGTAGTCGCCAAACACGCGGAAGGCGGCGCGCATCCGCCGCGTGGCCACCCGCATGTCGTGCAGCTCTTCGATGTCCTCGCCCTGGCGCGTGCCCGGCTCGTGGTACAACATACGCTGAAAGTGGAAGGCAAACGTCTTGCGAGCCGCCTGGGCCATGGTGTCGTCCGCCAGCAGGCCCGGCTGCTCCGGCAGCTCTTCATCAAGAGTGGGACTAGCTGCCAATTCGGCCGGCTGTTCCTCCGCCTCAGGAATGCGCCGGGGGCGGACGGCCGCTCGCTTCGCCTTGAACTGCAAATCCGCGTCGAACAGCAGTCGCCAGAGATCGCTCTTCTTCTGGGCGCGGGCGGCGTCTATGGCGGCATAAGGGCCTGTGACCTCGATTTCGACCCGCTTGGACGTGGAAATGTCGCCCTCCCGCTGCTGGATCTCGCCCAGTTGACTGCTGCCCGTCTGGGTGTAGTCCAATCCGTCGGCCAGGCGCACCAGGGCCGCCAGGGCCAGCGCCTCGGCCCGCAGCGATTCCGGCAAGCCGGCGAAGGCGGATTTGGACACTTTCTTGTCCAGCTTCTGGGGCGTCATGCGCTTGCGGTGCAAATAAGTGGTCAGCGCCACGACCAGACGCTCGTGGCCGTCCAGTTCGGCTAACGGATTAGACAGCAGAATATCGCGCCCCGCTGTGTGGTGTCGGTCGGGATCGGTCTCCAGGCCGACGTTGTGCACCAACGCCGCCGTCTCCAACAGAGAGCGGCGCTGCGGCGGCAGGCCGTGGAAGGGTCTCAGATGGTCGAACAGCGCCAGGCCGTGATCGGCCACGGCGCGGGCGTGGGCCATGTCCACCTCGTAGCGCTGGCACAACTCCTCCAGGGTGATCTGCGGCTGCTCGGCCTCAACCTCCGGCTCAGCAGGAGCCTCCTCGGCTGGAGGCGGCTCAGCCGGCGCTGCCGCCGCCAACAACCTGGCCGGGAAGACGCCCATCCGCTTGTCTCTGAACTCTCGCAGCCAGTGGTACACCCGCCCGAACGACAGCCCGACCTGGGGGCCGATTTCCTCTTTGGGATCCAGGCCCTGCTCGCCAAGCAGCAGCAGGCGTGCCCGGCGGGCGTAGACCGCTTTTCCCTGACTGGCGATTCGCTCCAAAACGCC
>CAZEBW010000029.1:36766-41463 GCA_964510205.1 uncultured Anaerolineae bacterium
AACGCCTCGCTCGCTGTCCGTCAACTCGTAGGCCAACACTTCCGCACTCATCAACTCACCTCCTCCAGCCTGTCATTGCGAGGAGCGGAGCGACGAAGCAATCTCCACCTGCATTAGCAACTGAAGGCAGGAGATTGCTTCGCTGCGCTCGCAATGACACTATCTGTCAGCGCCGCCAGCCCCTGCTCAAATTTGGAAAGGGGCTGCGGCTGCAACTGCCATTTGTCCCTCAAGTCCGCTACCATCGGCGCCAGGTCGTCTGGCGCGCCGTCGGGCAGAAGCTCCACCTCCAGCTCAAAAGCGGTCCTGGCCTCATCGCCGACGCGCATCTCCACCACGTCCAAGCTCAACTCAGCCGCCAGCCGGTCGCCCTCGGAAACAGTGCGCTTGTGGCGCTGCTGGGACAGGCTGAAAAGCTCGGTCAGTCGTTCGCCCCGGCTCAGATTCAGCGCCAGTTCGCGAGCGGGGCTGGCGGGCCAGTCGGCCGGCGCCTCTCCTGCGTCGAGCGTCACCTCGTGCTCCGCCCGCTGGTGGACCGCGCCCGCCGCGCCGCCCAGACCCTTCAAGGTCGCAATTCGTTGGCCGCCCTTGCTGCGGATGCGGCAGGCGTATCCGCCGCGATAGATGGCCCGATCCGCCGTATCACGATAGGAATCGCGCACCTGCTTGGTGGGACCGGGCTGCAGCCGGAATCCGCCCAGCTCCCGCATATCCAGGAGGCTTTGCAGCGCTGTCTGATCAGGAACGATGAATTTAGCTTCGATTTCCATTCTGCTTCCCTGTAGAGCACATCAAGACAGAGATCCACCTCGTTTGGCCAGACGTAGGTCGGAATGGTATTCCGACTACTGGTCGGATTGCCAATCCGACCTGCGCAGCGTCAAGCTGATCGTTGTGGCGCTTGTCTTCTTTGCTCACGTCACGCCATCTTGACCGCGCTGGGGCGGCGGTCACTGCGGGGCGTCTGCCTTGCTCTTGGCCTCTCCGTTTTGAACCAGGTAGAGTTTCATAGTCATGCTATCTTTCTCCAATTCTGGCCCATGACGTTGCCAGACGATTGCAAGCTCGGCCAGCCTCTCACCGGTTAGCAGACGACAGCTTCCAGGACACACCATGCGCAGCCTTGCATGCTCAACAGCTTGTACAACCTACTCGTGGGTGATGCCAAGAATCAGTACAGGGATATCAATGTCGGAAACTCCACGTTGTTCCAGGTCCCATACGAACTGCTCAAAATAAGAGACTCCTGTTGACATTTCATCGGCAAATTCCTTGGTCGGCACAACCTCAATTCCCACATCAACCACGTCCAGTTTGTGGAATATCGTCATTTTGGCACAGACATTGTAAACCATGAAAGCGTACTTCCCGAATTGTATCTCCAAGCCTACACGATTCTTCACAAAGTCCATCTCACGAAAGGCACCTGAGAATGAGATGTCCTGTTGGTAACCTTCAACATAGAATTGCATTGGATACTCGCATGCAACCCTATGAGTATGCCACCCTCGCTTTTCAAATTCCGCTTTGAACACCTCGTTTAGCGCACGAGGGCTGTACAACTTCTTGCCACGCATAGTCTTTTCGCGACTGATCTTCGTCTTGAGCCGTCCACTGTCCACTGCTGCGATAATCTGTTCTACGTCGTCCAACTCAGCTGCAAACTCAGCCTCAATGACTTGCTGGCCCTCGTTAAACGAGTATATGCCCGCGATCTTCATTCGTAGTCTTCTCCCCCATCCAACAGCCGAGCCTGAGCTACACCTCGCCACTCCTCTGGTATCTGGGCTATCTTTCCCCTCCCCGTAGGCTGATAAACAGGTTTGCCAAGTGGGCGGTAAGGTAACATGCCACCGAAGTGTTGCTGAAGACGCTCATAGGCAATATCAACGTATTGGGCTTCTTTCTCACTGCCCATGACCCGACGATCATGCATTAGGCCAGCGATGAGTGAAGTCCCTACCCCAGCATAGGGATCAAACACCCAATCACCTTCGTTCGTCAACGCTAGGACGCACCTCTCTACCAGCGCGATAGGATACTGACAAGGATGGATTGTCTTTTCTGGATGATTGGATTTGACATTGGGAATATCCCAAAAAGCGCTTTCCCACTCCTCGGCCATGAGCTTCCAAACGTCTGACGGGTTCTTACCCAGAGGATTACCCGACAACTGACCCTTTTTGGGACCTTTATAGTGCCGTTTACCTGGATACTTGGAAGGCACCCTGACCGCATCAAGATTGAAGATGTAGTCATCACTCTTGGTAAACCACAGGATGGTTTCATAACGCCCCGAAAAACGATTCTTGCAGTGCAATCCATGCCCGAAGCGCCAGACGATCCGATTTCTCAGACGCAATCCCAAATCCTTGAAAATATCGTAGTACAGGATGTCCAATGGATAAACCTCTCCATCTTCCACAAAGTTGCCGACCTGCCAGCAGATGCTTCCATCATCCCTAAGCACACGATAGAGTTCCTCGATAACTTGCGCCTGCAACTTCAAGTACTTTCCGATGGAAACTCGGTCTTCGTACTCTTTGCCGAGATTGTAAGGAGGAGACGTAATGATCAGCGTCACAGAGTTATCAGGAATGGTAGCAACAAAATCCCCTACATCTCCCTGATAGAGCACAATATCAGCCTGCGGGTCAAAGTTGTCTTTGATCTGCTTGGGCTTGTCGAAAAGAGGCAAACTCATAACAAGAACCACCTATCTATGCCTAAAACCATCCAATCCTCACTACGCCTTCGCCACCACATTCATCTCCGGCAACAGAACGTAGGGCAGGCTGAAGTTGTAGTAGACCCACTCTGTCTCCTGGCTGACGGCGGCCACGTCTTGCAGCAGCTCATAGACGTTGCCGGCGATGGACACGTCCTTCACCCGCCCCACGATCTCGCCCTTTTCGATCTTGAAAGCCAGGCTCAGCGAGTTGGAAAAGGCGCCGGAGATGACGTTGCCCTGCCCCAGACCCAGCGCGTTCTCGACCAGCAATCCCTCATCAATGCCGGCCATGATGTCGGCCAGGGGCGCCTCGCCGGCTGCGAAGATGAGGTTGGTCGGCGAAGGGCCTGGCGGACTGAACAGGCCGCGCGAGCCATTGCCCGTTGACTCGACACCGGACTGGGCGGCGGTCTTGAGATCGTACAGAAACCCTTTCAACTCCCCTCGCTCCACCAGCACGTTTCGGCGGTGGGCCACGCCCTCGTCGTCGTAAGACGCGCTGCCGAACTTGCCGTCCAGGGTCGGATCGTCAACGATGGTCAGCTTGTCGTCGAACAGCTTGCGGCCGACTTTGCCCGCCAGGGGCGAGATGCCGGTGTAGACGTTTTTCCCGTTGAGGCCCAGCATGAGCGGCAGGCCCAGCACCAGTGCGCCGGTGGGCGCGAAAAGAACGGACATCCGCCCGGACTGGATGGCGGCGCTTCTCTTGGCCAACTCTAGTTTTTCGCCCAGCCGGCGCGCAAAGGCCAGATAGCCGTCCTCCCAGACCGTGGTGCCCAGGGCATCGAACATCATCAGCACGTCGTCCCCCTTGACGCGATTGACCATGAAAGACAGCGACAGAGGCGACCGCTGGAACGATACGTCGCTCCCCGCCTGGTTGCGGAGAGAAAGGTGCTGCACACCCCGCTCCAGTTCCACGTTGACGCGGGCATCTGGCTCGATCTGCAGGATGAGCTCAATGATCTCCTGGCCCATCTCGACCATGCGCGGGATGGGCAGCTCGGTGATGGCGCGGTCGAAGGTCCTCACCTTGGGGGCGGGCTGATGGGCGGGAAAGGCAATGGGAATCTCGTCGCCGTAGGCCGCCGACTCCAGCGCGTTGCTCACCAGCTTCTCTACCGCCGCCTCGTCGCTGGACGCAGCGAAGCCCAGCCGCCCGTCCTTGACCACGCGCACGGCCAGGCCCGTGGTGGCTTCCACCTGGCTGTGCTTGAGCCGGTTGGACTCAAAGCCAATGGTGGCGGATTCACTCTGTACACTCACGACCTCGGCCTGGTCGGCCTGGGTCTGTAACTGTTTGAGGATGTCCATAGTTGTCTCCTTTAGTCAGGGAATCGGGGAATTAGGGAATCAGGCAATCAGGGGGTCCTGATTTCCCGATTTCCTGATTCACTGATTCCCTGTTTTCCTGATTTCCTGATTCCTATTTTCCGCCGATGACGACGTTTTGGATGCGGATGTGGGGCGCGCCGAAGGTGACGGGCAGGCCGCCCTGCCCCTTGCCACAGGTGCCACCCGACTGCAACCACTGGAAGTCGTCGCCGATGGCGTCAATGCTCATCAGTGTGGTGAACAGATTGCCGGCCAGGATCACGTCTTTGACCATCTCGGCGATCTCGCCGTCTCGGATCACGTAGGCATAGGCCGAACTGAAAGAGAAGTTCTCCAGCGCCGTCTGCCCGCCGTACATGTCGCACGCATAGACGCCCAGCTTGATATCGCCGATCATGTCCTCAAACGAGGTCTCCCCGCCTTCAATGGCCGTGTTGGTCATGCGCACAATGGGCGGGTAGCGATAGCCCGTGGCCCGCGCGTTGCCGGTGGGTTTCTCCCCCATCTTGGCCGCCGTCTCGCGAGAGTGGAGCCTGCCCACCAGGATGCCGTTCTTGATCAGATCGCTGCGTCCCGTCGGCGTCCCTTCATCGTCGTATTTGTGCGTGCCCCGAAGCCCCGGCAGCGAGCC
>CAZEBW010000030.1:0-38653 GCA_964510205.1 uncultured Anaerolineae bacterium
GATGGTGCCGACATTCACGTGGGGCTTCGTCCTCTCGAAATGTTCCTTTGCCATTTTCTCAAAAACCTCCTGATGATTTTCTGGAGCCCACGAGCGGATTTGAACCGCTGACCTCCTCCTTACCAAGAAGGTGCTCTACCGCCTGAGCTACGTGGGCAAATCCTGGCGACACCGAGGCGCCAGGTTGATGAGGCTCCGAGGAGTTGCTCTCCTCGTTGACTCGGAACTCGTTGCCTCATTGGCTTCTTCAGTGGGCAGGGGGGGATTCGAACCTCCGAAGGCTGAGCCAGCGATTTTACAGACCGCTCCCTTTGGCCACTTGGGTACCTGCCCTTGATTGATCCACCTTTTGCGGTGATTACTTCAGGCTCCTGACGACCGGACTATCCGATCAACTGACTTCCAGGAGCCGACGGTCGGACTCGAACCGACAACCTACTCTTTACAAGAGAGTTGCTCTACCATTGAGCTACGTCGGCCTTGCCACACACTGTTACGGTCGAGTTTCCTAAGCCGACGCTAACAGTGATAGTATAATGAAATTCGTGGGAAATGTCAAATCTCCTCGGCGTTAGCCTTTTGTCTCTCGCTGCTGCCACACCTCGTAGAGGGCGATGGAGCCGGCCACAGCCGCGTTCAGCGAGCTGATCTCGCCTCGCATGGGCAACTTGATCAACAAATCACAAGTCTCCCCAACCAGCCGTCCCATGCCCCTGCCCTCGCTTCCCACCACCAGGGCCAGAGGCATTGCCAGATCGGTTTGATGATACAGTTGGGCCTGCGGCACGTCCTCCAGACCCACCATCCAAAGCCCCTGGGCCTTGAGCTCCTTCATGGTCCGCACCAGGTTGGTCACCTGGGCTACCAAGAGGTGCTCTGTGGCTCCGGCTGAGGAATTGACCACCGCCGGGGTGACCCCCACCGCACGCCGCTTGGGGATAATGACGCCGTGAGCGCCCACAATTTCCGCGGTGCGCAACAGGGCGCCGAAGTTTTGAGGGTCCTGGAGACAATCCAGCATCAGCACCAGGGCCATTTCTTGGCGCTGACGGGCCTCGGCCAGAATCTCCTCTAATCCGACGTAGGCATACGGAGCGGCTTCGGCAGCGATGCCCTGATGGTTGAAGTCGCCCATCTTGTCCAGTTGTCGCCGTTCCACTCGCTGGATTGCCGCCCCATTCTCGCTGGCCAGTCTGACGATGTCAGCCAAGATGCCTGTCTCTTTCATGCCTTGAGCCAAGACAAGCTTGTAGGTCTTCCGTCGCCCGGCCCTCAGGGCCTCCCGCACCGCGTTGCGGCCATAGAGGATCTCTCTCATACCGGCCCTACTTCGCCAACCGCCATCTTGCCCCCTCAGGGCGATCTTCCAGAACGATGCCCATCTCAGCCATTCGAGCGCGGATCTCGTCTGCCAAATCCCACTCTTGGGCTTCTCGCAACTTGTCACGGGTCTCAATCAAGAGTTCGATGAGAGGCTCTTCTAGGCCCGTCATCTCCGTGGCAAGGTCTTCGGGGATGACGCCCAGTATGTCGTCACCCAACTCGCGGTAGAGGTCATTGATGGCCTCTAGGGTCTCGCGGCTGATCTCGTTTTCGGAATCCAGCAGGGTGTTGACTTTTTTGTTGAGATCGAACAAGGCGCCAATGGCTGCCGCCGTATTGAAGTCACTGTCCATGCCCGCCAGGAAGCGCGCCTTGTGCTCTGCGAGCGTGGCCGCGAAAGCCTCGTCCAGTTCGCCATCTTCGGCCCAGGCGAGCCGCTCTCGCACGGCCTGCACCGTCCCGTGGAGGCGCTCTAGCCCCTTGGCCGCGGCTTGCAGAGCCTCTTCGCTGAAGTCCAGCGGGCTGCGGTAGTGGCCGCCCAGGATGAAGAAGCGGATGGCCAGGGGCGCATAGTGCTTAAATGCTTCCCTCAGCGTGACGAAGTTGCCCAAGGATTTGTGCATCTCCTCGCCCTTGATCATCAACATTCCGTTGTGCAGCCAATAGCGGCAAAAGGGCGTCCCCGTAGCCGCCTCCGATTGAGCTATCTCGCAATCGTGGTGAGGGAATTTGTTCTCCATGCCACCGCCGTGGATGTCGAAAGGCTGTCCCAGGTACTTGGTAGACATGGCCGAGCACTCTACATGCCAGCCGGGGAAACCCCAACTCCACGGGCTTGGCCAGCGCATGATGTGCTCCGGCTCCGCCCTCCTCCAGAGGGCGAAGTCGGCCGGGTGACGCTTGTCGGGATTGACCTCCACCCGCGCTCCCTCCATCAACTCCTCCACCCGCCGGCCAGAGAGCTTGCCGTACTCAGGCCATTTGGCCACGCCGAAGTAGACCGAACCGTTGGCCTCGTAGGCATAGCCCTTCTCGATGAGGGTTTTGATCAACTCGATCTGCTCTGGGATGTGACCGCTGGCTCGCGGCGAGATGTCGGGACGCAACACGTTTAGGGTATCCATGTCCTCGAAGTATCGCCGGGTATAGGTTTCCACCAATTCCATAGGCTCTACCCGCTCTCGAGCCACTCCCCTCATGATACGATCCTCGCCCGAATCGAGAAGGTGGCCCACGTCGGTTATGTTCTGGACATAGCGCACCTTGTAGCCAAGATAGCGCAAGTAGCGCACGATGGTGTCGAAGTTAACGTACGTTTTGCCGTGGCCGAGGTGAGCATCTTCGTAGACCGTCGGTCCGCAGACATAGATACCAACCCGCCCTTCGTGCAGGGGTACAAATTCCTCTTCTTGACGGGTTAGCGAATTATATACTTTCAAAGTCATTTTTCCTTCTCCTTGAGTGTGGCTAAAATCTGTGGAAGGTAGTAGCGACTTCAGTCGCTTGGAACGACTAAAGTCGTCACTACCACAAGTTTTAGCCACACCCTCTCCTTAAATGGCATGTTCACTCTACCTCGACAATGTTAAATTTCGTGAGAAACCTGGTTTCTTGACCCTGGCTGAACGGTTAGCTCAGGGTTACTGCTGATCTACTACCCCAGGCGCGCAAAGATCATGCGCCCTGCGGAGGTTTGCAGGACCTTAGTGACTATGACCTCAATGGTTCTGCCAATATAGTTGCGTCCATTCTCTACCACCACCATGGTACCATCATCCAAATAACCTACGCCCTGGCCCAGTTCCTTGCCCTCCTGAATGATGTGCACTTCCATTGATTCGCCGGGTAGGAGGACGGTCTTGACCGCGTTGGCCAGTTCGTTGATATTGAGCACAGGCACGCCCTGCAACTCCGCCACCCGGTTGAGGTTGTAATCATTGGTAACAATGGCGCAGCCCAGCTTCTTGCCCAACATGACCAGCTTGTCATCAACCTCCTGCGCTTCCTCCACATCTATGTCGTCAATCTGGATCGGTACCACCGATTCCTTCCGCAGCTTGTTGAGCATATCCAATCCCCGCCGACCTCGGTTGCGGCGCAGCATGTCCGAAGAGTCGGCGATGTGCTGAAGCTCGTTTAGGACAAATCGCGGTATCAGCATGGTGCCGCTGATGAAGCCCGTGCGGCTGATGTCCGCGATGCGCCCATCAATGATCACGCTGGTGTCCAGGAGGACGGGGGGACTCTCCGCGCCATACTGGCGGAGGCCTCTGCCTTTCAAGGGCAGCCGCCCGCTGATAAGGCCCACCATGTCCTGCTGCCGTACGGTCATCACCGCTATGCCCAAATAGCCGAAGAGGATGGCGCCGATGAAGGGTAGTACCTGACCCAAGATCCCAGGCAGGAGTGACAGGGGCCAAGCAAGGAGGGCGGCGACAATCAGACCAATGATTAGGCCGATGGTAGCAGCGACTAACTGCTGGGTGGGAAGCTGGCGAATCTTGCTTCGCACCCACGAAAAAGGCTTGGTGGTCAACCACGGCGTGACAAATAGCCCTAAGGCCGCACCAGTCAGAGGGAAAACGATATTAATAACATAACCAACGTAAGGTTCAGAGACCACATCGGTCAAGAAGCCGCTCGCATACCAGCCGGCAAGGGCGAAAACCAACATCCCGATTAGACGCAATACGAGCTCTACTCTCATTCTTTCCACCTCCACTTTTGTTTTTGATAAATCAATGATGACCAGAGACAAAAATGAGTGTACCGCTAAGGCGCCGCGTACACTCAAACAGACAACGTGGTGCTAAAATACTGCAAGTTGGCGTCAAGGTCCCAAGAGGCCAATGCAGAGTTTCTGTGTTATCCTGTTGACGTGCGATCGGTACGAATAAAGAGAGATAAGTCCTATGAAATTATGGTCTGGCCAAGATTCTCCACTGGGCGAAGGTCTCTGACCGAGCCCAAAGACCCAGCGGCTGCGGTCACGAGACTTTGCTAGACTTTCGAGCGAATGATAGCAGAATTATTCCTTGATCAGAGACACCTGCAGGGCCTCTTTTAGTGAACGAACGCCGATGACCTCGATCCCGTCGGAGGCAATCTCCTGACGGCGAAAAGACTTGGGTACCAGGCAGCGCTTGAAACCCAGCTTGGCCGCCTCATTCAATCGCTTGGATAGCTGCCCCACCGCCCTGAGCTCGCCCGACAGGCCGATCTCGCCCACGATGGCCAGGTCCGCCGCCACCGGGGCGTCCTTGAAGCTGGAAGCAATGGCGGTAGCCACAGCCAGGTCCGCTGCCGGCTCGTTTATCTTCAGCCCGCCCACCACATTTACGAAGATGTCTTGATCGGAGAGCCGCAGCCCCACCCGCTTGGTGAGCACCGCCGCCAAGAGCAGCAGGCGGTTGAAATCTACTCCATTGGCTGTCCGGCGGGGCAAGCCAAAGCTGGTGGTGCTGGCCAGGGCTTGGATCTCCACCAGGAGAGGGCGCGTGCCCTCCAACGTGACGGCTATCGTCGAGCCGGCTGCGTTGGGCAGCCGTTCAGCTAAGAAGGCTTCAGAGGGATTGGTTACCTCGACCATCCCTCGGCTTCCCATCTCGAAGACGCCCACGTCAGAAGTTGCCCCGAAGCGATTCTTGACACTGCGGAGCAGCCGATAGGCGTGGAAGCGATCGCCCTCCAGATACAGTACGGTGTCTACTATGTGTTCCAGGACCTTAGGCCCGGCGATGGATCCGGCTTTGGTCACGTGGCCCACCAGGAAGATGGGAATACCTTCCCCCTTGGCCACCTGTCTCAGGCGGGAAGCGCACTCGCGCACTTGGCTGATGCTCCCCGCGCTGGACTTCAACTCGTCCAGGTACACCGTTTGGATGGAGTCAACGACCACCATCTTGGGCGCGAGTTCCTGGATGTGCTGTACAATGATGTCTAGATTGGTCTCTGTCAGCAGATAGAGCTGGTCGGTGTTGATCCCCAGGCGTTGGGCGCGCATCTTGATCTGCTGCGCCGACTCCTCGCCGGAGACGTAAAGCACCTCGCCAACCACTTTGGTCAACAGGACCGAAACCTGCAACAGCAGGGTGGATTTGCCGATGCCCGGATCGCCCCCCACCAGAACCAGCGAGCCGGGCACGATGCCCCCTCCCAACACGCGGGAGAACTCGGGCATGGGCAGTTGCAGGCGCTCTAGCCCGTCACTCGTCACCTCCGAGAGACGCTGGGGCTTGCTGCGCGGCGCCACACGCGAAAGGGGAGTGCGCGCCTTACTCTCCACCACCGTCTCTACCAGAGTGTTCCATTCACCACATTCGGTGCAGCGCCCCATCCACTTTGGCGAGGTGCTGCCGCACTGCTGGCAGACGAATTGAGTGCGCGTCTTAGCCATTCCGCTATTCCGCCGTTTCCAAAGCCTGCAGCGTGATCTCGCCTTCTTCCAGATCGGCAAGCACGGTATCGCCGTCCTGAACTTCGCCAGCTAGGAGCTTCTCAGAAAGGGGCTCCTCGACCAACCGCTGCATGACCCGCCGCAGGTGGCGAGCCCCAAACTCGGTGCTGTAACCCTCCTCAGCCAGGAAGTCCCGGGCCGCGTCGGTGGCCATCAGTTCTATCTGATGCTCTTCCAGCCGCTCCCTGATCTTGTCCAACTCCAAGGTAACGATTTGCCTGATTTCCTCCCTGGTCAAGGCCTTGAAAACCATTACGCCCTCTACCCGGTTGAGGAATTCGGGACGGAAGGTCTTTTTGAGCTGAGCCAACAGCTTCTTCTGCATCTCCTGGTAGGCCCGCTCTCCGTCTTTGGCCTCGTCACGGGGCACGGCGAATCCTAAGCTCGTTCCCTGTTTGATGAGCTGGGCGCCTACGTTGGAGGTCATGATGATGATGGTGTTGCGGAAGTCAACTTCTCGCCCTCTAGCATCGGAGAGGCGCCCCTCCTCCATAATCTGAAGCAGCATATTGAACACCTCGGCGTGGGCTTTCTCTACCTCGTCGAAGCAGATGACAGAGTAAGGGCGACGCCGAACCGCTTCGGTAAGCTGCCCTGCATCGTCGTAGCCGATGTAGCCCGGCGGGGCCCCTACCAACCGGGAGACGTTGTGGCGCTCCATAAACTCGGACATGTCTAGCTGCACCAGGGCGTCCTCGCTGCCGAACATGAACTCGGCCAGGGCCTTGGCCAACTCCGTCTTACCCACGCCTGTAGGCCCCAGGAAGATAAACGAGCCGATGGGCCGCTTGGGGTCTTTTAGCCCCGCTCTGGCGCGGCGAACAGCTTTGGCAATGGTGGTGATCGCTTCATCCTGGCCCACAATCCTCTGATGCAGAGCCTCCTCCATCTGTAGGAGCCGTTCCGTCTCTTCCCCGGCAATGCGGGTGAGTGGGATGCCCGTCCACATGGAGATCACCTCGGACACATCCTCAGCCGTGACGGATGGACCCTCCTCTGAGGATTCCCAACCCAGGCGAAGCTGCTTGAACTTCCCTTGCAGCTCTACCTCCAGTCGGCGTAGATCCGCTGCATCTTCATATTGTCCATCTTCAAAAGCTTCGTCTTTCTGCTGCTGCACTGTCTTCAGCGCGCTGTAGGTCTCCTTCAAGCCCGCAGCCTGGGGGACCTTATACATGCGCACCCGAGAGGCGGTCTCGTCAATGAGATCTATGGCCTTATCAGGCAAATACCTGTCGGACACATAGCGAGCCGCCAGGCGAGCGGCTGTGTCAATGGCCTCATCAGATATTCTCAGCTTGTGGTGAGCCTCATAGCGTCCCCGTAAACCCTGCAGGATGTCAATGGTCTCTTCAACCGTCGGCTCTCCGACCAGTATGGGCTGGAATCGCCGCTCCAGAGCGGTGTCGCTCTCGATGTACTTGCGATATTCATCGGCTGTGGTGGCCCCGATGCATTGAAGCTCTCCCCGCGCCAAAGCTGGCTTGAGGATGTTGGCCGCGTCCACGGAACTGCCCGCAGACCCGGCTCCGACCAGCATGTGCACCTCATCAATAAACAGGATGCAGTCTGATTGCTTGATTTCCCCAATGACCCGCTTCAGCCGCTCTTCGAACTGGCCACGGTATATGGTGCCAGCCACTAGCGAGCCAACATCCAGTTGAATCAGTCGCTTGTCCAGCAGGGGCGCTGGTGATTCGCCAGCCACGATGCGCTGCGCCAGGCCCTCGACGATGGCCGTTTTGCCCACCCCTGGCTCGCCAATGAGAGCTGGATTGTTCTTTGTCCGCCGCGAGAGGATTTGAATGACTCGCTCTATCTCCGTTTGCCGACCGATGAGGGGATCCAGCTTACCCGACTCGGCCAAGGCCGTAAGGTCGGTTGCAAGCTGATCTATGAGGGGAGTTTTCCTCTCTTTTTTCTCGCGCTCAGCATAGACGGGGTTCTTCATCATGACCCGCGTGGTCTCTGTGCGCACCTTGTCCAAACTGACACCCATGTCCTTCAGCACGTCAACAGCTACACTATCGCCTTGTCGCACCAGGCCCAAGAGAAGGTGCTCGGTGCCGATGTACTGGTGGCCTAGCCGTCTCGCCTCATCAAAAGCCAGCTCTATCACCTGTTTGGTGCGCGGAGTCAAGTACACCTGGCCACGTGAGGCCCGCTGGCTGGGCTCACTGATCCTCTCGACTGTCTGCTGTACGCGCTTCGGTGTGATACCCAAACCCTTTAACACTCTGCTAGCCATGCCACTCTTCTCACCTATCAGGCCCAACAACAGGTGTTCAGTGCCGATATAGCCATGATGGAGACGCTGCGCCTCCTCTTGAGCCAGGTTCAGGACATGGCGAGCTTTCTTCGTAAACCTATTGAATTTGTCAGCCATCTTCAGATACCTTTCGTCTACGCGCTCGGACCTTCGGCGAGCGCAAGGTGTTTGTCAAAGTCGGAAGACAATCTAGGAACTGCTATCTTCTGCCGAAGAGGCTTCGGGGGACTGCTCAATCTCTTCGCTCTCTACCTCGACCAGATCCTCTTCTCCCCCCTCGTCTTCTTCTGTTTCGGCCTCGAGCTTTTCAGACCGAGGGGCTTCGTCTTCATCTACCGGAGCGGCTTGCGGAGTTTCTTCCGCCTCCTCTGATTCCTCTTCCTCAAGCATAGCCGCTTGTTCCATGCGCCAGTCTAGGTCAGCATACTCCGCTTTGGCGACGCTTTTCAGACTGAGAGCCATGCGGCGGCGATGTGGTTCGATGCGAAGGATCCTCAGAGCGAGCGTGTCTCCCTTCTTGACGACTTCCTTAGGATGATCGACACGGCCATCCGATAGCTCTGAAACGTGGATCAACCCTTCGATGTCGTCCCCTTCCAGCCGGGCAAAGGCCCCGAAGTCCGTCACGTTGGTGATGGCGCCCTCTACCAACTGGCCTTCTGTGTATTTCTCCGCAGCTTGAGTCCAGGGATCGGGCTGCATCTGCTTGAGGCTGAGGCCGATGCGGCCTTTGTCGCGATCAACGTTCATGACGTATACTTCTATCTCATCGCCCACCTGGAGCACCTCCCTGGCATGAGACACCCGCCCCCACGAAAGCTCCGACACGTGGATCAGGCCGTCGGCCCCTCCCAGGTCAACAAACGCACCGAAGTCGCACAGGCTGCTCACCCGTCCAGTGCAGATGTCGCCCTCTTTGAGCGTGGCCAGCAAATGCTCCTTTTGCTCCTTACGCCATATTCGAGTGGCGGCCCGCTCAGAGAGAATCAGGCGGTTGCGCTCACGGTCTAGTTCGATGATCTTAAGCGCCAATTCCTGGCCGACCATCTGGGCTCGGCGCTCCTCACGAGTCATGTCTCTTTGTGCGCCTTGCTGCGAGGAACGGACCAACTGTGAAGCCGGCACAAAACCTCGCACCTGTCCCAGTTGGACGATCAGTCCCCCCTTGTTGTGGTCAGTTACCGTCGCTTCGAAAACCTCTCCATCCTCGAAACGCTTTTCCAAGGACCGCCAGTCCTTCTCCTGCTCGGCTTGGCGCAGGGACAGCACCAACTGACCGTCTTTGCTCTCGGGGTTCACGACGTAGGCCAGCACTTCGTCCCCAACTTCGATTTCCTCGAATTCGTCTGGCCCCATGCTCTCCAAGTCGCGCCTGGAGACGGTGCCTTCGTATTTCCAACCTACGTCAATGAGGATCTCTTCGGGGCTGACTCGCACCACCTTCCCCTCCAAGACGGCGCCTCGATTCACGGCCTTGAAATCGTAGGCTCCTTCTGGAAGCTGCTCCAGAGTTTCAGCGTGCTGGCCTTCGTCTACCTCGGAATCCAACTCTTCTTCTACCAAGATGTTCTTATCTTCCATGTCTTCCATGAGTTCTCCCTTGTTTTAGGCTGTCCATAATTATACCAACTTTCGCGCCAAAAGGCAAGAAATTTCGGCGGCGCGGCGTCAAAAGGACACAGTCTCTCCGTGTTGAATGGCAGCCGGGGTCGCCCGCGGGCGACCCCGGCCTTTCCCCGCTATGGAGCACTGGGTAATCCCCCGCCTGGATGTTGCTGCTGTGTCATTGCGAGCGACCGTAAGGAGCGAAGCAATCTCCTACCAGCAAGCTGGAGATTGCTTCGGCGCAAACAGCGCGCCTCGCAATGACACAAACAGCTTGACTTAGGGTAGCAACACTCTACGGGAGGACTACCGATCACTACATCCGCCAGATTTGCAGACGGCTGGGTCCTTGGCATTACCCCACGATTGCTATGGCGTCTATTTCCACCAAGGCTCCCAGCGCCAGGCCCGCTTCTACGGTTGAGCGGGCGGGCGGCTCACTAGCAAAGAATTCGCCATAGACTTCGTTCATGGCCCCAAAGTCGCCCATGTCTTCGATAAACACAGTGGTCTTCACCACCCTGTCTAGGGAGCTGCCGGCGGCCTCCAGAACGGCGGCGATGTTCTTGAGCACTTGGCGGGTTTGCTCTCTGATCCCACCTTCGACCAGCTCGCCCGTGGCTGGATCGAAGCCCAACTGTCCAGCAGTGAACACCAAATCGCCGGCGCGTATGGCTTGGGAATAGGGGCCTACTGCCCCCGGCGCTTTTTGGGTAGCTATCACTTCTCGTTTCATTGAACAGTCTCCTTTCTCGATTTCAGTCTACGCTTATCGCCCCTGCCCCCAGCATTTCGGTCAGAGCTTCCCTCAGAGCAGGGCAGTAGCCCGTGGTGGCGTTGGGAAAATCCAACTGAACTCGCCTGCCGTTGCTGACCAGATAGATGCTGAAGCGATCCTCTCCCTCGTAGCTCTGCAGCAGGCTGTGCACCTGCCCCAGCCGTTTGCTGTCCCGTTCTTGCTCTCCCGTGCGATGGATGGTGATGCGGAGGTGGCGCAACGCGGGCTTCCGCTGCCTGGCCTGGCGCGTGTCCCGAGTTGCTGAACTGGGCCTATCGTTTGTATTTCCTCCTTCGTGCTTGCCCGGCGGAAGGGTTCGGCCGACGGGCTTTCTAGGCCGGCGCTCCTCGCGAGCGGGGCCGTCCGCCGGGCGATGAGTCAAAAGATCATCGCTGACCGATTCGCAGATCACTTTGGCGCCTCTGCCTTTTGTGTCCACCCTGCCCTTGACGATCAGAATCTTATCTTCCTCCCAGAGCGCACGGGTCTTCTCATAGATGCTGGGGAAGACGATGACCTCAGCGCTGCCCTGTAGATCCTCAAGTTGCACAAAGGCCATGGGGTTTCCCTTCTTAGTCACGTAGGGGCGCACCCAAGCCACTACTCCGGCCATGACCACTTTCTGGCCCGCCATCTCCTCGCTAATCTCGTTGCAGAAAGTGGTCACTATGCCATCCAGCTTGGGCGCTACCTGCTGCAACGGGTGCTCGGAGACGTAGAAACCAACCAGCTCCTTCTCCCAGGACAGCAGTTCCTTACGAGGTATATCGGGAGCGTCGGGCAGAATTAGGGAACTCCCCATAGCCTGGGAAAAGCCGCTGGCCTCATCGAACATGCTAATTTGACCCGCCTCGCGGGCTCGGCAAATGCTCTGGCTATGACTCATCACGCTATCAATGGCGGCCAGGAGTTGGGCTCTCCGACCGAAGGCATCCAAAGCGCCGATCTTGATGAGACATTCCAAAGCCCGTCGGTTCACTTGACGCAAGTCAACCCGCTGGCAGAAATCCTGAACATCTTCGAATGGCCCGCCTTGCTCGCGGGCAGCCAGTATGACCTCGATAGGCCCTTCGCCCACGTTCTTCACGGCGCCCAGGCCGAAGCGGATGGCGCGGCCTGCCGTTTCTATGGTGAAGTCTAGCCCGCTGCGGTTCACGTCCGGCGGCAGAATCTCAATCTCCATTCTGCGACACTCGGCGATGAACTGGCCTACCTTGTCGGTGTTGTTCCGCTCCACGCTCAATAGGGCAGCCATGTACTCCAGGGGATATTTCGCCTTGAGCCAGGCTGTCTGACAGGTGATGACAGCGTAAGAGACAGCATGGGCGCGGTTGAAGCCGTAGCGAGCGAAGTACTCTATGGCATCGAAGATTTCCTCGGCCTTCTCAACTTCAATGCCGCCGTGCTGCACTGCTCCCTCGATGAAGGTCTCCCGATGCTTGAGAAGCTCCTTTTTCTTCTTCTTGCCCACCGCTCGGCGCATCAAGTCGGCGTCGGCAGCCGAATAACCGGCCAATTCGGTCAGGATGCGGATGATTTGCTCCTGATAGACGATGATGGCGTAGGTGTCCTTGAGGATGGGCTCCAGTTTGGGATGGATATAGGCGACCTTCTCGCGGCGGTGTTTGCGGGCGACGTAATCGGGGATGAACTGCATCGGGCCGGGGCGGTAGAGGGCAAGCACCGCCACGACGTCCTCGAAGCCCGTAGGCTGTATGTCGGCGATGACGCGACGCATTCCTGCGGATTCTACTTGGAATATGCCCGTCACGTTGCCGCTAGACAGCAGCTCGAAGATGACGGGGTCGTCGGTGGGAATGGTGAGCAAATCCAGTTGGAGACCGTGACTCTGGCGGATGAGCTCGACGGCCTTGCGCATGATGGTCAAAGTGGAAAGGCCCAAGAAGTCGATCTTAAGGAGGCCGATGTTGTCTAATATCTCCATCGGGTATTGGGTTACCGGTATGGCCCCCTCCTCACTTCTGGTTGGGCGATGCAGCGGGGTGTAGTTGATCAGGGGGGCGTCGGCGACGACCACGCCAGCAGCGTGGGTTGAGGCATGGCGAGCTACGCCCTCCACGCTCTGGGCCGTGTCAATGAGCTGTCGGATATAGTCCTTACTGTCGTACAGATTCTTTAGGTCCGGCACCTTTTCCAGGCCATGCTGGATTTTGACCTTCGGCCCAAAGGGAATCATCTTGGCCACCACATCCACCTCGTTCAGGGGAATGTCTAGGGCTCGCCCGACGTCGCGGATGGCCGCCCGCGCTCCCATGGTGCCGAAGGTGATGATCTGAGCTACTTTGTCCTGTCCGTATTTCTCTACTGTGTACTCGATCATCTCGTCGCGACGCTCGTCGGGAAAGTCCAGATCAATGTCGGGCATGGTCACTCGGCCCGGATTGAGGAAACGCTCGAAGATGAGATTGTGCTTTAGCGGATCGAGGTTGGTGATACCCAGGGCGTAGGCCACGATACTTCCCGCTACGGAACCGCGTACATTCCACCAGAGGTCCCGATCCTGGGCATGACGCACCAGGTCCCAGACGATCAAGAAATACGTATCAAAACCCATCTGGTGAATGATGTCCAACTCATGCTGGAGGCGTGCTTCGATTTCTGGGGCGATGATGCTGTAGCGACTCGCTAGGCCCTGCTGGCACAGGTGACGTAAGTAGCTCTCGGCATCGTAGCCTTCGGGCACCTCGAAGATCGGCAGGTGGTAGCCCTCGCTCTTCAGGTCCAGGTTGCAGGCTTCAGCAATGCGCAAGCTGTTTTCCACCGCTTGCGGCGCGTCGGAGAAGAGGGCGGCCATCTCCTCGCTGCTCTTGAGGTAGAAGCTCTCATCGCCCATGGTCATGTGATTGGGGTCGTTGATGGTGGTGTTGGTCTGGATGCAGAGGAGGATCTCGTGGGCCCTGGCCTCGTCGGATCGCACGTAGTGGACATCGTTGGTGGCTACCAGAGGGATGCCCATCTCATTGGACAGGGCAACGAGCCCCTCCTTCACCTGTTCAAGTTCGGGGATGCCCTCGTGCTTCTGTATCTCGAGGTAAAAGTTGTCTCGTCCGAAGGTATCGCGGTACCAGGCGGCCACTCGGCGGGCTTTGTCCAACTGCCCATTTAGGATTAGGCGCGGAATCTCCCCCGAACCGCAGCCCGACAGAGCGATCAGCCCCTCGGTATGCTTGACCAGGTACTTCTTATCTACACGGGGCTTGTAGTAGAAGCCCTCAAGTTCCGCGGTGGTGACGATCTGGAGCAGATTGTGATAGCCGATGCTGTCCTTAGCCAGAAGGGTTATGTGATGAGAACTTCTGTCTTTTTTGGATTCCCTCTGCTTCATGCCACGGGGGGCGATGTACATCTCGGTGCCGATGATGGGCTTTATCCCGTGCTTTTTGGCCTTCTGGTAGAACTCGATGGCTCCGTACATGACCCCGTGGTCGGTGAGGGCCAGGGCCGGCATGTCCAGCTTCTTAGCCCGTACAACCAGATCCTCTATCCGACACAGGCCATCGAGCAGGGAGTATTCGCTATGCACGTGGAGGTGAACAAAGGGACGCATGAAATGCTCCTACCAACTGGTAAATCCGTAGATTCGGAAAATCGTAAATTCGCCATTCGGGATTCGGACAACACGAATCTACCAATTATTATACTAGAAAAATCGTTTTTAGCGTAGCTCCGGAGGGTTGTAAAGGGGCCATTTCGAGAAATTTTAAGGTTAGAAAAGCGGGGTTGACCTAACTCCCGTTTGGCTGTATAATCCGAATGAGTAACGAGGCAACGAGGAGCAATTTGGAGATTCACAGTTTTCTGGACATCCTTAGCTTATTCGGCGGAGGCGTCTGCGGGCAGATACCCAGCCACTCTCTGATCATTGGCGGGAGCCAGCTTCCGCTCTGCGCTCGCTGCACGGGGACTTATCTGGGCGCTCTGCTGGGTTTCTTGGGCCTGGCTGCACTGAAGAGGCGGCGCGCCAGCAGCCTGCCACCTAACGAGGTCCTGGCCACCCTGGCCAGCTTCATCATTCTGTGGGGTGTTGACGGCCTCAATTCCTTTCTGACCCTGTTTCCTAATGCTCCCCACCTCTACCAGCCCCACAACCTGTTGCGCTTAATCACGGGTACTTTGCAGGGCCTGGCCTTGAGTATCATCGTCTTCCCCATCTTCAACTTCATCCTCTGGAAAAAGGCCAACGCCAACAGAGTGCTCCGCGACTGGCGGGAATTGGGCTATTTTTTAATCCCAGCCGCTCTGCTCATCTGGATCGTCCAGACGCAGGCCGGTTTTCTGCTGTATCCTGTAGCTGTGTTGAGCATCGTGGGGGTGGTGGTCATGCTGACGATCGTGAACACCATGATCGTCCTGATCGTGACCCGGCGGGAGAACAGAGCCGAGAGTTGGCGCGATGTTTTGGGATCCCTATTGCTGGGGCTGTCGGTTAGCCTCCTCGAACTCGGCGTGCTGGGATGGCTGCACCTCGCCTTGCTCCAAAGGCTGGCCTGGCTTACTTAGGTAAATCGCATTTGTTCTGAATCCGTTTCAACGGATTTCCTGTATCAGCCGAGGTCGTGGAGGAGGACTTCCCGCGACCGAGGGCCAATCAGCAACACCCAAGCGGGGCCCCCCCGCCTGTTCCACGCAAAGAAATCAAGCTTTCTATCGAAAACCTTTGGGGTCTTGCCAGGAACTGAAAACGCTGGTATAATGAATGCAGGTTTCATCCGCTGGCCCAGGGTCAAGGCTTGGGCCGCAACACAAAAAGGAGGAGGGAAAAATGGACATTGGAAAACCGTTGACGTACATGTTTGAGGATGAAAAGTGGGCCAATAAGGTGGTGGTGGGGGCCGTCATCAATTTGATTCCCCTCCTGAACTTGGCGACGGCAGGCTACATGCTGGCCACAATTCGCAATGTGGCTAATGACGTCGTGCCCGCCTTGCCAACTTGGGACGAGTTCGGCGATCACTTCGTCAAGGGGTTGATCTTAACCATCATTGGTTTGATTTACTCTTTGCCTCTGCTCATCGTCTCTTGCTGCCCTCTGTTTGCTATGTTCCTGCCCGCTTTCTCCGAAAGCGAGGAAATGGCTACGGCGTTAGGAGTCGGTTATCTCCTCATCGTTAGCCTGTTTGGACTGTTTGTCCTCCTGTATGCTATCGCCTACACCTTCGTCATGCCTGCGGTCATCCTCCGCTACGCCTCGACTGAAGATTTCTCCGCTGCGTTCCGATTTGGTGAGATATTTGGCTTCATTCGAGACAACCTCAACAGCTACTTGAAGGCCTGGCTCTACCTGCTCGTGGTGGGTGTGGTGATCGGAATCGGACAACTCTTGGTCGCCGCAATCGTGGGCTGGATTCCCATCTGTGGATGGATCATCGTGTGGGTCATAGGGCTGGGCGTTGCCTTCTGGACCTACCTGGTCATGGCCTACGTCTACGGCAGCTTTGCCCGCGAGGTGCAGCTTCCGATGCGCCCGGCCTCCGCCATCGCGTAACCAAGAAAGCCCCACCCCCTTCCAATCCCTTCCTCACAGGGGAAGGTTGGGAGGGGGTGGGAATCGGTCTACTCCTGTGTCTCTATGACGACCAAAGAGGTCCTTCCTTCCTCCACCTCTACTTCTGCGGTGTACAGCCGCCCGCCAACTCTGGTCTTCAAGGCATAGGCGCCGGCCGGCGCGTCCCCCATCACGAAGTTCTCGCCCCATTCCTCGTCCGAGTTAACCGGTTCGCCGACATAGGTCCAGGCCTCGCGCCATCGCACGTCAGGCGCCTCCGCCCGGTGGAAGTTGATGACGGCTTCTGGTACAGGATTCCCCTGGGTGTCCAACAACCGCCCAGCGATGGTACCATGGCCGGGCAAGGGTTTCAGCCACAGCTCCGGGTTGCGGGTGTCGGCGTAGGTGTTGGCTCCCACCCGCACCTCGAAGTGAAGATGAGGGCCGATGGCCACCCCCGTCATGCCCACCTCGCCCAGCACGTCGCCTGTTTTCACCCGCTGACCAACATCAACCATTATCCGCGACAGGTGCCCGTAGAGGACGAAGACGGGCTGCCCGTGAAACTCCCTGTCCAACTGCACCACCACAAGCTGGCCGTAGAAATTGGGCTTGAGGCCGTAGACCTCCACCTGATCCGTGCCCGCCACGACGACCGTCCCTGGGGCGACAGCCAGCACGGGGGTGCCGATCGGATTCCCCAGGTCCACGCCATGATGGAGAAAATAGCGGCCGCCGGCTGTGGCGCCATAGGGGTAGTAGCGGCTGGCTTGGTTCTGGCCCTCAGGGCCGATGGGGCGCTCTAGCCAGTAGTGGTCTTGCGGAGCGCTTGGTGTGGGCGTCAGCGTCGGCTTCAGCGTGGCCGTCGGCGTAGATGTTGGTGTAGAAGTGAAAGTTGACGTCCGTGTGGGGCTGGGCGTGGCCGTGGGTGTGGATGTCGGGGTATGCGTGTGAGTTACCGTTGCCGTAGGTGTAGGTGTGGGCGTAGAGGTGCTGGTAGAGGTGGGGGTTGCCGTAGGCGTCTGGGTGGGCGTGGGAGTTGAAGTAGGGGTGGAGGTTGGCGTGGGCGTGGGAGTTCCTAGGACAGCCAGTTGCGCGGCGGGCTGCCAACCCAAAGCAATGGCTGAGACGGCCAGAGCTAAGGCCAGGGCGCCTGTTATTAAAACTTTTGGATTGTTCTCGGTCTTGGGCAAAGCGCTTACTCCTGCTGACTGACATCAGCCAGGCGATTCTCCAAAATCTGCTGCGACGAGAAGTCGCTGCCCATTTGCAAGTAGAATTTTGCGGCCTCCACCAATGCTTCGTTGGGGATGAGGCCAATGAGCTCGCTTTCCGCCACAGCCACGCCGTAGCGCGCTGCCTCGCGGCGGATCATCTCTACCACGCGGTGGACGGGCGTCTGGGCGTAGTCGGTCAAGTTCATGGAGACCTGAGCCCGGCCGCCAACCAGCAGGCCCAGGGCCTTGACGTAGCGCAGACCGCCGGAGGAATGGCGCACGGCGCGGGCGATGGCCTTAGCGACCTCGACGTCGTCGGTATCCAGATAGACGTTGTAAGCGATGAGGGGCACCCTGGCCCCGATGGCTGTGGCCCCTGCCTTGCCCACTCGCCGAGGGCCGAAGTCGGGCGCCCGTTCGGGCCTGGTTGCGATTTCGGCCCTGATCCCCTCGTATTCACCACGCCGCACGTTGGCCAGATTCTGCCTCTCCGGTTGGGTGGCTGCGTGTTCGTAGAGATAAACGGGAATGTCTAGTTCCCGGCCCACTCGTTCTCCCACGCGCCGGGCGATGGCCACACAATCCTCCATGGTCACGTTTTTGATGGGCACGAAGGGCACCACGTCGGCGGCCCCCATGCGGGGATGCTCGCCCCGATGCTGATTCAGGTCAATGAGCTCCGCTGCCTTCTCGATGCCCCGAAAAGCGGCCTCCTCCACAGCCTCTGGCTGTCCGGCGAAGGTCACCACGGTGCGATTGTGGTCGGCGTCGGACTGAACGTCCAGCACGTAGGCGTCGGGCACAGCGGCTATGGCCTCTGCGATCTGGTCAATGACCTCCTGCCGCCGCCCCTCGCTGAAATTAGGCACACACTCTACGATCTTTTTCATTAGGCTTTCTCCTTTTCCCATTCTTCGGTGGTCTCCTTCTTGTTGGGTGTTGCTGTTGTGTCATTGCGAGCCCCGCAGGGGGGAAGCAATCTCCACGCAGCTACTTGGGGATTGCTTCGGCGGAAAACCGGCGCCTCGCAATGACACAAACGGCTCGTCTTAGTGCAGCAACACTTCAATGGGAGATTACCCATTCTTCTTCGCTTTTGACAATGATTCCTTCTCGCTTCAAGAGAGCCGCGGTCACACCGCTCCCCTCCACCAAGCCACCGCTGAAGCTACCATCGTAGATTTGGGCAGCGCCGCAGGAAGGGCTGCGGGCTTTCAGGACAGCCTCTTGGATGCCCCACCGTTGGGCGAGGCGCAATGCCTTCCGCGCCCCCGCCAAAAACTCAGCGGTGACATCTTTTCCCTCGATGTTCACCACGCGGGCCCGTCCGTCCACGACATCGCCTCCATCGCCGCCCTGGATCTCCGCCGGGGGGCGGGGCGTGGGAAGTCCACCTCCTCCCACCTCTGGGCAGAAAGGCAACGCGCCGCCTTGCGCGGCCAGGTCTTGGAGCCGGCCATGGGGACAACTGCCGCCGTCGTATCGGCAGGAGATGCCCAGCAGGCACGCGCTCACCAACAGAAGTCCGCTAAATCCCACCGTCTGTTGTTCCAGTCTGTTGTTCATCCTATCATCGTCACTCCTCACTGTCAACTGGCTCTTGCCCTTACGTGTATTTCAATTTGGGGGCAAGACCGAGAGACAGCGCCATGTGTCATTGCGAGGAGGCGGTTTTTGCCGACGAAGCAATCCCCTACGCACATTGGAGATTGCTTCGGGCGCACACACCGCGCCCTCGCAATGACACTTGCCCCAAAACTGAAACGCACCTTTGCCCTTTCGACCGAAGTGTGCTATATTTTAGTCCGTTGGCCTGCAAGCCGCAAATCTGGGCCGGAGGAGAAGCAACGATGGTCCCACCAAATGACCGAATGATCACCAACATCGCCGATCAAGTGTCGGCCCTGCCCGCCGCCGACCGAGAGATTTTCGAGCGCATCTTTCACGTGAGCACCGCTGTCGGCCGCTTGAATCCCCCCGAGGAAATGCACGGTTGGATCCAGAAGCACTTCGGTTCGGTAGAAGCAGTGCGCAGCCAGCGAATTGTGAAGATAACTAATCTCGTCACCCTGGAAGGGGCCCTTTTCAACGAGCTCAGAGCCCGGCGTCCCATAGAGCCCGAGGAGACAGTTGAGTTCACCACAGAGTTCGAGGAGCGAGGCGATCCGTTCTGCAGGCCACTGGAAGGCACTCCCGAAGATGTCTTCGGCCGCGTGCGAGGGAAGCACTCCATCACGGCCAGCAACGTGGCCAAGTACGACGGCTTCCACGGCCTGGTCATCTTCGATCAGCATGATCCGTTGGATTTCTCGGCCGAGGAGGTCAGCGATTACATAGACACAGCTTTGGCCTGGGCGCGTAAGGCCCACGAAGTAGACCCGCAAGCCCGCTACTTCTTCTTCATGTGGAATTGCCTGTGGAAGAGCGGCGCGTCCATCCTGCATGGCCACGCTCAGATGTCCCTGGGCCGCGACATCCACTACGCCAGGGTAGAGCAACTGCGGCGAGCCGCTCTGCGGTATCGAACGGACATGGGCGCCAGCTACTTCGATGACCTCCACGCCGCTCACCGCGCCCTGGACTTGGCCGTGGAGAACGGCAGCACCCACATCATGGCCTACCTCACACCGATCAAAGAAAAAGAGGTGCTGCTCGTCGCTGAAGGGCTGGACGAGAGTTTCAAGGACTCTGTCTACCAGGTGCTCAGGTGTTTCACCGCGAAGCTGGGTGTGCGCAGTTTCAACTTGGCCCTCTATTTGCCGCCCATTGACGACGTGGAAGAGGATTGGAGCGGTTTTCCGGCCCTGGTTCGCATCGTGGATCGGGGCGACGTGAACATCAGGGCGTCGGACATGGGGGCCATGGAGCTCTACGCTTCCAGCGTCATCACCAGCGACCCCTTTCGGGTGATTGAGGCCCTGCGGACCTGTTTCTGTTCGTAAAAGGCCCCCAAGTTGCACCATGAGGCCCTCAGCTTTCAAAACCGAGGGCCTTTTTCAATCCCTAAGCTCGCGGGGCGCCGCAAGCCGACTCCTCACAACTCGTCCGTATCCAAGATGATGGTCACCGGCCCATCGTTGTGGATCTCCACCAGCATGTAGGCTCTGAAAACGCCCGTTTCGACCCTGGCGACACCGGCTTCTCGAAGCGCGCTGGCAAAATGCTCGATCAGTGGTTCCGCCGCCTCCGGCGGAGCGGCCTCGGTGAAGCTGGGCCGCCGCCCTTTTTTGCAGTTGGCGTAGAGCGTGAATTGGGAGACCACCAGGATGCCTGCGCCGACGTCGAGGGCCGAGAGGTTCATCTTGCCGGCCTCGTCTTCGAAAATGCGCAGATGGGCCGTCTTGTGGGCCAGTTTCTCGGCCTCGGCTTCGGTGTCTCCGTGGGTCGCGCCGATGAGGACTACCAGACCGGCATCCACGGCTCCGGTGGTTTCGTCGTCCACCGAGACGGCGCCTCGCTTAACTCGCTGCACAATTGCACGCATCGTGTTACCTCCTGGTCAGTCCACAGTGATCAAGTCCTTCATGTTTTGGAAAGTGGCCTCCCCGATGCCAGGCACCTTTTTGATCTCCTCGATGCTGTCATAAGGGCGATTCTCGATGATCCCTTGAGCTTTGGAGGGTCCGATGGCGGGCAGGGTCTCGAGTTCGGATTGGCTGGCGGTATTGATATTGATCTTGCCCCCGGCTTCGAAGCCGGTCGCGCCTGACCGTTGAGCGGGCACGGCGATTGGTGGATTCTCCTCGCCGATCTTGGGCACGTAGATGTGCTGGCCATCGGCCACCGAGAGCGCCAGGTTGATGCGGTCCAGGTCGGCCTCGTTGGCAGCGCCCCCCGCCGCCTCGATGGCGTCCTTGACAATGCTGTCGGCCGGAAGCTCATAGACATCGGGATGATTCACCGCCCCGCTGACGTAGACCTGCAGCGGACGTGGGGTGGGAGTGGGTAGCGGGGTGGCCGTAGCCGGGGGCGGAGTTACGGTGATCTCTGGCTGTGTGGGGCGGCCGAACAACACGATCATCCCACCCATAACGACCAAATTGACCAACGTGATCAGAATATACCCTCGGTATCTCTCCAGCCAGTTGCTCATCTCTCCCTCCTGATCATGTGAGCCACCCGCCCAATTATACTGCAAAGCATCCCAAGGGGCAAATAATTGACAAAAGTCCAACGGCGTGATATAATTGTGAACAAGGTGAAGGGGTAGCTGGTGCCCCTACTGGATTCGCATCGCAAAAGAGGTTACGCCGGACAATGGCACAGTATCTGTCACCTCCGACAGACCACTACGAGGTAGCCATGAGAAGGCATGGTTAGCCAAGGCCAATGCTGGAACGCACGGGCGTCTAGCGTTGGCCTTTTGCGTTAGACTTGGCGTAGTCAGTGTCGGACTCCCCAACTTCCCATAGCCCAAAAACCTGGTTTCTGAGTCGTTTGGGAAAAGTGTACGGTAGCAAATCGTCAGTAAAGGCAAAAGATGAGAGGAGAAGAAAAATGCGAACGCGAACAGTTTTGATCGGCGTGGTACTACTGGTTATCCTGGCGGGACTGCTCATCACGGGGGCCATTGGGGCCGGCGCCGTGCCCGCTCCCCCAGCCGAGATGCCGCCTCCGCCCGGCGGCGAGGCCCAACACTACGACCTGGGCGATGGCCACTACGTGGCCGTCATCCCTGCTGCCTCCGGTCTTGCCGACATTTACAACCAAGAACCATACATTGACACCTACGTAGATTCATATAACAACGACACCAGCTATTGCAATAGCTCATCACTGCAGGTAGAGTACGGCTACGCCCCTGGGCATCCGAGCACCCTACAGGCGTATTACAAACGCGCTCTGCTCGGCTTCCATCTTTCCTCCATCCCCTCCAACGCCACGGTTACCTCTGCTACTTTCTACGCCTACCTGTACGATGCCGGCTGGGCGAACACTGTCACGATCTACCTGCGACGAATAACCGAGTCTTGGGGCTGTCCCGTGGACTGGAGCGATAAGCCCGACTCTGTGAACTGGACCAGTCGGTCGGTGAGCAGCAGCACTGGCTGGAAGAACTGGACCGTCACCAACCTGGTACAGACCTACTGGATCGGCCGGAACTTCGGCGCCTCCCCTAACTATGGCCTGCAACTGGCCGGGCCGGAGAGCGGTTCCAACTACCACTGGCGCTACTTCCACTCCAAGAATGCCAAGGGCAACCATCCCTACCTGCTGGTGTACTACCACCTCCCCACGCCGACGCCTACCAGCACCCGAACCCCCACCCGCACCCCAACGCCGACTCCCACCCCGACCCTGGCTCGTATCTGCGAAGACCTGGTGGTCAACAGCACCGACGACGTGGACGACCTGGCCTGCGACGCGGCCCACTGCTCGCTGCGCGAGGCCATCATCTGCGCCAACGAGAACCCGCCTCTTGACCACATCACCTTCAACATCCCGCACACCGACCCCGCTTTCACTGGCGCGGTGTGGCTCATCTCTCCCGACAGCGCCCTCCCCAGCCTCACCGACGACGGCATCATCGTTGACGGCCCATCGCAGATGGCCAATCAGGGAGACACCAATGCCGACGGGCCGGAGGTTGTGCTCTCCGGCGTCCGCGCTGGCGCGGCCAACGGCTTCTACATCCGGGCCAGCGACTGCGTGATTCGCGGTCTGAACATAGGCGGTTTCGAGCTGAGCGGCGTCTTCATCGGTGGGGCAGGGGTGAGCAATAACACGATCGAACACAACTACATCGGCGTCGCGGCCAACGGCGCCGCCCCCTTCGGCAACGGCACCGACGGCGTGACCTTCCGCAACGGCCCGCACCACAACACCATCGGGCCGGACAACGTCATCTCCGGCAATGACAATTATGGGATCTCCCTCGGCATCGCCGACCACAACGTCATTCGCGGCAACCTGATCGGCCTGGCCTCCAACGGCGCGGCGGCCATCGCCAATGGACTTAATGGCATTGACGTTGCAGTGAGCAACAGCACCCTGATCGAAGACAACGTCATCAGCGGCAACGGCGTCAACGGGCTGCAGATCGCTGCCAGCAGCCAGGTGCAGCTCACTGGCAACCTGATCGGCCTCAACCAGGCTGGCGGCGCCGCCATACCCAACGGCGTCGGAGGGCTCATCATTGAAAATGGCTCGACCAACGTGACCATCGGACCCGAAAATGTCATCAGCGGCAACACGGAGGACGGCATCGGCATGAAGGACCCGCCCACCGGGCACAACACCGTCGTGGGCAATTACATCGGCACGGATGCTGCCGGCAGTGCGCCCATCCCCAACGGCGGACACGGCGTCTTGTTGTTCGACGGCGTGCACCACAACACCATCGGCCCGGGCAACGTCATCGCCTACAACATCGGCGACGGCATACGTGTTGACGGCGAGAACACCCTGTACAACACCATCACCCGGAACAGCATCACCGAGAACGGCGACCCGCTAGGCCTGGGCATCGAGAACATCAACGGCGGCAACACCGAGCTCCCGCCGCCGGCCATCACCGGTTTCACCGCCACGGATGCCAGCGGCGCCGCCATCCTGCCTGATGCGTCCCCCTGCGCCGGCTGCATCATCGAAGCCTTCTCCGACACCGATGGCGAGGGCCGACAGTACCTTGGCTCCGGCACCACCCTCGCCGACGGCTCATGGACAGTCGCCTTCACCGAGGGGGCACCGCTTTACGCCTATCTCACCGCCACCTCCACCGACACCGACGGCAATACCTCCGAGTTTCCCCTCCAGTCTGTCCATTTCCTCATCCCCGACGTGGAGGTGGACAAGTCGCTGACCGAGCCGCCCGGCGGCGTGGCCGGGGTCGGCGAGGACGTTGCGTTCCGCATCACCATCCGCAGCACCGGCACCGCCACCCTGACCGAGATCCGGGTCAGCGACGACTACCCGTCCGAATGCCTGCTGTTCACAGGCAGCGACCTGATGCCGGACACCGTGGATCCGGTGGTGGGTGAACTGACCTGGAACGACGTCACCACCCACTTCGGCGACCTGGACCCTGGGGACGAGGTCTCCTTCACGCTCCACTTCCGGGTCTTTGCTGCAACCTGCGATCTGGGTCCGCTGGCCGTCAACTGTACCCACGTAGCGGCCGAAGACAGCATAGGGCACGTCGTTGAAGACCATTGGTGCGACGACGTGACCATCGCGCCCGCCCCGCCGGAGATCGAGGTCGGCAAGGTGGCGCTGGATCCGGTGGTCTGCGTGAGCGACACAGTGCGGTTTATGGGCATCGTCGCCAACACCGGTGATGTGCCCATCGGCACCATTTTGATGACCGACATCTACGATACCGACTATCTGGAGAGCCTGAACGATCCAGCCCTCTGGGGGCCTGACGACGGCGAGCTAAACCTCGACGCCGTAGCAGTGGGGCCGTGGTGGATTCCGGGCTTGGCGATCCCGTGGCCCCTGTTCTTCCATGCCCAGGCTGAGACCCCGTCCACGGTGAACGAGTTCCGGGCCATGGTCAACGGCGATCCAGCCACCGAGCGGAGCGACACGGCGACGGTGACCATCCTGTCCGAGCCGGGACCGTGCGAGGACAACCTGGTGACCAACGGCGGCTTCGAGGATGAGTGGACTGGCTGGATCCATACCCCCGGTGCCAGGATAGGGACTGAGAGCCACTCCGGCGATTCCTCGCTGCTCCTGGGCATCCTGCCGGACGAGCTCGACGCGTGGCGAATTGACGTGGCCTACCAGATAGTCACCATCCCCGCCGATGCCCATCATGCTACCCTGAGCTTCTGGTACAACGTGGACAACTGGGACGACGACGTCAGGTTCAACTTCTTCGGCGCCGCCGTCCACGAGATGGAGGCCGGAGTGAGTCACGAGATCGTCCCGCCAACCGTGGACAGCGGGGGCTGGCAGCAGGCCACCTGGGACGTCCCCACTCACTTAATCGGGCAGGACATCGCGATCGGGTTTGCGGCCTTCAACGACGGTGCCCACGCCCCCATGTGTCACAAGCTTTGGGCCTACGTGGACGACGTGGAGGTCTGCGTCGCCCGCTGTGGCCCAGAAGAACCACCCTCCACCTGGGTTCCCGGCATGTGCTGGAAGGCGGACGGCTGGCCCGACTACGCCCCCCACGGCATGCCCGACTTCGATCAGCACGGATATTACACCGAAACCATCCCCTTCACCCGCACCGTGGACGGCCCTGCCGCCTCCGCCAACTCCCTGTGGTGGTTCGATTCCAAGTTCAACGCCACGATAACGCCCGACTACCCGCTGGTGGAACCCTACGGCGATTGGGACGACCACGACCCGCAGAACGTCCCGCCCCTCGTGCTCGATCTGGCCGGGCGAATGCAGACCGACGGCTTCCCCGACCACCCCGGCGATTGGATCGGCACCCGTCCCGACGACTTGGCCAACGGCGTCCGCGACCTCCTGGAGGAGAAAGACCTCTTGGATGACTACAGCGTCACCCTGGAGGCCAGCCCCTCCTACTACCTCCTCCGCGACGAGGTGCTGCGCTGCGAGGACGTGCTGCTGCTCTTGGGCTTCTGGGAGCATCAGCCCGAAGGCTGGCGGCGGCTGGGCGGCCACTGGGTCAACGGCGCCGGCGTGGATTGCGAAGACCGGCGGCGCATTGGCATCAGCGACCCCTTCATTGACAGCGCGGAGAGGGGATACGCCGGCACCTATCTGCCCATCGCTGACCACGATCACCCCCACGACTGGCGGTTGCACGACGACGCGGCCTACGTCTCCCACGACCTCTACGAAGCGTGGGTAGGCCGAGAAGATTGGGGGCTGGTGGACTACGTTCGCCGCGATCCCGTCACCAGAGAGCTGTTCCCCGACGTGTTCCGCTTCTGGGAAGCCAACACCCCATCCGAGTTCGAGGCGGTTCAGGCCGAGGAGTACCAGCACGGCCCCATCCGCGTGATCTCGGAGTACATGGTCGCCGTGTCGCCCCTCACCGACACCGTCAGCCTGTCCCTGGCGCCCAGCTTCGTCGAGGCTTCGGTGGGCGAGGTGTTCGCGGTGGACATCGTGGCCGAGAGCCGCTCCCAGCCCTTCGACACCGTGCAGGTCTACCTGGACTTCGACCCCGCGCTGCTCCAGTGCGTGGACGCGGCCGGCAACCCCATCACTGAGACTGTCCCCATCTCGCCCACCCTGGTCTTGCAGAACGAGGTGGACAACGAGGCCGGTCAGGTGAACTACGCCGCCCGCGTGAACTTCGGCCAGCCGCCGCTCAGCGGACGCGTGCAGGTGGCGCGGCTGTACTTCCAGCCCCTCGCCGCCACGCCGCCAGAGGGGACGCCGCTGGAGTTCAACTGGACCACCCCGCGCCGCACCGACGTCCTCTCGGGGATCATCTCGGTGCTGGGGCGCATCCGAGAGACGCAGGTGAGGGCCGGCGATCCGGCCACCCTCCGGGCCAGCGTCGCCCTGCAGGGACGGCCAGCGCCGCCCCACGAGCGGTGGGAGATCCCCCTGACGGTGGAGCTGCGCCGCCCGGCCACCGACGCTGCCCTGCACATCTTCGCTCCCACCACCGACGACCAGGGCCGCTTCACCATCGAGGGGGTGATGCCCGGCGTCTACGACCTGCGGGTCAAGGGGATGCACACCCTGGCCAACCGCTGGTCCGAGCTGGAGCTGGTGCCCGGCGACAATGTGGTGGACCTGGGCGAGCTCGTGGAGGGCGACGCCGACAACGACAACGATGTGGACGGCGCCGATGCCTCGCTGGTCAACCTGGCCTTCGGCAGCGTCCCCGGCGACGCCAACTGGGACCCCCGCGCCGACTTCAACGAGGACCAAACCGTGAACGGCGTAGACATGGGCCTCCTAGCCGCCAACTTCGGCCGCACTGGCGACGTCGAGATTGCTCCTCACGCCCCACGCTTCACGTTTGACGCATCACGTTTCACGCCTCACGCCCCACGTTTCACGTTTGACGTTTCACGCAACACGCAACACGCAATACGCAACACATCCCCCCTCACCATCACCTTCTCCCCCTCCTCCATCACCGCCGACGTGGACGACGCCTTCACCGTGGACGTGGTGGTGCAGGCCGGGGCGCAGCCAGTGGACACCGTGGAGGCGCACATCTACTTCCCGGCTGGGGTGCTGCAGGTGGTGGATGCGGGCGGGACACCGGCTGCGACGGTGGAGGGAGGCGGCGACTTCGACCTGAAGCTGGCCAACAGCGCCGACAACAGCGCGGGCAAGATCCATTACGCGGCCACCATGCTGGGCGGCTCGCTGAGCGGCGACATCACCGTAGCCACCCTGCGCTTTAAGGCCATCGGTCCTACTATGGGAAGCTGGCTGCGCTTCCAGGTTTGGCCGCCCGAGAAGACCGACGTGAGCTACCTGGGCCAGTCGGTGCTGACGGCCTGGCCTGCCGCTGCAGTCACCGTGGAGGGGTATCCGAAGATTTATCTGCCCCTCATTCTGAAGAGCTACTCGTAAGCCGACTCGCTGCTGGTCAGGGCGAAACATAAAAACTAGGAGAAGAAAAATGCGAACTCGAACCACATTATTCACCGTCGTCGTATTGGCCCTGGGGCTTGTGTTTTCCGCTGCGAACAGCGCTGAAGGCCCACAGCGTGCTACCGCCCCCGACCCTGTTTTCGCTGAGGGGCATCCCGCCCGCTTGGATTGCCCCATTGACGGCTACGAGCCCAACGATAGTTTCGCAACGGCCTATGCCATGAGTACCGGTATCTCGCACTGCGCTGCCTACATCTGTCCCAGTGGCGACGTGGATTGGTTCAAGTTCAGCGTCACCAGCGGGCAGCAGATCACCGTGGATTTGTATAGCCTACCTGCCGACTTCGACCTGCGTCTGTACGATCCGTCGGGCACTCTGATAGACACGTCCACCAACTCTGGCACCACCGACGAGCAGATTGTGCACACGGCCAGCATGACGGGAGACTACCGCGCCTATGTCTTCGGCTACGGTGGGGCCTACAGCGAGGAGGACGACTACTGCCTGCTGGTCACGCTGACCACGCCCACGCCGACCCCCACGACCGTTGTCGCCACCGACACCATCCGCGTCTACGTCGGCCAACGGGTCTACCTGCCCCTCATCTTCAAGAACCACCAGCCCAGCTTAGAACCGACCCCGACGTCCACCAGCACGCCCACACCGACGGCTACCCTGTGGGCAAGCCCCACGCCTACCAGCACGCCCACATCCACCCCTACCCCCACGCTCACGCCGACGCCCACGGCCACCTCGCCGGTCACCGGCATCCGCTACGTGGCCACCAGCGGCGACGACGCCGACAACGCCTGCACCAGCAGCAGCACCCCTTGCCGCACCATCCAACACGGTGTGGATCGGGCGCAGGCGGGGGAAGAAGTCCGCGTGGCCGCCGGCACCTACAGCGACGTGCAGACGGTGGCCATCACTCGCGGGGGCGACCCCTATACCTACACCCAGGTCGCCCTCATCACCCAGAGCCTGACCTTGCGCGGCGGCTACACCACGGCCGACTGGACAACGCCTGACCCCACCGCCAATCCGACCATCGTTGACGCTCAGCGGCAGGGGCGGGGCCTCACCATCGTCGGCGACGGCAGCCAGATGGTGACGGTGGAGGGGTTCACCATCACCGGCGGCGACTACACCGGACTAGGCAACCCGCCCGGCGATTGGCACCTCTGCCGACGCACGGGCGCCGACTGCGGCGGCGGCCTCTTCGCCCGCTGGGTCACGGTGGTCGTCCGCAACTGCACCGTCACCGACAACATCGCCAGTCGCACGCAGAGGTCCAGCGATGGGGGCGGGATCTACCTCTGGAACCTGAGCGCGGGCAGCCGTCTGGAGAACGTCACCGTGTCCGACAACCTGGCCACCAGTGAGGGCGGTCACGGCGGGGGGATACACATCGTTGAGGGCCACGGCGTTACTATGGTGCACAGCACGTTGGAGGGGAACAGCGCCTCCAGCGAGGGCGGTGGGATGGTCATTGCGGATCCTGACTACAGCGCGGTGGTCATCGAGGATACTACCTTCATAAGTAACACTTTGTCCAGCGATGACGCGGAAGGTGGCGGCTTGCGTGCGTACTTGTCCCTGGAGGGCGAGGCGTTGCGCATGGAGCGAGTGCGGATGCAGGGGAATCAAGCCGAGAGCCAGGGAGCGGCCATTTACCTGGAAAAGATAGGAGGTGGCCTGACCACTGCCCGCCTGACCAACTTGCTGTTGACGGGCAACCGCACCGCTTCGACGGCGGCCACCGACTCGGTGCTGGCTGTAGGTCGGGGATACGACATGGGCTTCACGCTGGCCCACGTGACCGCCGCTGACAACGAGGCTCCCACCTTCCTGCGTGCCGTAGGCCCCTATGTGGATAACACGCTCGCCATCACCCTGACCAACACCCTCATCGTCTCGACCACCAACGCCTTTTCCGCCGAGCAGTGGGCTGGCGACGTGACCGTGCATCATACCAACACCCTGACGCACGACGTCGCCACCCTGCACAACACCGAAGGCGGCACGCCCACCTTCACAGTGGTCAATCCGCTGACCGGCGATCCGAAACTGGACGCCACCTACCACTTGCAAGTCAGTTCGGCGGCCATTGACGCCGGCGTGGACGCAGGTGTGACGACGGACATAGACGGCGAGGCCCGCCCCTGGGGTGCGGGCTACGACATCGGCGCGGACGAGTACACAGGCGCCAGCGTCTATGCGCACCGTGACCCACACCCACAGTGACGCGCTTTCCATAGTTTTCAACATAGGGCAATCGTATTTGGCTCTTGCAGGTGCAACGCACCTCTTGCCAACGGGTTCATCGACCAGTTTCCCACACAGTCAGGTGCGTTGCACCTTGCGAGTTTTTCAAATGCGATTGCCCTGGATTTTAACATAAAATCTTTGACAGGAGGCAAGCTTTCTGGTATAATATGAACAGTACGAGGGCCGTCGTCTATTCACTGGCTGCAATTTGATCGTACCAGAGGTTACGCCAGGCAATGACGCAGGGACTCTCATCTCCAATCCACTATGGCAATACAGCCATGAGATTGCAGTGTGAGCTAAGGCCAATGCTGAGGCGTAAGCGCGTCTAGCGTTGGCCTTTTGTGTTGGATTCCGCCGGGCTCGTCCATTTTTCGGCCGCCGGGTCTATGTGCAGCCGGTCACGACGGACGGCCCTACCCATCGCCACTACCGGCGAAGGACGAGAGGAGGAAACAAATGCGCAGCCGAATGATTTTGATGACCATAGTGAGGGTTTCCGTCTTGCTGCTGACTGTCGTTCTGCTCCTGGGGACCATGAGTCTGGACGGCCTGAGTGGACAGACGGCAACAGCCCGCATTGATGCGGACACAGCAGCACTGCAAGCCTACACCTTCAACGGCCACGTCTACCGTGGGCAGCCCTACGACACCAGCACGCCCGTCGCTGGCGTGACTGTCGGGGTGTGGGGGGACGAAGATGAATGGCCCGAAGCTGGATTCGCCAGGGAGCTACTGGTCAGCACGACGACCAACGCGTCTGGCGCTTTCAGTCTGAGCTGGACACCGGGCGAAACCTTCTATGCCTACCTTCACGTCATTGAGGAGGACCCGCCCGACACCTATTCCACTGGTGCGCGTGCGGATGATCAGGGCGAGGGCTACGTCAAGAACTTCAACGTTGTCTCCTTCCTCGACCTGGGTGAGGGCACCTACACTGGCATCGGCTTCTGGGATGAGGTGCCGACCACCGCCACGCCAACGCCCACATCCACCGAAGAACCGCCAGAGCACACCCCCACGCCGACCGCTACCACCACCGAAGAGCCGGAACTCCAAGCTGATCTGGAGATCGGCAAACGGATCGAGGGAAGCGAGCCTGTCGCACCAGGTGGGCACATAGAATACGTGGTCCATGTCCGGAACTGGGGACCATCCGAAGCGCCGAACGTTGTGGTCACGGACTGGTTACCGCCCGAGGTGACTTACGATGATGCACAAAGTGATCCCAGGTGCCACCTGGATGCCAGCAGGCCGCCGCGTGACGTGGTGATCTGTGAGTTGGGCGACTTGCCAACAGGCGACTACGAGCTGGTGTTGATAGCCCAGGTGGATGAGGGCATCTGCCACCCAATTCACAACCTGGTTGAGGTGTGGAGCGATATCCCTGATCCCGGCCCCGAAGACAACGTCATCGAACTGGAAACCCTCATCGGCCCCTGTGAAGGGCCCTACACCTTCACCGGCCACGTCTATCAGGGCTATCCCCCCGACACCAACGTGCCTATCGGTGAGGTCATCGTGCAACTGTGGGGCGATGATAACGAGTCGCCCGGCGATGGCGCGACCCTCTTGGCTGAGACGCTCACCAATGGCGCCGGTGAATTCGCCCTGGGTTGGGAGCCGGGGGAGATCTCCTTCCCCTACCACCATGTGGTAGAAGTAGATCCGCCCGGCCATAGCTCCGTTGCTGCCCAGGTGGACGAACCGGGCTACGTCACGGATTCCAATGTGGTGTCCTATCTGGAGATTCCGCCGGGCACCTACGGCGGCATCGCCTTCTGGGATGAGGCCTTAGCCACCGTCACGCCCACGGCCACCCCGACAGCGACGCCCACCGGCACGTTGCAGCCCACCCGCACTCCCACGCCCACCGCGACGCCAACGGCCACGCCCACCGGCGAGGCGCCTGAGGAATGGGTGGTGAACACGACCGCCGACCACGACGACGGCGAGTGCCTGCCGCTGGATGTGGGCGACTGCACCCTGCGCGAGGCCATGCGCATCGCCAACGAGCACGCGGGGCCTGACACCATCCTGTTCGACATCCCCACTGAGGACGCCGGGTACAATCCCGACACCGGCAAGTGGATGATCAGCCCTCTGAGCGACCTGCCGGAGATCGCAGACGACGGGACGGAGATTGATGGCCGGGCCGAATTAGGGCAGTCTGAGCGGGCACGCCTTCAAGCGTCGGCCTCTGGGCCAGCCTGCGCGAACTTCGGCAAGATCATCGTGAACTTCATCTCCACCCAAGCCGGCTTCGTCGCCAAAGGCGCCAATGGGAAGTTGGCCTTTCTGAAAATCAACGGCAATCAATACGCGTCAGCGGTGTCCATGTACGGCACCGGAGCCCATCACAACACCGTCGAGTGCAACATCATCAGTGGCCTGGCTTGGACGGCGGGTATCTATCACGCCTGGGAGGGCGTGACCATTTTGCACGGTGCTCACGATAACACCATCGATTCCAACGTGATTCACTCCTTCTCCATCGGCGTGCGCATCGGGGGCATCAGCGCCCCGTACAACAACATCCTGACCGCCAACTGGATCGGCAGTGCGGCGTCTGGCGCACAACCCAACACCTCTGCCGGGGTGATCCTTGAGGGCGGTGCCCATCACAACACCATCGGCCACGCCAGCGACACGAGCAAGGGCAACGTCATCTCCGGAAACAATGGGCCGGGCATCGTGATCGCTGCGTCGGGGAGCAACAACAACGTGGTGGCCAACAACCGCATCGGCGTCCAGGCCACCTCGGACCAGGCGCTGCCCAACAAGGGCGCCGGCGTGCGGCTGCAGCAATCGGCCGCCGCCAATACCATCGGACCGGGCAACGTCATCGCCTATAACAGCGGCGATGGCGTAGAGTTTGGCTCCCTCGGTGGATGGCCGGGATACAACGTGGTGACCTGGAACAGCATCCACGATAACGCGCTCCTGGGCATCCGCAACTCCCGTCTGAAGCCGCCAGTGATCAACTTCGTCAGCACCACGGGCGTATCGGGGACCACCAATCCTACTTGCAGTGGCTGCACGGTGGAGATCTTCAGCAACCCGTCGCACACAACCGCCCAACCCGCTGAGGGCAAGACGCCCCTGGGCAAGGCGACCACCCAGTCGGACGGCAGTTGGCAGTGGACGGGATCAGTGCCCTATGGTGTCTGGGTAACGACGACGCTGACCAAGAGCGGCGACACCTCCGAGTTCTCCTCGCCGCAGAAGACCATTTTGAGTGTGATGTTCACCGGCAAGATATGTCCGCCCTGGCAGCCGATTATCATTTGCTTCCCCAACGTTCGCGTCACGCTGTGGACCAAGATCGGCGAGGGCCAAGACTGGACGAAGATAGGCCAGACTATCACCGACGAGGAGGGCCAGTTCACCCTGGCCGACAGTATATCCGAAGTGCCGCAATCTGAGTACAAGCTGGTGATGGTTGACTCGCGCTACCGCGTGGTGCAGGCGGAGTCGGCCAGCGGCGGCGAGGTGCAGCCCGACGGCTCCATCCTGTTCAGGGACCTGGAACGCGGGGTCTACGAAGAGAATATCTTCTACGTGGAGGAGGTGGAGCCCGTGGAGCAGGTGGTCAACACCACCGCCGACCACGACGACGGCCGTTGCGACCCGCTTGAGAGCGGCGACTGCACCCTGCGCGAGGCCATCAACGCCGCCAACGAAGGGGAAGGCCCCACCACCATCGTCTTCGACATTCCTGAGGACGACCCCGGCTTCGCCGATGGCAAGTGGACCATTCAGCCCGAGACCGAACTGCCGTCACTGACGGCCGACGGCCTTACTCTCGGCGCGTGCGTAGATCCGATCATGGTGGTCATGGACGGCACGCTGATGCCACCGTGCATGAACGGCTTCGTGGTCAATGGGTCTCACACGAAGCTCATGGGCTTGATCCTGAGCAACTGGCCAGCCAACGGCGTGCTCGTCACCGGCAACCACAACGTGGTGGCCTGCAACCAAATCGTGGACAACGCTGGTGACGGCGTGCGAATCGAAGCCGGAGCCGATCACAACACCGTGGGTGGCTCGCTGGGCCGCAACCTGATCTCCGGCAACAGTGGAGACGGCGTGGCCATCACGGGCGCGGGGACGAATGACAACGACGTGATCGGCAACTACATCGGCACCGACGAGGCCGGCACCGCGGCCTGGGCCAACAGCGGGCACGGCGTCCACATCTACGGCGGCGCGCGATACAACAGCGTGGGCGGTGCGTCGGGGGAAGACGGCAACGTCATCGCCGGCAACGGCCACAGCGGGGTCATGATCGAGGGGAGCGACACCTGGAGCAACGAGGTGGGCAGCAACCTGATCGGCGTCGCCCTGGGCGGCAAATCCACGCTGGGCAACGGGCATCACGGCATGGGCATCTACGGCGGCGCGATGGACAACGACGTGGGCAGCGACTACCTCTCGCCCAACGTCATCGGCGGCAACGGCTGGAGTGGCGTGGCCATCGTGAACAGCGACCTCAACCTCGTCCACGGCAACTCCATCGGCGCCGATCCCAGCGGGGTCCGGAAGCTGGGCAACGCTTTCTACGGAGTGCACGTGGTGGGCGGGATGGACAACGCCATTGGCTCCAACGCCATCGCCCACAACGGCAGCGATGGCGTGCGTGTCGAGGGTGCGAGCACGGTTCACAACTGGATCACGGTCAATGCCATCACCGCCAACGGCGGCAAGGGCATCGAAAACATCAGCGGGGGCAACACCGAGCTATCGCCGCCCGTCATCACCAGCGTGACCAGCGGCGGCGTCAGCGGCACCGCCTGCGCCGGCTGCACAGTGGAGATCTTCTCCGATCCCGCCGACGAGGGGCAGTACGTCCATTCGCCGCCCACCGCCGTCGCCGACAGTGGCGGGAACTGGTCGTGGAGCGGCAGCATCACCGGCGCCAAGGTGGCCGCCACCGCCACCGACTGGTTCTACAACACCTCCGAGTTCTCCACTTACGGCGTGCTGTTGTTCACGGGGCGGGTGGACTTCACACCCGATTCGCCCTTCCCGCGTCCGATTCCGATGGAAGTGGGGCTGTACGGATCCCAAGAGGCCAGCGAGCTGGGCCAGCGGCTGGTCAGTGTGCCCACCAACCGGGATGGCACCTACGAGCTGCGCTACGGGGGCACTGCGGACAGCGGCGGCGACTACGCCTACCTCAACCTAGCTTTGGTAGACCCGGCGTACGAGGTGGACAGTGCCGACTCTGGCAGCGGCGGGCGTGTCACGGATCAACTCTGGATTCAGTTTGAGGTGAGCCAGTTAAGAGCGCGCTCTGGCAGCCTTCAACCCCCCTTGCCACCCTTCCCCGACAACGACTGGGTGGTGCGCAGCATCTTCGATCTGGACGGCTCCGTGGAGGTGAATCCGGTTGAGAAGGGCGCGCCCCACGCTCCCCCCAGCGAGGCCCAGCTCATAGACTTCTACATTGACGGCATCGAGGTCACTCAGGCCATCCAGTGCTTCGACCAGACGGAGGGGGACACGGGACAGGTTTGTAAAAAGGACAACGATCTGCCTCTGGTGGCTGGCAAGCTGGCCGTGGTGCGAGTTTACGCCACGGTGAACCTGTCGTGCTCGCAACTCACCAGCCAGGGCAAGATTCGCGTAGACTTGAACTATGCCCAGGGCTTGAGTGCCCAAGGCGTAGGAACCTACTTCACGGTGTATTGCGGATCCCAGTCCGCTCGGCGTGCGGAGACGTATTTCCCGGCCACGGCCAATTTCTATCTGACCGTGCCTACTGCTGGCACAGTGAGCTTCTGGGCCGAGGTGAACAAAGACCAGTCCCGGTTCGAGGGGAACTACAATAACAATCGCTACCCGGCCACAGGCACGTTGGACATCGAATTCAAGGCGCGCAAGCCCTTGAGCATCGGCTACGTCATGATAGACTATCACCCCAAGCCGTCCCAACTTTCTTACAAGAAGTTCGCGGGGAGTTCCAAGCCCAGCGCAACTTGGGTCGCCTCAAAGTCAGCCTATGAACTCGCGGAAGCCATCTATCCTCTCGACACCTTCAACTATTACAAGTTTGGAGCGGGCTGGCTCTATTACGATGGGATAGATGTGCGGGACGACCACGGCAGCAAGTTACTTGAGAAACTCACCAAGGACTGGGAATACTGGAAGCTGTCAGGGAAGCAGATGCCCGACCAGTTCTTTGGCTGGCTGCCAGACAAGGCTAACGAAGGTGCCGGCGGGTGGGGTGGCACGGCCGACGCACCGCCTCCCGTGTACAGCGGCAAGGGGCGGGCGGCCATAGGCATAGAAGGATACAGCGATATCCTGCCCCACGAGGTGGGCCACAACCTGAAGCTCTACCACGCGCCCTGCCCGGCCGCAGGACAGCCTGACGCACCTTCGGGTATTGACCCCAGTTGGCCCTATACCACCGGGTACATCCAGGAGGTGGGATTCGACGTCGCCGATGGCTCCCTCATGGCTGCCTATGAGGCTGACATCATGAGTTACTGCTATCTTAAGTGGATCTCGCCCTATCACTGGAACAAGCTATTCAATGAGCTGGCTCCGTCCACCACGAGTGGCGCTGCGGCCCTCTCCGCGCCGCAGTCCTATGTGCTGGTTAGCGGACTGGTGGGTGACGACGATACCGGCGAACTCGACCCGCTTGTCGTGCTGGAATCGGACGCCGAGCCGCCGGACACACCGACAGGCGGCGAATACTGCCTGGCCTTCTATGACCCGGCCGGTGCGCCCCTGGCCAACTACTGTTTCGATCTATCCTTCACGCCTGTGGAATCGGCTGAGTCGGTGGACGTCGCTCCCTTCGCTTATGCCTTGCCCTACCCAGCGGAGACGACCCGCGTGGCTCTCCTGCATGGCGAGACGCTGCTGGACGAGAGGGCTGCCAGCGCCAATGCGCCCGAAATCTCGCTCATGTCGCCCAGCGGCGGCGAAGTTTGGGACGGCATCCAGACCGTGATCTGGGAGGCCAGCGACGCCGGCGGCGATGAGCTGACCTTCGGTGTCTTCTACAGCAACGACGGCGGCGACACCTGGATGCCAATCGCCATGGATCTCACAGACACCAGCTACCGCCTCGACACCACGGCGCTGCCCGGCGGTGAGGAAGTGCTGATCCGCGTGCTGGTCAGCGACGGCTTCCACACTATCCGTGTTGACTCGCCTCCGTTGTCCGTCCCGACCAAGGCCCCCGAGGTGCTGATCGCCACACCGGACGAGGGGGCTCTTTCGCCGCCGGAGCAGGCCCTGTACCTGGCCGGCTCAGCCTACGATCCCGAGGACGGGCCGCTCTCAGACGCCGCGCTGTCCTGGTGGTCCGACCGAGATGGGCTTCTGGGCCGTGGCGCGCCGCTGATCGTGCCGGGGCTCACCCTCTCCCCTGGCTGGCACACCCTCACCCTGCGGGCCGCCGACAGCGACAGCCAAATCGGATCAGCCAGCATCAACCTGTTCGTCGGCCACCGGGTCTATCTGCCCGTCATCTTGAAGAGCTACTCCTGAAACGCCAGGGGATATGTCTGAGGCAGCGAAGCAAAGCCACCTGTGCAATGAACGCAGGCGGCTTTGCTTCTTGGCCTTTTCCCGTGAAGAGAACCCAATATCACCGAGGGTAGTCATGCTCATCGCCAGTAACGGCGAGAGAGGAGGAGAGAAATGCCAACCCGAACGGATTTGATCTCTATAGTGAGGTTTTCCGCCGTGATGCTGGCAGCCGTGGCCGCGCTGCTTGTGGCTGGCTCAATCACAAGCCCAGTCGCCTCCAGCGGGCCTGAGCTAACCCTAGATACCGTTGACCTGACCGCCGTCGCCGACGCGACGGTGAAGAGCTGGTACCCGGATACCAACTTCGGCAGCGAGGACACCCTGGAACTCGCCTACAGCACGATAGACGTGGTGCGTGAAGCGGCTGCCATACTGCGCTTCGACCTTGCCTCTGCCCTGCCACCCAACGCCATCATTGATTCGGCCATCCTTAAGCTAGACGTGGTGGACGGCGCCGGTGCCGACCCCGTCTCGGTGGCGGTCTACTTCGTCACCAGTGGCTGGACGGAAGGCAGCGTGACCTGGAATTCATTCCCCACCGCCAACCCCATCGGGATTGCCTCGAGTGTGAGCGCCAGCCCAGGGAGCCAGGCGTCCTGGAACGTCACGACCTATGCACAGGCCTGGTACGGCGGTTCGAACAATGGCCTCTATCTCCGTGGCCCGACAGATGGAACCTACTATCAACGGGCTTTTGAGAGTCGTGAACACGGCAGCCCGCGATTGACGGTGACCTACCACGTATCTTGTCCTGCTGACGTCCATGAGCCCAACGACAGCTTTGCTCAGGCCGCTAACATCAATCCCGGGGTCGAGTACACCGCCTACATCTGCCCCAGCGGCGACGAGGACTACTTCGAGTTCTACGTCACCGCTGGCCAGGAGATCACCATTGACCTGTACGGCGTTTTGGATGACCTCCCCGCTGACTACGACGTGGAGCTGTACGATCCGGACGAAGGCTACGTGACGAGATCTCAACTCGGCGGTACCAGTCCTGAGCAAATCATCCACATGGCGGATCAGACGGGAACGTGGTACGCCCGCGTCTACGGCTACTTAGGCGCCTACAGTGCCGTGGATCCCTATCATTTGCTCGTCAGCCTCAGTGCCCTGCCCACCCCAACCTCTACGCCCACCCGGACGCCGACGCGTACGCCCCACCCCACACCAACTCCCCCCCCCACC
>CAZEBW010000031.1:0-37120 GCA_964510205.1 uncultured Anaerolineae bacterium
GTCGGTGACGAGCAGGCAGCGCCGGGCGTTTTCGGGCGTCACCACGGGCAGCAGGTCTTTCAGGTTGCGGGCCTGCGTTCCCTCGCGGATCATGATGGTCATGCCCAGGCGGAGCTTCTCCCGCGCCTCCTCTGGAGTGGTACACTCGTGATCCGAGGTGATGCCCGCGGCGACGTAGGCCTGCAGGTCCCGGCCCGACAGGCCGGGCGCGTGCCCGTCCAGAGGGTGGCCGGCGAAGGCGCGGAGCTTGTCCAGCACCTGCGGCACGCCGTGGACCACGCCGGGGAAGTTCATCACCTCCGCCAGGCCCAGCACGCGGGGATGGTCGAGCAGCGGGACTAAATCGTTCCAGAGCAACGCGGCGCCGGAGGTCTCCAGGTGGGTGGCCGGCACGCACGAGGGGGCCATGACGAACACCGTCAGCGGCAGTCCTTCGGATGCATCCAGCATATAGCGGACGCCCTCGATGCCCAGCACGTTGGCGATCTCGTGGGGGTCGCTGACCACGCTGGTCGTGCCGTGGGGCAGCACCGCCCTGGCGAACTCCGGCGGAGTCACCATGCTGCTCTCGATGTGCACGTGGCCGTCAATGAAGCCAGGGCAGACGTATCGCCCTTTGAGGTCAATGGTCTCCCTGGCCTGGTAATCCCCCAGCCCCACGATGCGGTCGCCGGCGATGGCGACGTTGGTCTCGATGATCTCGTGGGAGAAGACGTTCACCACGCGAGCGTTCCTGAGCAGTAGGCCGGCCTTCTCTTCCCCTCGTGCAAGCTTGATTAGCTTTGCTAGTTCCATGTTCGTGGTCTTTCTTGGCTGCAGCGAATAGAAAACGGATAAGCGGAGGGTTGCCACGCCTTCATCCGCTTACCCGTTTGCATCCGTTGCCTCTTCCATCGAACCACTGACTCCACTGAAAACCATAAGAGCACTGAAGCCCTTTTCAGCGCAATCGGTGTTCTCAGTGCCTCAGCAGTTCAAACCAGCCGTCTGAGCCTGCTTTTCCATCAGCCCATCGGTCGCAGTGCTCGCCTTGTTGGCCTGAGCAGCCAGCCAGGGCACCTTCGCACCCATCGGCCAGGCTTCGCTGAGCCATCTCAATTGGATCACATGGAGGAGTGTTTGGCAAGAGAACGCTCTTAACCTCTCCCTAGCATCTGTTCTTTGATTGTGGTCAGGATAGTCATAGCATTCGGTGCATCAAATACAGGCTTCTTCCCATCTCAAGATGGACAGTTGGTGTCGCAAGTTTACGACCATCTCATACGTTGCTGACCACTCAACGAAGTCCATGACATCACCCAACTCGCCTCGCTCAAACTTCTCGTAGAACTCGTCGGAGTTGAGAGAATACTTCTGCTCGAAGTCGGCCAGTTGTTGCTCCAGCCTCGATTTTTGCGAGATTAAGCGAGAGGTCTCCCTGTCGAGCAACTTATCAATGCTCAACTTCAATACTCTATCCAGAGACGAAGCATCGGTCGAGACCATGTATTCTTCCAGCCTTCTCACTTTGCTCAACACTGTGGACATCGTTCACTCCCTCCTTCCCTTATCACACAGGCGCGGAGACCACGGAGACATGGAATCGCCTCCTTTGACGGTGGGTAGCTCTACTCGCCGGCCAACTCCTGTTCTAACTCCTCAGGCGTAGCGGCGGTGATGGCCTTGTACTCGATGCCAGGGTAGTACTGCGCGTAGAACTCTTCCAGCGACTGGTCGCCCTGCCACTCCTGCGGGTTGATGGCTATCACGCGCCGTACATCCAGGTCGCCGACGGCCGCGTCGTCTGCGCTGCCGCCGATGGTGTAGCGGTGCTCATCCCACGTGCTCTCCACCACCGCCCGCGCCCAGGCAGCGTCTGCGCTGGGGGGCAGCAGCACGTACGTGCGCTCGTACTGGATGCGGGGCTGCCCGCGCGGTATCTCGGCCTCGCCCTCGGTTACTTCTTCCTCTTCGACGCCAGGATACTTGAACGGCTCGGCAGGATTCGCTTGGCTATACGCAATCAGTTTAGTAGCCACCTCTGTCCCGGCCACATCGAAATGCAGCCACGGCGGGCCGAAATTGCCCCAGGTGAAGATGGTCGCGCCGACGACGTAGTCATCCTTCTGCAATTCCTCGTCGTACCAGACCAACTGTCGGAAGTAATAGTCCTCCTTGTCCGGCTCGTTGTTCTGCTGGGACCAGAGGCTACCTAGCAACCGCCACGCCCCGCCGGTTAAGCCCGGCGGCTTGGGGTCAACCCCTGGGTCAACGCCACATTCGGTGATCGCCAGCGGCACATCGCCCAGACCGTTGGGAATCAGATGCTGGCGGTAGATCTTGCGATAACGCAGCGTCGTCCAGCCCTCATCCCCCTGGTCATTGTTGGGATCAAGCTGATACTTCCCCGTCATCCACCATATCCACGGCCAACTGTACTCGTGGAGACCGAGGATGGCCTGATAGTCCCTGGCCACCTGGAGCGCCGGCAAAAAGGCGGGCCAGAGGCTCAGAGCCGGCGTGCCGGTGGCGAAGTTCCCGAGCACGCACTTTAGCCCCAGGTCAGCCATCAACCGCATGCGCTCCACCTCGAACTGGGCATACCATGCCATGCCCTCTTCGTCGGTCCAAACCGGCTCGTTGTGCCCCTCCCAATACTCGATGTAAGCGTTGGCCTGATAGGTGGACAGTTGATCTTGAACAAACTGCTGCGCTGCTTGGAGCGGCGTCTGGCCATTGGCCTTCTGCTGTTGGGCGTCGTAATCCGCCACCAAACGCCCGATGACCAGAACACCTTCCGGTACATCCTGAGCCATGGCCCAATCGCCCACGAACTTGGCTGCCGCTATGCCAGCCTGGAGGTATCCAGTCGGGTCTGGCGTGCTCCGCAACACGTGTGGCCCTAATTTGGTAGACATCGCGATTCTCCTTTCTATTGCTGGCGGCTAACTCTTGAGTAAAATGAACTGGGAAACGGCCTTAGCCACAACCTCGGGCTTCTCCAGCATCACCATGTGACCCGCTGCATCCACCAAGACCAGCTCCGCACCGGCAATGTGATCGCGCAAGTAGATGCTGTATTTGGGCGGCGTCAGCACATCGGCAGTTCCGCCGATGACCAAGGTGGGGCAACGAATCTCCCCCAGCCGTCCCATCACGTCGAAGGCATCGCAGGCGGCGTAGTCGCCGTGGATCACCTGCGGCGGAGTCTTCAACAGACGCTGGCGCCCCAAGCGCTTCAACTGCTCCGACGCACTGGGACCATAGGCGTAGTCCAAGACGAGGTCTATCGTGGCCTCGAAGTCAGACAGTATGCCGGTGAGGATGGCCGGCGCCACCCGGAGGCGCGCCCCCGTACCTACCAGGATCAAACCCGCTAGGCGGTCTGGATAACTCAGGGCAAAATCGAGGGCGATAGCCCCGCCCATGGAGTGACCGACTACAACCGCTGTCTGCAAGTCCCTGGCGTCCAGGAAGGCCAAGATAAAATCGCGATAGGCGGCGATGGAGCTTCGCCCCGGACCATCGGAGCGACCGTGGCCGGGCAGGTCCAGGGCGTAGACGTTGGCTCCTTTCAGACGGCGCAGCGGGGCGGGCCAGTCCAGATGACTCCCACCCGCCCCGTGCACCAGCACCAGATCGCGCTTGCCCCGCACATCGCCGCTTCGCTTACCACGATCGCTCTGGTAGAGGGCATAGAAAGCCTTCTCGCCGGCGACGGTCACATAAGGCATTTCGCTTCAGGCATCCTGCGGCACAGCGGCGTTGAGGTCTTTGATCAGAGCCTCGACGCTGATGCCGTGAGCGACGGCCCCTTGCTCCACATTCTCGAAGCGGGCGATGGCGCAGCCAAAGCACATCAGGCCGTGGCGCAAGAAAACCTCCGCGGTCTGGGGGTATTTCTCCACTACCTCGCCTATAGGCATTTCTTTGGTGATCGTCATGTTAACCTCCTCTGTTTTAGTTTTCTCTCTCTGGATAAGCTCTGTCTTCTAGCTCAGCGATGAACTTCTCGGCCTCCATGGCCGCCATGGCGCCCGAGCCCACCGCGGTAGCGATCTGCTTCAGCACGCGCTCCTGGACGTCGCCGGCAGCGAACACGCCCGGCACGCTGGTGTGGCCCAGGCGATCGGCGACGATGTAGCCTCGGTCGTCCAACTCCAGCTCTCCCTCCAGAAATCCCGTGTTGGGGATGAGGCCGACGTAGATGAAAACGCCATCGGTTTCCAGCGTGGACTCTTCCTCCGTCTTGACGTTCTTGAGGCGCACGCCCGTCACTTTCCCATCCCCCAGGATCTCCTCGACCACCGAATCCCAGACGAACTCGATCTTCTCGTTGCGAAAGGCGCGCTCCTGGAAGACCTTCTCGGCCCGCAGGCGATCTCGGCGGTGTACCACAGAGACCCGCCTGGCGAACTTGGTCAAGAAGATGGCCTCTTCCAGGGCTGAATCGCCGCCGCCGACTACCACCACCTTTCGATCCTGATAGAAGAAGCCGTCGCAGGTGGCGCAGTAGGAGACGCCTCGTCCAGCGAACTCCGCTTCGCCGGGAACGCCCAGCTTCCTGGGCGAGGCCCCCGTAGCGATAACAAACGACTTGGTCTCATATTCATCCCCATAGGTTGTCACCTTGAAGGGATGCGTAGACAGCTCAACGGCAGTGACCTCGTCCATCTTTATCTTGGTGCCAAAGCGCTCGGCCTGCTGCTGCATCAGTTGATTCAGCTCCTGCCCGCCGATGCCCTTCGGAAAGCCGGGATAGTTCTCGATCTCCGAGGTGAGGGCCATCTGCCCCCCCAGGGCGCTGCCGGCGATCAGCAGTGGTTCAAGCTTAGCTCGGCCAGCGTAGATGCCCGCCGTCCAGCCCGCCGGCCCGGAGCCTACGATGATCAGTTTTTCCATCAACTTCCCCCTCCTGATTAGTCGTGCCTAATTGTACCTGATTTCAGGGCATCTGGCAAATGCGGATTGGCCCCCTCCCTCTCCTGAAGTTTGGGAGAGGGAGGGGGTTGGGGGAGGGTGAGGGCCAAAACACCCACCAACGAGAAAGAGCAGCCACTGATGGCTGCTCTTATCTTCCTTTGTCCCTTATGATGTCGAAGCAAGGGAGACTTGACGGAGTGTATTACCTTCCCCAGATTATGCTAAAGCCTTTATACGCATCCCGACAGATATCACTGGTTGCTCACCGCCCTTCTCATCGGCTCGCTTCGTGGCGAAGAGCATCAATCGGCTTCCGTCATCAAAAACCAAATCAAAGCCGAGACCATGCCGGGTTGACTGGATATCCACGATCCGCCTGCCCGATACGACAGGAACAAGCTCTTGCCAAGGAATCTCGAAGCCAGGTTCGGGAATCAACACAGTTGGGCGTTCATCCTTCTCTCGTGCTAGCTTCGTTGCCAGCTCCAGATTGGCTTTTAGAAGCTCTGGCGCGTCTTTGGGCAAGTTGATAACCCGGGCATTCTGAGGAATCCATTCGAACACCTCAGGGTCTTCGATCTCTTTCAGAAGTCGCTGCTTTGTCAACTCCAGGTTGCGTTCAAACATCTCTTCCCGAGATAGCGTCATTTAATCCACTCCTCAAACTGCCTTCGGTAGAAGGCCCATTGACGATGTAGCTCATCGAGAGCCCTGGTAAGCGCTGTTCCCAGCTCTCTGTAGGGAATCGCTTGCTTCTCAGCAACCGCCCTATCCGGCCTCATCACATCTCGGTGAAGGTATCCATGAGCCATATCATAGCGAACCACAGGCCACCACTGGCCTTGCACCTCTGCCTCGTACTGGACGAGGTCAATCCTAATGACCTTGCCACGTTCGACTAGAAACTTGATACGGAGTCGGTCCTGATGGGTCAGGTACTCTTCGCGTTCCCTGATACTGTCCATTTGCTAGCCGTGAAGATCATAGCATGAGAGTAGCCCTGCAATCCATAAAGGCCAAACGCTCTTCGTCGGAGCGTCGAACCCAGTATACCACAGGAAAGAGCAACCGTCAAGCACCACTACGGCTCCGGATAAACCTGCACAAACGCGCCATCCTGAACTTGGAAGATGTAGATGCTCTGCTGCTGGAGGTCGCCGCTTTGATCGTAGGAGACATGCCCCACCAGGGTATCGAAATCCAACTGGCGGATGGCCTGGGCCACCTTGGCGGCGTCTAAGCTCTGGGCCTTTTTGACGCCCTCGGCCAGGACCTGCATGGCGCTGTAGCCGTTGATGCTGTAGGTATCTGGGTTGCGGTACTCTACCTCCTGATACGCCTTGATCCACTGTTCGTCCACCACGGCATCCGGGCTGGGAGCGAAAGCGCTGACGTAGATGCCCTCCGCTGTCCCCCCCGCCTCGTCAATGGTGGCCGACAGAAACGCGCCGTCGCTGGCCAGGAAGGGAACAGTGACGCCCGCCTCCACCAGCTCGGCCCGCAGGTACGGCGCCTCGACCTCGTAGCCGCCGTAGAAGATGGCATCGGGGTTGGCCGCCGCGATCCGCTGGACTTCCTCGGCGAAAATGGACTGCTCCACCGCCACCTGGAGTTCGAGGGGCACCTGAGCCCCCAGGCTACGCAGTTCGTCGGCGATGAGGGACCCTAGTCCCTGGCCGTAGGGATCGTCGTTGTAAACCACCGCCACGCGGCGGGCGCCCAGGGCGTTGACCAGGAACTCGGCGTCCACGCGGGCTTGGGTGGTGTCGTTGGCATTGACGCGGAAGAAGTTGCGGTAGCCGCGCTGAGTAATGGAGACCTCGCTGGCGGTCGGGGTGATGACTACCAGGGGCAAGTCCTTGTAGACCTCCATGGCCGCCAGCGTCTGGCCGCTGTTGTAGTGGCCGATCAGCCCAATGATCCTGTCCCCCCGCTCAATGGCCTCTTCGATCTGTTGGGCGACCTCCACCGCCACGTCGGAATCGGACTCGTCGTCAATCCCCACCACCTTGATCCGATAGCCCAACAGGCCGCCCGCCTGGTTAAGCTGCTCGGCCATCAGCTTGGCCCCGCCCAGCACCGTCTGCCCCCCGTTGGCCTGGAAACCCGACAGCGGCGCCGCCACGTAGACAGTCACCTCGCCCTTAGGTTGTGACGACCCACAGGCAGCCAATAACAAGAGACAGGCCACGAGCAACAGTGATATTGGATACTGGATATTAGATATTTCACGTTTTACGCTTGACGTTTTACTTCTTATCTTCATTTGTCCATTTAACCCTCAAGTCCGCTGTTCCGTTTAATCCTTCAGTCCATTGTTCCGTTTAATCCTCAAGCCCGCTGTTCCATTTAATCCTCAAGTCCGCTGTTCCGCTTAATCCTTCAGTTCGTTGTTCCGCTTAATCCTCAAGTCCGTTGTTCCGCTTAATCCTTCAGTCCGTTGTTCCGCTTAATCCTCAAGTCCGTTGTTCCGTTTAATCCCTCAGTCCGCTGTAAACTTCATCCATGGCCTCAGCTATGTCTTGTAGAGCCTTCACCTGCTCGGCGATGTCCTCCCGCAGGCGCTGGGCGCGGCCGGAATCCACGTCCTTGGCCCCGATGAGCTGGAGCTGGGCGTAGACCGTACCCATAGCCGAAAGGGTGTTCTCCAACTGAAACTCGGCTTTCTCCATGGTGTTCTCCAAGCGCTGCAGGTTGTCCCAGTGGGTCTTCTTGCTGCGGATGGCCTCCCGCATCTGCTGGCGCACGGCCTCGTCGTCCTCCAGCTTCAGACGAGCCTCAAAATCCCTCAGAGCCGACTGTACCGCTTGCGTGTCCCGCTTGATGATCTCGTCGTTCTCGTAGGCATCCAGCCGCCTGGCCAGGCCGAACACGCTGGCCACCCACTCGGTGATGCGGCGGGCGTCCTCCTCCAGGTGACTCCGCAGCACTCCCTGGCGGCTCTGCCGGATGAGGCCCTCGATGCGCTCGCGGTACTCCAACGCCTTCTGCACCTTATCCCGATATTTCGCGCTGCGCAATTCGCTGGCATTGAACTGCCCGCGCAGCATGTCGGCCACGACCTGTTGGGCCAAAGCCGGGTCGGTGAGGCTGGTGTAGATAATCAGCGCCTCGGCCACCACGCCGATGACCAGCCAATACCACCACTGCCACCAGGGGAAGGGGCTGGGGAAGAGAAAGATCAATATGATCGTGACGGCAATGGTAAGCGCGCTCTCCAGCCGAAAGAGGGCAAAGGAAAGCATCGCCTGCCACGCCTGGCGCTCCAATTTTGTTCGAAAGAGACCTTTGGCCATAAAACCTTCCCTTGATAAGTAGATCTCCATAAATTCCTTTCACTTTTGCCTGCCCCGCGCCGCCGTGGAACAGGCGGCGCTAGAGGCCAGAAACGCGCTAAAAAGCCCTCCCGCACCGGCTCTTCAGGCCGGTGCGGCCAGAGATAAAAGTGCAAAGAACTTTTGGCGAGTTACTTATAACCCCGCGCCGATAGACCCGGTTGGTGCAGCAAGTGTTTAAGCCACTCTAGTCATTTCAGGTTGCTGCCTCCGGCCCGGAAGTACCCAACACTTTCAGTTCAGCTTGGAAAGTTGGGCCTTCAGTTTGGACAGGTTGTCTTGCATTTCCTGAAGGTACTGATCCGCAAAAGCTGCTCCGACACCAAATTCTTCCCGTTCCATATTGAAGTTAATCAGATCAAAGCGGTAATAGATCTTGTGAAGTAGACTCAAAACCTCTGGAGCCTTTAGATCTTCGATATACTTAGAGAGTTCAACATTCGTGGAATCCCAAAGAGCAGTGTAAATTCGTGAGAAAGACACTCTCTTCTCATCTTTGAACTTGACGAGAGTCTGGCAGCGAGAGACACCTTCTTCCACCTCTTCAACAATTGCTGATAGAAGCACCTCGCTGCGTTCACGCCGCTCACGCCGATCCATAACTCGTCTGATGTATTCAGCCAACACACTGAATGCAAATCCAAGGACTGCGCCGAAGCCAATCAAGCATACGTCTGTCCAGCTCATATATTCAGGTCTCCTGAGCACTGTGTGTTAATCCACAAATCGTCGACTGGCGCGTAGAGCGCCACAACTTGGCAATAGGTTGTCTGTCGGCAGCCAGAGGCGCCTGTGATCTGAAAGCTGCGAGCGAATCTTCGCAAGGGTTACTCCTACCTGAATGGATACCTTAGAAGTAAGTGGACAGTATCTTGTACAACTGCCGGATACTCTCCAAATCCCCTGTCCGCACCTGACCGCCGGTGGCCTCGGCCAGGGCCTCCAGGGTGTCGTAGTCGGCGTCGTCGCCGTAGGCGATGCAGAAGACGACGATAGGCGCACCGCCCTCGTTTCCCGCCCGCATTTTCTGCGCTAACTCACGCAGGCTGATGCGGGAGTTGTTCTCCAGCCCGTCGGTCATGGCCACGATGGCGTTGATGCGCTCGCTGTCGTTCAACTGCTGCAAGCGGACGTACGCGGCGTTGACGGCGTCCAGCAGAGCCGTGTCGCCGCTGGCCTCAAGCGCGTCAACTGCTGCCGTGAGGTCGGCCCGGTTCTGGCCTAGCTCGTCCAACGGGATGATGTTGTTCACCTGGCTGGAGAACTCCACCAGCCCCACCCGCTCCATATCGCCCTTGATCTGATCCAGGAAGACGCGCAGCGCCTCTTGAGCGTTGTCCAGCTTCTCGCCTCTCATGCTGCCCGAGGTGTCCACCACCAGATAGACGTTGGTGTGGCGCTTGGTGTACCACCAGGCGTCCTTGACCACCTCCACCACCGCCGGGCTGGGCACCTGCAGCGTGGTCTGGGGCTGGGCGGGATTCACTCCGTTCTGCGGCTGGATGGGCGAGGCCGGGTCGTCCAGGGGGATGGAGAGGTCAGCCGGGCGGTAGCCATAGGAGAGAATCAGCATCTGGGCGTATTGGGAGGTGACGAAATCGCGCAAGTGCCCGAAGACCACGCGCTGCTCGTCGGTGAGGCCTGGCGTTTCCAGCAGCGCCAGGGGGTGGTCTTCCCACAGCGAGCCTTCGACGGGATAGACGGCCACCAGGCGGCCTGGGGCGTTGGCCTGACTGTTGAAGTAGATGACCAATTGCTCCTGGCAGACGAAGGCGTCCAAATACGCGGGCCCCTTTTCCAGCACCTGCTGGACCACGGCCCACTCCCCCTCGCCATAGTAGCGCACCGTTTTCTCGATGGCCTCGACGTAGTCCAGGGTGGCCTGCTGCTGGGCGTCCTCAATGGTCAGGCCCCTGGTCTTACCCGCGCCAGCGTAGAACTCGGCCAGGGTGGCCAAGAGACCGCTGGCCGAACTGGTGGAGGGATGGCTCCACTTGAAGCTGGGGTCGCTTTGGGCCTTGGCCAGGATGTCCTCCCAGCCGACGCTGCTGTCCGGATAGCCGAAGGAGCGCGCCACGTCCTCCCACATAGCGATCACCACCGGGCTCACAGCGTAGCGAGCGGTCTCGCCCACCAGCGGCGACTCGCTCCCGGTTTGCGCCATCCAGGCCCGGTCCAGTTGATCCAGCCAGATGGACGAATCGGGGCTGATGGCCTGGAAATCGCCGTCCAGCGCCCTCCCGATCATGGCCTCCGGCTCCAGCTCGATGCTCCGCACGGTCATCCGCTCTCCCTGATCGGTCTTGAGCTGCTGGTCGTTGAAGCGGCTCACCAGCTCCTCGAACAGGGCTTGCTTCTCAGGGGAATAGGCCACCGTCAGCGTCGCGCCGCTGGGGGGAGTCGCGGAGGGGCGAAGTTGCTCAGAAGACGGTAGTAGATTGGTCACAGTCTTTACCAGCACGGTGCAGCTCGCGCAGATGACGATCAAGATAATGAATGCCACCAACAGGATGACCCAAATCGTGTTACGGGGATTTCTCTTACGTCTCATATCCTCATTGCCTCGTCGCCTCACTTGCTCACTTGCCTCGCTGCCTCGTTGCCTCATCGCCTCATCGCCTCGTTCCTACCTCTGGGCCACGTTGAGATCGAACCAGCGCAGCAGGGCCATCAGCACGTCGCGGTCGGGCGAGCGCATGGCAGTGGTGCGGGGCACGACGGTCATGGCCCCCTGCTCCTGCCAGCGAACGAACAGGCTGTCCTCGCCGGTGACGGGCACCTCGGGGTTAGCCGGACGCAGGCCCCGCTCCACGGCCTTCTGCTGCACCTCAGGCGTCAGCAGGTACTTCTCGAATTCCAGGGCGGCGTTCTTCTCCAGGGCGGTGGTCTCCGGCCCCATCCACACGGTGAAGGGGAAATCGAACCAGGTGAGGTACTGGGGATAGACGATGACCAGCGGGTCCTCCCAGCGGGTCTGGATGCCGGCCATGTGGGACAGGAGATCGCTCTCCAGCAGTTGTCCCCCGTCGCCCATGGAGTAGCCGAACAGGGCCAGGTTCTCCACCGAGTAGGCCCCCAGGCTGGAGAAGTCGGTCACCGCGCCCATCAACTCGCCCAGCCACTGTTGGAACTCGGGATCGGTCACGTCGGCGGTGGTGATGTTGGTCTTCTGGTAGTACTCGCCGGCCGCAGCGACCATGGCCGCCAGTCCCCCCACGTTCTTGCGGGGGTTGGGCACCACCAGCTTGAAGTAGCCCCAGCCCGGCTCGCCGCCCAGTTCGGGCCAGCCGCCCGTGGCTGTGGCTGCGTCGTGGATGGCCTGCCAGTCAATCTCGCCATACTTTTCCCGCAGCACCTCGGCGCGGCTGGAGTAGATGCCCCAGGAGAACAGGGAGACGGCGATGGGCCGGGCGCGGTACTCCCCGTCGGTGAGGAACACGTCGCGCCCCAGTTTCTCTTTGTAGGCGGCGTTGACCAGCTCCACCAGGTAGCGGCTGTCGGGAATCCAGGCGGTGGGCAGCGGGTCCATCTCCTCCCGTTCGTAGCGGCCCATGGCCGTCAGCCCGTCCATGGGGATCACGGTGACCTCGATGGGCTGGCCCTCCAGCGTATGCACGTCCGCATTGAACTGCTTCGCCGCCTCCCGCACCCAGGGTTCTACCGGCAGCGCGCAGACGATGCGCACTTCCAGCGTCTCGTTAGCGCCAGCCGTGGGGGCCGTCACCACGCCCTCTTGCTGGCCCAGCCAGCGGGCGAAGAAGGACCCGGCGACGATGAGAACCGCCGCCAACACGACAACAAAAAACACGATCCGGGTTCGACTCATTTATCCTCATCCCTCCAACGGTTCCATATTCGGCAGGTTCACTCTCCTTGGCTCCAGCATTTTGAGTCGTCTAAGGCCCTCGGCAAACGAAAACAGACCTTCTCCAGCCCACTCGGGCATCCGTATCAACTCGGATAGCTGTTGAGGATCACTTGAAGACACAAGTAGCCCTTCTGCTTCTGATACTTCCCAGTTCGTCACGAGCAAATGGCCATACCGCCTCCAGAAATCCTCATCGCGCACGGCAAGAAGACCCCCAAATTCGTAGTTCCCGGACACGAGGTTAATTCCAAAACTGGTGCATTCAAAGTTGTAAGCACCTTTGTGATCTCGAAACCATCGTAGAGGCTCGCACTCCTGGAAAAACCAATCGACCTTCAGCCGTCGCACACCCTTCTCTACTTCCTCGCCGCTGAAAAGCTCTTCGTAAAGTTCTCGATAGGCCGTGAAGGAGGGGTTGAGCTCAGCATATGAATCCACCATTGGTTGATGGAATGCTTTTGGTATCACGCTGAGCATCCCTTGAGCATCAGCAACAAGCCGTGATCTCCTCTGAATAGGAATCACAAAATCATTGTGCGGCTCCGGGCGAGCCATTGCAAAGAGCACTGCAAGACCACCGGCACACATACGACCACGGAAGTTGAGAAGACCAGAGCCGTCAGGCAATAGTTGCTGACGTAAGGGTAGAAGCTCCGTTTTGCTAGAGACAGTTTTTTCAATGCTGAAATCAGTGGCAACAAGGGCTTGGACGAGCTCGTCAAGCAACAAACCAATCGTGAACCGGTAGCGCAAAAACTCATCGAGTGCAAAAGACGCTGCAAGATGACTGGTACTGAGATCTAAGTCAATTAGTCGGTATATCGGCGCATTCCAGATTCGAAGCCCCATCTGCTCAATAGACGCAAGAAGATGCGCTACGCTTTCTTTGGGTACCTGAGCTTCTGGAGGGGTAGCTGAAATCAGCTGACATCTCTCTTGGCCTCCGTCCAATTCTACAGAAAGTCCAATCCAATCAAGCCTGGAAGCAACAGCGGTGTCAATTCGCGCCCCATCGACATTGAGAGCATATGGAAGCAGGTTTCCCAGTTCCAGATTCTCAGGAGTGTAGTAACGTACGAGAGCTTTAGTCACGAGGCCATCCCTGACCACTCTAGCACCGTTTGCGATTCTGGATGCTGTAACGGCCTTCTCATCCTCGTCTCTCCATTTGCGATGAGCCGTCTTGAGAGCCGAGACCAGATCACGAATGGATATTCCAAGTAACCCCGCTATAGTTGCAATAACACCGGGATCCAACATCTTTAGTTTCTCCTCTGTTGAGCAGACCCGGATCTACGTCAGAGCTTGACCTCTCGGTCGCGCAGGACGAAATAGGCTATGATGCCCAGCGGCCCGGTGGCCGAGATGAGCAGCAGCCAGATGCAGCCTGTCTTGCCCCTCTTCTCCGCGTCTTGATAGACCCAGAACATGGCCACCAGGGTCAGGATAAAGATAGCGAGAAAACAGAGGCCGACGAGACACGAGCCGAAAAGGTCAAATCCGTTGCCATTGTACATGATATCACACCTCCAAAGCTGCGCGGGGCTGAAGTCCCCGCGCTGAGAGAACGAAGCCCCTTCGGGGCTGGGCCTAGCCCGCAGGGCTTTGTTCTTTTAGCCCAGAGCTTTAGCTCGGGGCTTGCTTTAGCGAACCTTCACCGCCGTGCCGCTGGCAGTGGCCTTCAAGGGAAGCGGGGGGGCAAAGGCAACCCCTGCTCCCTTGCCCCCTTGCCCCCCTGCTCCCTTGCTATTCGATCCCCAGCCGCTGCTTGCGCTCGGCGAGCTGCTGATCTATGGCGTGGCGCTCCAGGATCTCGTCCATCTGGGCGTCCAGGCTGGTGGCCAGCATCTCGGTCTTGGCCGTGGCCTTGTCCAGGCGGGCGCGGATGGATTCGGCGATGCGAGCCACGTCCGCGTCACCCGACCCCGCCAGATCATCGAGCGAATCAATAGCCTCGGCGGTGATCTCCTTGGAGCGAGCCAGGTCCAACAGCGCCTGCAGCTCCTCCCGCTCCTGGCGGATGGTGGTCAGCTTGGCCTCCAGCTTCAGCCGCGCATCCTGCAGCGACTGGTACTCCTTCTCCTGGCGGGCAAGCTGCTCCTCGTAGTTCACCACCAGTCGCTGGGTGGAGTTGAGCTTGCTCTGAGCCGCCGCAGCCACCTCGTCCTTCCCATCTTTCAGGAAGAGGTCAATGTTGCGATCCAGCTCATCTGCCTTGCTCCGATACTCCTCCAGCTTGCGGCGCAGGGTCTTGACCTGCCCTCCCACCGTAGCCGTCGCGTCCTCCAGGTCCTCCAGGCTGTTCTCTATCTGGCGGATGTACTGATCCACCACAGCGATGGAATTGGACTTGAGCGCGGCGTCCACGATAGCGTGCAGGTTAGCCGAGATCAGCGTTCGAACTTTCTCCAACAGTGATGCCATTTTCTAAACCCTCCTTTTTTAGTGATCCATCTTCTGATATTTCACTAGCCATATTCTACCACAGGACTTTCAACTTTGCATGACATGCAGCCGACAAAAGGCGGACATCTCACGGACTAACCAATCTATACCCCCGACAATGTGTCACTGCGAGGAGCGCGTTTTGCGACGAAGCAGCCCCCCTGTTGCTAATGAGGAGATTGCTTCGGCCGAAAACCGCCGCCTCGCAATGACAGAAGCGTAGATGTTTCTGCTCACGGGCTAACTAATCTATATCCCCGGCCGCGGACGGTGGTCAGATACCGTGGCTCCGACGGATCCGGCTCGATCTTCTGGCGCAGGCGGCTGACCAGCTTCCCGATGCGGGCATCATCCACCTCGTCAATGTAATCCTGGCCCCAAACGGACTCCACGATCTCGTATCTGTCGCAGATTTGGTCCAGGCGGCCGTAGAGCAAGAGCAGCAATCGGTACTCCAGATCGCTTAAATCAGGAGCCAACTCCCCGTCCACCCAGACGTGGCCGGAATCCACATCCACCCGCACCCCCTGAGGCTCGCCTCTCTTCACCAGCCTCTGCCTGCGGGCAAAGCCCTCGAACAATTCGCCAAAAACGGATGCGCCGCCCTCCCTCTCCTCGAGGATGGCCTTCTGCCGCAGAGAACGCCCTAGCTCCGGATCGAGATCCTCCCCTGGCCTGGAAACGAAAGCCACCAACGCCTCCTGTTCGTCAGCGGTGAGTCCATTCCACAGCTTGGCGCACTCGGTCCTGATACTGACATCGCTGTCGAGTCGCTCCCGCACTAGCTTGTAGCTCTGGTCTTCATCTTCATAGGAGTCCGGGTAGCCGTGGTTGACCTCGGCCAGGACACGGCAGGTGGCCTCCAGCAGGCCGGGATGGCCGCCGGCCTGGGCGATGACAAAGGCGACGTCATCTGGACTGAACTCCACCTCCTCTTCCCTGGCAAACTGGGCGATAACCTGCTGGGTATCGCCCCTGCCCAGGGGGGATAGAAAGAGGGTATTGGGGGCGAAGAGCTCGCAGAACTCCCCCACCTTGTCTCCGCGTCGCGGTCTGCTGAGCGGTTGGTCAGTGGCCACCACGTACGAAAGCCGGCGGCCATATTTGTCCTTGAGAGCGCGAAGATTCAACAGGACGCGCTCGTCCAGGCCGGCGAAGGGCTCGTCGAACTCGTCGAAAAGCAAGACCATGCGCTGTTCGAGACCCTCGCTGATGACCGTGAGGGCCTCGTTGAAACTCAGCGGCACCAAGAATGGGTTGGCCGGTTCCACCAATTGACGATACGACGCACCGACGCGATCCAAAAGCTCTGGCTCGATTTCCAGGCCCTTGAGTTTGGCCAGGGTGCTGCGCAGGATGAGCTCGTAGAACCCCTGCTCGGTGAGCTCCAGCATGAGGTTGAAGTCAATGTAGACGAAAATGTACTTGGAAGTGAACACGGCGTCATCGGCGCCATCCGCCAAGTACTTTCTCTTCACCGCAGGCAAGGGGAGAGAACGCAGCAATGTGGACTTGCCGGTGTTGCTCAGCCCCACGATGGAGCAGCACTCCCCATCCTCAATACATTCCATGATGTAGGCCGCGTCAGCGCCTCTGGTGACGGTGGCCTCTTTGTCTATTCCCATAACTTTTTATCCCTCTTGACAGCTTGGATGAACAGAGGTCAACGACATCATCGGCAGCTTCCACGAGGACCACGCCACCATTCGCCGCGAGTTCATCATGAGGAGGATGATGGATCGGGAGGGCGGCGGGGGCGACTACTGGCGGATAGCGTGAAACGTGAAGCGTAAAACGTGATGGTTTTCCGTCGTATGAGCCTTACGTTTCACGTTTCACGTTTTACTGCGCCCGCGGGCACGGGAGCCCACTCCGCTATAGCATCGAAGCTTCGCTCTAGACCACAATCTCCACATTCAAAGCATCGAGCACAAATTGGATGGGATTGATGAGCGTAGTGGCGTCGGAGCCCGCAAATAGCAAACCGACGACGAAATCCTCCTCATCCAGCACGGCCGAGCCCGAGTCGCCCCCCTGGCTCATCGCCCCAGCCATCAACTGATCCTCGAAAATGGCGGTCCCCCCATCGTAGCTGACGCGGGAAGTGACATCAATCTGAATGATGCGACCGCTGGTGAAGGCCGTGGTGCGCCCGCTCTTCTTGACCCGCGTGCCCAGTGTGACCTCCCTGGTTCCCTCAGGCACACCGATCTCCAGGATCCTCCTCTCCACCAAATCGTCGGAGAGAGGCCTGGCGAGGGCAGCATCCACCAGGTTCCTTTCGGGAATCTCCTGAAAAGCCATCATCCGGTGGCTGGAGCCCAGCAGCTTGGCCAGCCAGTTGAGAAGGCTCTCCATCCCCGTGGCCATCGAGCAGGTAGGCGGGCTGGCGCCGAAGTTGAGGGGCACGAAGTCCTCCAAAGTGGCGATCTGATCATCTAGCGTGCCGCCATCGTAGCGGCCGGGCTGGATGATGGGATCCCCCTGCTGGGCCACGTTGGAGTTGGCCAGCACGTGGTTGTTGCTGAGGATGAAGAGCTCTCCATCCCGGGTCACCAGACAGCCCAGCGTCCCCGCCGTGATGTCCACGTGTCCGATGGAGACGCCCGCCGGCGCAGGTCGCCAGCGATCTTTGTGACCCTGCCAAGCTCGAATCACTCCCGTCTCCACAACGTCGGTCTTCACCGCCCCCAGCTTCTTGGGCACGACGTCGGCTGGCGCGAGCTGCGCTTCAGGCATCTTCCTCGTGACCGAGACCACCACGCAGGGCTCATCGGTGACCCCTTCCTCTTCGGTCTCCTTGAAGCCAACGCCGCAGGCAATCACGTTCCGCCTGGTCAACAAGTAATCACGGTTCTGCCTCTTGACTTGAATGGCTGACTTTATGTCCATTTCCTCGCCTCCTTATGAATGCTTAGCTTCTGTTCACCGAAGGTCGTGGAGGTTTCCCGCGACCGAGCGGGGCCCTGCCAATGAAGCGTTACGAAGACAGAGCAACAAATTCGCCCACCTCTTTCACGTCAAGGGGGACCCCCTCTATCTCAGCGGGAATCTGATCACTGGCATCAAGCTCTGAGGGCGACCTTTTGTTCTTCACCATCACCACCAGGCTCAACTGGTCGGTCTCCTGGCCTGCGACCTCCTTGAAGCCAATGCCCAGCCCCACGACGTTCTTCTTTCTGAGAAGGCTCTCCCCATACCGATCTTTAACCGCCCTAATCTGCTCAATTCCTTTCGCCGTAGCCATCTTGTCCCTCCTCACAAAGTTCGATAGTCTTCTGGATTATACTACGAATCAGCGCCCCTGGCAAAAATGCCAAATATCTCACCGAGGAGCAACGGAGTCGCGCCCGCGAAATCCCGCCGTCCGTTTACTTCGACAGGGTCAGTACAAGGCTCACTCTTCGCCGCTGTCTCTCATCTCACTGTAGACCTGCTCTGCATTGGCCTTCAATCGTTTCCTGTCCTCCCCCTCTTGGCCGTCGGCCACAGGGAAGAAATCAACCATCTCGGCCACCGAGGCGACGGCTTCCGACCGGCTGTGGCCCGTCGCATACCTCCCCCGCATCCTGGCGCGCAAGCGGCGAATGTACTTGGATAGTTCATTGGTGACCTCTCTATCGCATATCTCGCCCTCGCCGGGCACGATGATGTCCGCCTTGACCCACGGCCTGCGAATGTAAGTCAGGGCATTTAGCCACTCCTTGGAGTCGGCCTCCTCCATAACAGGATGCACACCGTTGACCACCACGTCGCCCGCAAAGAGGACGCCATCCCCAGGGATAGAGACGAGGATACTCGCGGGGGTGTGAGCGCCGACGTGGATCAGCTTGAGCACTTTGTCCCCCTTGTGCAGATCCAGATTGTCGGTGAAGGTCATCTGAGGGACGATAATGGGGAGTCTGCCCAACTCGGCAGCTACCTCTGGCTCTTCCTCGAAGTCGTTGGCGACCTGGCGGCGGAAGGAATCGCCATAGCTCTTCATCTTCTTCCAGGCCAGCTCGTGGGCGATGACAGGGGCTGCGAAGACGTGATTGCCCACCACACATTCGGGGTGGTAATCCGTGTTGATGACGTAGATCACCGGTTGATCCGTCACTGCGGCGATCTGTTCCCGCCAGCGGCGAGCATCCACGGGCGACAGGGGGGTGTTGATGAGGATCACGCCCTCCTCGGTGACCACGAAGCCCACGTTCCCCCCTCGATAATGTGTTTCTGCATAGATGCCTGGCCCGATTCGTTGCATTTAGATTTCTACCTCCAATCTAGCTACTCATCACTTTGCAGGACGGGAGCAGTTCGTCGGTTGAGTAACCACCGTAGGCGGCATATCGAAACCAGAACTGCGGCTCTCGATAGCACCGGCTCGATTGTCAACGTCGCCCACGCTTTGTAGACGCGTCGGCTGTGACCGGAACCGCGACCAGGAGCATCAAGATCGTGGTCGCCACCGCCGAAGCGAGGCACCAGCTACAAACGGCCTGCACGACGAAGAGCTCCAGACACGTCAGATAGATGGAAAAGAGGACGCCGAAGAGGGTCAGTCCCAACAGGCCCAACGTCGCCAGATCGGCGCCTCGTCCGACCAGGTATCTTCGCCCCGCCCACAAAGCGCCGATGGCCAGATAGTACACCACCCCCAGCACAGCGACGGGGATGCCCAAGATGCGCGCGTAGGGACTGGACTGCACGAAGCTGCACTCGCCGATCGGGCCGCAGAAGGCTTCGACGTGGGCGATTTCCACGTAGGACAGGTACATGGCGATTCCCAATCCCACCAGGATCAAGAGAGGAATGGCCCACGTCTCGGCATAGGGGATGGGATCGCGGTCTAGCCGCCACAAGCGAGACAATCGCCGTCGGGCGGCCGCCACACGCCAGGCCGCATAGCCCAGAGCGGCCACCATCCCCGCCAACACCACCCAGGCCAGGGCAACGCCCACCGAAGCCAAAGACGCTGCTCGGCTCTCGGAGATGGCCTGGGTGGTGCCAGGGATATCGGGCCAACCGATGCCGCCGGCCGCCAGCCCCTCTTCGACCAAAGGCGGGAATTGCTGCGGGATCTCATCGCTGCCCACCAGCACGGTATCACCGATCACGATCGTGGGCACGCCTTGCCGATCAGGCGCAATCTGGTATCGCTCGACCATCTCCAGGTAAAACTCGTAGCCAGAGGATTCAAGGGTGTTGATCCTCAGGATCTGGAGCCGGTCGCCGTAGTCCTCCAACATCGGATCCAGCACCTGTTCGTTGACGCGGTGGCAAGCGGGACAGGTAGGGGTGTAGAAAAGGATGGCCCGTACCACCGCCTCGTCGGCCGACAGTGTGGCGACAGCGGGCGCCACCGCCAGACAGACCACGATGAGCAGAGCAGCGAAAAGCAAAGTCAGTTTATTCATTGAGAAACCTCCTGCGGACTATTATATCACAAGCTGGCCCGATTCGCCAGCGACGGGCCTCTGAAATGAGTGTGTTTCAAACGAGTTGGCTGGTATTGTTGGTCGGAATGGTATTCCGACGAATTGACGGATTACCAATCCGTCCTACAACTGAGATGAAACACACGCCTTTGTAATCAATAGAGCGGGGAGAGAAAAGGCACGTAGAGCTTGAAACCGACCACGCTGAGCAGGGCTTGATGCGCATCTATCCGACCCCAGCCATAGAATTCGTCCCAGCCTGGCGGGCCCAGATCAAGCGCGGTGCGGCTGATCACCCAGGCGACATGATCGTTGCTGGCCTCCGGCCTGACCGACCAGATCAGGGCCGCCAAGCCAGCCACGTGGGGAGCAGCCATGGAGGTGCCGGACTTGTGCCAGTAACCATCCAGCCAGGGCCAGGTGCTGTAGATTGAAACGCCAGGGGCGACAACGTCTACCTCTGCCCCGTGATTGGAGAATCCTGGCCGGACATCATCCACGTCGGTGGCGCCTACGCCCAGCACACGATCGCAAGCAGCCGGGTAGAGCACCTCCCCTCCGCTGTTGCCCGTCGCCGCCACCAGCAGCACGCCCTGGGCATGGACATAGTCCACGGCCTCCTGCAGGGCCTGCGAGCTCTCCTCTCCCCCCAGGCTCAGGTTGATGACGTCGGCCCCGTTGTCCGCAGCATAAATCAGGCCCGCGATGATGTCGGAGTACCAGCCATCGCCGTACTCGTCCAGCACCTTGACGGGCATCAGTCGAGCTCCCCAAGAGATGCCGGCGATGCCCACCTGGTTATCCGTCTCCGCCGCTGCGATGCCGGCCACGTGGGTGCCGTGGCCGTTGTCATCGGTAAGGTCACCATCCTCAAAGGGAAGACAGTTGGAATTAGAACACTGATGATAGAAATGCCAGCCGTGCACGTCGTCAATCTTCCCGTTCCCGTCATCGTCCAGGCTGTTAGCTGGCACCTCGCCGGGATGGATCCAAACCTGCGCCGCCAGGTCGGGATGATCCAGTTCAAGGCCGGTGTCGAGCACGGCGATGACGATCTCTTCGCTGCCGATGGTGATCTCCCAGGCCGCCGGGGTCCCTATCTTGGCTGGCGCCCACTGATTCTCCCAACGGGGATCGCTGGGGATGACGGTCACGGAGGCCGAGGGGTCGAGCTCCGCGTATTCGACGGCGGGATCGCGCCTCATGCTCTCGACGATCTCCAGCTCCCGACCGGGGGGCACGGCCAGGCTCTTGAGTCCCAAGCGGGGGATCTCGCGCTCAACGGACAATCCCCGCCGAGAGAGCGCAGCTTGCACATCGGCGGCCAAAGCCCCCGCTGCGAACTTCACCAGGACGCCGCCCGGCCTAAAGCGTGTGGTCTCTGCCTTCATTGTCGCTGCTGGCTCTCCGCCCATCGAGACGACGAGCAGAGCGACCAGGAGAGCGATGGCCACTACTCTCCCCATAAACGTCCCCTCCCAAAAAATCGCCCTCTATTCTATCACGCTTCGCCGCTATAGGCAACCCGCCGCCTAAATCATCAACCCCTCGTCACTTCGTAACCGTTCAGCCAGGGTCGAGAAACCAGGTTTTTCCCGCCAGAGAAACTGCCTGCACCTACAGAAACCGCCTGAAACCAAGCGCACTCAGTATGGCAAGTGCCAAAAAACCTGGTTTCTGAGCTACCCCCTGAACGCCTACGTCACTTCATGCTGACTAATGAACCAAATAGCGAGATGCGACGCACGAGAGACCTCTCACGCATCGCATCTCGCTTCTGAGAACCGTAGCGGTCATGGCACTACAATAGAATCCGTCTCCTGTTCCATCACGATGTCTGGTGTACTGTCCCAGCGCTTGTCCTGCATGAGGTCCCAAAAGGCGCGGCGGAAGATCAAGGTCGCCTCGACGTCCACTGTGCCGGCCTGAGGCGCGGCGAACTCGTACACCGAGGTATCCACCCCCAAGGCCGGGATGCGGTTGTCGCTGACGATGATGGTAGGATTCCAGTAGGAAGCGGTCGGCTCCACGCCGCTATCCAGGTCGCGCAGGACTTTGGCGAAGGCTTTGCCAGGCTGTCCAGCCAGGTCGCCGCCCCAGCCGGGCACCACGGGACCATCCTGTAGGGACAGGGCTTGCCCCTGCCCATCGGCGGCGGCCACCACCAGGATCATGTGGCGGGCCGGGAAGTCGGTGGGCACGTGGTGGCCAGCCTGGGTGTTGGTGATAGTCACCGTAACCTGTACTACGTCCACCACCTGCTCGGCGGCGACGGTCATGCTCACCGTATTTTGCAGCAGCTCCACGTCGGACGCGCCCGGCTGCAAGTGCGAGGCGATGAGGTCCGGATCGCGGATCAGCCCGCCCTTCTCCGGATAGACGAAGTAGTTGACGCCGGTGGGGGCCATGTGGCAAGTCTGGCACTCGATCCCCATGTCGGGATACGGGCTCTCCAGCCACTCTTTGAACGACTCGTAAATCGGCGTGCCCCAGAAGCTGAATTGGTGACAGGGGGCGCAGAACTGGCTCTTCTTCTCCAGCTCGAGATAGCTGACCCGCCGCGTGACGTCGTCGAAGGGGCCGAAGAACATGTGGGTATCGGAGGGGGGGCGGTACAGGCGGGTTAGCATCACCCCCGGCACATTGGGATAGGGCAGGCCCGTGGCCGGATTCAGGTAGGCGTATCCGATCTTGTGGCAGAAATCGCAGAACACGCCCTCGGTCTCCACGCCCTCCAGCTCGTTCATGTCGGCGGTGAACGGCTCGTTGGCCGCCGCTCCGGGCGCGTGGCAGGTGGCGCAGTTGCCGGCCGTGTTGGGGAAGTCCAGCTTGTAGCCCGGCCCCACGTTCGGTTGGCCGGTGGTGTCCGCGCCATTGTACATGGAGAAAAAGCGCGGGTTGACGGCCGATTGTGCGTGGGCATTGTTCACCCAATCCGGAAAGGCCACCATGCAGTGCTCGCAGGCGACAGGCTCCTCTGGGTCAGCCATAGAGGTGATCCACTCGTAGTCCGGGTTGTCCCCGGCAGGGTGGAGCGTGAGGCTGATGACCACGCCCGCCTCAGGGGGGACGACCTCTACTCCGCCTGGGTAATAGCCCTCGTCCCAGGCGGTGATAGTGACGGAAATCGCCTCCGTTAGGCCGCCCAGGGTAAAGGCGCCACCAGGGCCCGACGTGGTGGCGTTGGCCGTCGTCTGCTGCCGCACCGTCGCGCCCTCGACCGGCTGCGCGGTCTGTTTGTCCAGCACCACGCCGCTCACCTCAGCCGTTTGCAGGGCCCGCACCCTGACAAACGCCAAGCCCAATCCGACGATCAAAACCGCTATCAACAAACGCCATCTCATGACGCTCTCCTCCTTGATCATTTTGCCTTCCAAATGAAATGATTCGTGATGCACGAAACGTAAAGAGCCATACTTGGTGCGGCGGGCCAGCGGGCAACAGGACATTCAACGATTTGCACTACTTGCCCCCTTGTGATATACTTACTACCAGATATGGGAATCTTTTCCACCTGCGAGGAGTGTCACGATATGAGCGTAACAGTTTCACAAGCTCAGATTCCAAGCGGCAGTCAGGTGACCCTCAAGATCGAGATCACCACCCTTATGAACACGACCTCGTACGTAGCGAAACAGAGGGTCAATCGCTTTCTTGCCGTGAATGCCGGGAACATGCTGGCCGCTGGCGAGCCAGAGCTGGTTGTGGGCGAGAGATTACTCTGGCGCGTACCGGTCATGTTTGGGACGCCGGAGAGGGGACAGATCGGCAAGGTCGGCGAACTCCAAGTGAATGTTGAGTCCGGCGATGTGATCGTTGACGACTCAACCCAAGTTGAGGTTATGCTCCGCAATGCCGAAATTCTCTATTCCGGTTCCTAACTACCAGCAGGAGCGTGACTATAGTTGCGTCCCCGCCTGCGTGCGCATGATATTGGCTTTCCACGGTCAAGACCATTCGGAAAGCGACTTGCGAATTCTGCTCAGGACCCGTGTGGCAGGAACGGGCACAGCCAACGTTATGCTTAAATTGCCTGGTTTGGGCTTCGACGTTGCTGTCACATCTGCTACTTTCTACGAGCTAGAGCAGAATGTTCGCGCTGGAACACCCTGCATAGTCCAGGTGTGGACTGAACACTTGAGTCATTGGGATACGATCTGGATGCACGATGTCGTTGTAGTTGGCTTCGACGATGACCTCGTATTGGTGAACGATCCCGCCTTTCCCGACGCCCCACAGGAGATTCCCCGCAACGAGTTCATGGCAGCTTGGTCGGCAGCAGATCGACTCTTGATTCGAATCACACCCCACGTATAGCGTTGGTGATTCCTCCCGACGAGCTCCCCTCAAGTCCTATCTCTCCCTCCCTACCTCCTGATGAGGTCCCACATCCCGATACACTACCAGCGGCTCTTCGGGCACTGGCGGCGCACAGTTGCCACCCACCTGCCCTCGGCACCAGGGCGGCCTGGCGTCCTGGCTCTGAGCCCACCGGGAGACTAGAAGGGGTAAGTACACCGCGTTGACGTCACCGGCTTCACCCCCGCTCGCTCGCTCCTCTGCCCCCCTGCTCCTCTGCTCCTGCGCTCCCTTGCTCCCCTGCAGTTCCTCGTAGCCTTCCAACAAAACCTGCTCCCCGTGCAGCGTCACCACGTTGGCCCGATACACCTTCTGCCCACCATCGTTCCCGGAGACGATAAAGCTGATGAACACCTCGTCGGACAAGCCGGGCGACCAACCCTGCCGCCGCCGCAGGTCAATGTTGGGGAAGGTCTCCCGCAGCGTCTCGGGATCGTACTCGAATAGGAAATAGCCCAGAGTCAGCGATAGCTCCCCGCTTTCCAGCACCCAGCCCGGCATGGCGATGGTGTAGTGCAGCGCCGCGTCTGTCCAGCCCTGGGGAACGGGAACCAGCACCTGCACCGGCTGCACGTTCCAGTCGTTCTCCAGCTCGACCCAACCGGGCTGCGGCTGGTGGATGGCCGCCCGTGGCTCTGCTGGGTCTACCACGTAGAACACGTAGCGGCCCGACTCGGCGCCCAGCACCCCGCCGCTGGGATAGGGCGGATCCACTGGCCCGGCCGAGGTCATGCCGTCGTGGGTCACGGCCACGTCCACCGTCCACACGCCGGGTTCGTCCACCACGAAATCGCCCGCCGGATCGTAGAAATGGCCGATTTTGTTGGCCCGCCCGTGAATCTCGCGCACCTCCTGGCTGGGCGAGGTGACCACCACGTCCACCCACGAGGCCAGCGGCGGCGCCACCTGGCCGGCGAAGGCGAAGGTGTCGCCCACCTCCAGGATGGCGCCCGGCTTCACGCCCGTGGGCTCGATGAACAGATCAATGTCCTCGCCCTTGACGGTGAAGATGGGGCCGCCGCTGGGACCGCCCGCCGCTCCCTGGAAGGGCGGCATGACGCGCGAACCAAGCGGGTCGTCGCCAGGCAGATTCACCCAAAAGGACCCATAGACGGCGTACTGGCTCCAGCCCTCGACCAGGTCCCGCAGCACCACGCCGCCGAAGTGCCATTTGAAATCGTTGGGCCGCTCGCCGTCCATTCCCATGCCAATCTGCGAGCTGTGCCGGTTGCCAAATTGCCAGATGGGGGCATGGGCCCTATCCTCTGTCACCTGCTGATGGACGCTGATCCCCGGCCGCTGGGCGACCCGGTAGGTGTAGCCCAATTGCTCCAGAGAATTGAGCGTGTAGGCCGGGTCGCTGGGGCCCGCCGCCACGCTGAACAGCGGCGCTTCACCCATAGCTATGCGGTTCTCAATGTCTCCTGGGCCTTCGTAAGAGGGATAGGTCAGCGCAGCCCGCTCGCGCAGCACCTGGGCCACTGCGCCATCGGGGTCGTGCAGGGTGACCCGGGCGGCGCTGGCATCGTGGTCGCTGGTCCAGGCGACGTCGCCGTTGGCAAAGGGGAAGTTGATGTGCCCGCTGTCTACACCCGTCATGCTGCGGAGGAACCACTGGGTGCGCGTGTAGGACTGGTCAATGCCCCGCCGGCCGTGGCCCACCAGCCGCGTGTCGGGCGTCTCCACCACGTTGCCCCACGACTGGCCGCCGACCCACACCACGCCGTTGGCGTCGGTGTAAACGGCGGTGACGTCCACGCGGTACTCGCCCGGCGCGTCGAAGACGAAGGGAGGCTGCCCCTCACCCCAACCCTCTCCCCACGGGGGAGAGGGAGATTGCTCCCCTCTCCCCCGTGGGGAGAGGGGCTGGGGGTGAGGGTGGAAATAGCCAAAGCGATTGGCGCGGCCGGTGATGGTTTGCTCCAGAACGTCGTCGGGGTCCGAGTTGCGGTACAGGCGCAAGTGCAGGGTCACGTCGGCCGGGACGCCGGGGGAGAGGCGCAGGGCAGGCGCCGACGCGTCGCCGACCTGGAAGGGCGTGCCGGGTACGACGCTGGGATGGATGTGGATCTCCCGCCCCACCATCACCTCGTACGTGCCGCCACCCGTGTAGGTGTTGCCCCAGACGTCCTCAATGGTTCCGCTCATGGTGATGACGTGCAAGCCATATTGATCGAACTGGTAATCGAACTGGCCAGAGCTGGTGGTGAGCTGGTAGACGTCGCCCACGCTGCCGCTGCAGCCCTCGTAGTGGCTGCCGTTCAGCATCACGGGGGTGCGGCTGGTGGACTGAACGAAGGGCGCTGTCCCCAGGTCGTCCACCGAGCCGTCGGGCTGCTGGACGGCCACCTGGAGCTGCCCCGACGGGAAGGCAAAGGGGATGAGAGGCTCGTAGGGCAGAGAGTGATCGCTCATGGAAACCAGGGGCGCGAAAGGCTCCAGGCGGTAGGTTAAGGGCACGTCGGAGCGCGGATCGGAGAGAGGCACGAAGAAGGCGCCCCCCTGATAGATCCTGCGATTGGCGACTTGATGGGCGCCTGTCAGCGAAGCGGCGGCGTTCGTTAGCAAAGCGGCGGCGTCCGTTAGCGAAGCGGCGTCGGCAGGCATGGCGCCGCGGGCGGCGTTGGAGAAGGTATCGGCCAGGAGCATCCAGGGCAAGCGCGGCGTGGCCGGCTGGCCCACCTCGACCATCGGCCCGTAGGCCAGGTTGTAGCCGCGATTGAAACCGGCCACGCTGGCCACGGACTCATCCACCGCCATGGGAATCTCGTCGAAGTGGAACTCAAGGGTCGGACGGTACCAGCCCTCCGGCAGATCCTCCGGAAGGTACAGCGTGACCTCGAAATCTGCTACCAGCGTCTCGTCGTCCACCAGCCGCTTGTTGGTCATCTCAAAATACTCGCCCCACGGGTTGTACCAACTGGCGTAGCGCTCCACCGGGAAGCCGGTGACCGTCAGGAACGTAGAGCTAAACTGGCTGTCTATGCTGTGGGGGCGGCCCTCGGCGTCGAAGAACGGGCGCAGCTCGAAGCTGCCGCCCAGATAGACGTCTTCTGGGTCGGCGCCGGGCGGGATGGCGGTGGAGGTCACGGTCATGGTGCCCGACGCGGTGAGGGCTCCGCCCGGCGGAAGGCCCTCCGCAGGCGGCTCGGCGCCCCGATCCAGGTAGAGTTGCAGCCCCCCGGCCAGGCTGCCGACCAGCAGGTCTGGCCAGCCGTCGCCGTTGAGATCGCCCAGGGCCGGGGCCGTGTGATCGTCGGGACGGGCCGCGCCGTACTGCCGGGCCAAGAGCACCCAATCGCCCCCATCGTTCTCCAGGGCCCACACCCGCCCCTCCTCATCGCCCAGCAGTAGGTCCAAATCCAAATCGCCGTCCAGATCGGCCAGGAGAGGCGCGCTGTAGTTCCCCACGTCGAGTTCCTCATAATAGTGGTCAGGAGCCGCCCAGGAGGGGGTGGTGGGCGTGCCCACGTTCTCGTAGAAGTGGAGGCGGCCGTCCTGGGCGCCCACCAGCAGGTCGTAGTCGCCGTCGTCGCCCAGGTCGCCGAAGGTCGGCTTGGCGTGGCTTCCCACGTCGAAGCCTTCGTAGTCAGTGGCGGCCAGCACCCAGTTGGGATTGGAAGACGAGCCGATGTTGCGGAGGAAATCCATCGTACCATCGTCCTCGCCCACGAACAGGTCCAGATCGCCGTCGGCGTCAATGTCCACCAGCGCTGGCGCGGCGCGGTACAGGTGGTCCGGGTCAACAGCGGCCACCAGGCCCACGTCCGTCCAGGCCGGCTCAGCGTACTCGCTCGCATCGTTGCGCAGCATGTGCACCCGGCTGTGGTATTCGCCGATCAGCAAGTCCAGGTCGCCATCGTCGTCCCAGTCGGCCAGGACGGGGGTGGAATAGCCGCCCAGGTCCAGCGGGCAGGTGTCGTCAACGGCGCGCGCCCAGACGGGGCTGGTGGGCGTGCCCAGGTTGGTATAAGTGCGAAGAGGGCCATACGCCCAGCCCAGCAGCATGTCCAGGTCGCCGTCCTGGTCCAGGTCGGCAAAGGCCGGGGCCAGGCCGCCGCCCTCTTCGTAGATGTTGGCGTACTGGTGGGTGACCAGCGTCCAGGAGGGCGCGATCGGGGCGCCGTCGTTGCGCCAGTGACTGATGTCGCCCCAGGAGCCGACGAAGAAGTCCAGGTCGCCGTCGTCGTCCACGTCGGCCAGGGCGGGCAGGGCCAGCCAGCCCACGCTGGTCCCCAGGTAGTCGTCGCTGACGAACATCCAGACCGCCTCTTCGCGGCTGCCGATGTTGCGGTAGAAGACGATGCGGCCGTCCGCGTTGCCGATGAACAGGTCGTAGTCGCCGTCGGCGTCAATGTCGGCGAAGGCGGGCGCGGCGGCGTCGCCCACGTCAATGGCTGGTCCCGCCGAAGGGTACTCGTCGGTCACGAAGCGCCAGGCCGGCGTGGTCGGCGTGCCGATGTTGCGGAAGAAGGTGATGCGTCCGTTGCCGGTGCCGGCCAGCAGGTCGTGGTCGCCGTCGTGGTCAATATCCACGAAGGCTGGCGAGACCCACCAACTGATGTCCATGTTTTCCCAGCGGTCGGTGACGAACGTCCACTCAACATTGCGTACTGCGTATTGCGTGTTGCGTATCTTGGGTTGCGGAAGAGAGTGGACATTGGGTATTGGGTATTGGATATTGGATAGGCCATCGTTGCGGTAGTGGGAGATGTAGCCGTTGCGGTCGCCGACGAAGAGGTCCAAGTCGCCGTCGTCGTCCAGGTCGGCCAGGGCCAACTTGATCCAGTGAATCCCACCGGCGTAGAGCCCCGACTCAGAGACGCCGTTCAAAGTGCCGCTGATGACGCGCCGCATGGTGTCCTCGACCACGACCTGGCCAGAGGCCCTCCACATGGCCACGCCCTCCCAGGGGTTGATGATGCCGGAGCCGGCAAAAGGGAGTGGGGGATGGGGAGACGCGGAGACGCGGAGATTGGGGGACAAGGAAATCGTCTCCGCGTCGCCGAGTCGCTGGGTCACCGCATCTCCGATGGGCACTTGCAGCGTGGTGGAGGCCAGCGGGACAAGCTGAGAGGCGCTGACGGGACCAAAGTCGTCTTCGTAGGGCTCGGCGTACTTGATGAAATAGTTGACGTACTCGTGAGAGGGATCCTGCTTGATGATGATGGTTGAGCCAGGCGGACCGTAGGTCGTGGCAGAGAAGCTGCCGCCCTCCCCGGCCACGGTGCTGGTCCAGCGGCCGGAGGTCATGTGGGCGACGACCACGGCGGCGAAGGGCGTAACCGCGCCCGGCGCGCCGTTCACGCTGAGGTAGCCGTCGGCGATAGCGTGCGAAGCTAAGCCGTCGGCGATAGCGTGCGAAGCTAAGCCGTCGTCGATAGCGTGCGAAGCTAAGCCGTCGTCGATAGCGTGCGAAGCTAAGCCGTCGGCGTCGGGCGCGCCCAGCGCGATGAGGGCGGCGTTGGGAGGCTCCGTGCCGGGCAGCGGCTCAGGGGCCACGTTGAGGATGAAGTCGTAGTTCTCCACGTCGCCGTCGCGCAGGTCCACCGTGACCCGCGTGGGGTAGTACGGGCGCGGCGTCTCGTCCACGATGATGCTGTAGACATCCGGCGGGAGGACAAGCTGGAAAGTGCCATCGCGCCAGTTGGTCCAGAACCAAAAGCCCTCTTCCAGCGGCGGCGGGTTGGTGAGGGCGGTGATGTCCGCCCCCCACGGCAGGTAGACGCTGTCCCCCGTCGGTCCCTGCACCTCGCCGGCGAAGAGGTGGCCGGCCAGCAGGTCGAAGTCCTGAGTGGTGTTGCTGTTGAAAGGACCTTCCTGGTAGACCATCTTCTGGGCCAGTCGTGTCTCCAGCGGCGGCTCGACGTAGAAACGCAGCCAGGTCGGGCCGCTGACCTCGACGCTGTAGAACCCGTTCTCGTCGGTGACGTCCTCATCCCACTCGTACTCGCTGCTCACCCCTACTTCAACATCTGCGACCGGAAAACCGTTGGGGTCACGAATCGTTCCAGACACGGTGAAGGTGGCGGTATTGGATATTGGATATTGGGTATTGGGTTGAACCAGAGGAACTTGCGCGGCGGTGAGCGCCGCTGGGCTGGACCCGGCAAGCAGTACAGCCAAAAGACCCAGAATCAGAGTAATGCAATAGATTCGTTTCATATTCCCTCCCTGTCCTCTCTATCTCCAATATCTAATCTCCAATCTCTAATATCCAAGATACGGCAACGCCTCCAGAAACGCGATCAAATCCGCGATCTCATCCGGCGTGAGGTGGGACGTGACCCCGTGCTGGTCGGCCGGGTTGGTCGTCACCAACACGTCGTACAGGGTCGGCGCCGAGCCGTCGTGCAGGTAGGGGGCGGTGTGGACCAGGCCTCGGAGAGTGGGGGTGTCCATCGCGGGGCCGGCCAGCTCGTTCGGGCCGTCCGCCGTGCCCACGTCGTGCTTCTGGCGGTCGGTGTAGAAAGGCGCGGGGTGACAGACGGCGCACTGAGTGGCCGGCGACTCGAACACCAGCCTGCCGCGCTCCACCTCTGGCGGAATCGGGCCGCCCGGCGGGATGTCCACATTGCGCGGCATGGGAATCGAGTCCACGAAAGTGGCCAGGGCGTCCAGCTCCAGCGACCGCCCCACGTTGAACATGCCTCGGCCAGGGTAGGGGGCGCTGTCGGCGATCAGCCCGCTGCCGGCCTGGAAATCGCGGATGAAGTGCTCCTGGTCCTGGGTCTCGTCCTGGTCGGCCTGCCAGTTGATGGGATAGGTCTGGATCACCCCCAGCAGGCTGGTGGTGTTGCGCGGCCCGAGGCCGGGGAAGTTCCAGGTGCGGCCGTCCAGTTCGCCATCGAAGTGGCAGGAGGCGCAACTGATCCACTGGTCGCGGGTGAGCTCAGGTCGGGCGGCGGAGTGGAACAACTGCTTGCCGAGCAGGAGGATGGGAGGCATGGGGATTTGGGTCGCCGTGATGACGCCCGTCACCTCTGCCATTGCCGTGTCAATGACGGAGACCGTGCCGTCGAGGGTGTTGTTGACGTAGGCCGTCGCGCCGTCCGGCGAGAGGACGATGCCCCTGGGGTTGGCGCCGACGGTGACGTGAGCCGTCCCCACGCGCGACACGGCGTCGAGCACAGAGACGTCGTTGCTGCCGGCGTTCACCACCCAAAGCTGCGAGCCGTCGGGGGCGAAGGCCGCGTCGAAGGGCATGTTGACGGGGACGTCCACCGTGTCCAGGCTGATGAGCTGCGAGGGGAGATGCTGGTTGGTAGTCAGGTCAATCACCGACACCACGGGGAAGATGCTGGTGTCGAACAGGGGGGCGGGATTAGGCGAATTGGATTTGATGTGCGGCAGGTAGGCTCGCGCTTCTGTCGGATCCAGGACGATGGTCTGAGCCAGATTGCTCGTGGAGCCGGTGGAGATCAGCGGGCAGGCCGCCCCCCAGCGCGTCGCCACCAGCATGATGTCCACCACGTCAGTGCGGCAGTCCTCATTGATGTCGCGGCGCGGATCGTAGCAATCGTCGCCACACTCACAGCGCCATCTGCTGGCCACCTGCATGATGTCGCCCACGTCCACCCCCCCACTGGCGTCGAGGTCCAGCGGGCCGCAGTAGGGGACGGTCTCTGGCAGCACGGCCACATCAATCACGCTCACCAGGCCGCTCAGGAGGTGGGCGACGTAGAGCTTATCGGCGGTGACGGCTAGGCCGGCCGGGCGGTCGCGCACCGCGATGGTGGCCACGACCTGGAGGGCGGCGGTCTCGATGACCGAGATGCTGTCCGAGCCGGAATTGGCCACGAAGGCGAAGTCGCCCCCCGGCGCCACGACGCCGTAAGGCTGATGCTCCACCTCGATGGTGGCGGCGATGGTCAGGGTGTCCAGGACGACCACCGACACCGTGTCCGAGCCGCGATTGGCGACGTAGCCCCGCTCGCTGCCCTCCAGGGCCACCGTCCGCGGGTCTTCGCCGACGGCCAGCTCGGCCAGCTTCTCCCCGGCCAGCGGGTTGATCACCGAGACGCTGTTGGAATCGGGATTGACCACCAGCAGCCGGCTGCCGTCGTCGGTGATGGCGAGGGCGGAGCTGGACTGCTTCACAAATTGGGGGTTCTGCAGGCTGGCCTGGTGGGGCGTGGTGGCCAGCAAGGCCAAGAGGATGGCAAGAGAGGCAAGGGCCAACCAGACACGAGATGTGTGATCCATGGACGTTCTCTCCTCGGAGCGCGCTTCACCTTTATTATACCATACAAACTGGCTCTGGTGTGTGAAGAAAACGTGAAAACAGCAGCCCTTCCTCGGTTTCTATGCCCTGCCTCGTTGACCCGTCCCTCGGCAACTCATCGCCCTACTGAGATCGTAGGCATTCCGTAGGGTAATCGTAGAGCAATCGTCCAGCAAGAAACGGCGAAAAGTGGTACTATAGTGTCTAGGCATGGCTCGTCAAAGGCGACGAGCATCCGTGCGGTGGTGCACGTGCTGAGTATGGGCCATGCCGTCCACAAATTTCTTCTCCTCCTTTTGATTGAGGGCCAGGGCTAAATGCTCCTGGCCCTCTTGGTTTTTAGACTTTGGACGAGCGCAAGGTAGCGGTCAGAAACCAGGTTTTTGAACCCTTCGTTTCCAAAACGTCCGCATCTGTACACATTTTCGATATCCGAACAAGCATCTTCGAGTGAAAAACCTGGTTTCTCTCACTTTTTGCCGGTTGTGCGCCGGAGATCGGTCATGCCCACTTCGAGATACGGGTAGGCAAACCAAACAGTAGCCAGGCCGAACAGGCTGCCGGTGATGGTACGCAGTTGCCAGGAGCTCTCGTATGAAGTGAGGAGTTGGACAAGACCGTCAAACGCCCAGGGAGCGAGGAGGACAAGATAGATCGCAAAGGGGAGGGGCCTCAGGCGGCGGCGCACCAGGCCAAAGACCATCCCTGCCAGCAACATCGAACCGTACATGGCCGTGTCGCGTTGGCAGTAGGCCATTTTATAACCGAGGGCCGCGTTGCCGATGAAGGCCCTAGTCAGCATCTCCGGCCCCAACAGCTCTTGCAGGGTCTCGAGGGAATAGGCCAGCCGGGGGCCGAAGAGGAAGAAGGAACGCTGGGGCAACTGGTGGCAGAGCGATTCATAGACCGTGTAGATGACTTTGGCTGGCCAGGGGTATCCCAGGGCCATCAAAACTGGAGCCAAGACGGGCAGGCCAGCGTAGATGCCTATCACCAGGTTGACCAGGAGCAGCCAGTGCTTGGCTATTGAGAACACTAGTTTGTCAAGGAATGCTATTAGCTTCTCGGCGCGTTCCAAAGTGGTTACCTCCGCCATGACCGACCTCTCCAGATGGTTCAGTCAATCCCAATTCGCCAGTGACCTTGCCGAACTATACCACGGAAGGCCTCGCGAGTCAATTGGCCGTGAAACGTGAAGACGTGAAACGTGAAGGCGTGAAACGTGAAACGTGAAGACGTGAAACGTGAACGTTTGCCAGAACTCGGTGAACCGAGTATAATAGGCCCGCTGCTAAAGATCAACCTTGCCCACACAGGAAAGGCCCAAACCATGATTAAAAGAAGCGTCATTACGACGGTCAAGATATTGCTGGTTCTATCTATCCCCGTCTTCCTGCTGCTGACGAACCTCTACATCTTCATGTCCCCCACCTTTGTACGCTACGAGTACGGGAAGGCCAGCTTCCCGCCTTCGCCTGGGTTCACAAATGAAGAGAGGCTCGCAGTGGCCGACACAGCGATCACTTACTTGCGTTCGGATGCGGGAATCAAGTTGCTAGGGGACCTAGAGGGCGAGGAGGGGCCTCTATTCAGGACGAAGGAATTGATTCACATGGTGGATGTCAAGGTCGTGACCAGGCGGGCCTTCCTGGCTCACGGACTCCTGGGGCTGTTCATCGCCGCTTGGTTAGGGATTCTCTTGGTCATCAGGGACACCCCAACCCAGATATCCACCTCTTTGCTCCAGGGCTCTCTTTTGACCATCGCCCTGCTGCTGGCCCTGGTCGCCCTGGTCTATCTCAACTTCGACTGGTTCTTCACCCGCTTCCACCTGGCTTTCTTCGAAGGCGATTCCTGGATCTTCGACTTCTCGGACACCCTGATCCGCCTCTTCCCCACCCGCTTCTGGTTCGACGCGGCCAGCCTCTGGGGGCTTTTTACGCTGGGTGAGGCCGTGATCTTGAGCGCAGTGGCGTGGCTGAGCGGTAGACTGACGTACAGCAGGGCGGCAAGGTAATGAGGCAACGAGGTCTCGCTGCTCTGCCAGGGGGAGACGCTACGCCCCGAACTTGGTCAGACGCAGCGCGTTGGCCATAGCCAGGGGCATCAGGTCGGTGGCCGGAAAGACGCCCAATCCCCCGCGCATGCAAGCCCGCTCGCCAAAGGCCCGAACCTCGTCCGGACGACAGTACCTGCTGTGGAGCAGCGTGGGCAGCGGATGCCAACTGTGACTCCTGAGCAGGGCCGGCGTGGAGTGATCGCCCGTTACGATAAGAACGTCCGGCCCCAGAGAAGTCACAGCGGGTACCACCACCTCATCTGCGTGCTCAATGACCGAGGCCTTGCGAGCGAAATCGCCGTCCTCCCCCGCCGAGTCTGTCTTCTTGACGTGGAAGAAAAAGAAGTCGTACCCATCGCCCTCGGTAAGCGAAGCGGCATCGGCCCAGTGAGTTTTCAGCGTCTCCACTTCCTCCTCTAACGTTTGCCCCGTCTCCAGGACGTCCATGCCCACCAATGTGGCTACCCCCTGGTACATCGGATAGGTGGCGATAGCGGCCGCCTTAAGCCCGTAGACTTCGGCCATGCTCGGCAGCGAAGGGGTCTTGTCCGGGCCACGCAGCAACACCATGTTGGCGGGGTGCTGGTCGGCCAGCATCTCGCGGGCCTGGGCGATCCACTGATTAAGAAGCTCTGCCGTGCGCCGCGCCTCGGGGATCAGCGCCTCGACCTCTCGAGGTGGAACTCCCACTTGCTGGGGATCGGTCTCGGTCAGCCCGCCCGACAGGCCCTCCCCCCTCAGCACCAACACAAAGCGATACTCTTTGACCGGCTCGACGAACGTCTCCACACCGGGCAACTGGATGGCCCGCAGCATCTGACACAGCTCCGCGCCCTTCTCGGTGGGGATACGCCCGGCCCGACGGTCGGCGATCAGGCCCTGCTCATCCAAAGTGCAGAAGTTGCCCCGCGCGGCCACGTCGTTCGGACCCAGCGGGAAGCCGATGCCGCAGGCCTCCAGCACGCCGCGCCCGATCTCGTAGCGCAGGGGATCGTAACCGAACAGGGCCAGGTGAGCGGGACCGCTGCCCGGAGTCACCCCGGCCGAGATCGGCACGCTCAGGCCGCAGATGGATTCAGCCGCCAAGGCATCCAAATTCGGCGTCTGGGCGGCCTCGAGCTCGGTCGGCCCGCCAGCCTCCATCGGCAAGCCGCCCAAGCCATCCATGACCAACATCACGATTTTCGTCTGGCTGGCGACGTGCAATTTCCTCATCAGATCGAAGTTAGCCATCTCACATCCTCCCATCAAGGCATCTTGATTCCGGGGCGATTATATCATAGACTCCCCGATCTCACAAATTTCAACATAGACTGGTCCGCTGCGGCTGCGAGCGAAAAACGATCCTCAACTCGCTAGGTGGAGACTGCTTCGCAAAAACCGCTCGCAGTGACACTGCACAGCTCAAAGGTGCTCTTTCAAGATCATGGGCAGATAAACACGAGACGGGGTGGGGGTACTGGTCGGCGTGGCCGTGGGCGTGTTGGGGGTGATGGTGCCCGTAGGCGTGGCGGTGCTGGTGGGGGTAGGAGTCGCCGTTTCACACACAGCGTCTATGCGGACGGCGCTGGCGCGGTAATCGCTTTGGGTCCCGCTGCAGGCATCAAAGACGATGGTTTGCAGCTTGTAGTCGCCAGGCACAGCACCCGCAGGTAGATCCAGTGACAGGAGGACCTCGTTGTCCTGTTCGGGACCGTAGATGGTCAGCGACTGCGAAGCGCCAACCAGGTAACTGTCCGCGGCATTGAGGACGTTGGCCTCGACCCTGACCTCCTGGCTGGCCAGCGCGGTGCGTAAGGTTGCCGTCACCTTCGCGGTCGAGCCGGGCAGATAGCAGCCCGCGTCTGGAGCCACCGAGGCGATGGACGCCGCTCCGCCGCCCTCGTCAAGCGCCAACTGCCCCCAATCAACTCGGGCGCACGAAACGCAACCGCCCACATCAACGTACACCTGGACCAGATTATTGCCCTGCCGCACCAGCGAGGGGTCAATGTCGAAGACAGAGGTGCTCCAGACTTTGTCCGCTCCGCTCAGGTAGCCAACGAATTCCCTGTTGAGATAGACCTCGTCCCGCTCAACACACGTCACTGGCCCGCCTCCTTCGTCCACGTCCCAGGCGCGGAGAACGAGCTGCGCTTTCTCGAAGGGGGGCAACGAGGAAACGAGGATGTTGAACTCGATGGGGTGCCGTGGATCGGTATTGAACACACAACCGGAGTACTCAGGGTGCATATCCGCATCACGGCAGCCAGTGTGGGCATTGTCCTCGTTATCCTCAGCAGTGACGTAGGCGATCCCCGCGCCGGGGCAGGTGGAGCAGCCTATGTCTAGGGTATAGCTGCCAGAGTCGCGCTGGTAACCATCCACCGCCACGTAGTAGGTGCCTGGGGAAGCATGATCGTAGCTGGCGGCCCAGTCGCCGTAGGCCAGGGTGCTGTCCTCATCGCAGGAGGACAGCACGAACACGTCCAAATCCACCCCTAGCTCCGTCCCGCTGAGAGCAGCCGT
>CAZEBW010000032.1:0-36950 GCA_964510205.1 uncultured Anaerolineae bacterium
CTCGCCACCTGTGGTCGGTGGAGCTCAAGGAGACCAGGGCCACCTCCTCGTAGCCCGTGTCCTGCACGATAGCTTCCACCGTCTCCAGCACCTCCTCTAGAGCGCGCTCGCGCACAGGCCGGTAGATGAACCCCGCCTGGCAAAAGCGGCAGCCACGGGTGCAGCCCCGCTGGATCTCGATCATGGCGCGGTCGTGGATCACGTCAACGTAAGGCACCACGAGGCGGGTCGGCGCGGGGGGCAGCGTGTCCACGACGCGCTTTCGGATGCGGGTCGGGGCTTCGGGAATCAGAGGCTCCACAGCGGCCACCGTGCCGCCTTCGCAGCGAGGTTTTCCGCCGCCTTCGTGATAGCGAACATCGTAGAAGCTGGGCACGTAGACGCCCTCGATCTTGGCCGCCTCCCGCAGGAAATCGGCCTTCGAAGCCCGAAACTCTCCATACGCTCGCACCAGCTCCAGCAGCACTTCTTCCCCCTCCCCGATCACGAACAGGTCGAAGAAGTCCGCCAGCGGCTCGGCGTTGTAGGCGCCGCTGCCCCCGCCGATGATCAGCGGATCGGCGTCGCCTCGCTCCGAGGCCAGGGGGGAGAGGCCGGCCAGGTCCAGCATGTTCAACACGTTGGTGTAGTTCAGCTCGTACTGCAGCGAGAAGCCGATGATGTCGAATTCGGCCAGGGGGCGTCGCGATTCCAGGCTGTACAGGGGGATGCCGGCCCGCCGCATGGCCTGCTCCATGTCTATCCAGGGCGCATAGACCCGCTCAGCGTGCCAACGAGGTTGGCCTACGCCCTCTGCCCCGTTGAGGACGTCGTACAGGATCATCAGGCCCAGGTTGGACATGCCCACTTCGTAAATATCGGGATAGGCCAGCGCCACTTTGACCTCGGCCTGATCCCAGTCCTTGACCACGCTGTTCCACTCGCCGCCTGTGTAGCGGGCGGGCTTGACCACTTTCGGCAGTATGCGATCCAAAACGTCCATTTAGTCACTCACCAGTTTGATCAGCACGCGGCGGCGGCGCGGCCCGTCGAACTCGGCCAGGTAAATCCCCTGCCAGGCGCCCAGCACCAGGCTGCCATCTTCCACCAGCATCGTCTGGGCAGCTCCCATCAGGCTGGCCTTGATGTGGGCGGCGGAGTTGCCCTCCCCATGACGATAGTTGTCCTCCCAGGGCACGATCTTGCCCAGCTCCATCAGCATATCCGCCCGCACGCTGGGGTCCCAATTCTCGTTGAGGGTCAGGCCAGCCGTGGTGTGCGGCACGAAAACGTGGCAGACGCCGTGTTTCATCCCGTTCTCGCTCACGGTTCGCTGCACCTCGGCGGTGATGTCCACCAGCTCCGCAGCCGATTTGGTGCCTATCTCCAGTTGAGTCATCATTGTCTCATTCCTTCCAACACTACAGCGGATTAGGAAAAGAACGGAAACGGGATAGACTGGCCTTGCGAACCAGGATCTATCATCTGGAAAGGCTCATCACAGCGTCTCCAGATAGCGATTGAGCTCCCAGTCGGTGACCTGGATGCGGTACTCGTCCCATTCCGCCTTCTTGGCCCGCACGAAAGCCTGATAGGCGTGTTCCCCCAACGCCTGCCGCAAGGCCTCGTCCTTCTCCAGCTCGTCAATCGCCTCTTTGAGCGTACTCGGCAAGGTAGCGATGTGGAGCTCCCGCAGCTTGGCATCATCGAAATCGTACACGTTTTCCTCTACCGGGGGAGGCGGCGCCAACTCGCGCTCAATGCCATCCAGACCCGCCCAGAGCATGGCGGCGAAGGCTAGATAAGGATTGCAGCTTGGATCCGGGCAGCGCAGTTCAAGACGCGTGGATTGCTCCCGCCCCGGCGAATATCTGGGAATGCGGATCAGCGCGGAGCGGTTGATCTGCCCCCAGCAGACGTAGACCGGAGCCTCATAGCCAGGCGTCAGGCGCTTGTAGGAGTTGATCGTCGGCGCCACAATGGCAGCCAGGGCCCTGGCATGCTCTATCTGCCCAGCCATGAAAGCGTACGCGACCTTGGAAAGCTTATACTGGTCGCTGGGGTTGAACAAGGCGTTTGCTCCATCGGACCTGTTGTAGAGGCTCTGATGGGTATGCATACCCGAACCGTTGACGCCGAAGATGGGCTTGGGCATGAAAGTGGCATAGAGGCCAAAGGTCTGTGAGACGGCCTTGACGGTGTAGCGCAGGGTCATGACGTTGTCCGCGCTGGTCAAGGCATCGGCGTAGCGGATGTCAATCTCGTGCTGGCCGGTCGCCACCTCGTGATGCGCCATCTCCACCTCCATCCCCAGGCCCTCCAGGGTCACGGCGATGTCTCCTCGCACCTGAGAAGCCAGGTCCCGAGGAGAGAGATCGAAATAGCCGCCCACGTCGTGGGGAACGGGCCTGATCTGGGATCCGGTGTTCATCTTGAACAAGAAGAACTCCAGCTCGGGCCCCGTGTTGTAAAGATAGCCCTTCTCCTCCGCCGCAGCGATGGCCCGTTTGAGAATATAGCGCGGGTCGCCCTCGAAAGGCTCGCCATCGGGCCGATAGACATCGCAGATGATGCGAGCCACCTTCCTGGCCTGGGGTTCCCAGGGAAGAAGGCGATAGGTGTTGACGTCGGGCTTCAGGACCATATCGCTCTCGTAGATGCGAGCAAAGCCCTCGATGGATGAGCCGTCGAACCAGACGCCCTTCTCCAGGGCCTCTCCCAGTCGGCCCACGGGGATGGTGACATTCTTGATTGTGCCCACGATGTCCGTGAACTGCAAACTGACGAACTTCACATCGTCGGCCTTGACCCTCTCCAAAACCTCCTGCTTATCTGAAAACATTGCCTTCTCCCTTCAACAACAGACTAGAGAATTAAACGGACTGAATAAGGAAGAGGCCACCTCCCAATGAGGCGGCCTCGGCTCATTGTTCCCTCTATTGTCCTCTGGAGACCTTTGAGGTTTTTGGCCAAACCTCAAAGGTCTAGACATACCCACGCGGCCTAAACCTCGCAGATCGGTATCGGGTCCCTCTTGTGCTGGGAAGCCGCCATCATGGCCCTCACGCGGGCTAGAGCTTCCTGGTCGCACCCGGCCACATCACCGGACTCGATGGCCACGAGAATCTCATCCAACTCCTCGTAGCTGATGCCCATCTCCCCCTCATCGGTCTGACCCTCCCACAGACCCGCGCTGGGGGGCTTGGTGATGATCTCCCGAGGGATGCCCAGCTCGCGGGCCAACTCTCGCACCTCGGTCTTGAGCAGGTCTCCCAGCGGCAGGATGTCAGCGCCGCCATCGCCGTATTTGGTGAAGTAGCCAATCTCGATTTCAGTCTTGTTTCCGGTGCCCGCAACCAGGTAGTTGCGGTTGTTGGCAAAGTAGTACAGCACGGTCATGCGCAGCCGGGGCTTCAGGTTGCCCACGGCCACCTGATCCCCCGGAGGTAAGACCTGCACCAAGCGGTCGAAGATGGGAGTCAAGTCCACATATTCGGTCTCGATGCCGAATTGGGCAGCCAGCAGCCGGGCGTGCTCCGTGTCGGTGGGTTTGCTGTGGCAAGGCATCAGCACGCCCAGCACCGCATCGCCCAACGCCTTTTCGGCCAAGACGGCCGTCAAGGATGAATCAATCCCGCCGCTGATCCCCAACACGACGCCTTCGGCCCCCGCTTCCTCGACCTTCTCTCTGATCCACCTGCTGATCCGCTCCGCAGTCTCCATTCTCCCCCCACTGATTACCTGGACAATGTTAAATTCGCCAGCACGGCAGACATATGGTGTCATTGCGAGCGTAGCGAAGCAATCTCCTGCCTTCAAATGCAAGCAATGGTGGAGATTGCTTCGTCGCTCTGCTCCTCGCAATGACACTTGCCTGAAATCTAACACTGTCGAGTTACTCAATGTCGGTAAGTTAAGCGATCACCCAGACCTCCGAGGTCTTATATAGACCTTGCGCGACAGGAGTTTACAGCAAATACTGATGTGGTTTGCACTGGGCGAGGCTCTACCGGAGACCTCGGAGGTCTTATCTTACCGACATTGACTGATTACTGATTACTGATTACCGATCACTGATCACTGGCCACTGCCTGTTGGGCCAAGATGATCGCCTCCGCAACCTCTTTCATAGGCTTGCGGGTGTTCATGCTCATCTTCTGAATCTTGCGGAAGGCCTCAGCCTCGCTTAGGTCCTGGCTATCCATCAAGATGCCTTTGGCCCGATCCACCAGCTTCCTGGTCTCCAGCGCCAGCGTGAGGTCGCCGACCTCTTTCTCCAGGGCCCGGAACTCGGCAAAGCGGGCTACAGCTACTTCGATAGCCGGCGCCAGATCGGACTCCCGGAAGGGCTTCACCATGTAGCCTACCACGCCCGCATCCTTGGCCCGCTCAATGAGCTCCTGCTGGCTATAGGCAGTGAGCAGCAAAACAGGGGCAATCTTCTCCTCGGTCAGGACCTTGGCCGCCTCGATGCCATCCATATCCGGCATCTTGATGTCCATGATCACCACATCGGGCTTCAGTTCCCGAGCCAGATTCACCGCGCTTCGCCCATCCCCCACCTCGCCGACGACGAGATAGCCCAGGTTGGTCAGCATTTCCCTGAGGTCCATGCGGATAACAGATTCATCGTCAGCGATAATCACTCTCGTTCGCTCCACGCTTCCTCACCTCCCAATGTTTGTTTGGGGAAGGTCACAACGGCCGACACGCCATCGCCTTCCCTCAATTCGAATTGTCCCTTTAGATCATCCTGAACCAGGGTCTGGACGATCTGCAAGCCCAGACTATCGGCTTGCTCCAGGCTGAAATCATCGGGCAACCCCTGCCCGTCGTCCATCACAGCAATGACCACCCTATCGCCATCGTCCTGTAGGTTGACCGAGATGGTGCCGCCAGGCTTGCGCTCGTATCCATGCTCCACCGCGTTCTGCAACAGCTCGTTGAGGATCAGGGCGCAGGTCGTCGCCTGCTGGGCAGGAAGGTAAATGGCAGGCCCACTCAAGGTTAAGCGAATCCGCTTATCCGGTTGCACAATCCCCTGCCGGGTGTGCTTCACGATGCGCTGGCTCACGTCTTTGATGTTAATAACCCCCGCCTCTTGCTGCGAGAAGAACTCGTGCACGACGGCCACGCTGAGGATACGCGCCACGCTATCATTCAGGGCGCGCCTCACCTCCTCCGACTCGCTGCGCCTACCCTGCATACGCAGCAAGGCAGCAATGATCTGCAGGTTGTTCTTCACCCGGTGGTGAATCTCCTGGATCATGGCCGACTTGACCTTCAGCTCGCGCTCCTTGCGCCGCACCTCGGTCTCATCGTGAATGGTTAACAGTGCTCCCACCAGACGCGGCTTGGGAAGAGGCAGTCCCAGCAAGCGGCGCAAACCCACCGACCACACCCCTGCGCCCACACCGGCGGAGGTCAGCGGAATGACCTTCTTGATCCAGACCCGACGCCCTTCGCGCGTCTCCTGTTCGACGCAGCGCCCTTCCTGCCAAGCTCTGAGCACCAGGGCCTCGTCCTCGGTTTCCAGATCGGCGGCGCGCTGCCCCAGAAGACTGTCCAAGTGGCCCAGCCGGCGATAAAGGCTAGTAGCGATGCCGCTGGCGTAGCGGATCCACCCCTGGCTATCCACGACCATGATGCCGTCGTGCTCACCGAAGGGAGACAGATGTTCCGCGCCCTTGAACTCCCCTTGCAGCAGCATCTCCTGCAGTTGCTTCAAGGCCCTCTGAAAGACCTTGCTGCGCCGCCGATGCCGCTCGTGCTCAATGAGGTTGGTCTCGATGCTCAACACCCCAAGCACCTTCCCTTCCCCATTGCGGACGGGGTGAACCTCTTGCTGCACGGGAGCGCCATCGGGAATCAGCGTTCTGTTGCCGGAAACCGCGCGTCCTCCATAGAGAGCCTGGCAGACGAGAGGCTCCTCAGCCGCTGTCATCGTCTGCCCAACAAGGGGCTCCGGATGAATCGGGGCAATGGAGTGGGGTCGCGCCTGCGCCACCACTACCGCGCGGTTGGGGGAGGCCGTATCCACTTCCGAGGCCGAACAGTAGATCAGAAAGTCAGCGCGGCTGATGTCGCCCACGATGGGCATATCGTTTTCTATTCTTTGCAGAAATGCGATGTCCGCCTCGGTCAAGTCACCGCATCTGTAGACTACATCGTCCATTGGCAGCTCAACTTTGAAGTCAAGACACTACAACGAATTTCGAATATAACGGATTAAGAACCAGAGAATTGTTCCATCCCCAGTTCCTCACTGACTCGTTACTCGTTGCCCCGTCACTCATTTCCCCCATACGAACAATGGCCGACAGCGTAAAGGCCATCGGCCATATACTCATGGTCGGGGCGGCCGGATTTGAACCGGCGGCCACTTGAACCCCATTCAAGTGCGCTACCTGGCTGCGCTACGCCCCGCCAACTCTATTATAGCAAAGACCTATGAATTTGGCAAATCGCCAATCGTATCACCCCCTAGCCAGAAGTCGCTCCCTCAATGGTCAGCCACAGCGGCCCACGGCTGACGCGCCAACCGCTCAAGCGAGATTGCTCAGCCAATCGCGCCGCTTCCTGTGGGGTGTAGGACGCGTTGCGGCTGCTCAACGGTTCGTTGGCGCGGCGCAACGCGGCTGGCGCCACCACGTGGGTGACAAACCACAACATCAGCCAGGATGGAGCAGCCATGTCACGGCGCAAATCAAAAACCAAGAACGAACCGCCGGGACGCAAGACGCGGGCGATTTCGTCCAGCACCGCCGCTGGATCGCTCCAGTGGTGAAGCGACAGGGTGCTGACCACCAGGTCCAGGGAAGCGTCGGGGAACGGGATTTGCTGGGCGTCTCCCTGGCGAAAGGAGACGCGGTCGGCCACGCCAGCGCGACGGGCATTGTGCCGGCCCTGGGCCAGCATCTCTTCTGACAAGTCAATGCCGGTCACGCGTAGGTCGGACGACCGCCGCGCCAACTCGACGACCAACCGCCCTGGGCCGCATCCCAAGTCCACCGCCTGCCCACGGCGGGCCATCCCCACGGCGCGGCGGGCCACGAACCAACGCAGAACCCGCATGGGCGGCATCGTCGCCACCCATCCGTAGGCCCGTGCGACGCCTGGGTCATCCATACTTTCGGGGCTTGGGATGCGCTCCCGCGGGCGGCCATTGTACAGCCACCACGCGGCAGCCAAAGCAGCGACCAGGCCGCCGAACAAGAATCGCCATTCGTGATTCATCATGGTGACATCATGATGAGATGAGATCCTCCCTCCACATCGTAGGCAATGGGGGTCAACTCCACCACGCGAGATGTAACTGTTACACAGTCTCCAATTGAATCACCAGTTCTCGCCCGTCTTCCAGGCGGATGCGGTTGTCCCGGGCCTGCACCAGGCTCCCTGGCATGGGAGTCAGTTGCAGATGCCCCTCCACGACGCGCGCACGCAGTTCAACCGGCCTCTCTCGACGCTGGAAGTCAGCCCAGACGCCAAAGAAGATGTCCGCTGGCAAAGCGCCATCCCACTCCGAGGCCCAGTTGATGTATTGCTCAATGGCCTCATCAAATTCCCTCTGAGAAACCGTGTCAATAGTTGATTGGTTCATTTCCTCTCATAGGGCGAAAGTCGTTCCTCACGCCGACGCAAGTCGTGAACCTTAAACTGAATGGCAGAAGCCTCCAGGTCTCGTTGGATCTCAATCTCTAGTGCGTACCCCAGGGTAAAGGCCCTCCACCAATACAGACAGTAGGCCACGATCAGACGGGTAGCTGGGAAATCCGGCCTGGACAAGCCAACCTGTGCCAGACGAGGCTCCAATTCACGCGCCACGGCTGCCCACTGACTGACGCTTGCCGCCTCCACACGCTCTGCAAGGTACAGCGCCTCAATGAAATCGTCCGCATACGGTTCCTCGACATGCTGCCGGTAGACAACAGGGAAAGGCAACAAGCCTCGATCGGTCAACACAGCCGCATTCTTGAGCAAGTCGAACGCAACGATAGCTCGGCGCCATCCGACACGACCAAACTCATGACCGCGTCGGGCGAATTCTAAGACAACACGGCGATGTTGCTCGCGAAATTCAGCCGGCAATAACACCTGAAACATGGCCTATCGTTCCCCGCCCGCGTCACGCAGGGCCTGCTGGATGTCTTCCGGCTGCAGATCGGGATACTCGCCGATGATCTCCTCGACTGCCATCCCGTTGGCTACCAGGTTGACGATGAGAGATACCGAAATGCGCATCCCACGAATGCACGCCTTGCCACCAAGTATGTTTGGATCATAGGTAATGCGGTCAAAACCGAACATGGTATGTCCCCTCCTCTCGATCTAATGCCCATACTTCTTTGGCTATTGTACCACAAATTGCGGCTTTTGCCCAAGCGGGAATCTCAGAAATACGCCTCGTAACCGGAGATGCTCAACTCATCCCGCATGGTCTGTAGCTCGCGGCGCAGGTTGGCGTTCACGGGGATGCCCTGCTGGCGGATGCGCTGCTCGTTCTCGTGCTCTTTCTCACCAGCTACGTAGATGCGCTCCTGACCCGGCGCTCGGCGGGCGTTCTGCAGGGCGCGCATGATCTGGCCGGTGATGCGACGGGAGAGGTCGAGAGGGATGAAGTGTTCGATGTCAATGGCCAGGAAGAAGTGGCCCAGCATGTAGGGACGATGAGCGCCATCCTCGGCGAATCCAAGAAGGTCTTTCATGAACTTCCCGCCGCACAGCGAGGCGGAGAGAATCTCGACCACGGTCGCCAGGTCATAGCCCTTGTAGCCGGCCAGCAGCTCGCCGGCCCCTCCGAGCGGCAGGAGGGCCGCCGTCGCCGCCCCCAGGTCCTCCAGAATCCTGTCGGCGTCGGTCATGGGATTCCCCCGGGCGTCAATGACCCAACCCTCGGGCGCCGGCTCTTCGGCGCGGGCCAACACCTCGATCTTGCCCCGCTGCGCGATGGAGGTGGCAGCGTCGAAGCAGAAGGGATGATCCAGGTCGGACGGCGCGGCGAAGGCGATGGGATTGGTGCCCAGCATGGGCTCGGTGCTGAAGGTGGGAGCGATGGCCGGGCGGGCATTGGTCACCGCCAATCCCATCATCCCCTCCTGGGCGGCCATCAGCGCGTAGTAGCCGGCGATGCCGAAGTGCGTGCCGTTGCGCACCGCCGCCGCGCCCAGGCCGTACCTTCTGGCTTTGTCCATGGCCATCCGCATGGCACGATGGGCGATCAATTGCCCCATGCCATGCTGGCCATCTATCAGAGCCGTGGTCTCCGTCTCTTTGACGATCTTCATCTCGGTCTGGACACGGTGCTGCCCGCGCCGGATGCGGTCGTAGTAGTACTTGAGACGCCCCACGCCGTGGGACTCGATGCCGCGCAAATCAGCGGCGATGAGCACGTCGGCGCAGATCCGGGCGTCCCCCTGCGGCACGCCCAGCCCCTGGAACACGTCCATCATGAAGCGCTCAACGACGTCAACTGGAATGTACGTCCTCTCTGTCATGTCCTGGCTCCTCCATAAATGTTTGAACACTGTCAAGTTAATGTCATTGCGAGGCGTCCTCTGGCCGAAGCAATCTCCCCCCTCGCGAATTGGGGATCACGCCGTTTCCACTTCCAAGTTCGTCGCCAAACCCGCTCCTCGCGATGACACCTACGATTGACGTTGTCACTCACTGCTCCCAACCGCGAGCCCGCTCCACGGCCCGCTGCCAGCCGGCGTAAGCTTCCTCCCGCCGGGCGTCGTCCCAGCGGGGTTTGAAGACGCGATCAATGCCCCAGTTGGCCCGCAGATCGTCCAGGCCTACCCAGAAGCCGGTCGCCAGCCCGGCGGCGTAGGCAGCGCCCAGAGCCGTGGTCTCGTCCACCGTGGGGCGAATCACCTCCACACCCAAGATGTCGGCCTGGAGCTGCATCAGGTAGTTGTTCTTCACCGCCCCGCCGTCCACCTTGAGGGACTTCAACTCCACGCCGGCGTCCTTCTGCATGGCCTCCAGCACGTCCTTGGTCTGGTAGCAGATGGACTCCAGGGTGGCGTGCACCAGGTGCTCGCGGCGGACGTAGCGGGTCAGACCGACGATCACGCCGCGAGCGTACATGTCCCAATACGGTGCGAACAGGCCGGAGAAGGCGGGCACGAAATAGATGCCGCCAGCGTCCCCGACCTGCCTGGCGATCTCCTCCGTCTCCGCAGCGCTCTCGATGATGCCCAGATTGTCCCGCAGCCATTGGATGGCGGCGCCGGTGATGGCGATCGAGCCTTCCAGGGCGTAGGTGGCCTGGCCCTCTTCCACGCCGTAGGCCACGGTGGTCAGCAGCCCGCCGGGCGAGGGGACGATGTGGCGGCCGGTGTTGAGCAGCATGAAGCAGCCGGTGCCGTAGGTGTTCTTGGCCTCGCCCACGCTGTAGCAGGTCTGGCCCACCAGCGCGGCCTGCTGATCGCCCAGGTCGCCGCAGACGGGCGCCTGCCCTCCCAGCGGCCCGCCCTTGGAAGTCAGGCCATAGAGCTGCTTATCACTGGAGGGCCTGATCTGGGGCAGCATTTGGCGGGGGATGCCCAGGTAGTCGAGCATCTGCTGATCCCAGTCCAGCATCTTCAGGTTCATGAGCATGGTGCGAGAGGCGTTGGTGTAATCGGTGACGTGGACGCCGCCATCGGGACCGCCGGTCAGCCACCATAAGGCCCAGGTGTCCACGTTGCCAAAGATCGCCTCCCCCCTGTCGGCCCTCTCCCGCACGCCCTCGACGTGGTCCAAAATCCACTTGATCTTGGGGCCAGAGAAGTAGGTAGCGCTGACCAAGCCGGTGGTCTCTTTGAGGTAAGGCTCGAAGCCGTCGTCAATGAGCTGCTGGCAGATGTCGCGGGTGCGGGTGCACTGCCAGACGATGGCGTTGTAGTAAGGCCGGCCCGTCCTGGGATCCCAGACGATGGTCGTCTCCCGCTGATTGGTGACCCCGATGCCCGCCATCTCCTCGGCCTGGATGCCGCCCTGCTCCATCGCAGCCTCAATCACTCTCTGGGTCTTCTCCCAAATCTCCAGCGGGTCGTGCTCCACCCAGCCCGGCTGGGGGTAGATCTGCTGGTGCTCTTGGTAGGCCACAGAGACCGGCTGCCCGTCCTGATCAAAAATCATGAATCTAGTGCCCGTGGTTCCCTGGTCAAGCGCTGCTACGTATTGCCTGGGCATGGCCCTTTCCTTACTCCTTCGAGAAAGACCGAAACACCTTCCAAACAGGGTCACTCTGATCATAGTCCAGCTCGCCGCAGTAGCCCTGGTGGATGTACTGCCAGAGGATGATGCCATCCACCCCGGCTTCAAAAGATCGCTGCATGAAATCCTCGATAATGGGCGCCCTTTCCTCCAGGATTCCTCCGCGCAGCAGGCGACCGTTCTTTTTGTAGGCTCGATGGTAGACCTCGGTGTAGAGGACGGGCAGGTTCAGCTCATCGGCGATTCTCAGCTCCCGCTCGTACCAGACGTTGGTCCAAACGTGAAGCGTCACTGCGTCAATGGAGGGGAAAGCGTGCATCTTGCGCCAGGCTTCCTCCTCATGAGGCTGATACCCGCCAATGGAGATCATCCCCACAGCCACGGGCCGGCAGGGGTCCAGCTTCTTGATCTCCTCAGAGGCCACCCTGGCCCATTCGACCAGCGAGTTGTAGCAAGACCGCACGCCTCCCTCGGGGGCGCAACTGGGCTCCCCCATCAACTGCCACAGCGCCACTTCGGGGAAATCCCTGAGCCTGGTAACCACACTTGTCAAGTGATCCATGTATTCGCCTTTGTACCCCGAGTCAAACCAAGCTTCGCTTTTCGTGGGATAGTCCGCCGCCATGTAGCCCTCAAGCACGATGATGAACTTCAGGTCGTACTTTCCGCCCAGGCGAATCAACCGCTCCACGCGAGCCAGCCCGCCATCCCGCGCGTGCTTGGGAAAAACGGGGATGCGGACGGTATTTCCCGACCGAGATAGGAAGGAAAGGATTTCATCCCACTCGGACTCTGGGAACCAATCTTCGAGGATGTAGGCCACGTTCATGCCGATCAACCGAATCTCGTGGCCGTTGAAAGTGAGCTTGTCGCCGGCCCTGACCACGCGATCCACGCAGCTCGCTCCGGCTTTGCTGAACAACGGCAGAAAGACCATCTCCAGTTCGGCCGGCTCCACGTCTCCCACCAGCAGCAGGGGAAAGATGAGCTTGCTTCCCCCGTCGGTTTCACCCGTCTGGGTGACTGCGTACCTCTCGGAGAGCCGGCTCTCGCCCGTGGTGGAAGAAAGGTCGGGGGACTCGATCTCGAAGGCAGCGCTTCTTTCGGTTTCACTTCTCCCCGGCGTTGGACTGGCAAGGACCACAGCGCAGCTTATCACGAGCGTCGAAACCAGAGCGACTACTGCCGGCAAGGCCCAGATTCTGTTCTTCATCAACTACCCCTCCTTCCCAACAGCGAACCCTCGAAATCTCTCTGTCCTCTGGCGAAGTCCTCGACAGCCATAGCCCTTTTGCCCGCCAACTGCACCTCGCCCAGAAGCAAAGCTCCCTCCCCCGTAACAACGGCCAAGCCCTCGTCCACAGCCACAACTTGCCCCGGCTGTCCCTCGCCCGCCCATTCGGGCAGAGCCTCAGCGGTGATGACCTTGAGCAGCTTGCCTCGCCAATGTGTGTAGGTGCCGGGCCAGGGGTAGTAAGCGCGGCTGCGGCGCCAGACCTCGACCGCCGATTGCGACCAGTCTATCTGGCCGTCCTGCTTGGCGATGACGCGGCTGTAGGTGGCCTGGCTGTGATCCTGCGGCCGAGGCTCGATCTCGCCCGCCAGCCAGCGGGGCAAAGTATCTACCAGCAGGTCGGCCCCCAACTCAGCCAACCTGGCGCTCAGCGACTGCCGCGTATCCTGGGGGGATAGGGCACAGGCCGCCTGGGACAGAATCGGCCCGGTGTCCATCCCCTCGTCCATGAGCATGATGGTCACCCCTGTCTCCTCCTCGCCGGCCAGAATGGCGGCGGCGATGGGGGCTGCTCCGCGATACTTGGGCAGGAGCGAGGCGTGGACGTTGAGACACCCCTTGGGGGGGATGTCCAGCACCTCGGCCGGAAGGATCTGGCCATAAGCTGCCACCACGATCACGTCGGGCGCCAGGGCCGCAAGCTCGGCCACGGCGTCGGACTGGCGCAGGCTGGGCGGCTGCAGCACCGGCAAGCCGTGGTCCAGGGCCGCGATCTTCACCGCTGGGGCCTCCACCTGGCGCCCCCGCCCCACCCGTCGGTCGGGCTGGGTGACCACCGCCGCGACCTCGTATCGCCCAATTAGCCTCTCCAGAATGGGCGCCGCAAAATCCGGCGTGCCCATGAAGATCAGCCTGTCCATAGTCCTCCCTCACAGTGATTGTATCACATTTTGAGCTATTGGGCAAGGAAAGGCGTGAAACGGAAAACGTGAAACGTGAAGACGTGAAACGTGAATTACCACCACGCATCACGTTTCACGCACCACGCATCACGTTTCACGAACACTTATTGCGATTTCGGGCAACATGTGGTACAATCAGGCTCGAAGCCAAAGAGAGGAGTGACAGATGTCCCTTTCAGCACTGGATCACACCGACAAGCGCGTGCTCATGTTCGGCGGAAAAGGAGGGGTGGGCAAGACAACGTGTTCGGCCACCACAGCCCTCCACTACGCTTCGGCGGGCCGCAAGACGCTGATCATCTCCAGCGACCTCACCCCCTCCCTCTCGGACATCTTCGAGATGGAGATTGGGGCGACGGAAACGGCGGTAAAAGGCATGCAAAACCTCTACGCCCTGGAGATCTCCCCCGACGAGGTGATGAGGAGGTGGAAGGAGAAGTTTGGGCCGCAGGTGTACGAGGCCGCTTCTTCGCTGATAGACATGGAATACGACGAGGTAATAGATTATGTCGCCATCGCGCCGGGCATCCAGGAAGAGTTCATGCTGGACTACATCCTGGAGCGGGTCAGGGATGGGCGCTACGACCTCATCGTCTGGGACACCGCACCGGCGGGCGACACCCTGCGCCTGTTGGACCTGCCCTATAAATTCTTAAAGCACCTGCGCATGGCGCCCAAGTTCTACTTCGAAGTCCGCGACACCTTCAAACTGAAAAAGGTCCCCTTCCTGGAGCTGATAGACAGTTGGAAGGCCCTGGCCCAAGAGGTGACAGATTTCATGAGAGATCCGAACAACACCGAATTCATCCTGGTCACCATCCCCGAGGCCCTGGGCGTGTATCAGGCCAGGAGGCTGGTGGGGGAATTCGAGCGATACGGCCTGCCCATCCACTACCTGATCATCAACAACGTCATCCAGAACCCCGACTGCGAGTTCCACCGGGCCAGAAAAGAAATGCAGACCCCGTACATCAACCTGCTGACCGACGAATACGGCCAAAGCATGGAAATCATCACCCTTCCCCTATTTCCCCACGAGGTGAAGGGAGTGGATAGGCTGAGAGAGGTGAGGAAGGTGTTGTTTGCCTAGAAAAAATAAGAATTAGTGAAAATTCGTGTCATTCGTGGCAAAGAAAGAGAGACATGAGAGCACTTCGCGGCACACCGCTGAAACGATTTCATCGCCACTTCAGGCGGCGACATCCGATCCAGCGTGAGATTGTGGTGATTCTCGAAAACGTGGAATACCCCGTCAACGTGGGCTCCATTTTCCGCATCGCCGACGCGGCGCGGATCGAGGAGCTGATCCTGACCGGCGTCACGTCCACGCCGCCCCATCCCACCATCGCTAAGGTGGGGCGCAGCAAACACCGGCGGGTCCCCTGGCGCTACGAGAAGGAGGCCAGCAAGCCCATCGCCGAGCTCCAAGACCAGGGCTATCGCATCTTTGCGCTGGAAATCACCGCCGGGGCCAGTCCATACTACGAGACCGATTGGCCTGCCCAGACCTGTCTGGTCGTCGGCCACGAGGATCAAAGCATCACCCGCGCCACGCTTGCTCTGTGCGATGACGTCGTCTTCATCCCCATGTGGGGCAAGGGCCTATCGCTGAACGTGCACGTGGCGCTGGCCGTGGTCGTATTCCACATTCGATCCCTGGGGCTGGCAGCGGACCACTCAGATTTCACCAGCTAGGGGAAAACCCGACGCACAGTCTGAAGGCTGTTCTATCCGTGAATCCTGCTGATCCGCGTTCTAGGGAGGAAGCGATGCGAGGTCTGAAAGACAAACGCGTGCTCATCACGGGCGGGGCGGGCGGCATCGGCGCGGCGACGGCGGCGCGCTTCCTGGAGGAGGGCTCGCGCGTCGTGGTGCTGGATTGCGACGAGGCGGCGCTCAGTCGTATCGGGCGCGAGATGCCAGCGCTGAGCGGCACCATCGCCGCCGACGTCTCGGACGCCGACGACGTGGCGCGGGCCTTTGGGGAACTGGACGACCTGCTGGGGGGACTGGACGTGCTGATCAACAACGCCGGCATCAGCATCCGGCACCGCTTCCTGGACATCTCCCCCCAGGAGTGGCGCCAGGTGATGGCCGTCAATCTCGACGGCGTGTTCTTCGTGGCACAGCAAGCCGCGCGACGTATGCTGAGCGGCGTCATCCTGAACATGGGCTCCACCAACGGCCTGGTGGGCTATCCCTACTACGCCGACTACAATGCCTCCAAGGCCGGGGTGATCGAGCTGACCCGCTCCATGGCCCTGGAGCTGGCTCCAGAGGTGCGCGTCAACGCCGTCTGCCCGGGCTTCATTTTGACGCCGATGCAGGAGGCCGAATACACCCCGGAGATGCGGCGCGCCTTCGAAGCCAAGGTTCCCCTGGGCAAGCTGGGCCGGCCAGAGGACGTGGCAGCGCTGTTCGCTTTTCTGGCCTCTGACGACGCCGCCTTCATCACCGGGCAGTGCTTCGTGATTGACGGGGGAGAGATTGCCGGCGGGCTGGCCAGCCAGGGGTGAGCAGCTTGAGGATCTCGATTTGGTGCTGCCACTTTGACTGAAAAGCGATAGTGACAGGGTGACAAGGTGACAAGGCAACATGATGGCCCATCACCTTGTCACCCTGTCACCTTGCCATCTTTGGTTGCGAAATACTCTATCTCATGTCCCATATCGGGATCAGGAAGGAGCCTAAAATGTCAGAAAAGAACAAACAATTCAGCAAAAGTTGGCCATGGATCGCTGGCCTTGCCGCAGCTCTCTTGCTAAGCACGGTGGCTGTTGGTTGCGGGCCGACCGAACCGGCCACACCGACCAAGCCGGCCATGCCGGCCAATCCCGCCGACCGCGCCGACATGTACAGCCAGCCGCCGGAGATGCAGATTGACCCCAGCAAGACCTACGTGGCCACCATCTCCACGGCCAAGGGCGACATCGTCGTCCAGCTCGACGCCAGCGCGGCCCCGCTCACCGTCAACAACTTCGTCTACCTGGCCAGGCAGGGCTTCTACGACGGCCTGACGTTCCACCGCGTGGAGCCGGGCTTCGTCATCCAGGGGGGCGACCCGTTGGGCAACGGCACCGGCGGCCCCGGCTACACCGTGCCCGCCGAGATCAAGCTCCCCCATGTGGAGGGCGCCATCGCCATGGCCCGCAAAGCGGACCAAGTCAACCCTGAACGCGCCTCCAGCGGCAGCCAGTTCTACATCACCCTGGCTCCGACGCACTTCCTGGACGAAGGATACACCGCCTTCGGCCACGTCGTCGAAGGGATGGACGTGGTGCAGTCCATCGCCGTGGGTGACGTGATAGAGAAGATCACTATTACGGAAAAATAGTTGCTGACCACGCACCAGAAAGGAGTAGGAGTATGCCAACAATAGCCATTGAATCCGAATTGTACCGGCGCGTCGAGGAAGCCTCCCGGCAACATGAGGCCGGCATGGGTGAAATACTCACCGAAGCCGTCCGTCGCTACCTTTGGGAACTGGATCGTCGCAAGATATCCGAGGAAAGCAAGATCTACCGCCAGCGACACGCCGAACTGAAAGCCCAGTACCTAGGTCAGTACATCGCCATGCACAATGGCCAAGTGGTAGACCATGATTCCGATTTCCAAGCACTGCACCAGCGCATACGCCAGCGATTCGGGCGTAAACCCGTGATGATAACGCTGGTCGAAGACGTCGCCGTACGGCCGCTGGTCCGTCATGGCTTTCGCATGGAGATACCTGGCCCATGAAATATCCCTACGACATCAGCTATCAGCCTCCCTTCCCAGTAACCCAGGTAGCTTTCTACAACAGCGAAGAGGGATTGCGTACCGCCCCAGAGAATGCCTTGCTGGACACCGGATCCGATGGTTCCCTGGTTCCCATTGCCTATCTTCGTCAGATACTTGCTCCTGCCCTCACTGATACTCGAATCCGCAGCCATTGGGGGGAATGGCGTCCCGCTCAACTGTTCGTGGTAGACCTCGAATTGGGCAACCTGAGACTGCCAGACGTCTTCGTAGTCGGTGATGAACAGGGAGACGAGATTGTCCTGGGACGCAACATCCTCAACAAGTTACGCATATTGCTCGACGGCCCAGCCAATCTCACCAACATACCATCACAGTAGGGCACACCTCACCAAATAATCGGCTCCCGGAAGGGTTCATGGAGGCAAAGAGAGCACCCTTACTAACGCGCCCGCTGCTGCTGTTCATGGGCACTATGATCCTGGCCAACATCGCCGGGCACATGCACGGGCCGCTGCTGCCGCTGTACTTGCAGGAGCTGGGCGCGGGCGTGGGCCAGGTGGGGCTGTTTTTCACCCTGGGATCCATCGCGCCGCTGGCGTTCCAGATCCTGGGCGGGTGGCTGTCGGACTCCATCGGACGGCTGCAAGCTATCGCCATCGGCAGCACGGCTGGGGTGCTTGGCTACTTCGTCTACATCCTCGCCCCTTCGTGGGAGTGGCTGCTCCTGGCTACGGTGACGGGCGCCATGGCCAGATCGTTCGTCGCGCCCAGCTACATGGCCTTCATCGCCGAGGAGTCCGCCGAGGCCGCCCGAGGCCGGGTGTATGGGCTATCTCAGAGTTTGTTCATGATCGTGGCCATCGTCGGCCCACCCATCGGCGGCTACCTGTCGCAGTACCTGGGCTTCAGGGCCATGTTCATCGCCGCCGGCGCGCTGTACGCCGCCGCTACTTTCATCCGGCTGCTCATGGCCCGCAGCGCACAGCGCGCTGAAAGTGAGGGCTCGGTCGAGACCGTGGAGGAAGGCTTCCCCAGCCCAACGCCCACCCTGGCCAGCCTGAGAGCCAGCCTGGCGGCGATGGGCGGACTGGTGCTGGCGGGCGGCGTCGTCACCTGGATCTTCATCTCCGACGGGGTGCGCGACATGACGTTCAGCATGGCCTGGCAACTCCTGCCGCTGTACATGCAGAACCTGATGGGCCTCTCAAATGTGGAGATCGGTTGGCTGTCGTCCACCCACGGCCTGGTCACCATGCTGCTCCTGGCGCCGGCGGGCTGGCTATCGGACAAGAAAGGGGAGAGGGTGGGGATCGTGGCCGGCTTTTCCTTCATGGCAGCGGCCATAGCCGTGTTTCTGCAAAGCCGTGTCTTTGCCGGGTTTGCAGCGGTGTGGGCGCTTTTCGGTGTGGGCGAGGCGCTGATCGGTCCCGCCTACAACGCCCTGATCTCCAAAGTGGTGCCCATGCACCTGCGCGGCACGGCCTTCGGACTGTTCAGCACCAGCATCGGCCTGATCTCGCTGCCAGCGCCCTACATCGGAGCCACGTTATGGGAGCGGTTCTCCCCGCAGATACCATTCTACGCCCCGCTGGCAGCTGCACTGCTCATGCTGCCCGTGGCTTGGATCAAGTTCAGAACAGACGGTCAGGTGGCCTGCAAACGGGAGTAGGGATGTATGTGGGATGTGATCGTGGTTGGAGCCGGCCCGGCCGGCTTAATGGCCGCCGGACAGGCCGCCCAAATGGAAGCCGAGACCCTGCTCCTGGAAAAGATGGGCCGCCCAGGGCGCAAGCTGCGCATCGCCGGCAAGGGACGCTGCAACTTGACCAACGTCGTGCCGCGGTCCGAGTTTCTCACCCACTTCGAACCCCACGGCCATTTCCTTCGCCCGGCCTTCTACCGCTTTTTCAACGAGGACCTGATGGCCTTCTTCGAGGAACTGGGCGTTCCTACGGTGACCGAGCGCGGGGGCCGGGTCTTCCCGGCCAGCGGTGAGGCGCAAGACGTGGTGGACGCGCTGGTGCAGTGGGTCGGCGAACAGGGCGCGACCCTGCGCACTCGTTCGCCGGTGGAGCGACTGCTGGTCGAGGGAGAACGAGTGGTCGGGGTGCAAGCGTCCAGAAACCAGGTTTCTCCCCAAAAACCTGGTTTCTATCACGCCGATGCGGTGATCGTGGCTACCGGCGGGGCGTCTTACCCGGCCACCGGCTCAACGGGGGACGGGTATCGGCTGGCGCAAGCGGTGGGGCACACCATCGTGCCCGTTCGCCCCGCGCTGGTTCCCCTGGAGACGGCGGGCGACGTGGGCCCCCGGCTGCAAGAGCTCAGCCTGCGCAACGTGACGGTCAGCCTGTGGGTGGACGGCAAGAAGCAGGCCGAGGCCTTCGGCGAGATGCTCTTCACCCACTTCGGCGTGTCCGGGCCCATCATCCTGACGCTGAGCCGGCAGGTGGTGGACGCACTGCGCCTGGGCCAGCGGGTGACCCTGTCCATTGACCTCAAGCCTGCCCTCGACCATCCCAAGCTGGATGCGCGGCTGCTCCGCGACCTGGACACCCACGGCAAGCGGCATTTTCGCACCCTGCTCAAGGGACTGCTGCCCAGCAAGCTGATCCCGGTGTGCATAGATCTGACGGGCATACCCTCGGACAAAATGGCGCACCAGATCACGTCCGAAGAACGGCAGCGGCTGCGGACGTGGCTGAAGGATTTTCGCCTGGAGGTCACCGGGCACCGCCCGTTTAGCGAGGCCATCATCACCGCCGGCGGGGTGGACACGGGAGAGGTTGATCCCCACACCCTGGCCTCGCGCCTGGTGGAGGGGTTGTATTTTGCGGGCGAGGTGCTGGACGTGGACGCCGACACCGGCGGCTACAATCTGCAAGCGGCGTTTTCCACCGGTTGGCTGGCTGGCCGGTCGGCGGCACAGCAGGAATAGAGAATCATACTTTAGGAGGACAACATGCAACACTTTGAATTCAACTGGCAAACCGACGATGAACTGCAACTCTACGCCCAGGACTGGCAACCCGAAACCGAACCCAAAGGCGTAGTCTGCCTGGTGCATGGGTTGGGGGAGCACAGTGGACGCTACGGGCACCTGGCCGCCTTTTTGAACCAGGCCGGCTACGCCCTGCTGGCCTTCGACCTGCGCGGACACGGCAAATCCGAAGGACGGCGCGGCTACACACCCGGCTATGAGGCTCTGATGGACGACATCGCCCACCTGTTGGAAGAGGCGACGGAGCGTTACCCCGACCGTCCGCGCTTCCTGTACGGCCACAGCCTGGGCGGCAACCTGGTCATCAACTACGCCCTGCGCCGCCGTCCCAACCTGGCCGGGGTGATCGCCACAGGTCCCCTGCTGCGCACCGCTTTCGAGCCGCCCGCCTGGAAACTGAGTCTGGCCAGAATCATGCGCAGCCTGTGGCCTACGCTGTCCCTATCGAACGAGTTGGACCGCCAGGCCCTGTCGCGCGATCCCGAGGTGGTGCGGGCCTACAACGACGACCCGCTGGTCCACGATCAGCTCACGCCCCGCTTGACCGTAGACATGCTCCAGGCCGGTTTGTGGGCCCTGGAGCACGCCGCCGAGTTCCCGCTGCCCTTGCTGCTGATGCACGGCGGCGCCGACCGCATCACATCGGCGCAGGCCAGCCGCGAATTCGCCGCCCAGGCGGGTGAGCGCTGCACCCTAAAAATCTGGGACGGCTTCTATCACGAAATCCACAACGAGCCGGAGCAGGGGGAGGTGTTTGGCTATTTGCTGGAGTGGTTGAATGGTGGTCTGAGGGACGAGGGGACGAGGTAATGAGGCAATGAGGTAATGAGGAATGAGGTAATGAGGAATGAGGTAATGAGTAAACCGAGTTCGAATTCCCCCCCCGTTCGAGCAGGCACAGATTGTGCCGATTATGTCAGCTTATGGCATGCTCTTGACCATCGGGATGGGCCTGGTGTTCGGCTACATCCTTCCAGCGCACGGGCAACATCGTCGCCCCCTAGCTGGCCCACGTGCTGGCCGGGCTGGTTCTGGTGTTAACCGGAGCAACGACTTTTGTACAGTACGGGGAGTGAATCTAGGTGGTCTTTAGAACCGAGCCACAGTACGGGCACTCGGCGGTCTGCGGGTCGAGCCAGGTGACATCGTCGGGCTTGACAGGTCCGCCGCAGGCCGAACACTTGGCAGGCAACTCGCGGCGGGCCATGGCCGGCCCTTCGACTGCGCTCAGGGCAGGCCGGCCGGGGCGCGCCCCCGGCGGAGTCTCAGCCAAACGCGCCTCCACCTCCTGCTGCAGAGCTTCCGCCTCAGCCTGGTAGCCCTTTTCCTGCAAATTCTCCACGATCTTGGGCACGAGCCTCTCGATCTTGCCCATCCGGCCCGCCCGCCCGAAGAGGCGCAGCGCTTGCTTCCCCCGCTCAACAGCCAGGGCGGCATCGCCCATCTCTAGATGACAGCGCGCCGATCGCAGGTAGAGGTCGCCAGCCCGATCCGGCATCCCCCGCTGGGCGGCGCCCTTTGCCAATCGCTCGAAGATGGGAGCCGCCTCGGAGAACTTGCCCTGATTGAACAGACGATCGGCCCTCGCCAGCATCTGACGGGGTCTGGGCCCGGGTCTGCGTCTACGCGGTGGAAATCGCATCTTTCCCCCCTTGATTTCAGGAGTCCACACCCAAGAAGTAGCTCAACAGGATAGACACCAGCCCCGCCCCGATCATCTTCGCGCCTGACACGATCAGATTCTGCTTAGACACCTTTCCCAAGAAAGCTCCCAGCGCGAAGAGGACCACCAACGCCATGCCCAAGGAAGCATAGTAGCTGATGAGCACATCGGCCAGCAGGCTACTGAAGAAGAAGGGAAGGAGCACCACCAGTGCGGCCAGGAACGGGGCCAGGCCGTCTACCAGGGCCACAATGACCACAGCTGCCCGTGAGGCACGGCCTATCTTCGTCTGGCCGAGATCCGTCAACGTGTGGTTCTCCAGCTCGTCCAAGTCTCTCTTCCGCTCGGCGGACTCCGTCAGGTAAGCGCCCCACAGACCCGAGATGCCCATGGCCATAGAGGTAGAAAAGCCTGTGACGATGACAACGGTTGGGTCCTGCACACGGGCGGTGTAGCTGCCCATCAGGACGCCGATGATAGTCAGTACCCCATCGAAGGCATTCATAGCGAAGTAACGTCTGGCGATCTCGCCTATACTGGCGATGTCGCTGTACTCCCTAAGCTCGTGCAGTTTTTGAGCGAAAAATCCCATCTATGACCTAGTCTTGCGGCGTCGCCGCGTCCTCGATGATGATCTTGCCGGCCACCACCTCGTCAATGGAGTGCACCGTGCCACCATTCTCCTGGATCGCCTCTATCACACTTTCGTAGAAGATATCGCCCCCCTCAATGGTGATCTTGGCATTCTCCACCCTGCGGTCAATCTCGTAGATGCTGATATTGACCGCCTCCACCCCTGGCAGCCCACTCAGTTGTTGCGCCAGTTCAATGATCGTAGGCTCAAGGGGCTTCAAAACATCCAGCACCAACCGTCTGACTTTACCCATATTGTTCTCCACTCTCCTCCTTCTCTTGATCCGTTGCTTCTTGTATTTTGCGGGCAAAAACAAGATAGCCCGTGTGGGCTACCATCCGATCCATGGGCCGCAAGCGGCCGGGGACGGCTTTGTAGCGGCGCAGCAGCAGTTCCTCCACCTCGACGGCGGAGAAGCCGTGCCTCGGCAGGGCCCTAATCAGCCGCACTACTTGGTTGGTCGTAGGCAAGGTGGCGCCGAAGAAACCGCCCCCCTTGAGCGCCGCGCGCGCCTGGGCCAGATACTTCCAAGGAGGACGCAAATCGAGGAAGAGGGCATCCACATCCACCTCATCGAACCCTGCCTCGATGTCACGCTCCTTCAGCTCCACCAAGGAGAGCAGCCCCAGCTTCTCCAGGTTTTTGGCAGCCAGATTCAACACGTCGGGCCGCATCTCGTAGGAGTAGACCCGGCCCGTGGGCATCACCGCCCGGCCCAGGGCCAGCGTCAGGCCGCCGCTGCCTGTACCGGCCTCCACCACCCTGCTGCCAGGCCCCACATTCATCTTCATCAGAATGTAACCGATGTCCTTGGGATACATGATCTGAGTGGTGCGCTTGAGGTTTAAAATGAGGTCATGGGTGGAGGGTTCCAGGACGAGGAAGGGATAGCCCAGGTGGGACTGCACTTCTCGGCCCAGCGGTTGGTCAATGAGATCGTCGTGCTCGATCACGCCTCGGTGCGTTTGCAGCTCAGCGCCCGACTCCAGACGCACGATGAAGCTCTTCCTATCTTTACCCATCAAAAACACCAGGTCGTTTTCCCTGGCTACATTCACTGGCTGCCTCCCGGCAAAGCTCGCCTTGCTCTGCGCATAACATTATAACCCATACTTGATTTAAGTGCAACTTTCATACCGCCTCGGTGTTGTAATGAATGAAGTTCAGAGGTGAACAGTCGCCGAAATCGTTTGCCGATTTGACTTCTGTCGTTTTTAGCGATATAATAGAGTTGGGTGCGTTAATTAACAACTGATAAAAGAACTCCCCAGTGAAGTGAGGTGGTCAGTCAGCTAACGTGATCTTCTCCCGCCCATTATCATCCTGCTTAGCCTGACTAGCGAAGGCAATCGCAGGCGCTTATTCTCCGGGGGGAAGGTAATGTGAAGAAAGGGGGTGGTCGAGGGCGACGAGTAACTTCATTCAAGTGGCTCGCAGAGGTTAAGTCATCGTTCAACCCTTGGGGTTGAACACTCATTTTCACAAAGGAGATAGAAAATGTTTACCATTATCGTCTTGATTCTGGCTGCTGCAGCCCTGCTGATCGGCTATGGATGGTACGCCAAGACCATTGATAGGGATATCATCAAACCCGATCCCAGCAAGGCCACACCGGCCAAGATGTACATGGATGGCGTGGACTTCACGCCCGCCAGCCGCAACGTGCTCTTCGGCTACCAGTTCAAGTCCATTGCTGCCTTGGGGCCCATCGTGGGACCTATCGTAGCCGTTAAGTGGGGCTGGCTGCCGGCCCTGTTGTGGATCCTGCTGGGCACCTTCCTCATCGGCTGGGTGCAGGACTACGCCAGTGCAGTGGTGGCCATGCGCGAGGAAGGTAAGACCTTCGGTGCCCTCAGCTACCAACTCATCTCCCCGCGATCCAGAAACCTGCTGCTGGTCTTCATCTACCTCTACCTGCTCCTCATCATGGGTGCTTTCGGCAAGATCGTGGGCTTCGACCTGATGACCAATCCAGCGGTGCCCTTGGGCGTCATCCTGGTGATCCTGCTGGGTATCCTGGCTGGACAGATGACCTACAAGTGGAAGCAGGACATCATCCTCACCACGGTCATCACCGTCGTGGGCTCCTTCATCGGCATCTGGCTGGGCACCCTGGGACCGGTCAAGGACTTCTTCTCGGCCATCAGCGGCGACCCCAATACCACGCTCTTCCTGGGGTTGTCCTGGAGCCAGATCCTGTGGAGCCTGGTGGTGATGGTCCTCTGCTACTTCGGCGCAGTGCTGCCCATCTGGCGCTGGGCCCAGCCCATCAACTACGTGGCCTTCTGGATCGTATTCCTGGGCATGCTGGGAGGGGTGATCGGCATGATCGTCTGGCATCCCGGCCTGCCGGCTGATTTCCCAGCCTTCACCAGCTTCAGTGTCACTGGACTGGGGCCTCTGTGGCCAGTCATGTTCGTGACCATCGCCTGCGGAGCTATCTCCGGCTGGCACAGCCTGGTCTCCAGCTCCGGCACGGCTCGCCAGTTGGAAAAAGAGACCGATGCCCTGCCGGTGGGCGGCGGGGCCATGTTCCTGGAGATGGTGCTGGCCGTGATCGCCCTGCTGACAGCGGTGGTCGGTGTGGGAGCTGCACCCGGCCTGGGTTATGCCAAATATGTGGAACTGACCAGCGCGGGCAAGAATGCAGGTGTCTTTGCCACAGGCCTGGCCCAGTTCCTGAGCAAAATCGGCATCCCTACCAGCTTCGGCCTGCCCTACGGCTCCGTTTTCCTCACCCTGATGGCCCTGACTATCATGTATCTGGTGGTGCGTTTCATGAGGGTGGCCAGCGCCGAGTTCCTGGGCGATTCTGTACCCGTGCTGAGGAACGTGCACGTGGGCAGCATCATCGCCCTGATCCTTTCCATTATCCTGGTCTGGACCGGTGCCTGGAGCTACGTCTGGGTGCTGTTCGGTGGCGCTAACCAGCTCATGGCATCGCTGGCCTTGTTGATCATCACCCTGTGGCTGATCAACCAGGGAAAGAAGTACCGCTGGGCATTCTGGCCCTTCATCTTCATGTTCGTCACCACTATCGCTGCTTTGATCCTCACTGCTTTCAACGCCCTGAAAGCGGCGGCAGCGGGAACCAAGGTCGTCGGCAATATCTTCGCCGGGGGCATCGGAATCGCCCTAATCATCGCCGCCCTGATCCTCGCCTGGGATGGCTGGCAGGCCATCCAGCGGGCCATAGCGAAGAAACCCGCCAAGGCCTAGCGAGCACCAACCTAACATGAGACGACGGGAGAGCCGCTTGGGGCTCTCCCGTCTCTTTTGTTAGTCCGCTTGACCAGACGGAGCGATTGTTGCATCTTCTTCCAAATCTGCTATAATAAGGACAGTGAAAACGAAGCGAGTGACTTCACCGTGAGAATAGCTGCTAAGTTGCCAAGACTGGAACTGAACCGCCTGCGCGAACTGGCACGGACCTTAGGTCAGGTCATCTACGGGATGACCATCTACGACATGGTGCGCGAGCTCAACAAGGCCCGCGCCAGCTTGGAGCGACTGTTCATCCTCGCGGTCTTCGGCGACTTGCTGGGCGTGCCCATCCTGCCGCCCTACTACTCCCTGCGGCTTTTGCCCTACATTGTCCCCACCCTAGATACGTGGCGGCGCAGTATGTTGAGGGAAAGAGACCTGACAGATTTATTTGACCAAGAGATCGGGTGACCGCTCCGTGACGGAGGTCAGAAACCAGGTTTCTCTCAAACCGATAACATTCAGGAGGTAGTCAAATGACAGAAGAAGAAAAAGCTAGCGGACTGAAGAGATTTGGCCTGGGCTTCCGAGATTTTCTATACGGCATGGCCGGCCACGACATGACCCGCTTCGCCCTCAAGACGCGGGGCAGCATGGAGCATCTCTTCATCTTAATCACCATGGGCGACCTGTTGGGCGTGCCCATCCTGCCGCCCTATTACTCCCTGCGGCTGCTGCCCTACGTGGTGCCCCAGATCAGCACCTGGAAGCGAAGAATGCTGCGCGAGCGGGACTTAACGGACGCACTGGCATAACAAGAAGCAAGGAGCAAGAAGCAAGAAATGGGCGACTTCAACTACGAGGAGTGGCTGGCACAGGTGCCAAAGAGCATCAAGCAAGACCCGCTTTGGAGCTTCCAGGTCTATCCCAAAGCATTCCTGCTCTCCGACGTAGCCTGGAAAGATACCGATCGGATGATGAAAGACCCACGCGGCAGGATGATCGCCAGACAGCTAATTGACAGCGTAGGTTCCATCTGCGCTAACATTGAGGAAGGGCACGGACGCGGCTTTGGGAAAGAGAATGCCTACTTCCAGCGTGTTGCCCTGGGCTCAGCCCGCGAATCCCGAGGTTGGTACTATCGTGGCCGTCGTTTCCTCGATCCCGAAGTGGCCAAACATCGCATCCAGTTACTCGATGAAATCATCGCCGCTCTCGTCCTTTCATCCGGACAACAGCGCAAATACGGCAATCGATAGTCCTGCATCCTGCATCTTGCATCCTGCATCTTGCATCCTGCATCTTGCATCCTGAAAGGAGAGAATAGTGTCACTAGCACGCATTTTCGAAGAACACCCCGACCGCCGCTACATCATGTTCGGCGGCAAGGGGGGACTGGGTAAGACCACTTTCTCGGCTGCCGCAGCTTATTGGTTGGCCAAGCAGGGTCAAAAGGTTCTGGTTTTCTCCGTGGACCCGCAGGCTTCCCTGACCGATATCTTCCAGCAAGACATTTTCGGCAAGGGGCCAGTGGAGATCATGCCCAACCTCTACGCCCAGGAGATTGACGCCGATCAGCGGATCAAAGAATACCAGCAAGAGATCCGGCAGAAGATCTTCGACATGTACGGCATGGACGAGATCCCCGAGGAGATCGAAAACTACATCCAGGCCGCGGCGGCCGAGCCTGCCATGGAAGAAAGCGCCATCTTCGACAAGGTGGTGGACATCGTGGTCGGAGCTGAGTACGATTACTACATCTACGACCTGGTGCCCCTGGGCCACGCCCTCTACTATCTGAGCATGGCCAGCGTCTACGACGAGTGGATAGACAAAATCACTAGGCTGCGCGAGGAGATGGAAGAGTACCGGCAGGTGGCGGCGGTGGTTCAACGCGATGAGGAGTTCGAAGAGGACCTCATCCTCCAAGAGCTGCAAGACATCAAGTACCGCATCAACACCTCTTCGAGCATCCTGACCGACAAGCAGAAAACCGCCTTCTTCTTCGTCATCATCCCCGAAGAAATGGCCATCCTCGACACCCAGAAGGCGGCGGGACTCTTCGCCAAGTTCCAGGTGCCTCTTTCGGGGTACGTGGTCAACCGCGTCATCCCCCCCGAATTGGCGCAGCAGAACATCCCCGAATATCTACAGCATCGGCTAGAGATGCAGGAGGGTTATCTCAAGAAAATAGACAAGCTGTTTGGCGACGAGGTGCTGGCTCGTATCCCTGAGTTCGAGCGGGACATCACCGGCCTGGAGATGATAGAAAAGATGGCTGAGGCCATGTTCGGAGGTGGGAAATGATCGAGAAGACGACGCAGCAGTTCCTGGACGAGCATCCCAACATGAAATACGTCTTCTTCGGAGGCAAGGGCGGCGTGGGCAAGACCGTGCTGGCCGGAGCGGCAGCCCTGTGGTTGGCCCGGCAGGGCAAGCAGACCCTGCTGGCCTCTACCAACCCGGTGCACAGTCTGACCAGCATGTTGGATCAAGACGTCTTCGGCGCGCCCACCCTGGTGGAGGGCGTGGACAGCTTCTACGCCTACGAGATTGACACCAAGGAGACCATTGAGAAGTCCAAGGTCGAGATCCGTGACAAGATCAGTTGGTTCCTCAAGTACGCCGACATCAAGACCAAAGCCGACGAGTTCGTCGAGTCGGCCACCATGAACCCGGCCTTCGAGGAATCGGCCATGTTCGAGAACATGATTGACCTCATGTTCGACGACGAGTACGAGGCTTACGTCTTCGACACCGCCCCCACGGCCAACGCCCGACGCCTGCTGGGCATGTCCAGCGTCTACGCCATGTGGGTCAACAAGATGCTGAAGAGCCGCGAGGAGGCCAAGAGCCTGAGGGAGCTGCTCTCCTACAGCAAGAAGAAGCAGAAAAAAGATCCCCTTCTCGAGTATCTCCTGCGACTCCAGGAGCGCATGGGGCGGGCCAAGGAACTTCTGACCGATGACCAGAAGACGGCCTTCTTCTTTGTGACCCTGCCCGAAGCCCTGCCCATCGCCGTCATCAAGCGCTTCATCGCCTGGTTCCACGATTTCGGCATCCCCGTCGGCGGGGTGGTGGTCAACATGAAGATAGAGGAAACTATTGTTGATAAGGACGCCCCCGAGTTCGTGAAAAACCGCCTGAAGATGCAGGAAGAGTACATGGAAGAGATCTGGGACAGCTTCTCTAACGTGCGGGCCATTGTCCCCCTCTTCGAGACGGAGATACGAGGCGTCGAAATGCTGGAACGCACGGCCGAGGCCATGTTTGGCTCTGATTAGCAGAAAAGCCCCTGCTACCCACAACAGGACAGCAGGGGCTTAACTTTGAGGATCAGTTATGGACCCCAATTTGACCATTCTTCTAATAGCCTTGATGTTCATCTTGATCTTTGGCGGCCTGCCCGTGCTGCGAAAGGAGGAACCCTCCCTTCAACTGGCCGTGGAGGTTCTGATTCTCACCGCCCTGAGCCTCGGGACTTCGCTGCTGACTGGCTATGAGCTGAATCCCATCTTCTTTCTGCTCTTCCTCTATCTGATCGTCATGCGCTGCAGGCTGCTGCTGGACCTGGGAAACCTGCTCTCTTCCAGGGGACGCCATCAACAAGCGCTGTCTATCTACCGGCTGGCTTTGCAGTTGAGACCCGACTTCCCCATCCGTCTCATCGCCCTCATCAGCTACAGCGCAGTGCTGGTGCGGGTAGGCGCTCTGGAGGAGGCCATCCGCATCCTGAAAGAAATCTTGGAGAAATGGGAGGAGCGCCTGCACCCCAAACACGAATCCGCCTGTCACTACAACCTGGCGGTGGCCTACATGCGGATGGGCAAAGAAAGCCAGGCCGTGGGCGAGTTCAACCAGACCATTGACGCCTGGCCCATGTCGCCCTACGCCGAACACGCCGAGGCGGCCCTGGAGAGAAGGCGGACGACAGGAAGCTTCGCACGTAAACCCACAGATGACCAAGGGGGAAACGATGAGTGAACTGAAGATGGTAGCCGAATTGATGGCCATCTCGGCGCGGACAGCGCCCAAGGCGGCGGGCAAGGACTTCGTCGTCACCGAGATCGTCGTCGGCGACGACCTCCAGAAGCTGGCCGATAATATGCTCGAATTTGGAAAACGGACGGGTAAGAAGGACTTCGACCGCGACGGGGCCAACGTTCGCGACTCCGACGCTGTGCTCCTCATCGGCATCAAGGACGCCAAGGCCGTGGGCCTCAACTGCGGGGCCTGCGGCTTCGACAAGTGCCTGCGGCCCAACACCCACGAGAGCGAGTTCAAAGGCCCGCAGTGCGCCTATCGGCTGCTGGACATGGGCATCGCCCTGGGATCGGCAGTGAAGACCGCCGGCCTGCTCAACGTGGACAACCGCATCATGTACCGCGCTGGCGTGGTGGCCCGCGAGATGGGCCTAATTGACGCCGACTTCGTGATGGGCGTCCCCCTCTCTGCCACGGGCAAGAGCATCTATTTCGACCGCTAACATGAACACCGCTGAAATCGGACGCACGGCCAGGAAACGATTCAAGGGAGCCTGCCGCGTCTGCCGGGTGTGTGACGGGCGGGCCTGCGCCGGGGAGATGCCCGGCATGGGCGGCGTCGGAACGGGATCCTCTTTCATCGCCAACGTGGAAGCCCTGGCCGCCATCCGCCTCACCATGCGGGTCATCCACGAGGTATCAGAGCCCGACATCAGCTTCCAACTCTTCGGCCACCGGCTTTCCATGCCCATCTTGGCCGCGCCAGTGGCCGGGGTGTCGCCTAACATGAGGGACGCCGTCACCGAACAAGGGCTGGCACAGGCCATGGTGGGGGGCAGCGCCGCCGTCGGAACCGTCGGCCTGACCGGCGATGGCCCACATCCCATCCACTTTAGCGCGGGCCTGGAGGCAGTGAACGCCCACGGCGGACGAGGCATCCCCATCGCGAAGCCCCGGCCAGCCCAAGAGATCCTCAAACGGGTGCGCCAGGCCGAGCAGGCAGGGGCTTGGGCCGTGGGGGTGGATGTGGACGCGGCGGGAATCCTCAACATGGTGCGGGCGGGGCAGCCGGTAGGCCCCAAATCCACCCAGGAATGGGCCGAGATCATCGCCGCTACCGACCTGCCTTTCATTCTGAAGGGCATCATGACGGTCGAGGATGCCGAAGCCTGTGTGGAAGCCGGCGCAGCGGCCATTGTCGTCTCCAACCACGGTGGACGAGTGCTGGATCATACCCCAGGCACGGCCGAGGTGCTGCCTGACATCGCCAAGGCAGTGAGAGGAGACGTGACGGTCCTGGTTGACGGGGGCGTGCGCTCCGGGGTAGATGTCCTCAAGATGCTGGCCCTGGGAGCCGACGCGGTTTTAGTGGGCCGTCCCCTGGCCATCGCCGCCGTGGGCGGCGGGGCCGAGGGAGTGAGCATGGTCCTCGAGCAGTATGCCGACCAACTGCGCTCGGCCATGATACTGACAGGCTGCGCCTCGTTAGACAGAATTCACAAGTCCATCCTATCCCCCAGCTATGACACACGCCCATCGCATTCTGACCATTAACCCTGGCTCTACCTCTACCAAGGTCGGCCTCTTCGAGGACGAACATCCAGTCTTCGTGGAGACGATTCCCCACTCGGCCGAAGAGCTGGCCGCCTTCCTCCGCATCGCCGACCAATACGCCTTTCGCCGGGACGCCGTGCTCAGCCTTTTGGACGAGCATGGGGTTACGCCGGACTCGCTGGATGCCGTGGTGGGACGAGGGGGCATCCTCAGGCCCATCCCCAGCGGCACGTATCGGGTCAACGAGAAGATGCTGGATGAGCTGCGCCATCCCCAGGAGCGGGAACACGCCTCCAACCTGGGGGCCCTCATCGCTGACGATGTTGCCCGGCGAGCGGACGTCCCCGCCTTCGTCGTGGATCCCGTCTGCGTGGACGAGCTCGACGACCCGGCCCGCATCTCCGGCCTGCCAGAGATCGAGCGCAGGAGCCTCTCCCACGCCCTCAATCTCAAGGCGACGGCGCGGCGGGCAGCCAGTGAGCTGGGCCAGCGCTACGAGGAAGTCAACCTGGTGGTCGTTCATCTGGGCGGCGGCATCTCCGTCACCGCCCATCGTCGGGGGCGGATGGTGGACGTCAACCAGGCCCTGGACGGCACAGGCCCTTTCGCCCCGGAGCGAGCCGGGGGACTGCCGGTGGGGGACGTGGTGCGCATGTGCTACTCCGGCCAATACACCTATGAGGAGATGATCAAAAAAATCACCGGGCGCGGGGGGCTGGTGGCTCACCTGGGCACCAACGATGCCCGCCAGGTAGAGCAGCGCATCGAGGCAGGCGACCAGCACGCCAAGCTGATCTACCAGGCCATGGCCTATCAGATTGCCAAGGAGATCGGCGCGATGGCGACGGTGCTCAAAGGCGACGTGGACGCCATCGTCTTAACCGGGGCGATGGCCCGCTCGGAGATGCTGATAGATTGGATCGTGGAGCGCGTGGAGTGGATCGCGCCGCTGATGATCTACCCCGGCCAGGATGAGATGCTGGCCATGGCTCAGGGGGCGCTCCGGGTGCTCAGGGGCGAGGAAGAAGCTCGAGATTATTGACTCGGCCAGACCCCGTTATCCGCCAGCCACCGGTGGGAAAATAGCCAGCACGTCGTCTTCGCCAACACGGGTGTTGAGACCGTCCAAGAACTTCATGCTCCGTCTATTGACAAAGACGTTGATGTAACCCTCCAACTCGCCATCGTCGTCAAGAACGTGCCCCCTCAGGGCCGGATAATCGGCCACCAGCTTGTCGAGCACGCTCCCCACCGTATCATCGCCTTCCAGCTTTACCTCGATTTCCTTCTCCCCAACGAGCTGTCTCAGGGCAGCGAAAAGTTTCACCTTCATAGCTTGACCTCAATTCGGAACAACGGACTGTCAGAATTTAACGGACTCAATGGATCCAATTCTGCTCTCGCTGGACGACAGTCCAGCGGCGAAAACGCGGACTATCGTCCGCTCGGAGCTTGAAACTTGGATCTACTGGGACTAGATGCTGAAGCACGCTGGTTCGTCCTGTCAGACGATTATACCATCCCTGAGGGCAAAGCGCAAGAGGCAGTGATCAGTAAGCGGTAATCAGTCGCCTACTGACTACTGACCACTGTTCACTGGATACTGATCTTGACTATTCGGGGAATACGGGATAAAATTGGCGGGAAGCACTGAAGCAATGAGGCAATGAGGCGACGAGGCAACGGGGCAACGAGGAAATGGGGCCCCGTCAACATGCTACTCGTTGACTCGATACACACTTGAGAGGTGAGCAATGAAAAGGTTTCGACAACTCATGATAGGGCTTGGCCTGGGGATGGCAGCCGCGGCCGTTTACCAGGAACTGCAAAAATCGCCTGAGGAGCGCACCTGGCACGGGCAGGTCGGCGGGCTGGTGCCCTACGATTTCCGCCCGCCCACCCTGGAGCGGGTGCAAGAGGCGTACTGGAATCCCGACGAACCCCGCATCTTCACCGACCGCGTTCTGGGCGTCGGCTGGGCCATCAACTTCTACCGCCTGCTGCAAGTTTTGAGCAGACTGATCACCCAGTTGCAGACCACAATCAGGGAACACTCATGACCATTGTAGCGACCGTTGTCGTGGACAACGCATTCACGCTCGGAGAGGGGTTCTACCATGAAAGCCATGATGCTAACAGAGGCTCGACCGATTGAGGAGCAGCCGCTGGAGGCGGTGGAAATGCCGGCGCCGACGCCTGGGCCGGGTGAGATCCGCATCCAGGTGCAGGCCTGCGGCGTCTGCCACACCGATCTGCACACCGTGGAGGGGGAACTAGACCTGCCCAAGCTGCCCGTCATCCCCGGCCACCAGATCGTGGGGGTGGTGGATCAACTGGGGGATAACGTGACCCGCTTTGGCCTGGGGGATCGGGTGGGCGTGGCCTGGCTGTATTCCAGTTGCGGAGAGTGCGACTTCTGCGAGCGCGGGTTGGAGAACCTGTGCCACCAGGCCCGCTTCACCGGCCTCCACGCCGACGGCGGCTACGCCCAGTACACCGTCGTCCCGGCCGCCTTTGCCTACGCCATCCCCGCCGGATTCCCCGACCTGCAGGCGGCCCCCTTGCTGTGCGCGGGCGTCATCGGCTACCGCTCCCTGCGGCTGAGCGAAATCCAGCCGGGGGAGCGATTGGGGCTGTACGGCTTCGGGGCCTCGGCCCACGTGACCATCCAGGTGGCCCGCCACTGGGGATGCGAGGTGTTCGTGTTCACCCGCAGCGAGGAGCACAAGCAGCACGCGCGCGAGCTGGGCGCGGCCTGGGTGGGAGAGGCGGAGGACGACCCGCCGGCCCTCTTGGACAGCGCCGTCACCTTCGCCCCCGCCGGCTGGATCGTGCTGGAGGCGCTGCGGGTGCTGCGCAAGGGGGGCGCCGTGGCCATCAACGCCATCCACATGAGCCCCATCCCCGAGATGCAGTACAGCCTCATCTACGGCGAGCGCACCCTGCGCAGCGTGGCCAACATGGCGCGGCAGGATGCGGAGGAGCTCCTGCAACTGGCGGCCGAGATCCCCATCCACACCGACGTCGAGGTCTATCCCCTGGCCGAGGCCAACCGCGTTTTGCAGCGACTGAAAGGCCGGCAGGTGCGCGGGGCGGCGGTGTTGGAGATTCCTGAATAATCGCCGCCGGTCGAGTAGCGATGCGTATCGAGACCAAGGCGCTGGCTCAGTGCGATCAAAGTCTGAGCAAAGCCGCTCGCTTGGCCTCGATATGGCCCTTCAGGCCTACTCGACCAGCGCTCGCTCGATATATGGAGGCACACGATGCAAAAGCAACCCAACTCCCGCATGTGTTTCGTGTGCGGGATGGAGAATCCCATCGGCCTGAAAGCTTCTTTCTACGACGAGGGTGATGGGCGGGTGATCGCCAAGTTCACACCGCGCGAGGAGCACCAGGGCTACCCTGGCTTCGTACACGGCGGGATCATCACCGCCTTGATGGACGAGGCCATCGGGCGCGTGGTCACGCCTCTCGACATCTGGGCGGTGACGGCCAAGCTGGAGCTCAAGTTCCGCAAACCCGTGCCCCTGGGAGAAGAGCTGACCATCGTTGGAGAGATGATCCGTCTGCGCTCGCGGACGTTTGAGGCCAAGGGGGAGCTGCGCCTGGCCGACGGCGCCGTCGCCGTCGAAGGCCACGGCGTCTACGTCCGCCTGCCCGACGAGGAGATCGAACGGCGAAGATCGGAACTGGACTTCTGGGAAGTGGTACCTGACTAAGAATCCGCCACGAATTTCACGAATTAACACGAAGAAAAGAAATTAGTGAAATTCGTGTAATTCGTGGCAAATGCTAACAGGAGGGATAGCTATGGAACTTAAAACAGTCAACATCGAAAAGCCCGAGGACATCAACATGATCCTGGGCCAGTCTCACTTCATCAAGACCGTGGAGGACGTCCACGAGGCGATGGTCACTTCGGTGCCGGGGGCTAAGTTTGGGATGGCCTTCTGCGAATCGTCGGGGGCCTGCCTGGTGCGAGCCAGCGGCACCGACGAGGAGCTGGTGGAACTGGCCAAGAAGAACGCCTTCGCCTTGTCGGCAGGTCACTGCTTCGTCATCTTCATGCGCGACGCCTACCCCATCAACGTCCTCAACGCCATCAAGAACGTGCCCGAGGTGTGCCGCATTTTCTGCGCCACGGCCAACCCCGTGGAGGTGGTCATCGCCGAGACGGAGCAAGGCCGCGGCATCCTGGGAGTCATTGACGGGCTTCGGAGCAAGGGCATCGAGGACGAGGAGGGCATCGCCTGGCGCAAGGACTTTCTGAGGATGATCGGCTACAAGCTTTGAACCATCGCGCGTCCCCCTCGGTGATTTTGGCCTTCCTGGACGGCCTGGGCTTGGGGCCAGCCGACGAGAGCAATCCTCTTCGGCTGGCCCCTATACCCATCCTGCGGCGGTTGAACGGCAGCAAACCCGCCAAGCGCGGGCCATCACCGAAATAGCCGACGGGGTCCTGCCGGTGTTAAAGAAATGAGAGCCAAAAATACAAAAAACCCACGAAAGGTCTTCGTGGGTTGACTGCTGGCATCAGGTTAGACTCGGTCACCGAAGCTCTAGTTGGCTTGGAGCAACAGACCAGTGGCTTCCGCCTACAGAATCTATCTGCAGCGGACGACTACTCTTCTTCTGATTTCAGATACGATTCGAGAGCTTCTCTCAACTTCTGCATCAACTCATCAAGGGATTCGGCCCGAACGCGATAATTCTGGAGATCAGGCACAATAGCGACCAGATAGCCCTCTTCATCTTGCTCTACTTTCAGACTGAACTCCTTCGCCATTTCCGACCTCCCAGCGGTCCACGCTAACTAGAGCTTCAGTCCTCTGTTTTCCGAGAGCAACTCCCCTTGCTGCTCTTCACTATTATACCACGTTTCGCCCCGAAATCAAACAAGTTGAACCAAACCGAAAACATCTGAAATCACCTGTTTGATGACTGGCTGCGACCGCGGGGCCGGAAAGCGTTGCTCACCACTCCCTCCTTCTTCTGCCTCGCAGGCCAAATTCACGCAGGATTCACGAACTGCGACGTCGAAATGTATTGACAAAGCAGCGAATAAGTGATAAAATGGAAATAGTCAGCCTCCACCGACAAAGGCAAACCCATCGAAAGGTGGGGACGCAAAGCCACGGGTCTGGGTCGGGGGACGGGCAATCAGTAATCAGGCATCAGTCTCCTGATTCCCTAATCCCTGACATGACGGCCGGGCTGCCGAAACGGGGCATAAGCGTAACGTGCTTTTCGGAAACGAGCAGTCCGGGGAGCACGTTTTTGTATCATCAGTAGATGAGAAAATCTTGCTACCGGGTGGCGTCCCCGCCACCCGGACGGGGCGAGGACGCCCCTTTTGAGCGACTTTTCTCAAGTACAGATCATAGGATACACAAGACGATGAATCGCAGGAATGCCTCAAGCCTCCATATCTACTAAGAAACTTGTGGTGTCATTGCGAGCCGAAGGCGAAGCAATCTCCTATCAGCAACTTGGGGATCGCTTCGGCGAAAAAGCATCGCCTCGCGATGACAGAAGGAAGAGTTGTGAAGAAAACAGTCACCCTTCTCCTGAGCTTGATCTTCGCTACAGGATTGCTCCTCTCCCGCCCTCTCGCTGCCAGGGCCGATTGCCCCACGTTCAGGGACGGCTCCCAGCTCGGCGCGGTGGAATCGGGCCTGTTGACCGAGATCTCCGGCCTGGCCGCCAGCCGCCAGCACACCGACGTGCTCTGGACGCACAACGACTCCGGCGACTCGGCCCGCATCTACGCCCTGAGCATCCAGGGCCGAC
>CAZEBW010000033.1:0-36898 GCA_964510205.1 uncultured Anaerolineae bacterium
GCCCCCACCCCCAGCCCCTCCCCCAACCTTGGGGGAGGGGAGCGGTAAGCGAAGCGGCGTCCCCCCTCTCCCAGGGTTGTTGGGAGAGGGGGTTAGGGGGAGAGGGCCTGGGAGGAAACCCTTGGCACTGCTAGAAATCAACCGCGATGAATGCATAGGCTGCGCAGTTTGCGTGGAGGTGTGCCCCTTCGGCTCTCTGATCCTGGACGACGAGGGCATCGCCGTGGTGGATGAGACCTGCACGGCCTGTGGCGCCTGCCTGCCAGAGTGCCCGGTCGAGGCCCTGAGCTTGCCCGAGAAGAGGGTCGAGAAAGTGGACCTCAGCGCCTACCAGGGCGTTTGGTTCTGGGTGGAGCAGTTTCAGGGCCAGGCGTCCTCTATCTCCTGGGAGATGGCGGGCAAGGGGCGAGAGCTGGCCGACGAGCTGGGTGCCGTGCTCACTGCTTGTGTGTTGGGCGAAGGCGTGGAGCACATCGCTCAACAGGCCATCTGCTACGGCGCTGATCGCGTCTTCTTGGTGGACGACCCCACGCTGGCCGTGTATCGCACCGATCCCTACGCCGCTGTGCTGGTGGACCTCGTTCGGAGATACAAGCCGGAGGTTTTTGTCCTGGGAGCTTCCACCCGGGGGCGCGACCTGGCCGGATCGGTGGCCACCCAACTGCGCACTGGCCTGACGGCCGACTGCACCGCGCTCACCATTGATCCTGAAACGCGCCTGCTACGTCAGACCCGCCCGGCCTTCGGGGGCAACATCATGGCCACCATCCTCTGTCCCCATCACCGCCCCCAGATGGCCACCGTCCGCCACCGCGTGTTCGAGATGCCGGAGAGGGACACCAGCCGCCAGGGCCATGTCCTGAGCTTGTCGAAGGGACAGATCGTCCGCCAGCGGGCTGTCCTGGGCGAAGAAGAGATCGCCAGCAAGGTGGTGGATTTCATCACCCAAGAGGGCGAAGTGAATCTGACGGATGCCAGCGTTATCGTGGCGGGCGGGCGAGGGGTGGATGGACCTGAGGGATTCGATCCCATTTGCGAACTGGCCGAGGTCTTGAACGGGGCGGTGGGCGCTTCCCGCGCCACGGTGGATGCCGGCTGGATTCCCTACGCCCATCAGGTGGGCCAGACGGGCCGCACCGTGCGGCCAGATCTGTACATCGCTTGCGGCATCTCCGGCGCTATCCAGCATCTGGCGGGGATGAAGACGGCGCGCTGCATCGTGGCCATCAACACCGATCCCGAGGCCCCCATTTTCCAGGTGGCCGATTACGGCATTGTGGGCGACCTGTTCGAAGTCGTGCCCGCTCTGACAGAGCAGATCAGAAAGAAGCTGGGCAAGTAGTCTCAGTTGGTTCAATCTGCTCTAGCTGGACGACAGTCCAGCGGCGGAGGCGCGGACTGTCGTCCGCTTGGAGCTTAGATTAAACTCGCTGAGTTTGAGGAGGAGTAACGTATGGCTCGTTTGCACGAACATCAGGGAAAAGCGCTGCTCAAGGCGCACAAGATTCCCGTGCCCCGTGGCGAGGTGGCCGCGTCCCCCGACGAGGCGCGGTGCATTGCGGAGGACATCGGCGGCGAGGTGATGGTCAAGGCGCAGGTCTGGACCACGGGCCGGGCGGGCATGGGCGGCATCAAGCGGGCGACCACGCCCGACGAGGCGGCGGCCGCAGCCAGCGACATGCTGGGGATGCGAGTCAAAGGCTTCACCGTGGACCAGGTATTGGTCGAGGAGCGTCTGGACATCGCCCGCGAGTTCTACGCCGGCGTCATCGTGGACGACCGCGCCCAGGCCCCGCTGGTGATGTTCTCCAGCGTGGGGGGCACCGGTATCGAGGACATCGCCGCCGAGCATCCGCAGGCCGTGGCCCAGACCCACGTGGACATCGAGTCCGGACTGAGGGGTTACCAGGCCCGCAACTTAGTTCGTCGGGCGGGACTGTCGGGCAAGCTGCAGCGCAACCTGGGCGGAATCATTGCCAATCTGTACAAAGTGGCCCGCACGTATGAGGCCCGCGCGGCCGAGATCAACCCGCTGGTGCAGACCACCGATGGCAAGCTGTACGCCGCCGACTGCCGCATCACGGTGGATGACTACGCGGTCTTCCGCCACCCGGAACTGGGCATCACCTTCGCCCGCGAGCTGGACCGTCCGCCCACCGAGCTGGAGCGGATCGCCTACGAGGTGGAGGCCCACGACTACCGAGGCACGTTCTACTTTATTCAAATGGCCGAGGATTTCGAGAAGGGCCAGGGGTACGTCGGCTTTCACGGGGCGGGCGGCGGCGGCTCGATGATGAGCATGGACGCCGTGCTCAACCAGGGTTTCAAGCTGGCCACCTACGTGGACACCAGCGGCAACCCGCCGGCCAGCAAGGTCTATCGTGCGGCGCGCATCATCCTCGCCTCTGGGCCGATTGATGGCTATTTCGGCTCTGGGTCGGGCGTGGCCAGCCAGGAGCAGTTCCATTCGGCGCGTGGGTTGGTCAAAGCCTTTCTGGAGGAGCAGATTGACGTGCCGGTGGTCATTCGCCTGGGCGGCAACGCCGAGGACAAGGCGGTGGAGATTCTGGAGCGGCTGAACGGCCGCGTGCCCGCGCCGGTGGAGGGTTACAAGAAAGACGATTCGCCCGACTTCTGCGCTCAGCGACTGCGGGTGCTCATCGAGGAAGGGGAGTCAGTCGAGGCAGCCCCGCCAGCGCCACGTCCCGAACCCCAGGAGCCCTACACCTTCGAGACCGTCACCGATGGCACAGTTACTTTTGACCACGCCGTGTGCTGCACCTGCGAGAGCAAGGTCTGCGTCACAGAATGTGCGCGGCAGATCCTCAAGCTGGAGGACGGCCTGCCGGTGCTCAACATCACCCGCCAGCAGGCCAAGGAGGGTCGCTGTGTGGAGTGCCTGGCCTGTGAGGTGGAGTGCTTCTTCCAGGGGGCGGGCGGCGGGCGGGTGGATTTGCCGATGCCGCTTCGCTTAGGGTCTGTAAAGAAATAAGTTCCCCCATTAGTGTCATTGCGAGGAGCGTTTTTTGCGACGAAGCAATCTCCTTGCTGAACAAAGGTGGGGATTGCTTCGCAAAAAGCGCTCGCAATGACATCGTATCGGGAAGTTATTCTTTAACGAACCCTTAGAGGGGTTGGACGAATAGGAGGATGCTATGTCCATTCTGATTGACCAGACCAAACGCGTGTTGGTGCAGGGCATCACCGGGCGAGAGGGGATGGCCCGCACCAAGTTAATGAAAGAATACGGCACCAACGTGGTGGCTGGAGTGACGCCGGGCAAGGGCGGGCAGGAGGTGCTGGACGTGCCCGTGTTCGACACCATTGAGGAGGCTTGGGAGGAAGTAGGCCCCTTCGACATCAGCGTGCTGTTCATCCCCGCCCCGCTGGTCAAGGGGGCCGCGCTGGAGGCCATTGACGCCGGCGTCAAGCTGCTGGTTATCGTTCCCGACCGCGTGCCCATCTACGACGTTCTCGCCATCTCCAAACGCGCCAAGCAAAAGGGCGCCCAGTTCGTCGGTCCCAACAGCCTGGGCGTGCTCAGTCCCGACAAGGGCGTGCTGGGCATGATGGGCGGTCGAGCGGTGTCGGCCCGCGAGTGGTTTTTCCAGGGACCAGTGGGCATCACTTCGCGCAGTGGGGGCATTACCTCCTCGATGGCCTATTACTTGGCCAGGGAGGGCATCGGGGCCACGACGCTGGTGCACGTCGGCGGAGATCCGGTAGTGGGCCTGCCCCATCCCGAAGTGGTCAAGCTGTTCGAGCAGGACCCGGACACCAAGGCCGTGGTCATGTTCGGCGAGATCGGCACCTCGCAAGAGGAGCAGGTGGCCGATCTGATCGAGGAAGGGGCCTTCACCAAGCCGCTGGTGGCCTTCATCGGCGGCAAGGCGGCCAAGAGCGGCACCCGCTTCTCCCACGCCGGGGCCATCGTCGAGGGCGGGCGCGGCACTCACGAAGGCAAGGTGGAGCGGCTGCGCGAGGTAGGCGCCACGGTGGTGGAGGGTTTCATGGATTTGCCGAAGGCAACCAAAGAGGTTTTGGCTAAACTGGATTTGTAGCAACCGGAGGAGAGCTTATCATGACTGAACAAACCTGGTCGCAACCGATCACCAAGATAGAAGCCAACAAGGTCGCTTTGCGCGGCTACCGCATTGACGAGCTGATGGGCCGCGTACCCTTTGCCCACGTCGTCTTTTTGACGTTGAAGGGCGAGCTGCCCACCGAAGCCCAGGGCCGTGTGATGGACGCCCTCCTGGTCTCCAGCGTAGACCACGGCGCCACGCCCCCTTCCGCGCTGGCCGCACGCACGGTGGCCTCCGGTGGCGCGCCGCTGACCACGGGCATCGCAGCGGGCATCATGACCATCAACCGTCATCACGGCGGCGCCATCGAGGGCTGCATGAACGTGCTGAAGGAGGCGGTGGCCCGCAAGCGGGCAAACGGGCAGGATGCCCTCGCCGCGGCCCGCGAATTGGTCACCGAATATCGCCAGCAGAAGAAGCGCATCCCCGGCTACGGCCATCGCATCCACAGCGACGATCCCCGCACGGCCAAGCTGTTCGCCGTTGCCGAGGAGGAGGGCGTAGCCGGCGAGTACGTCGAGATGGGACAGGCCATCCGCCAGGCTATGAAGGAGATCATCGGCAGAGACCTGCCCATGAACGTTGACGGGGCCATCGCTGCGGTGCTGTGCGAGATGGATTTCCCGCCGCAGATGGGCAACGGCCTGTTCGCCATCGCCCGCACGGTGGGGCTCACGGCCCACGTGTTCGACGAGATCACCGCCCAGCGCCCCATGCGCCGTATCTCCCCCACGGCCCAGGACTACAGTGGCCCAGCGGAGCGGGAGCTGGAGTGAAACGTCGAAAGTGAAACGTGAGGCGTGAAACGTGAGGCGTGAGGCGTGAGACATGCGTCAGGTTTTGCGCTTCGATATTTCTTATGGAGGTTGCTATGCGAGAGAGATTGCTTGAATTGATTCCCGAGTTCGATTTGATCCAAGACGACGATTTGCGCGGAAAATGCCTCAGGACCTGGGAAGCGGCGATGGAAGAGGGCGGGTGGACGCCGGACGGTCTGGCCCACATGCCTTTCACCCTGCTCATCAACCCCTGCCCGGCGTCCTTCATTGACCACATCCGCGCGGTGACGCTGACCGCCGTCCGCGCCGCGGAGGTGTTCGACCAGGTCTATGGCGACCGCGTGCCGGTGGACATGGACCTGCTCGTCGCGGGCGGACTGCTGCACGACATCGGCAAGTTGTTGGAGTACGAGAACCGCGACGATGGGATGACGGTGCAGACCCACGCTGGCAAGCTTCTGCGCCATCCCTTCACCGGCATGGAGCTGGCGGCCCGCTTCGGTCTGCCAGTCGAAGTGCAGCACATGATCGCCGCCCACGCTGGCGAGGGCGACAAAGTGAAGCGCACCACCGAGGCCACGCTGGTCAATCACGCCGACTTCATGAGTTTCCACAGCATCCAGCGCATGATGCAGAAGAAAGAACTGGCGGCAAAAATGTAGTACTCTTATGCCACGAATTACACGAATTAACACGAAAAGGTAAAAATTAGTGGAAATTCGTGTCATTCGTGGCCAAGCATGGAGTGAGCTATGGCAGGAAAAACGATTATCGAGAAAATCATTCAGGCCCACAGCCAGGAGGCGGTCGAGCCGGGCAAGATCGTTTGGATGGACTTGGACGTGCGCACCGCCCGAGACTTCGCCGGGGCCAACGTGGTGCAGAACTACCGCCAGCACTACGGCGACGCGCCGGTGGACGACGCGGACAAGACCTTCTTCACCTTCGACTTGGTCGTGCCGCCCAGCAACATCCCCTACGCTCAGAACCAACAGATCTGCCGCATGTGGGCACGGGAGCAAGGCGTCCGCGTGTACGACGTGAACGCCGGCATTGGCTCCCACGTGGCGATAGAGGAAGGGTTGGCCTACCCTGGCTCGACCTTCGTCGGCACCGACAGTCACCTGAACATCCTGGGGGCGGTGGGAGCGTTTGGCCAGGGGATGGGCGATCAGGACATCGCCTTCGCCTTCAAGGCCGGCAAGACCTGGTTCGAGGTGCCGCCGACGATGAAAGTCATCGTCGAGGGCGAGGTCAAGCCGCCCTGCATCGCCCGCGACCTGACGCTGGCCATAATGGGCCGGCTTGGTTCCAGCGGCGCGCTGGGCCGCGCTATTGAGTTCTACGGGCCGGCCATCGAGTCGCTAGACTTGGCAGGCCGCATCACGCTGGCCAGCCAAGTGACCGAGATGGGCGGCATCATCGGTTTCATCCCGCCCTCGGAGGAGGTACTGGCCTTCTCCCGCGAGCGGGTCGCCGAAAGCCGCCTGGTTTCTGAAGTGGACGCCGATCCCGATGCTGAGTACGTCGAGACCGTGGTGGTGGACATCGCGAGTCTGGAGCCGCTGATCTCCTGTCCACCCAATCCGGCCAACGTGGTGCCGGTGCGCGAGGTGGCCGGGAGGCGGGTGGACTCCGTCTTCATGGGTTCCTGTACCAACGGCCGCTTCGAGGATTTCGCCGCCGTGGCGGAGGTCGTCGGGGGGAAGCGCATCGCGCCGCACGTGATGGCCACGGTGGTGCCGGCCACGCGCGGGGTCTTCGAGCAGATGCTGCGCTCCGGTGTGCTGGAGACCCTGTTCGACGCCGGATTCATCATCAGCAACCCCGGTTGTGGCGGCTGTGCTTCGGGCCACCTGGGGATGACGGGCGCGGGGCAGGTGAACATCAGCACCAGCAACCGCAACTACCCGGGCAAGCAGGGCGCGGGCGACACGTACTTGGCCAGCCCGATCACGGCGGCCTGGGCCGCGCTGGAGGGCGAGATCACCGTGCCGGAGGTGCAAGGATGAAAGAGAAAGGCATGTTTCGCATGCACATCAAGGGCCGTCTGTGGGTGCTCACCGACCCGGACGGCGAACTGTACGACGATATTGACACCGACATGATCTTCCACAACAGCCACCTGCACATCACTGATGTGGAGGAAATGGGCCAGTACGCGCTGGGCAACTTGCAGGGTTGGGAGGATTTCGCTGACAAGGCCCAGCCGGGCGACGTGATCATGGCCGGCAAGAACTTCGGCGCCGGATCGTCTCGACAGCAGGCAGTGGATTGCTTCCGGGCCCTGGGCGTCGGCGCCATCGTCGCCGAGAGCTTTGGCGCCATCTACAAACGCAATGCCATCAACAGCGGCTTTCCCATCCTGTCGCTGCCTGGCCTGTCCGAAATGGCGGGCCAGTTCCAGACCGGCGACCGACTCACCGTGGACTTCGAGACCGGCCAGTTGACGCTCGACAGCGGAGAGACCTTCCAGGCCCAGCCCTTCTCGCAGGTGCAGATGGACATTTTCCAGGCCGGCAATCTTTTCGCTTACGGCAAGACCCTGGGAGGGTGAGAAAATGTACGAGAATCCGATTGATCCTGCCTTTTTCGATTTGGAGATCTACGCCATTTACCGAGCCATTTGGGAGAACTGGGGCGATGAGGCTTGGAAGGTGGTCTGGCGGGCGGGCGAGGTGCTTTTCGACGAGGTGCACGAGCGGCTGGAGTTAGATACCAGCACGCCGCTGGCGGCTATGGAGGGGCTGGCGGAGTACCTGGTCGGCGTGGGCTACTTCGCTGACCTTCAGGTGCGGCAGACGGCGGAGGACGAGTTGGAGTACGAGATGGTCGAACCCGTCATCCTGCCCGGCGCCGAGCGCATCATCGCCGAGGGGGGCGTGCCGGCCCACATCTCCACCGCGCTGATGTTCGCCGGTTTGCGCAAGCTCTTCGGCCTGCGGGCGGAGATGATGGGCGAGCCAGTGTTCACCCCCGACGGGCGGGCCATCGAGCGCTGGAAGCTGTTTGAGATCACGGAAGAAGCCGCTGGCGGATAAGGGTGTGATATGTCTCCCGGTCCAGCGGGCACTTGACAGCGTCGAGGAACTCCCGGCGCGACAGGCGCATCTGCTTGGCCATCTGGCCGATGTGATAGCTCGTGAGTTCGCGCTGGCCGTGCGAGATGAAAGTGCGAGCGACCAGTTGGTCATCCAGGTAAAGCCGGTAAATGCGGTGGTGTGAATCGTGCCGTTCGAAGCCTAGCTTGTTGATGAGGGCTTTGTCCGCCTGGCGAGCTTTGAGCGTGCTCATGCCGGTCTGTCCTTCTCGTCAGTCGCCTGGTCGGTCAGAAGCGCGCGCAGGCGGCTCAGCCGATCAGCCAGGTAGGGGGCCAAGCGGTCGGCGTCTGCCTCCAAATCGGCCCGATAATCTTGCACGGCCAGCCAGTAATCCCGGCGGGCAGCCTCCAGAGTGGGGCCTTCGCCGTAGAGGTCGAACTGATCGTCAGAGATGAAGTAGCGGTTGCCATCGAAGCGAATCTGCACAGGGATGCCGTGAATCTCACCCTGCGCGCCGGCATCGGTCAACATCTCTAGCAAAGCCTCGTACTCTGTCGCTGGTATGATGGCGGCCAGTGGCTTGCCCCGTCGCTCGACGACATAACGCTGGCTGCCGTAGGCAACCTCGTTCAGTACATGGGCCAGCTTCTTGCGGGCCTCGGTGCTGCCAATCGTGATAGGCTCATTTCGTTGGCGTGACATGGAAACCTCCGATCGGAATAATGTACGAAATGTACGATTCGTACACCAGTATAACACCTTATCACTCCATTGTCAAGTTTCAGGAGGAACGTCATGGGACAAACCTTTGTGGAAAAAGTGCTGGCTCGCAAGGTGGGGCTGGACAGCGTTGCGCCGGGGCAGATCGTCACCGTTCGGCCTGACAAGCTCCTGACGCACGATAACACCTCGGCCATCGCGGGGCAGTTCCGAAAGATCGGGGTGAGCAAAATGGCTGATCCTGATATGAGTGTCATCGTGCTGGACCACGTGGCGCCGGCCGCCAGCGAGACCTACGCCATCAATCACCAAATCATCCGCCAGTTCGTGGCCGAGCAGGGCATCTCGTCCTTCTACGACATCGGCGAGGGCATCTGCCACCAGGTGTTGCCGGAGCAGGGACACGCTTGGCCTGGCGCGGTCATCGTCGGCAGCGATTCGCACACGCCGACTTACGGCGCGTTCGGCGCCTTCGCCGCCGGCATCGGGCGCACGGAGGCCGCGGCGGTGATGGCCACCGGCCAGATCTGGCTGCGCGTGCCGGAGAGCCTGCGCATCGTCGTCAACGGAACCCTGCCGCAGCGCGTGTCGGCCAAAGACGTGATCCTGCACATCATCGGCGACCTGCGCGCCGACGGGGCCAACTATTGCTCCGTGGAGTTCGCCGGCCAGACCGTCCGCGAGATGAGCATGGCCAGCCGCATGGTGCTGACCAACATGGCCGCCGAGATGGGAGCCAAGAACGGCGTCGTCGAACCGGACGAGGTGACGCGCGCCTGGCTTCGGGGACGGGTCAAGCACGACTACCAAGAAGTTCACGCCGACCCGGATGCGAGCTACGAGCGGGTCATTGAGTACGATGTGAGCGGCCTCGTCCCGCAGGTGGCCAAGCCGCACACGGTGGACAACGTGGTTGCGGTCGCCGAGGTGGCTGGCACGCCCATCAACCAGGCCCTGGTGGGCACCTGCACCAACGGGCGCCTGGAGGACCTGGCGGCGGCGGCCGACATCCTGCGCGGCAAGCACATCGCCCCCAGCGTGCGGCTGCTGGTGCTGCCCGCCTCGCGGCAGGTGCTGCTGGGCGCCATCGAGCAGGGCATCGTCAGCGACCTGGTGGCCGCCGGGGCGACGCTGCTCAATCCCGGCTGTGGGCCTTGCCTGGGAGCGCACGAGGGCTGCATGGCCCCCGGTGAGGCGACCATCTCCACGGCCAACCGCAACTTCAAGGGGCGGATGGGCTCCAAAGAAGCGTTCATCTATCTGGGCAGCCCAGCCACCGTAGCCGCCTCGGCTCTCAGCGGCGTCATCACCGATCCGAGGAATATCTAGACCTGACAGGTTGTGACTACTCAGGCTGTCATTGCGAGCGAAGCGAAGCAATCCCCTGGATTGCCGCAATCTCCTACCAGCAAGTTGGGGATTGCTTCGGCGCAAACAGCGCGCCTCGCAATGACATAGGCTGAGCAGTTACGACGGGTTTCTGAAACCTGTCAGGTCTCCGGGAGGAAATGAATGGAGACCAAGATCACCGGCCGCGTGTGGAAGTACGGCGACGACGTCAACACCGACGTCATCTTTCCTGGCAAGTACACCTACAGCATCTCCGATCCCAAAGAGATGGCCGAGCACGCGCTGGAGGACCTGGATCCGACTTTCGCCGCCAACGTGCAGCCCGGCGACATCATCGTCGCTGGCAAGAACTGGGGCTGCGGCAGCTCGCGCGAGCAGGCGGTGACCTGTCTCAAGGAAGCCGGCGTGGGAGCGATTGTGGCTCGCAGCTTTGCCCGCATCTACTTCCGCAACTGCATCAACGCCGGGCTGCCCATTGTCACCTGCGATGCGGTGGACGGCGTCGAATCCGGTGACGAGATCACCATAGACTTTGCCGCTGGCGCGGTGACCACGCCCCAGGGCGACTACGCTTTTCCGCCGCTCTCGCCAGAGGTGATGGAAATCCTTAACACGGGCGGGCTGATTCCCTACTCCCGCAAGCAACTGGGGCTTGAGTAGCTCTGTGAAACGTCACCGCTGGGCCGGCGATGTGGGCCGAGGGGCCATCCTGCTGGCGGTGGGGAGCGCGGGCGCGCTGCTGGCCCTGAAAGTCGGCGTGCCTACGGGCGACCTGATCGGCCCCATTGTGATCGTCGGCGGGGCGAACCTGCTGGGCGCGGAGCTGGGTCCGCTGGCCCCAAGCCTGCGGCAAGCGGCCATGCTGCTCATCGGCGCCGCCGTGGGCGGCCAGGTGTCGCGGCAGAGCCTGCGGAGGCTGCGCAAGGTCGCGCTGCCGGCGATAGTCGTCGTTAATGAGTTCAAGAGCTCGATCCATTTCAACCGAGGAGGATAACAGACTATGGCTAAGTACAAAATCGCAGTGATGCCCGGCGACGGCATCGGCAACGACGTGATGGACGCCGCCAAGATTGTGTTAGACAAGATCGCCCTCGACGCCGAGTACGTGCCGGCCGACATCGGCTGGGAGTTCTGGCGCACCGAGGGCGAGCCCCTGCCGCAGCGCACGGTTGACACCCTCAAGACTTGTGACTGTGCGTTGTTCGCCGCCATCACCTCCAAGCCCAAGCAGGAGGCCGAGGCGGAGTTGATCCCCGAATTGCAGGGCAAGGGCCTCACCTACCGCAGCCCCATCGTGCGCATGCGCCAGTTGTTCGACCTGTACGTCAACTTGCGGCCTTGCAAAGCGTTCAAAGGCAACCCTCTGAACTATCGCGACGGCCTGGACCTGGTGGTCTTTCGTGAGAACACCCAGGGCCTCTACGCCGGCGTCGAGTTTCATCCCTTGCCCGACGGCGTGCGGACGACGCTGGAATCGCACAGCCCTCGGATGGCCGCTTTCGAGGGCGTGCCCTCGGAGGACATCGCTCTGTCGTGTCGCATTTTCACCCGCCGGGGCTGCCAGCGCATCGTTCGCCAAGCGTTCGAATACGCCCAGCGGCGCGGCTACCCCACGGTCACGCTTGTGGAGAAGCCTAACGTCATCCGTGAGACCAGTGGGCTGATGGTGCGCGAGGCGCGGAAGATCGCCGAGGAGTACCCCGGCATCGAGCTGTGGGAGACCAACGTGGACGCCATGGCCATGTGGCTGGTCAAGAATCCGCAGGACTACGGCGTGATCGTCTCCAGCAACATGTTCGGCGACATCGTCTCCGACCTGTGCGCGCAGTTGGTGGGCGGATTGGGCTTCGCTGCCAGCGGCAACATCGGCGACGACTTCGCCATCTTCGAGCCGACCCACGGTTCAGCGCCCAAATACGCTGGGCAGTACAAGGTCAATCCCACCGCCATGCTGCTGGCGGTCAAGCTGATGCTGGACTGGCTGGGGGAGACCGAGACGGCGCAGGCCCTGGAGCAGGCCATCGCCGACGTCATCGCCGAGGGGGAGGTGCGCACCTACGATTTGGGCGGCAGCAACACCACCCTGGAGGTCGCCCAGGCCGTGGCCGCCAGGCTGTAGAAGCGCAGCCATCGTTCTCGGTCAACCAGGCAGCCCGCCCCCGTGAGCACTTTGCGCGGGGGCGTTTTCGTTGCCGCCCTGCGCTTGAGCTTATTGGGCAAGTGTGGTACAATTAAGCTGAGCGCGATGGCCCTATCGTGTTGATGAGGAAACGACGATGAAACGAAAAGATATTCTGTGGGATGGTATTGATCAGATAGAAGCGGAGGTGGATCGCCTGTTCGACGAGGTGATTCCCCCCAGGCGTTGGCTGCCTTTACGCTACATAAAAACGTGGCGGCCGCCTACCGACGTCTACGAGACCGAGGATGCCGTGGTGGTCAAGGTGGAAGTTGCGGGGATGGAGGAAGGCGATGCGGCGTTCAGCTCCAAGTTCGCCATATCGCTATCCGACCGCAAGTTGATCATCAACGGGGTGAGGCGCGATCCGTTGACCGAGGCCCTTCGACAAGCTCAGGACGAAGCCCTTCGGCAGCCCTTCGACCATGCTCAGGACGCGGCCCAGGGCTCGACCCTGAGCTATCAGCAGATGGAGATTCGCTACGGAGAGTTCAAGACCGAGGTCTATCTGCCGTGGGCCATCATCGAGGAAGAGATCGAAGCCACTTACGAAGATGGCTTCCTAAAAGTGGTTTTGCCCAAGGCTAAAGCCCAAAAGGTGCCTGTGGTCAAGACCGGTGAGACGGAGTGAGTTTACGATCGTGAATCTGACACAGCTATGGGAATGGATACGGCGGAGGATGGCCCTGCCTTCGTCGGAAGAACATGAGCAAACCGAACGTGAAGAGCAGGGAGATGATTCCCCGGCCGATGCGTCTCCCCAGACGGCCCTAGTGCCCGTGAAGCAAGAAGGCGCGGAGAGCCCAGAGGAGGCCGAGAACCTGGCCAATGAGGGCCTGGTGGACATCCCCAGCGAGCTGCCCATCTTGCCTCTGCGAGGGGTGGTCGTCTATCCTTTGACCGCCTTGCCCCTGACGGTGGGACGACCACGCTCCATTCGCCTGATAGATGACGCGGTTTTGGGCAAGCGCGTGATCGGCCTGGTGGCGGCCAAAGATCCGGATCGAGAGGACCCCGGGCCGGATGACGTCTACCAGGTGGGCACGGCGGTCCTGGTGCATCGCCTGCGCAAGTCGCCTGAGGACACGGTGGTTCTCCTGGTGCAGGGGCTGGAGCGAATCAGGATCCGCGAGGTTACTCAACTGGAGCCCTACCTGAAAGCCAATGTGGAGGTGGTCTCCGATGTCGTTGAGGACACGGTAGAGGTCGAGGCGCTGATGCGCAATATCGTCGAGCTCTTCCGCCGCCTGGTTGATCTGGTGCCCCACATACCCGATGAGCTGATCATGTTGGCCCTGAGCGTTGACGACCCGCGCCAGCTGGCCTACGCCATCGCCACCTACATGCGCATGGACCTGGAGGATGCCCAGGACATCTTGGAGATTGACGAGGTCACGGAGAAGCTTCGCAAGCTCACCGTCATCCTCAATCGGGAACTGGAAGTGCTGGAGCTGGGCAAGAAGATCCAAACCGAGGCCCAGACCGAGATGACCAAGGTGCAGAGGGAGTACTTCTTGCGCGAGCAGTTGAAGGCCATCAAGAAGGAGCTGGGCGAGGAAGACGAGCAGACCATAGAGGCCGAGGAGCTCCGCCAAAAGATCGAAGAAGCTGGCATGCCGGAGGAGGCGGAGAGGGAGGCCAAGCGCGAACTGGATCGCCTGTCCAAGCTGCCCTCCGCCGCGGCGGAATACTCGGTGATCCGAACCTACCTCGACTGGCTGGTGAGCCTCCCCTGGAACAAGAGCACCGAGGACAAGCTGGACATCCCCCACGCCCGCCAGGTGCTGGACGAGGATCACTACGACTTGGATGACATCAAAGAGCGCATCCTGGAATATCTGGCGGTGCGCAAGCTGCGCCTGGAGCGAAAAGAGGAGGGGGAAGAGGAAGCGCCGGTGGACTACATCCGACGGGAGCGCGAAGGCGTGATCCTGTGCTTCATCGGGCCGCCCGGCACGGGCAAGACGTCGCTGGGTCGCTCCATCGCCCGCGCTCTGGGCCGCAAGTTCGTGCGCCAGTCGCTGGGCGGCGTGCGCGACGAAGCGGAGATCCGAGGCCACCGGCGAACCTACATCGGCGCGCTGCCCGGCCGCATCATCCAGGCCCTGCGGCGCGTGGAATCCAAGAACCCCGTCTTTATGCTGGACGAGATTGACAAGGTGGGCCAGGATTGGCGCGGCGATCCGTCATCGGCCCTGCTGGAGGTGCTCGACCCGGAGCAGAACCGCGACTTCCGCGACCACTATCTGGACGTGCCCTTCGATCTCTCCCAGGTGATGTTCATCACCACGGGCAACGTGCTGGACACCATCCCCCCCGCCCTGCGCGACCGCATGGAGATCCTGCGGCTCTCTGGCTACACTGAGGAAGAGAAGATCAAGATCGCCCAGCAGTACTTGATTCCCCGACAGGTCAGGGAGAACAGCCTGCTTCCAGAGGAGATCGAATTCCAGGAGGCGGCCATCCGCAAGGTCATCCGCGATTACACCCGCGAGGCGGGCGTGCGCAACCTGGAGCGGGAGCTGGGCAGCATCTGCCGAAAGGTGGCGACCAAGGTGGCCGAAGCCGTGTCCACTTCCGAAGCCGTGTCCACTTCCGGGGGCAGCGAATCAGCGGATGAGCGAATCGGCGAGTCAGCGAATGAGCGAATCGGCGAAAGGACGCGGATCACTGAGGAAAAGGTGGGCGAATTCCTGGGCAAGCCGAAGTACTTCTTCGAGGCGGCGGAGCGGACGGAGATCCCCGGCGTGGCCACGGGGCTGGCCTGGACGGCTGCTGGGGGCGGCATTGTCTTCGTCGAGGCGACCAAGATGCCGGGCGGTAAGGGGTTCACCCTCACCGGGCAGCTCGGCGATGTGATGAAGGAGTCGGCCCAGGCGGCTCTCAGCTACGTGCGCTCCCAGGCCGAGGCGCTGGGGATCAATGGCAAGTTCTTCGAGAAGAGTGACATTCACCTCCACGTGCCCGCCGGCTCCATCCCCAAGGATGGCCCCTCGGCTGGGGTGACCATGGCCACGGCCCTCGCTTCCCTGCTCTTGGAGAGGCCAGTGCGGTCGGACGTGGGCATGACGGGCGAGATCACCCTGCGGGGCCAGGTGCTGCCGGTGGGGGGCATCAAAGAGAAAGTGCTCGCGGCCCACCGCGTCGGCCTGGAGAAAGTGATCCTGCCCCAGCGCAACGAGTTGGACCTGGACGACGTGCCGGAGGAAGTCAAAGAGAAGATGCAGTTCATCCTGGCCGACCAGATAGATCAGGTCTTTGACGCGGCTCTGGCTGAGCAAGTGGGCAAGTGAGCAAGTTTCGCGGGGCGGCGAATTGTCTTCATTCCAACCGCCGGGCGCAAGTTCGTGAACGCGGTTGAGATCAACGGTCGCCGCGCGGCCTGGTTTGTGCTTGGGAGGCGAAATGTCAAGAAGAAGCGAAATCCGCATGAACAGACGCTTGGCCTTCATAGGGCTGATCTTGGCGGTCGCCTTCCTCGTTGGCAGCCCCATCGCCTCGGCCCAGCAGGGGGAGCACGTTGACCTCATCACCGTGACGGGCGTGATAGATCCCTTCACCGCTCAATACGTTGGCCGGGGCCTCGACATCGCCCAGGAGGACGGCGCCCAGTGCCTGGTAATCCAACTGGATACGCCCGGCGGATCGGACGCCCCCATGCGCGTGATTGTGCAGAGGATGTTGAACTCTGCTGTTCCTACGGTGGTCTACGTCGCCCCTGCGGGAGCCAGGGCCGGCTCGGCAGGCGTTTTCATCACCCTGGCCGCCCACGTCGCCGCTATGGCCCCCGGCACCAACATCGGCGCCGCCCACCCCGTGTCCATGCCGGGGACGGGGATCACGGAGGTCATGGAGGTGAAGACCACCAGCGACGCTGCCGCCTACGTCCGGGCCGTCGCCGAGAAGCGGGGCCGAAACGCCGAGTGGGCGGAGCAGGCGGTGCGGGAGAGCGCGTCCATCATCGCCAGAGAGGCGGTGGAGCTGCAAGTGGTGGACTTCGTGGCCGACGATCTGGCGGATCTGTTGGACAAGATAGATGGCCGGGAGGTGACGACGGCTACCGGCGCGGTGTCCCTGAGCACCCGTGGGGCTGCGGTCCGCACCATCGGCATGAACTTCGCCGAGAAGTTCTTGCACGTCCTCGTTGATCCCAACATCGCCTATCTGCTGTTCTCCATCGGCACGCTGGCCCTGGTGGCCGAGTTCTATCACCCTGGAGCCATCTTCCCAGCGGTGACGGGCGCCATCTGCTTGATTCTGGCTTTCGTGGCCTTCGGCAGTCTGCCCGTGAATTGGGGTGGGGTGGCCCTCATTGTCCTGGCGGTGGTGCTCTTCGTGTTGGACATCAAAGTGGCTGGCTTCATGCTCAGCGTGGGAGGAGCGATTGCTTTCGCCCTCGGCTCGCTGATGCTGTTCAGCCCCTTCGCCCCGCCCTCGCCGACCATGCCGCGTCTCACCGTCTCCTGGCCCCTCATCGCCCTCATGACTGTCACCATCGCTTCGTTTTTCCTCTTTGCTCTCTCGGCAGGCATCAGGGCCCAGCGGACACGGGTGGCCAGCGGCATCGAGTCCCTGGTTGGGGCTGCGGGGGTGGCCGCTTCGGACCTGGATCCCTGGGGCACGGTTCAGGTCAAGAGCGAGCTGTGGAGTGCCGCCGCTGCAGAAGGGACCATCGAGAAGGGAGAACAGGTTAGGGTGATCGGGGCAGAGGGGGTGAGGTTAAAGGTAACCAAGAAGTGAAGTCGTGGTAAACCTGGCAAGCTGGTAAATCCGTAGATTCGGGAACCCGTAAACTCGTAAATTCGGAATCTCGTAAATTCGGGAATTGATCTACGAATCTATAATTACACGAATCAACGACTCTACGAATTTACGACTCTACCAACCTACCAATTTAAGAAAAAGGAGGTTAAGATGTTTATTGACATATTGGGCAATCTGGCCACTATATCTCTGTTCCTGTTGTTTGTGGCCGTCATCTTGAGCATGGCCATCAAGATTGTGCGGGAGTACCAGCGCCTGGTGGTCTTTCGACTGGGGCGCTCCATCGGGCAAAAGGGGCCTGGAATCGTTTTCCTGATCCCCTTCATTGACCGGCCATTCCTGGTAGATCTGCGGGAGCAGTTCCTTCAGATCCCCCACCAGACCTGCATCACCAAGGACAATGCCCCCATTGACGTAGAGTTTCTGATTTATTGGAGGGTGGTGAACCCTGAGGACAGCGTGATCCAGGTGGCCAATTTTGCCGGCGCCTCCCAAGGGATCGCCACCACCACCTTGCGGGCCGTGATCGGCGACATTGATCTGGATGAGGTGCTCTCCAAGCGGGAGGACATCAACATGGTGCTGCGCGTCAAGATGGATGAGGTCACCGAGCGCTGGGGGGTGAAGGTCACCAGCGTGGAGATCCGCGAGATTATTCCGCCTCGAGAGGTGCAGGACGCCATGAACCGCCAGCTTGCGGCCGAGCGCAACCGCCGGGCCATGGTCACCGAGGCCGACGGCAAGCGCGAAGCAGCCATTATGGTGGCCGAGGGTGAGAAACAATCGGCTATCCTCAACTCCGAGGGTGAGCGGCGGGCCTCCATCCTGCGGGCTGAGGGGTTCTCCCTGGCTCTGAACAGGATCTTCAAAGTGGCCGAGACGGTGGATAGCAAGACCATGAGCTTGCAGTATCTGGAAGCCCTCAAAGCGCTGGGCGCCAGCCCCGCTACCAAGTTCGTTTTCCCCATGGAGTTTGCCAACCTACTCAAGCCGTTCACCCGCCATACGGAGGCCGCTTCGCTAACGGAGGAGGACGAACTTTAGTGAATCCGTGAATTCGGGAGCTCGTAGACTCGGTAGATCCAGAGTCTCAGTAGATCACAATTTGTCGCTCAGAGGCGGCGTCCCCGCCGCCGAGACGGGGCGAAGACGCCCCTTTTGAGCTAGATTGTGATGTACTGAGTCTAGGCTCCGAGCGGACGACAGTTGATTGGCCCTCGGTCGCGGGAAGTCCTCCTCCACGACCTCGGCTGATACAGGGAATCCGTTGAAACGGATTCAGAACAAACGCGGTTTGTCGCATTTTATGTCTCAGCTGAGCAATTCATTGCTCGGCTGAGGCCAGCAACACTCCACAGGGAGAATACCCGGGTTTGCGACTCCATCAATTTACCAAACTACCAACTACCAACAAAGGATTTGAAAATGACAAACAACAGAAGTAAGAACAAAGAGCAATCGCAGTGGAGGCGGATGGATCTCCATATCCACACCCCTGCCTCTGCTTGTTATCAACAACCAACCGCTTCCTATCTAGATATTCTGCGAGAAGCTGGAAAGCAGGGGTTGGACATTATCGCCCTCACCGATCACAACACCGTGGCTGGTTACGCGGGCATGTTAGAGGAGATTGAAGAGCTAGAGATGCTGGAGCGGCTGAACCGGCTCCGCTCTCAGGAGAAGAAAAGGCTTCAGGAGTATCGCAGTCTGCGGGAGAAGATATTGGTGCTGCCCGGCTTCGAGTTTACGGCGACTTTGGGCTTTCACATATTGGGTATCTTTCAGGAGGATATGCCGGTCAGGGAACTGGAGTACATCCTCTTGGACCTCAACATCCCCGCAGACAAGCTGGATGAGGGTTCCACCGAAGTGGGGGCTACATCCGATGTCCTGACCGTCTACCGTACGATTGACGAAGCGGGCGGCATCGTGATCGCTGCCCACGCCAACTCGACTCATGGCGTGGCCATGCGGCGCTTCGGCTTCGGCGGCCAGACCAAGATCGCCTACACGCAGGACGAACACCTCCATGCCCTGGAGGTGACCGACCTGGAGAGCAAGAGCCGGCGCTCGACCATGTCCTTCTTCAACGGCTCCAAGCCGGAGTACCCTCGCCCCATGCGCTGCATTCAGGGCTCCGATGCCCACCGCTTGACCCGCGATCCAAACGACAAGAAGTCTCTGGGCGTCGGTGATCGGGTCACCGAGATATTGCTGCCGGAGGTCAGCTTCGAGGCCCTGCTCGAGGTTTTCCTGGGCGACGATTTCACCCTCACCCGGCCCTATCGGGCTCGCAAGCCGTTTGATCACATCAGGTCGGCGCGCGAACAGGGGGCCAGCATCGTGCAGTCCTTCCACGAGAGGATGACGCGGCGTGGCGGCCGCCTCTATGCCATCATCTCCGACGTGGTGGCCTTCGCCAACACCAACGGCGGCACCATTTATGTGGGCGTCAGCTCCAATCCCAAGACCAAGCCCGTGGGCATTGACAATGTTAAAGAGGCTATCGCCACCCTTCGAAGCGAGATCGAGCGCAAAATTACCCCGCCTTTGGAAGTGACCATTGATGTGCAGCGGACCGAGGGCGAGCAGGTCGTGCGCCTGGCCGTGCCCCGGGGCGAAGATCCTCCCTACGCCATTGAGGGCAGCAAGATCTACGTCCGCCAGGAGACCGATACCAACTTGGCCGTGCGTGACGAGATCGTGCAGTTGGTGAAGCGATCTCTGCAGCCAGCGCCGCCTGTGGAGGAGGAAGCGCCCGCCGAGGAAGGGGAGGAGATCGAGGAGCAGCCTTCCGTCCTGGGCCCGCCCAAGACGGGGGTGGAGATCGTGGAAACGGTGGAGCGGAAAGGCACTCTCTATCACACCATGAAGGACTTGCGCAACGGCAACGAGGTGCGCAATGTGAGCCGCTCCTCGGCTCGCCGGCTATGGCGCTACGCCATCACCCAGAAGGAGGAGCACCCCGTCCAGACAGACCAGGTGGATTGGCGGGGCGACATCGGCCTATGGAAGAAGAAGAAGCGAGCGGGCAAAGTGCGCTACGACTTCGTCCAGCGGGATGGCGAGGACCAACTCCACGTCTACTACGGCGTCACCGAGGACGGCATGCACGGCGAGTGGAGGGAGTTTCTGGAGGGGGAGTAGGGAAAGTAGCCAGGAGGCGTGGATATGGAATTGGCAGACAGAGAGAGCAGCCTGCTTCAGGAATTCAAGGATACTGTAGCCCAAGGATTGCCCCATACGGTTAGGCTGGTCAAGCTCTTTGGCTCCAGGGCCAGGGGGGATGCCGAGGAGTGGTCTGACCTTGATGTGCTGATCGTTGTCAAGGGAGATTCCACTTCTGTTGAGGAAAAGATACGAGAGATCCGCTACGAGACCATGTGGCGGTATGACTTCCGTCCCCTGATCTCTTTGCTGCTGCTGAGTGAAGAGGAGTATGCCAACCTATCTCGTCTACAAACAGGACTCTGGCGGAACATCCAAAGAGAAGGAGTGACGTTGTGGCAGGCCCTGTAAGGGAATAAGAGTATTTGGAGAGAGAAGGGGGAGGCTGGCCGAAAGATGAAATTCACCCGTTACTTTCTCCACACCCGCCGGCGGCCGGACCGCGCCATCATCCAGGATGAATGGATCGAGCACGTCATCCAACACCCCCTGCGCGAAGAACGGCAGGCCGACGGGCGGATACGACGCTGGGCGCGCATTCCCGAAATGGACAACCGCGCCCTACGCGTCATCCTGCTTGCAGACGGTGAAACCATCCACAATGCCTTCTTCGACCGCGACTTTAGAGAGTAAATTGAGGAGCAAGCTATGCGAATCAAATACTTTGCCGACACCGATACCGCCCTGGTCGAATTCTCTGACCAGCCGCCAGTCGAGACCCGCGAGCTCAATGAAAACGTCTACCTTGACCTGGACGCCGACGGGCGCGTCGTCAGCCTGACCATCGAACACGCTCGGCAGACCGTCAGAATGGACGAATTCATCTATCAACACATCCCTGCCTACGCATGACACCGCCGCCCTACGCTTTGATGCGGAATCAACGAGCCCTGTTTGCCCGGTTCGCACCAGATCGAGTACCGCTGTGTGCCCGCGTGGGTGCGATGAGCCCCTTAGCGGCGCACCAATTCCTACTCTCCAAGTGGAGGAATGACAGCACTGCCCTACGGCGTGACGGAGGAGGGCATCCATGGGCCGTGGAGGGAGTTGTTGGAGGGGGAGTAGGGGGCTTCGAGAAGCAGTTCGTGGCAGTGGATTCCCGATGAAGCCGATGTCCCCATTATGCATGAGGGTCACATTATGTCCCAGAAGATGACCAATTATGAGGTGCTGGCAAGATACCGTGATGCCTTGCTGGATCGCTTCCCCGATGAACTGCAGCGGCTGATCCTATATGGTTCCCAGGCTAGAGGGGAGGCTACGGCAGGATCGGATATTGACGTGTTAGTGGTGGTGGGCTGGGGTGAAGAGCGTTTGCCCGGTGGTTTCTATGCCGCTCCCTTCAGCGATCCCCGCTGGCAGGCCATTGTTGATACGGCCAGTGACATCTCGCTGGAACACGGGGTCTATATCTCGCCCTTGGTGATCAGTGAGCGCCGCTTCCGCGAATGGTCTCCGCTGATCACCAGGGCAAAGGAAGAGGGAATAGAGATATGGAGGAAAAGTCAGAACTGATCCGAGTTTGGCTAACTCTGGCGGAAGAGAAGCTAGAAGTTGCCCGTGAGTTGCTCGATCTTTCCCGCTTTGACGATACTGTGTCCAAAGCTTACTACGTCATGTTCTACTCGGCCAAAGCCGCGCTTCTGGCTGTTGATGTGGACTTGCGCCGTCACTCTGGAGTCGTGTCTCAGTTCAGTCAGCGCTTCGTCAAAGGGGGTATGCAGACAGGCGGTATAGTCGTATACTCGCACGGGCGATGCAGGCCCGCGAAGCGAGCGGCTACGATCCGCGAACAAGAGCGTCACGGCAGGACGCTCAACAAGCCGTGGCTGACGCGGAGGCTTTTCTGGGGAAGGCCAGAGAAATCCTGGGAAAGGTGCTTGGCGAGGATACATAGCCTCGTGCGGCATCTACGTGCTGACGGCAATGCGGATCGTGGCGTAGGCTTTCCAGATCAGTCAGTTAGCTCGATTGAGCAACTCGTTTTGATACCTGGCGGTGAGTTTCTTATGGGCTCGGATTCATAACTGGGTTCTGTTCGCGGATCCATGTCCGGGCCCTGATTCAGGCAGGACAAGCGCAGGGCAATGGTACTGTATAAGGTCAATTCAATCACAGATACGGCTGCAGCGGAAGGTCTTACAGAGCGCGTAGACCTCTACCGCGTTGACGCATGCCGCAAGCTGGATTCTGAACAGCGCTCAAAGCTGGGGCAGTTCTTCACACCGCCCTCCGTGGCCCGATTCATGGCCTCTCTGTTTGGGAATTCGGCCCCAGAACTCTGCTTGCTGGATGCGGGAGCGGGGGTGGGGACTCTGACGACAGCATTTGTGGAGGAGGTTTGCCAGCGTGACGCACGGCCACACAGTATTTCGGTTATAGCCTATGAGCTGGAGCCACTGTTGGTTGAATACCTACATTCCACGCTGCTTGAATGTCAAGAGGTGTGTCGAGACCACGGGATGGAACTCGTTGGGAGGGTGCTAGAGGAAGATTTTATCAGTGCAGGTGTGGAGATGCTGAGGGGAGGGCTGTTCCCTGTCGAACGCTATTCATTCAATCGCGCTATTCTGAATCCGCCGTACAGAAAAATCCGAAGTGACTCAAGGCATCGTCTTCTGCTCAGCAGCATTGGCATAGAAACTGGCAATCTGTACTCGGCCTTCCTTGCGATTGCCGTTGACCTACTGGAACCAGGAGGCGAGCTGGTCGCCATCACGCCTCGCAGTTTCTGCAATGGCCCCTACTTCAAGCCTTTCCGCAAGTTATTCCTGAAAGCTATGGCCCTGCGTCGCATTCACGTTTTTGAGTCAAGAGAGGAAACGTTCAGGACCGACGATGTTCTTCAGGAAAACATCATCTTCCATGCAGTCAAGAGTGATGAGAGGGGAAGGGTTCTCATCTCTACCAGTCATGGCCCAGCTAAGGAAAGCATGACTGTTCATGAAGTAGACTATGAGCAGGTCGTCAAGCCCGATGATCCAGACTTGATCATCCACATTGCCACTAGCAAAATGGATCAATTCGTGTTGGATCGGATAGGAGTCTTCCCTTGCTCTCTGGATGATCTTGGGATCGCCGTTTCTACAGGGCGTGTTGTTGGCTTTCGAGCTAAAGATTTCTTGAGGGCTGATCCCGGTGAGGGTACCATGCCTCTCATATATCCCTCTCATTTTCATAAGGGGTTCGTTCGATGGCCCAAGCTTGGTGGTAAGAAGCCTAATGCGATTGTTTTAACCTCGCAGACTGAATCCCTTCTGTTGCCCTCTGGAGACTACGTTCTCGTTAAGCGTTTCTCGGCCAAAGAGGAACGACGTCGCATTGTAGCTGCTATCTATGATCCGAAACAGATTTTGGCTCCCTACGTGAGTTTCGAAAATCATCTGAATGTCTATCATCGTGATAATGCCGGGCTGCCCCCGGAACTGGTAAAGGGTCTTACGATATTTCTGAACTCGACTCTCGTAGATAGTTACTTCCGTCAGTTCAATGGACATACACAGGTCAACGCAACTGATCTTAGAATGTTGCGGTATCCGAGTAGAGAGACCCTGGAGACACTTGGTGCAAGTGTCGGAGACAAGTTCCCATCTCAAAGGGAGATTGATGAGTTGTTAGAAAAGGAGATCCATCGAATGGCAGATATACAATCCCCTGATCCTGTAGCTGCAAAGCAGAAGATTGATGATGCATTGGAGATTCTAAAGGCTCTTGGCATGCCAAGGGGCCAACAGAATGAACGCTCCGCCCTTACTCTGCTAGCGCTGCTGGATCTGAAGCCGGAAACGCCCTGGGCCGAGGCAGAAGACCCTCTGATGGGTATTACGCCCATTATGGATTTCTGTAGAGACCACTATGGCAAGGCATATGCCCCGAACACCCGTGAGACTTTCCGAAGGCAAAGTATGCACCAGTTCATGGACGCTGGTCTTGCTGTGCCCAACCCAGATGATCCAAGCAGACCTGTCAACAGCCCCAAGTTCTGCTATCAGATTGAGCCGACTGCTCTCAAGCTGGTTAGGACCTATGGAACGCCTGCCTGGGTGGACAACCTGAAGACCTACTTGAGATCTGTGGAGACATTGAAGCAGCGGTACGCGCGAGCGCGCGAGTTGAAGATGGTTCCTGTGGCCTTGGCCGAAGGACAGGAGGTCTATCTAACCCCAGGAGCACACAGCAAACTCGTGAAAGCCATCGTGGATGAGTTTGCACCGAGGTTCGTGCCTGGCGGTTACGTTATCTATGTGGGTGATACGGGGGACAAGTGGAGATATTTCGACGAGGAAGCACTTCGAGCTCTCGGTGTGACGGTGGATGTCCATGGGAAAATGCCCGATGTGGTGATCCATCACGTGGAGAGAGACTGGCTGGTTCTGATTGAGGCAGTTACAAGCCACGGTCCAGTCAACGCCAAACGTCGGGAGGAATTAGCAGTGCTTTTCCAAGGTGCGCGACCTGGGCTGGTCTACGTCACGGCCTTCCTCACCCGCAGCGACATGGCGAGGTACATTGGCGACATCTCCTGGGAAACAGAGGTCTGGGTCAGGGAAGCAGGGACGCATCTCATTCACTTCGATGGCAAACGCTTCCTGGGACCTTACGACAACTAACATTGGCTTGACAGCTTGGGAGAGAGAAACATCAAGTCTGTACCTTTGATAGTATGCCTCAGCATCTCACTGCTGGCGGCCTGTGGCTCTGCTCCAACTGCTACACCCGTCGCTGAGCTGCTCACTGCCACGCCAACGGCTACCGCCGCTGCGCCCACACCCGTTGCTCGTGACTTCACCTACCAGATCGTCAACGCCTATCCCCACGACCGAAATGCTTTCACCCAGGGATTGGTTTTTGAGGGCGGCGTTCTGTACGAAGGAACTGGGCGGCATGGATACTCCAGTTTGCGCAGAGTGGAACTGAAAAGCGGCAGGGTGCTGCAAATCCACGAACTGCCAAACCGCTTCTTTGGCGAAGGCATCACTGTTTTGGGGGAAAGAATCATCCAGTTGACCTGGCGGTCGGGCGTTGGCTTTGTCTACGACAAAAGCAGCTTTGAGCTGCTGGAAGAGTTCCGCTATCCAACCGAGGGCTGGGGCCTCACGCACGACGGACAGCGACTGATCATGAGCGATGGCACCTCCGCCCTCCATTTCTTAGACCCTGAGACTTTCGAGGAGGTCGGTCGCATCGAAGTGCGCGACGGCGACGAGCCAGTGACCCGGCTCAACGAATTGGAATACGTGCGGGGGGAGATCTACGCCAACGTGTGGCAAACGGACCGCATCGCCAGGATCGCACCGGATACGGGTGAGGTGATGGGCTGGATTGAGCTGGCGGGTCTTCTGAGCGCAGAAGACCGTGCCCAGCCAGTGGACGTTCTCAACGGCATCGCCTACGACGCAGCGAACGACCGACTGTTCGTTACCGGAAAGCTCTGGCCTCGCCTCTTCGAGATCGAGCTGCTCCCCCTGGAATGAGGAACAGGAGAAGCGAGCGGAGACCGGATTCGCCTGTGTTGATATCCGGCGCCACCCCTACAGCGTTCCTGAGAAGTGAGCATCTGAACTGGAGAATGTGACTGTCTACCTGTTACAGGGGATTGGCTGCGGCTTTGCAGCTGCCGTGCAGCCTGGCCCTTTTCAGACCTACATCATAGCGCAAACACTGAATGCTGGGTGGCGAAACACGCTGCTTGCTGCTTTTGCCCCTCTCGTGAGCGACGGTCCCATCATTGCTCTGGTTTTGCTGGCCTTGAGCCAGGTACCAGAGGGGCTGCAACGGTTCCTCCACATCGTCAGTGGGCTGTTCGTTCTTTATCTGGCGGTGAACGCCTTCATCGGATGGCGCAACTTTGACCCAGCACGCGGGACGGCAATCGCATCCGCACCGCAGAGCCTGTTCAGAGCAGCGATGATGAACGTGGTGAGTCCTGGTCCGTACATTTACTGGAGCCTGGTCACCGGCCCCGTCCTGCTAGCAGGTTGGCGCGACGCTCCAGCCAACGGAATGGGCTTTCTGGCCGGCTTCTACTTGGCCATGATTCTGACTTTGGCAGGCATCATCGTGCTTTTCGGCGCGGCCAGGCGCCTCGGGCCGAAGGTGAATCGCGCCATGCTGGGGACGTCGGTCGTGGCCCTGGCATGTTTTGGGCTCTATCAACTTTGGCTCGGCGTATTGGGTTGGTATGCTGTGCAGTAAGCAAACTTGGGGGTGACACACATGAGCGATTTGGTCGAAATCTGGGAGAAACCGACTGCTGACGAGGTATACATGATCATGGGCTGGCACCAATGGGCAGACGCCGGCGCCATTTCATCAGGATTGCCCGAATATCTGATAGAACAAACCGGGACGAGAAGAATCGGGGAGATGAAGCCGGATGGGTTCTACCTGTTCCAAATCCCCGGCACGCACCATTTTCTGAGACCGGAGATCAAGCTCGATGAAGGATACAGGGAAGAGTTGAGAACCCAGCGGAACGAGTTCTTCTACTCAGGCGATGACAGAAGGGGACTGGTCATTTTTCTGGGGGAAGAGCCTCATCTGAACGTGGAACGATATGCTGAAGCCCTCCTTCAGGCCGTGGAGGAATTAGGGGTGAGAAGAGTGGCTGCAGTTGGCGGGGTGTATGGTGCGATGCCGCATGATAAGGACAGACAAGTATCCTGCGTCTACAGTCTTCCAGACATGAAGGATGGACTTGCCGAATACGCCGTCAGGTTCTCCAACTATGAAGGCGGGACAACCATCGGTACATATCTCGTTGACAGAGCAGAACAAAGTGGCGTAGAGCTTTTCGTCCTTTACGCCTTCGTTCCGGCCTATGACCTCTCAGATCTCTCAGAACACCTTCGGGGAATGAGGATAGAGAATGACTTCAAGGCATGGTATGACCTCACAAGAAGGTTAAACCACATGTTCGGCCTGGGGATTGATCTGTCAGACCTCGACATAAAAAGTGATGAACTCATTTCATCAATGGATCAAAAGATTGATGAACTGGACAGAGCATTGCCTCAGCTTGAAGTGAGAGAGTACCTGGAGAGCTTGACCGGGGAGTTTGTGGAGATGCCCTTTATGCCCCTTGGCGAGGTATGGGAGAGGGAGTTGGGAGATCTGTTTGAAGAGTAAAAGACCGACGCGGTGAAGAGGCAAGGGTGCGCCGTGCAAGCAGAGATCATCTCCATCGGAACAGAGCTGCTCCTGGGCGCCATCGTGGACACCAACGCGGCCTACATCTCGCAGCGACTGGCAGAGATTGGCATTGACCTGTATCATCGTGTGACAGTGGGGGACAACGAGGAGCGCATCGCCCGCTGCATTGAGGAGGCCCTGGAGAGGGCCGACGTGGTGATCTGCAGCGGCGGGCTGGGCCCCACGGTGGACGACGTCACCCGCCAGGCTGTGGCGCGGGCCACGGGCCGGGAGCTGGTGCTGGACGAGGAGATGCTGGGCTGGATCGAGGAGCGCTTTCGGGGCTGGGGCCATCCCATGCCTGTAGTGAGCGGAGCCGAACTAAGCGAGAACAACCGCCGCCAGGCGCTCAAGCCCCAAGGCGCAGTGGCCATCGAGAATCCGGTGGGCACTGCGCCCATCTTTGTCGTTCAAGACCGGCGGGGCGACGTGATCGTGCTGCCGGGCGTGCCCCACGAGATGGAGCACCTCATGGAGCACGAGGTGATTCCTTACCTCCAGGCCAAGTTGGGCCGCCAGGAGATGATCAAGACCCGCGTGCTGCGCACGGTGGGCATCGGGGAGTCGCAGGTGGACTCGCGCATCGGCGACCTGATGGAGAATGCGAATCCCACCGTGGGGTTGTCTGCCCATCCCGGCCAGACCGATGTGCGCGTCGTGGCCAAGGCAGCCAGCGAGGAAGAGGCACGTCAGCTCATCGCGGAGATGGAGAGGCGGGTGCGCGAGCGATTGGGGGAGGTGATCTACGGCGTGGGAGAGGAAACCGTTGCAGAGGTGGTAGCGCGGATGCTGGCCGAGCGGGAGCTGACGCTGGGCACGGTGGAGTGTGGGGTGGATGGCGCCGTCAGCCGTCGAATGTTTGACGCGCCGGATGGCCCCGCTGTGCTGGGCGCCTGCTTGATCGTGGACACCGTGGGGGAAGCCATCGGCCTTTTGGATCTGCCTCGGCCTCAGTTCAAGAAGGCGGGCCATTTCTCGGCCAAGGCGGCTCGAGCAGCAGCGCGAGAGGGACGCAGTTTTCTGGAAGTGGATCTCTGTCTGGCGGTCTGGGCGCGGACGCCCATCGCCGACGATCCAAAAGAGCGGCAGCCCGTGTACATCGCCCTGGCTACGGCGCAGGAGGTCACCGTCCAGACCTTCCAGTACGGCGGCCCCAGCGAGCGGGCTACAGGCTGGTTAGTGAACCGGGCGCTGGACATGGTGCGGCGGGCGGTGTTATAGACGGATACACCGTGACCTGCTGAGGCGGAAACTTGACCCTATCCCGCGTCTGATCTACAATCAAAGTGACTACTCAGGCTGTCATTGCGAGCGGAAGGCAACCGTGGAGGAGGACTTCCCGCGTTGCACGCAATCTCCGGCTCGCGACTCGGGGATTGCTTCGTCGGCAAGAATCGCCTCCTCGCAATGACACCAGGAAGTTTCTGTCCTTTAGAATGGCGGGGAACGCCATGGCCGACTCGCAATGACACGGGCTGAGCAGTTACCAATCAAGCGTGATTTGAACAAACAGCTTTAGCGCTTCAAGGGGGTGAAAGGGAAATGGCACAAACAGTGACTTTGGAGCTACCCCACACCGTCTACCTGCCGGCCAGGCGCATGGCCGAAGCAACCAATCGTCGGTTAGAAGACCTGTTGGTGAGGACCCTCCAGGTTTCGCTTCCATCGCTTGACGGGCTGCCCCCGGAGTTGGTGGAGACACTAGTTGAATTGGAGAACCTGGAAGATGAAACGCTTTGGGAGGTTATGTTGGGCCAGGTGCCGGCAGCGCAGCAGCGCGAGTTGGACCGCCTGCTTCGCAAGAACCAGGCCGGTACGCTGACTGAACAGGAACGACGAAAGTTAGACCAACTCCAGCGCGAGGTAGACCGCGTGATGTTGCGCAAGACCCGTGCCGCCGTGCTACTGCGGTTTCGAGGTCATCGCCCGGCGATTCTGGGTTAGCGCTGATTGGTGGTCTCCAGAGGACTGACCGATCCGGGCCGCTGGCGACGTTGACCGCGGCCTAGCTTGACCCGGAAATATGAAGGAGAATCGGTATGGCAGACCTATTCGAACCCGACGTGGAATTGCGATGGCGAGGCAAGGAGACCAAAGTCAAGACGGTCAGCCTGCCCTTCCAGACGGTGGAGCGAATAGACCTGTGGAACGCTAGACTTCCGAAGTCTCCGAGGCTTCGGAAGTCTCCTTCCAGTTCTACACTTTCTGCAACTTCGTCAAAGCCAAGTTGGTCAACATGATCGTTGGAGATAACAAACTGGTCGGGACGAACGTGAAAGCGGTCATTGACAGGAAACTGGACGAGTACATCGCCGGCAAGCTCTTTTGCGATTTTGATAGGAATAACCCCGAACACGTCAAGCGGCTCAATCTGGCGTCCATTGTGGATGAAATCCTGGTAACTGTTCAGGTGGATGGTAAGGGCGAGCCGTCAACGTGCCAGGCACTTGCGAATAGCCGAGCGATTGAGTGATCTCACCTGGCTTGGAGGCACTATAGCCCGCAAGAAGCCTATGAAAGTGCCTGGCACGTGAATGCTTACGCAAAGAGAATGGACAGGAAACGATCCGCAGGAATCCCACCTAGAGTGACTTTCTTACTGGCGGCCTTATGCCTCAGCATGGTGCTCGTGGGCGCGTGTGTCCAGGCCCGAACGGCTACGCCCACAGATAGCCCAGGCGCGACCTGGACTCGTTCTGCTGACCAGGCAGAGATGATCCACGTGCCAGATGGCGAGTTCCTTATGGGTAGCGAAGACGCTGACCCCAAGGTCGCAACCGATGAAACGCCTGCCCACACGGTATACCTGGATGCGTTCTGGATTGACAGGGTCGAGGTAACCAACGCCCAGTACGTCCAGTTCTTGAACGCCCTGGGAGAATACCGGGGCGCCTGTGGGGGGCGTGACTGCTTGGAAACGAAGGTCGAAGACCAGGATGGCCATATCCTTCGCCAGGAAGGGCGATACGTGGTCGAGAGTGGCTTTGGGGACCACCCGGTGACCGAAGTGACCTGGCACGGCGCTCAGGCGTACTGCGAGTGGGCCGGCGTGAGGCTGCCGACGGAGGCCGAGTGGGAAAAAGCAGCACGGGGCGTTGACGGGCGGCTATACCCCTGGGGAAACGACGCGCCCGACTGCGACAAGGCGCAATACACAGGTTGCGGTGGAAAGACTGTGCCCGTAGGCTCAAAGCCGGCTGGCGCCAGTCCCTACGGAGTGCTGGACATGGCCGGCAACGTGTGGGAGTGGGTGGCCGATTGGTACGACGGAGCCTATTACGATGGCTCTCCAGCGCGGAATCCCCAGGGGCCGGATTCGGGCGTACGCAAAGTGTTCCGCGGTGGATCGTGGGGCTATCTTCCCAAGTTCATACGCACGACCGATCGCGCCAGGAACCGCCCGGAGTATGCAGGGTTCAACGTGGGGTTCCGCTGCGGAGCGACAGTGAGATAGCATTATCAATTGGCGGCGGGCGTGGCCTTTCTGGGTGGGATGGACTCGCTGCTGCTGCGGCCGCCGCGCACGGCAGCCGCAACATCCATCCAAATATACCAGATTGGGGGGCTATTATGTGGAAACCGGTTCACATCAAAAGAGGATGGTATCTATTCAGCCTACCCTCCCGCAGGCTGACAAATCGCTTGAAATCGTTCGTCGCTTGCGGTATTTCAACCGATTTCTGCCTGAATCTGCCGTCAAGCCTGCGGGAGGGTGAACAGTTACAAATCCTGAAAGCTTTTCGAGATCAGATTCGCAAGATCGCCGCTACTGTACGGGATTTTGAGCCCAGCCTGAGGACGGTGAAAGTGTCCGAGACCAAGCCCAAGCAGACCTCGAAGGATACGTATGTCCCCCAAAGATCGGTGTTCAACCAGGTGGATTATGACAGCGAATTAGAGCACGAGTTCATGGAGAGGTTGGACACGTGGGAGAGCATCGAAGCCTGGAGCCGTGTGGTGCCCTTCAAGATTCCCTACTACGACGAGGAATACGGCTTTCACTACTACATTCCCGATTTCATCGTGAAAGCAAACGGGCGGTATTACCTGGTCGAGACCAAGGGGAGAGGCTTTGCCAAACAAAGGGACGTCGAATCCAAGCGGGAAGTGGCCGAGGAATGGATTGCGAAAGCGAACGAGAGCACAGAGGTTGACTGGGCCTATCTCTTCGTGCTGGACGAAAAGTTCGGTCAGTACAAGGGCTTGGGGTCATTTGATGCGTTTGTCAAAGCGGTCGGGTAATCTGAGTGAAAGAGGAAGTTTGTCGTTTTCCTGTTCACTCGCTAACTGGCATGCGCGGGGCGCCAGCCATCCCCCAGAGTTGACTTTTTCCCCCAGTTGTACTATCCTTTAGACCGCTGTATCAGGAACTGCGCCCGTGGAATACGTGATCACCGAAGTTACACGCGGCTCAGTTGGGAATGGAAAAGGAGAAACAATCGTGGCTGAGAATAGAGTAACAACCCTGAACATCAGGAGTAAAGTCCAAGCGGATCGCAGATTGGAGATTCAGATCCCGAAGGATGTCCCTCTGGGACCTGCGGAAGTGGTGGTTTTGATCTTCCCCGAACAGCCTGAGGTTGCCCGGAAACCTCTGACAGCAGGAGACCTGCTTCGTTCTCCCCTGTTCGGTCTATGGAAAGATCGGGAAGACATAGGAGATAGCCTTGAGTTTGCCCGCAAACTCCGGGCAGAAGCAGAGCAACGACACTATGGCTGACGTAGAGTTCCTGACCGATACCGATGTGCTGATCGAGTTCCTCAGAGGAAATGCCAGAGCAAGCGAGTGGCTCAAAGCGAATCAGGAGCAAGTTCTGGGCATTCCTGTTCTGAGCCTCATGGAAATCCTTCAGGGTGCTCGTAACAAACAGGAACAACGGATGCTTGCCGAACAGTTGAACACGTACACGATCGTTCACCTGGACAAAGGGGACTCGGAGCGAGCGTTGAAACGGTTTGAGGAGTTCCATCTGAGCCACGGCGTTGGCATTCTGGATTGCCTCATTGCTGCCATTGCCGTCCGCATCGGCAAGCCATTCTATACGTTCAACCTGAAACACTTTCAGGTCTTTCCCGCCCTCGACGCCAGAGAACCCTACGAACGCCTATGAACAGCTACCAACAAGAATCCATCAACATCAAAGGAGATGAACTATGACCACTGAAGACATCCAACAGATGAAGCAAGCACACAAGGTGCTGGCCGAGTTCGATTACGAGTTGGGCGAGGTGGAGAAGGGGTATACCGACCGCTCTCTCTACCTCAACCTCTCTGATAACACCATCGCCAGCAAGCCGGTGACCCAGCAGATGAAGGGCGTCTTCACCGGCGGCAAGGGCTTTGGCCTGTGGCTGCTTTGGAATGCCGTCACGGGCGACACGAAATGGAACGACCCGCAGAACGAGATCGTCATCTCCTCCGGTCCCATCGGCGGGACGACCCAATACCCCGGCTCCGGGAAATCGCTGGTGGTGAGCCTTTCTCCCCTGACGCACTCGGTGATGGACAGCAACGTGGGCGGCTACTTCGGCCCGTTTCTCAAGTTCGCGGGGTGGGATGCTCTCGAGATCCAGGGCCAGGCCGAGCGAGATGTGATCGTCTTCATTGACGGGAATAAAGGTAAGGTGACCATCGAAGAGGCGCCCGAAGAAGCCGTAGACACTCACCTCATCGGGGAGCAGATGGCGGAGATGTTTGCCGAAACCGAAAGGGAGAAGCGCGACATCTCGACCGTCTCGGCGGGCAGCGGCGCGGAGAACACCTTGATGGGCTGCCTGAACTTCAGTTGGTACGACGTGCGCCGCCAGAGCATGCGCTTCAAGCAGGCCGGCCGCGGCGGCATCGGCACGGTCTTCAGGGACAAGAAGATCAAGGCGCTGGTGGTTAAGTACAGCGGTAGCAAGGGGACGGCCAACCAGCCCGCCGACAGGGAGCGCATCAGGAAGGTGGGCGGCAAGATCAACAAGGAGATCCACGATTACGACGACCAACAGAACCGCATGCGCAAGCGAGGCACGCCTTACCTGGTCCAGATTATGGACGATTACGACCTGCTGCCGGTCCACAACTTCAAGTACGGCTCCCATCCCGATACGCCCAACATCAACGGGGATGTGTGGGAGGCGCGTTTCACCCAGGGCCTGCCCGACGGCTGCTGGCTGGGCTGCACCATGAGCTGCTCCCACGCTGTGGACAGCTACACGCTTCAGACAGGACCGTACAATGGACAAAGTGTGATCGTGGATGGGCCGGAGTACGAGACCATCGCCGGCTGTGGCTCCAACTGCGGCATCTTCGATCCCGACGCCATCCTGGAGATCAACTTCTACTGCGATACCTACGGCTTGGATACCATCTCCTTTGGCACTTCGACCGGCTTCATTATGGAGTGCTACGAGGCGGGCATTCTCAACAAGGAGATCACCGGTGGACTGGAACTGCATTTCGGCAACGCCGACGCCGCCCTCGAACTGCTGCACCAGATGGGGCGGGGCGAGGGATTCGGGGCCGTCGCCGGGCAGGGCATCCGCCGCATGAAGCACATCTTCGCCGAGGAGATTGATTCGCTCACAGACGCCGATCTCCAGTTTATGCAGGACATCGGTATGGAGGCCAAGGGGCTGGAGTACTCAGAGTACGTGACCAAGGAGTCGCTGGCTCAGCAGGGGGGATACGGATTGGCCAGCAAGGGGCCGCAGCACGACGAGGCCTGGCTGATCTTCATGGACATGGTCAACAATCAGATCCCCACTTTCGAGGACAAGGCTGAGGCGCTGCACTACTTCCCCATGTGGCGCACTTGGTTCGGGCTGTGCGGGCTGTGCAAGCTGCCCTGGAACGACATCACGCCGCCGAGCAATGCCGAGACCGACGAGCCATCCAAGATACCGGAGCACGTGCAGAACTACGTGGAGCTGTTCTCCGGCGTGACCGGGCGCGAGGTGACCAAGGAAGACCTCATCACCATGTCCGAGCAGGTGTACAACTTCCAGCGCGTCTTCAACCTGAAGATGGGATTCGGCACCCGCGAGCACGACGCCATTCCCTATCGCTCCATGGGACCGGTGACGGTCGAGGAATACGAGTCCCGCGCCGAGCGATACGACAAGCAGCTCAAAGAACAGGTGGGCTTCGATCCTGAAGGCAAAGCCACTGAGCAGAAGCTGGCCGCCTTGCGGGCGTACCGCGAGGAACAGTACGAGAAGCTGATTGATGCCGTTTACAGGCGTCGTGGCTGGACGCCCGATGGCATCCCCACGCTGGAGACCCTCAAGCGGCTGCACATTGACTTCCCCGACGTGGTGGAGTTGGTAAATTCGTAGATTCGTAAATTCGTAGATTCGTAAATTCGTAGATTGGTACATGGGTACGAATCTACGAATCCCGAATCCACGAATGTACGCATAGCGAGATGATACGAGTTAACGACAAGTTTGACGTCGAGTGGCGAGAGGGAATGACGGTAGACTCTCTGTTGGAGGCCCTCAACTTTACCTTCCCCATGATCGTGGTGTCGGTGAACGGCAAGGTCATCCCCAGGAGCGAGTATGAAACCACGACGATTGAGGACAACGACGAGGTGAGGGCCATTCACCTCGTCGCCGGCGGCTGATATGGGTACTGAGGCGAAGAGGAAGGCCAACGCCGTTTCATCACATGAATGACGTTACGGCGTTGGCACGTCAACAAGAAACTGGAAAAGGTGACATCGTTACGTCACCCCATCATAATATCAAGGAGGATACAATCAAAATGGTCAACAAATCGCAACCACCCGGCCCCAAGGCCCAGGCATGGATCGAGAAGGATGCAGCCGCCGTCTCTCCTTCTTACACCCGCTCTTACCCCTTTGTCATGGAGCGCGGCAAGGGGTCAGAGGTCTGGGACGTGGACGGCAACCGCTTCATTGATTTCAATGCCGGCATCGCCGTCACCGCTACGGGCCACGCCCATCCCGCTGTGGTCAAAGCCATCCAGGAGCAAGCCGAGAAGTTCATCCACATGTCTGGGACGGACTTCTACTATCCCCAACAGATCAAGTTGGCGCAGAAGCTCAATGCCCTGGTCCCCATCGAAGAGGAAACCCAAGCTTTCTTCACCAACTCGGGCACCGAATCGGTGGAGGCGGCTTTTAAGCTGGCCCGCTACTACACAGGACGGCCCCGCATGTTGGCCTTCCTTGGCGCGTTCCACGGCCGCAGCATGGGTTCGCTGTCCCTGACTGCGTCGAAGTACGTGCAGCGCAAGGGCTTCGCGCCTCTGGTGCCGGGGGTGACGCATGTGCCTTACGGCTACTGCTATCGCTGCCCCCTTAACCTGGAGTATCCCGATTGCGACATCGCCTGTGTGGGGTACATTGAGGATGTCTTGTTCAGGACCATTGTCCCTGCCGAGGAAGTGGCGGCTGTCTTTGTCGAGCCGATTCAGGGCGAGGGCGGCTATGTGGTGCCGCCGCCAGAGTGGCATGGCCGGCTCAAGGCGCTGATGGAGAAGTACGGCATCCTGTACGTTGCCGACGAGGTGCAAACGGGTTTTGGGCGCACGGGCAAGATGTTCGCCATCCAGCACTGGGGCGTAGAGCCAGACATCGTCACTTTGGCCAAAGGTATCGCCTCGGGCATGCCCATCGGAGCGATGGTGGCCCGCAAGAGTCTGATGGTTTGGCCGCCCGGCGCTCACGGAAACACCTTCGGCGGCAATCCCGTCTGCTGTGCAGCCGCTCTGGAGACCATCAAGCTGGTGGAGAGCGACTTCATGGAGAATGCAGCTCGCATGGGCCAGCGGATGCTGGATCGCTTGAACGAGATGATGGACCAGCATCCCAGCATGGGCGACGTGAGGGGCAAGGGGCTGATGATTGGCATCGAGCTGGTGAGGGACAAGGCCACCAAAGAGCGAGCGTCAGAGATGCGCAATCAGGTTGTCCGTCGTGCTTTTGAGAAGGGCTTGCTCCTCCTGGGCTGTGGTCCCAATACCGTCCGCTTCATGCCGCCGCTCAGCATATCCCAGGACATTGCGGATGAGGGACTGGCCATCTTCGAGGAGGCTCTAACCGAGGTTGAGAAGGAGGTTGGGCTGTAGCGACTTGGGCTGAGTAGGGCGCTAGGATCAGGGTGAAGACGAGACATAAAAAACCCCTCGGCTTTCGGGGAGCCAGGGGCGCGGCCAAGCTGTCATCGCAGCTTGGCCGCCAGATCATACATAAGAGCCCGTCTGCTACTCGATGGCAGACGGGTTTTCTATTGGAGCGGGCATCCCGGCCTTGCGAGCTCCTTCATAGCGCGTTTGCGCTACCAATTGTGGGAGGAACAATCGTAGGTGTCATCGCGAGCCCCGCGCGGTGCTTCGCGTCACTCACAAAGGCGGAAACTCCAAGTGTCATCGCGAGGCGGTGTTTTTTCGCCGAAGCGATCCCCAATTCGAAAGGTGGAGATTGCTTCGGCAAAAAGATGCCTCGCAATGACACAGCCACCTTGTTTCTGAGTAGCCTGGTGGAGACACCGCGTGCGCCCTCATCGAGGATGGCCGACGGGCTCAGTAGTATCGCCCCTCATCCAGCGCCACGTCCTCGTCGCCGATGACGTGGAACTCGCGCCCCTGCGCTGGCATGGACGGGTTTG
>CAZEBW010000034.1:0-35706 GCA_964510205.1 uncultured Anaerolineae bacterium
GGGAGCAGCCTTCAGTTTCCTCCTCTACCGGGGTTGGGGGGGCGAGGGGGGAGCAGCCTCCAGTTCCCCCCTCTCCCAGGGTTGGGAGAGGGGGGGTAGGGGGGAGAGGGCCGCAGTCAGCCGCTTGCTTCGACGCTCCGTCGGATTACGAGATCACCGTGGGGGGCAAGAAGCTGGTGGGGAGCGCGCAGGTGCGCAAGGAGCAGATGGTGCTCCAGCACGGCTCCCTGCCGCTGGAAGGCGACGTGGCCCGTATCTTCGACTTCTTGAGAGCGCCGTCCGAGGAGAGGCGGGAGGAGCTGAGGCAGGAACTGCGGGCCTGCGCCACTTCGCTGGAGTTAGCGTTGGGTCACGTCGTCCCCTTCGACGAGGCGGCCCGACATCTAGCGGCTGGCTTCGCCCAGGCCCTGAACCTGCGGCTGGTCCCCGGCCAGCTCACCGAGCACGAGCTGGCCCTGGCCGAGAAGCTCCGGCGCGAGAAGTACGCCGCGCGGGAGTGGAATTTTCGGAAGTAGAATGCCGTGTTGCGAAATCTAGCACAATGCTGTACAATAGGGTACTGCACATAGGGAGTAGATCATGATCATCGGCACCTGCACCATCGAACTGCGCATTCCCGGCAACGGGTCGCTGAAGGGCAAGCGGCGGGTTATCAAGTCTATCGTCGCCCGTCTGCAAAACGAGTTTAACGTCTCCATCGCCGAGGTGGACGACCAGGACTTCTGGCAGTCGGCCGTGCTGGGGGTGGCCTGCGTCTCCAATGGGAGCGACCGCGTCCACCGCACCCTAAGCTCGGTCGTGGAATGGATCGAGCGCAACCGCCCCGATGTGCAGGTGGTGGATTATGGGATTGAGATGTTCTAGGATTCCGGTGCTGGGATTGGTGGCGAGAGAGTTTGTGAAACGTGAAGACGTGATGCGTGTTGCGTATCGCGTGTTCCGTGCTTAGATATGGAATCAACGAAAGGAGCGAAATATGAGCAACAAGAAAGCGCAACAGCAGAGGCGCGTTAACATTGAATTGCCTCAGGATTTGGACGCCATCTACTCCAACTTCGTCCTCATCACCCATTCCCCCTCGGAGATCGTCCTTGACTTCGCCAAGCTGCTGCCCAATGTGCCCAAGGCCAAGGTCCACGCCCGCATCATCATGACCCCTATGAACGCCAAGCTTCTGCATCAAGCCCTGGGACAGAACCTGGAGAAGTTTGAGGATAAGTTCGGCGAGATCAAGACGCCCGAACATGGGTTCGATGAGGAAAAGCCCATCGGCTTCAAGAAGTAGGCGCAAGAGACCAGGTTGCCGCTTCGCTTACCAGCGAAAACCCGGTTTCTAGGTATGGAGGGAGGACGCTTTTGGAAAATCTGGATGCCATTGCCGAGAGAATTCGTGACGCCTTCGAGGCCAAGAACACGGCGCGAGACGAGGCGCTGCGGCGATCGCGAGAGCTGATCCGCCGCTGCGCCAACACCATCCGCGCGACGCACCGCGCCGAGTTCGCGGAGGCGAATCAACTCCTGACCACGGCCCATCAAGCAGGCTCCGAGCTGATGGACTGCGTGGCCGACTACCCAGACCTGTACTACGCTGGCTACACCCAAGATGCCCTGAAGGAGCTGGCCGAGGCCAGCATCACCTATGCCCTGATCACCGGCGGCGCCCTGCCCGACCCCGATGATCTGGGCATAGAATACGCCCCCTATCTCAACGGCTTGGGCGAGACGGTGGGGGAAATGCGCCGCCACGTGTTGGACGTCATCCGCCGAGGCCAGACCGAACGGGCCGAGGAGATGCTGTCGGCCATGGACGACATCTACGCCGTGTTGGTCACCATGGATTTTCCCGATGCCATCACCCGCCGCCTGCGCCGCACCACCGACGTCGTGCGGGCCGTGCTGGAGCGAACGCGGGGCGACTTGACCATGGCCATGCGCCAAGATAAGCTGCAGGAAGCTCTGCGAGCCTTCGAGGAGAGGGTTAAGGCCAATGGCTAGAAAGACCAGCCGGGTGGTTCGGGCCAGCGAACTGGGCCAGTATGCCTACTGCGCCAGAGCCTGGTGGCTGGGGAGGGTGCTGGGCTACCGCTCGGCCAACCTGGAGAGCATGGCCGCTGGGGAAGCGGTCCACGCCCGACATGGACGAAAGGTGCTGAGCTCTCACCGTCTGCGGCGCTGGGCGTACGCGTCGCTGGCGCTGGGCTTGCTGGCCGGCGCGCTGTTCCTGGCGCTGGCCCTGCGGAGCTAGGGCTTTTTGGTCGTGGCTTGGGCGTGTCGGAGTCCCTAACTTGTTAGGGGGACGCGACGAGCCCAAACAAGTTTGGGACTCCGGTACTCTTGGATCGCCTGGATAGTAGAGAGAAGAAAACACCGTGACCGACCCTCGCTTGATCCTACTGGCCTGTGCGTTGATCCTGTTCGGCGGAGGCCTGCTGCTGCTCAGACGATCCCGTCGCCTGCACGAACAGACGGGATTGCCGCAGGGCCAGGTGATCTACGCTGACACCGGCGCCTGGGATCGTTGTGAGAAGCCCTTTTTTTCCCGCCGCCATCTCCTGACGGGCAGGCCCGATTATCTGGTTGACGACGGAGGGGCCGTCATCCCCGTGGAGGTCAAATCCACCCCCGCTCCGCCGAACCCCTATCGCTCCCACGTGCTCCAGTTGGCTGCTTACTGCCTTCTGGTCGAAGAGGAGCACGGGTCGCCCCCACCTTATGGCATCATCAAATACCGTGACCAAACCTACGCCATTGAGTACACCGCGCAGTTGCGGGCCCAATTGCTGAGCACCTTGGATGAGATCCGGCAGGACCTCTCCGCCGACGACGTGGGCCCCAGCCATGCCAATCCAAACCGCTGCCGGAGCTGTGGCTATCGGGGGGAGTGCGGGGAGAGGTTAGCGTAAAAGGCAGAAATAGGATATAATATCAAAGCTCAAACTTCAAAAGTCAATGAGGCAGTGAGGCAGTGAGGCAACGAGGCAATGAGGCAACAGGCGACTCGTTGAAAATCGCAAATCGCAAATTAGCTACCTATCACTTTGCTGTGAGTGCCACTTCAAGCATGAACCGATGTCTCTTTTGTCATTGCGAGCCGGCCATGGCGGGGCTCGCCATTCTAAAGGACAGAAACCTCTTGGTGTCATTGCGAGGAGGCGGTGTTTGCCGACGAAGCAATCTCCAATTCGCGGGGTGGGGATTGCTTCGCCTTCGGCTCGCAATGACACGGTTGCAGTTTTGATTACGGTTGGGTAGCTGCCCCGAATGCGAGTCGCTGACGGACTGTGCCAAAAGTGGTAGGTGGCTAGAATCGTAAATCGCAAATCGCAAATCGAAAGAGGAGGTTTCCATTGGCTTTGTATAGCGCACCACGCGGCACGCAAGACATTTTACCTGAGGATCAACGCTACTGGCGCTACATCCAGGAGCGCATCCACAGCGTTGTTCAGCTCTACGGCTATGGGCAGTTGGACACGCCCATCTTCGAGGACACCGCGATCTTCGAGCACGGCATAGGCGAGACTACGGACATTGTGGAGAAAGAGATGTACTCCTTCCTCGACAAGGGCGGGGATCCCATCACCTTGCGCCCGGAGTTCACGGCCGGGGTGGTGCGGGCCTATCTTGAGCACGGCATGCACGTTCTCCCCCAGCCGGTCAAGGTCTACTCCCTGGGACCCGTCTTTCGCTACGAGCGGCCCCAAGCCGGTCGCTATCGCCAGCATCACCAGTTCAACCTGGAGGCCATCGGCGAGCAGGATCCAGCGGTGGACTTAGAGGTGATGTCCGTGGCCTGGCACCTCTACGAGGACTTGGGCTTCAAGGGGCTCTCATTTCAGCTTAATAGCATCGGCTGTCCCAAGTGCCGCCCCGGCTTTCTGAAAGTGCTGGTTGAATATTACCAGGGGCGCCTGGATGACGTCTGTGACGATTGCCGCCGTCGTCTAGAGCGCAACCCCCTTCGCCTGCTCGATTGCAAGAGCGAGGGGTGCCAGCCCATCATTGACGCTGCTCCCAACATGAGGGAGCACCTATGCGACGAATGCGCTGAGCACTTCCAAACCCTGTTGGGCTATCTCGATGCCCTGGGCCGACCCTACACCCTCAGCCATCGCTTGGTGCGCGGCCTCGATTACTACACCAAGACCGTGTTTGAGGTGTGGGCCGAGGGCATCGGGGCGCAGAACGCCGTGTGCGGCGGCGGGCGCTACGACGGCCTGGCCGAGGTGCTGGGCGGCCCACCGACGCCGGGCGTCGGCTTCGCCTCGGGGCTGGAGCGCATCGTCTTGACCATGAAGCATCAAGGGGTGCAGGTGCCAACGCTGCCCTCGCCTCAGGTCTTCGCCGCTCACATGGACGAACAGACCAAGCTGATGGGGCTGAAGCTGATCGGGAAACTGCGGGCCGCCGGCGTCGGCGCGCTCATCTCCTTCGGCGATCGAAGCCTCAAGGCTCAACTGCGGCAGGCGGACAAAGAGGGCGCGGCCTTCACCTTGATCGTTGGACAGCGGGAAGCCGAGGCCGGACAGGTCACCGTGCGCGACATGGCCGAGGGCGAGCAGCAGCTCGTGGCTTTGGAAGACGTGACAAGCTGGCTGAGCCAACGGCTTGGTTGAGAATTCCCCTCCCTGGCAGGGAGGGGTTAGGGGAGGGTGGAATTCGCGACGGAAGCCGTGGTGCTTTGGGCACACAACTTCGCTCTGAGGTCGCCAGCCTCACCCCCTCCCAGCCTCCCCCTGCGAGGGGGAGGAGGCAATGGAGCATCCTCAGTGAAAAAAGCCGGTCTACTACATCATCCCAAATTGCCCGAATCACTTGCGTTGGCCGAGGAGATGGCCCATCATCTGGAGGAGAGAGGCGTCTCCGCCTGGCTGTGCTCGGCTTGGGACGAGGCCGAAGTCGCCTGCCGCGTGCATGACCTCGATTTTCTGATCACCTTAGGGGGCGATGGCACGATCTTGCGGGCAGCGCGAATGGCCGCCGAACACTCGGTTCCCATCCTGGGTCTCAACCTGGGTCGGGTAGGCTTCTTGGCCGAGATGGAACGGGAGGACTGGCCTGAGAAGCTCTCCCGCGTCCTGGAGGGCAGCTACTGGCTCGAAGAGCGCATGATGCTCCAGGCCGAACTGCGACGGAAGCTCGATGGGCCTCCCTGGTCCGGTGAGGCCCTCAACGAGTTTGTCGTCGGGCGGGGCACCCTGGCGCGCATCGTTCGCCTGTCCACCTATATTGACGGCGAGTATCTGACCACCTACGCTGCTGATGGCCTCATCGTGGCCACCGCCACCGGTTCCACGGCCTATGCCCTGGCGGTGGGGGGACCCATCTTGCCCCCTGAGCTGAAGAACATCCTGCTCATCCCCATCGCCCCCCATCTGTGCTTCGATCGTGCGGTCGTGCTTTCCCAGGGCGTGCGGGTTGAAGTGCAGGTCTCCACCGACCACCGCGCCGTCCTCACCGTTGACGGGCAGTTCGACATGGAGCTGCAAGATGGCGACAGGGTGGTGATCACCGCCAGCCACCACGCCTGTCGTTTCATCAGGACGCAGGACCAGGTTTATTTCTATCGAACGTTGGTGGAGAGATTGCGATGAGTCCGTCGGCGGCGCCAGAAGCCCTTTACTGCATTAACCATCCCCAGGTTGAAACGCGCCTGCGCTGCAGCAAGTGCGGCAGCCCCATCTGTCCTAAGTGCGCGGTGCAGACCCCAGTGGGTTTTCGCTGCCCCCATTGCGTCCGGTCTCAACAGGCCATCTTTTACACCGCCACGTCTTTGGATTACGCCATCGCCGTGGTCGTGGGTCTGGTGATTTCCACCATCGCCGCTTTTATCCTGGGCCGGGTAGGCATCTTCCTGGCGTTTATTTTGGCGCCTGTGGCCGGCGGCGTCATGGCTGAGGTCGTGCGCTGGGCCATCCGCCGCCGACGTGGCCGTTGGATGTGGCTGTTGGTCAGCGGCTGCATCGTGGCCGGTGCTTTCGTGACGGCTTTTTATCCTTTCTTTTTCTCCCTCCTCTTTGCACCCCAGGTATCGGCTTCGCTGGCGCTCTCTGGGCTTTTGCGGATGGACCTCATTATCTACGTCGTCTTGGCGGTGGGTACGGCTTACGCGCGGATGAGATGAGAAGACAGGAGGCAATACAGGGACCAATCCATGTTAGTTGAACTGAACATCAAGAATTTTGCCATCATTGATGAACTGCGGCTGAGCTTCGGCCCGGACCTCAACGTCCTGACCGGTGAGACGGGGGCGGGCAAGTCCATCATCGTAGACGCTGTGAGCTACATCTTGGGCGAGAGGGCGGATAGCGCCGTGATCCGCTCCGGCGCCGACGAGGCGCGGGTGGAGGGCATCTTCCATCTGAACCAGGTTGCCAAAGAGACCGTTCTGCCCCTGCTGCAGAAGGACGAGCTGGCGGGAGATGACGAGGACGTCCTCATCTTGGCCCGCGAGATTCGGCGGGAGGGGCGCAACATCTGCCGGGTGAACGGGCGGGCCGTCACTTTGGCCACTCTGGAGAGCATCGGCCAGCGTTTGGTGGACATCCATGGTCAGACCGAGCACTTGTCCCTGCTCAGGGCACGGGAACACGTCGCTTTCTTGGATCGCTATGGTGATCTCTGGCCCCTGCGCCAGGAGGTAGCGGACTTGGTGCACGAACTGCGCCAAGTGCGACAGGATTTGCGCGCCCTGGTGCGCGATGAGCGAGAGCTGGCTCGCCGGGCCGACCTGTTGACCTATCAGATTCAGGAGATTGCCGCAGCCAATTTGGAGGTTGGCGAGGAGGATGAGCTTGACGAGGAGCGAACCCGCCTGGCCAACGCCGAGCGGCTCGTGGAGTTGGCCGATGCGGCCTATCGCGCGCTCTACGTGGGTGAGGAGGAACAGCGTTCGGCCATTGACCTCCTGGGCCTTGTGGTGCAAAGCTTGGCCAGCTTGAGGAAGATTGATCCCAGCCTCGAGGAGCGGCATCAGGCGGCTGAGGAAGCTTCCTACCAACTGGAGGACCTGGCTCGGGGCTTGCGGGCCTACCGCGACAGCGTGGAGTTCAACCCCAGCAGGCTGCGCCAGGTGGAGGCCAGGTTGGATCTCATCTACAATCTGAAGCGCAAGTACGGCGGCTCCATCAACGAGATTCTGGCCTTTGGCCAGGCGGCCCAGCGCGAGCTGGACGGCATAACCCACAGTGAAGAGCGAGTGGAGGAGCTGGAAGCCCGCGAAGAAGAGCTGCTGCACCAAATCGGGGCTTTGGCCGCCCAGCTCTCGGATCAGCGAAAGGAGACCGCCGAGCGGTTGCGGGAGGCCATCGAGGCCGAGCTCAAGCACCTGGGCATGGAAGGAGCCCGTTTCGGGGTGGCCATCGAACAGAGAGAGGCCGAGGACGGCGTCTGGGTAGGGGACAGGCGCTATGCGTTCGATACGACCGGCATGGATCACGTGGAGTTTCTCATTGCGCCCAACGTCGGCGAACCGCTGAAGTCTTTGGTCAAGATCGCCTCTGGCGGCGAGACCTCGCGTCTGATGCTGGCTCTCAAGACCGTCCTCTCCGCTGCCGACCGCACGCCGACCCTCATTTTTGACGAGATAGACGCCGGCATCGGTGGACGGGCCGGCGGGATAGTGGGCAAGAAGCTGTGGAGCCTGACTGCTGGGACAGGTCCCGGCGATGCGGGGCACCAGGTACTCTGCGTTACCCACCTCCCCCAGCTTGCCGGCTATGGCGATGTCCATCTTAGAGTGGACAAGCGGGTCGTCGGCGAACGGACCGTGACCGCCGTGCAGCCGTTAGCAGGGGAAGAGCGGGTCGAGGAACTGGCCAGCATGCTGGGAACCGTCACCCAGGTCACCCGCCGCAGCGCACAGGAGCTGCTGGAGCGGGCGAAAAAATCTAAGAACGAGGTGATGACATGACAAACGACGAGGAGAAAAAGAAGAAAGTAACGGTGCGGCGGCGACGCCGTACTGAACGGAAGTCTGAAGGCCGGGAAAGGGCTGAAGCCCCGCACCGTGGATGGCACGTATCACGTATACCTATGCTGACGGTGGCGAGTCCCGCTACGCGCGATTGTACTTCCGCGATGGCTACTTGCGGCAGGTGTTCGGCTTCACCGGCGAGGGTGGGATGGGTTCGCCGCGCGAGATCATCCCGCAAACTGGCGACACGTTCACCGTCCTGGAGAAATGGCTGCACCTGGACCAAAGCGGCAAGGTGGCGCAAACTGCCACACAGTCAGGCGGCGCCTTGACCTTCGGCGACCAGATGTTTGCCTGGGATGAGCTGGACGCCGCGCCAGGCGAATACATCGTCGGCTTCATCGTCGAAGACCTGGATGGGAATACGTACGAGGCGTACGAGAGAGTGACCGTGGAGTAGATTGCACAAACTGAGGCGCTGGCCAGGTCACAATTGAGAGCGAAGCGGGAGGTGTATGCCTCCCGCTTTTGGTTCTCGGACTGGGAATTGTGTTGGTGGTTGACCTGCAAGGGCTTGTGCTGTATAATATCGGAGGAACTTAGCCGAGGGCTTTGACGGTTAAGCGATTCATCGGCCAGAGTCCGCATTAAGTGAACAACAAGGAGGCGAAATGGGTGCGCAAGCGAATCCGGTAGGATGGTTTGAGATTCCGGTTACGGATATGGCTCGTGCAAAGGCATTCTACGAGCACGTCTTCGCTTTTGAGCTTGAGGAGCACGAGATGGGGCCGGCCCTCACGGCGTGGTTTCCCATGGCGGACGACGTGGTCGGTTCAGCAGGCAGCCTGATCAAGGCGGAGGGATATGTACCGTCGCTGGAAGGCGTGTTGATCTACTTCACGGCGCCGGACATAGAGGCCGCACTCACCCGCGTAAGAGAGAAAGGCGGGCGCGTGATCGTGGAGAGAACCAGCATCGGGGAGTTTGGATTCGTCGCTCTGATTGAAGACAGCGAGGGCAACCGCATCGGCCTGCATTCCAGGGCGTGAGCGGTTGCCGATGTGGTTGACGTTGCAAATGTGTTAGAGAAAGAAAAGCGGAAGGCTTGAATTGCCTCCCGCTTTTTGTGTTTGCGAATCCAATCGGTTGTGTTTCAAACGAGTGGACTGGCATTGTTGGTCGGAATGGTATTCCGACGAATTGACGGATTACCAATCCGTCCTACAACCGCTGAAACGCATCCTGTCAACCCCCAACTTCAATCCCAACCCTCGACCGTGACTCACCCCGCAGGTAGCGATTGATGTCCGCTGCGGCGCGCTTGCCGGCGCCCATGGCGCTGATGACGGTGGCCGCGCCGGTGACGGCATCGCCACCAGCCCAAACCCTGGCCTTGGTGCTCCGGCCCGTCTCCTCGTCGGCCACCACGGTGCCCCACCTGGTGCGCTCCAAGCCTCCGGCATCGGTGAAGACGATCGGATTGGGGCTGGTGCCGATGGCCACGATCACGACATCTACGTCCATGTCGAACTCTGAGCCGGGGATGGGGATGGGCCGTCGGCGGCCGCTTGCATCAGGCTCGCCCAGCTCCATGCGGATGCACTTCATGCCCCGAACCCAGCCATTGTCGTCGCCGTAGATCTCCACGGGGTTGGTGAGCAGCTCGAAGACGATGCCCTCCTCTTCGGCGTTTTCCACCTCCTCCAGCCGGGCTGGCAGCTCTACCCTCGAACGGCGGTAGACGATCTTCACCTCCTCGTACCCCAGACGCAAGGCGCAGCGGGCTGAGTCCATGGCCACGTTGCCGCCTCCCACGATCGCCGCTCGCTTCTTGACCTTGATGGGCGTATCGTACTCGGGGAAGAGGTAGGCCTTCATCAGGTTGGTGCGAGTCAGGAACTCGTTGGCCGAATAGACGCCGTTGTAGTTTTCGCCGGGGATGCCCATAAAGCGAGGCAACCCAGCTCCTGTGCCGAGGAACACGGCGTCGTAGCCTTGCTCATCCAGAAGCTCGTCAATGGTGAAGAGCTTGCCGATGACGGCGTCGAGGCGGATGTCCACCCCCAACTGGCGCACATAGTCTACCTCGGCCTTGACGACGTCTTTGGGCAAGCGGAATTCGGGGATGCCGTAGATGAGTACGCCGCCCGCTGCGTGTAGCGATTCGAAGATAGTCGCGTCGTGGCCGTAGCGGGCCAGATCGCCGGCGCAGGTCAGGCCGGCCGGTCCCGCCCCGATGACGGCCACCTTCTTGCCCTCCGCTTTGGGGACCTCGGGTATGGCCATCCCCCTTTCCATGTCCCAGTCGGCCACGAAGCGCTCCAGTCGCCCAATGGCCACCGGCTCGTACTTCTTGACCAGGACGCAGACCTCTTCGCATTGGGTCTCCTGGGGACACACCCGCCCGCAGATAGCCGGCAGATTGTTGTCCGCCTTGAGTGCCTCCACTGCGCCGGGCATGTTCCCTTCTTTGATCTTGAGGATGAATGCCGGGATGTTGATTCCGACCGGACAGCCATCAATGCATGTCGGCTTCTTGCATTGCAGGCATCGCTCTGCTTCCGCCAGGGCCAGTTCCATGTCAAAGCCCAGGGCCACCTCGTTGAAGTTGTGGCTGCGCACCTCGGGATCCTGCCGAGGCATCTTCACTCGGTTGGGTTTCACTTTTGCCATTTTGTCTCCTTCAATGAATTGAGTAACGAGTTGAGGGTGCGCCCTACGCGCCCGCTGTCGCTTCCCACCTTTCCAGTGCTTGCTTCTCCTCTTCGAGGTAAACGCGCTGGCGGGCCAGCAGCAGGTCCCAGTCCACCTCATGGCCGTCGAACTCCGGACCGTGGACGCAGGCGAATTGGGTCTCTCCACCGACCTCGCAGCGGCAGGAGCCGCACATCCCCGTGCCGTCCACCATGATGGAGTTGAGACTGACGGTGGTGGGCACGTTGAAGGGCTTGGTGGCCAGCGCGGTGAACTTCATCATGATGGCCGGCCCGATGACCCAGACGTGGCCGATGTCGTCGCGGACCTCCAGCAGCTCTTGGAGAGGGTGCATGACAAATGCCTTGCGCCCGTAGGACCCATCGTCCGTGCAGATGATGAGCTCATCGGAGACAGAACGTATCTTGTCTTCCCAAAAGATGAGGTCCTTGTTGCGAGCGCCAATGATGGAGATGACGGAGTTCCCGGCCTCTCGCAAGGCGCGGGCGATGGGATACATGAGGGCAATGCACAAACCGCCGGCGGCACAGATCACCGTGCCGTAGTCCTTGATCTCGGTGGGGTGGCCCAAGGGGCCGGTGAAGCTGGCCAGCTCGTCGCCGACTTCCAGCGTACCTAAGTGCAGGGTGGTCTTGCCCACCTCCTGAAAGACGATGGTGATCGTGCCCTCCTCTCGATCGTAATCGGCGATGGTCAGGGGAATGCGCTCGCCTTTCTCCGTGGCGCGCACGATGACGAACTGGCCCGCTTTGGCCTGGCGCGCCACGTCGGGGGCAGAGATCACCATCAGCTTAACAACCGGCGCTAGGGCCTCCTTAGCTAATATCTCATACACGCTTTTACCTCCTCGTTTTCTGTGATGGTAACCATTCACCTGCTCCCGTCGGATCGCCAGATCCGATGGTTGAACGGGTTGAATGGGGCTGGTTTCGCCAACTTTGGCCTGGATTTGACAATCCAGGCCGAGCGAGGTGAACAGTGACCTGTGATGAAGATTGCGACTTTCTCGCCTACAAATACAATCGCTTGGATCGCAGATTGCACTCTCTGGGGCTGAAACCCGCATTATTATACACCTACTCTTTTCCTAGCGCAAGTGCAGGGATGCGACAGGGGGTTCGTGCGGGTTGGTGGAAACAAAAACTCCCCGCCGGCGCACCTGACAGAGCCGACGGGGAGACGCTCACAAGACAACAGAAACATGGCCTCGGATTGGGCAGAGCCCGGGGGTCTAACCGTTCCATAGGGTCACGATGGGCAGGTCGCACATGGTGACCAGACCTGGCATGGCCTCTCGCACGCGGCGGATGGCATTGACGGTGATGGCCACGGTGGCTAGGTCGCCGTTTGTGCCTTTGAGCTTGATCGCCAGGTCGGGTTTGCCGCTGATGTTGATGGTGTCGCCATCGTCTTCTTCGTCCAGGGCGGCGATGAAGGTCAGGGTCATGAACTCGCCCTCGTCCGTGTAACCCCGGGCCACCTGCTTGAGGCCCCTCACCTGTCCGGGCTGTACTTCGAAGTGATCGGTTTGGATGGGCCGGTCCGCCACCACCGGCTCGACGCTCGATTCGTAGCGGGCTAACTTTCTGCCCAGGGTGTAAAAGACCATACCCACGGATTCGGGCAGGCCCACGTGTCCCATTCGGCCGGCAGCCATCCTGGCGTTGAAATCATCCACGGTCATACCAGCGCCGATTTTGGTCTGGAAAGGTCCACGCCGGGTGGAGGCGTTGACGACCCGCGTCACGTCAATGCGGTCCACTCGCTGGCAGATGGCCGTCAGGTTGAGGGGCAACGAATCCATGATGAAGCCGGGGTTGACGCCGGTTCCTAGCACGGTCTTTCCCGCTCGTTTGGCCGCGGCGTCAATCTCAGCCGCTTCTTCGGGATGAGCCAGCCAGGGGAAGGAGAGCTCTTCAGCCGTGGAGACGACGTCCAGCCCGGCCTCCAGGATTTCGAGGATCTGATCCTTGAATAGCTCGAAGTAGGAGTGGGTGGTGTGCAGGACGACATCTGCTTCAGTTTGCGCCAAAACGTGGGCCAGCTCCTCGGCCACAGCAGAGCTCAGCGGGCGGCCCAGGCCAATGACCTCGCCGACGTCCTTGCCGACCTTGGCCGGGTCAATGTCCACGCCGCCAACTAGCTCCAATCCCTCACGCTCCACGACGTGTCTCGCCACAGCGCTGCCGATGGGACCAAGCCCATATTCTATCACTCGAATTTTATCTGACCTCATGGTTTCCTTTCGCCATTACTTGCTGGAGAGGGTTCTGAAATGCGCTACAAGCTCCTCGGCCCGCTGGTCACAATCGTCGAATTTCAGCGGAGCCAAGTCGTAGTCCAGAACCTCTTTCATGATCTGGACGGCTTTGTCGGTGTAGATCACTGTGCCATCCTCTTCGATCCGCTCGATGCCATCGCCGCGCTGTGCGTTTTCGTTGATGGCCACAGCTTCTTCGAGTGTGATTCCCTCAGGTAGGAATACCTCAGCTCCAGCGGCGCCGACGCGAACCGGATATCCGCCAGGCAATCCCTGCGGGCCATTGGTGTGAGTCAGCAAGCCGGTGTCGCGCAGCAGGGCCACGGCGTTCTTGACGCCGGAAGCAGCGACCACGGGGTCGAGATGGTTACTACTAAGTCCTGGGGGCAATTCTTGGAGCAGTTGGTCGGTGTCGAATTGCGGGGTCACGTCGTGATCTCCGACCATGATGCGCAAGAAATAGGGCGGTATGCCACCAGGAGGGGGGGTGCGAAAACAGCGAAGATGGTAGTGATGGAACACAGCGTACACACTCACGTTGCGCACGGGCACGTTGAGCCGTTGCGCCACGCTGAGCTGGATGACCGGCACTCTGAGGTCAATGTTGCCCAATCCCATAGTCGGCGCTAGACCCTGCTTGGCCAGCACTGTGTTGCTGGCGTCGGCGAAACCGCTGTTGATAACGCGGGGCTTCGCGCCGTGGCCCTTCCAACCACAGGCCCGCACAGCCAGCATCAGCTTGCGAGCCAGGGCCATGTGCGTGGGCAGCCAGGGGCCGGAGCCCGCTTCGCCCAGCCGCTCTGCCTTCTCCGGGGTGAGATACTGATGCCTCACCCACCAGGTTTGCAGGGTGGCGCAGTTTAAGATCAACTGGGGCTGCAAGCGGTCAATGGTCTCTGCCGTAGCGTCCACGTCTTGCAAGTCTATTTTGACAAACTCCAGGCGAGGGTAGTAACCCTGCAAGACGACTCCACTTGCTACGGTATTGACCTTGCGCTGTCCCCAGTCCTCATTGAAATCTGCCCCGACGATGTGCGACATCCCTTCGACGCGGGCCAGCAACTCCAGCACCCAGCTTCCCACGCCTCCCAATCCAACGATGAGAACTTCAGGTTGTCTCACTTCTTTCCTCCTTGCAAAAAGATTATGCAACTGCCTCGACAATGTTAAGTCAATGTCATTGCGAGCGTTAGGTCCGTTAAATCCTAAAGTCCGTTGTTCCCTTTCATCGCCTGGCGCTCGCTTCGGAGCACTTCGGTGGCGGCGACGTCAACCTCACAAGTTTCCGAATCTACAATCACCACGCCGTAATCATCATGCGCACTCTGGATGGACACCAGGCCGTACATCACATCTCGCCGCACCGCTTCTGGATCGCGCAGGAGTGGGTCGCCGTAGCCGCCCCCGCCGGCCATCAGGCAGGCCACAGCATCGCCGTACTCCAGCTCGGCGGTCCCGATGGCGTGCTCCAGCTCATATTCCTCTCCGCTGGCCGTCTTGACGATCCAGCGACCAACCTCCCCCGGCTTGCCACCGAAAACGCCCTGGGGAGGGATGGCGGTCTTCTGCGAAGTCCAACTGGAGCGCACGTCGTGGGCCAGCGCCTTCCAGGTGTAGATGTTGCCCAGTCCGCCCCGGTATTGACCCGGCCCGCCGGAATCTGGACGCAGCGACCGCTCCAAGATCAGCACCGGTGCTCCGATCTCGGTGACCTCTACGGGGGCATTGGCGACGTTGGTGATGTGGCAGGCCATGGCGCTGATCCCATCTTTGCGGAATCGCGCTCCCAGACCTCCGTGGCTGCAGCAATCGCTCCACCCTCGACGGTTTTCTACGTCTCCGCCTCGAGGGTGCGTTTCCAAATTGATGCCGGTGCCATTGTTGTAGATGCAGCCGCAGGAATCGGCCATGACCCGCTCTGGGATGGCGGGCGCCAGCGCCCCCATGATCAGGTCCACCAGACTGTGGCAGACAACCATGCGCTGGTAGCAGGCCGCCGGCAAGCGACAGTTCACCAAGCTCCCTTCTGGGGCGCGGATGGTGATGGGACGCTGGCAACCGTCGTTGCTGGGGATGGTCGGATCGGTCAGGCAGCGCAGGGTGTAAAGGGTAGCGGAATAGGTGGCTGACCAGGGAGCATTGATCGGCCCTCTGATCTGGGGATCTGTGCCGGTGTAGTCCACCAGCAGGTCGCCGCCCTGCACCTCGATGGCGACCCTGAGGCGGTACGGCCCACCAGCCGTGCCGTCTTCCAGGACGAATTCCTCGTGCTCGTACCGACCATTGGGGATCGCGGCCAGCTCCGCTCTGGTCCGTCGCTCCGAATAGTCCATAAGCTCCTCGGCGCAGGCTTCCAGCAGCTCGACGCCGTATTTCTCTGCCAGGCGCCCCAGGGCACGGACGCCTGTGGTACAGGCCGACACCTGGGCCAGCAGATCGCCCCGCATGTTGTAAGGTCGGCGGGAGTTATTGAGGATCAAGGTCAGCAGTTGCTCGTCGAGCTGTCCGGCCCTGTAGAGCTTCACTGGCTGCAGGCGCAATCCTTCCTGCCAGATCTCTTGGTTCCAGCCGCCGTTGCCAGGCCACATTCCCCCCACATCGCTGTGGTGAACCATCATGATCGCAAAGCCCAACAACGCGTCGTTCCAGAAAACCGGCTGGATGGAGATGATGTCGTTGGTGTGATGCGATCCTCTGGAGCCGCCACCGGCGTACGGGTCATTGGTTAGAATCACATCTCCTGGCGCCAGGCTCTCGGCGGGAAAATAATGGGTCAAGACTGTCTCCAGCACGGGCGTCAGGCAATTGAGGTGGATGGGGACGTTGGCCCCCTCGGCAATGAGACGGCCCTGCCGGTCAAAGAGCGCGGATGAGCAGTCCTTGCCCTCCTTCAGGATCGGCGAGTAGCCAGTGTGCGTGACGGTGGCCGTCATCTGCTCTGCCACTGACGCGAAAGCGTGACGCATCACTTCCAGTGTGATCGGACTGACCTTCATCGCTCTCCTACCTCGCCTTCTGTCAAGGTGATAATGAGATTGCCGTAAGCGTCTATACGGGCGCTCTGATGCGGACAGAGGAGAGTGGTCGAGCCAGTCTGCTCCACCACCGCCGGTCCATCAATCTGACGCCCCGCTTTCAGCCAGCGGCGCTCGTAGACGGGACAGGAAAGATGGCCATCCTCAAAGAAAACCTCGCGCTGTCCCTTGAGTGCATCAGCGTCGTCATGGCTGTGCTCGACCAGCTCCGGCTTGGGGCTGCTTCCGACGGCGCTCACCCGGTAGTTCACCACTTCGACCGGATCGCCTTCCATGGCGTGCCCATAGGTGCGACGGTGCGCACCGTGGAAGGCCAGACCGATGCGCTGTAGAGCCTCATCGGTTGCCAGTTGGCCGCTCACGGGGATGTTCAACTCGTGCGCTTGCCCAAAGTAGCGCATGTCACATGATCGAGAGAGGTGTTGACGATCCGCTGGGATGCCTTCGTGATTCAACTGACTCCGGGCCTGAGCCTCCAACTCCTGGAACGTGGCTTCGGACGTGGCCGGGTCCACGTCGTCGAGGAATTGGATGCGGGTGGCGACGTAGTCGTGACGGATGTCGGCCACCACCAGCCCCAGGGCTGAGGTGTTGCCCGGAAAGCGGGGCACGATGACCACTGGGATCTCCAGTTCCTCTGCCAGCGCTGTGGCGTGGAGCGGTCCCGCGCCGCCGAAGGCGATCAAGGCGAAGTCGCGCGGATCGTAGCCTCGTTCGACGGACACCAGCTTGATGGCCCGAATCATGGTGGCGTTGGTCACCTGCAAAATGCCCCAGGCGGCTTCCACGGTCGTCATCCCCAGCGGCTGTCCGATGCCTTCGTCAACCGCGCGCCAGGCAGCCTCGACATCGAGGCGCACGGCTCCCCCCAGAAAGTAGTCGGGATTGAGACGGCCCGTGACCAGGTTGGCATCCGTGACCGTGGGGTCTGTCGCCCCCAGGCCGTAGCAAACCGGCCCGGGATCGGCACCGGCGCTCTGCGGCCCCACTCGTAGCCCGCCGCCTCTGTCAATCCAGGCGATACTCCCCCCACCAGCTCCCACAATGCTGAGATCAATGGTCGGGATTTGAACCGGATAGCCCTCCACGTTGCTCACGGCGGTGAACTTGGGCTCGCCGTCCTCGATGAGAGCCACGTCGCAACTGGTGCCGCCCATGTCCAGCGTGATGGCGTTAGGATGGCCGACGAGACGGGCCACGTAGGCGCCAGCGATGGCGCCGGCGATGGGGCCGGAGTTGGTAACGTTCACCGGACTCTGGCGGGCTGCACGAAAGGTCGCTTTGCCTCCGTTGGCCTGCATCGTGTACAGCCGGCTCTGCAATCCTCTCTGGCTGGCCTGCGTCTCAAAATCGTCCAGGTGCTCCACCATGCTGGGAGTCACATAGGCGTTGACCACCGTGGTGGAGGTCCGCTCGTACTCGCGGAAGACGGGGTTGACCTCGCATGAGAGCGAGACATGGGCTTCGGGGTACTCTTCGGCGATGAGGGCCTTGATCCGCTGCTCGTGGGTGGGGTTGATATAACTATGAAGCAGGCACACGGCGATCGACTTGACGCCGCGAGCTTTGAGAGTGCGCACTACCTCTCGGCAGCCCTCCTCATCCAGCGGCTCCAGCACCTGGCCCCGGAAGTCGGCTCGCTCGATCACTTCCAAGCGGAGAGGGCGGGGCACCAGGGGAGGCGGTTGCTCCATGTGAATGTCGTAGATGTTGCCGGTGCGGTAGGCGCGCCCAATCTCCAGCACGTCGCGGAAGCCTTGGGTGGTAATCAGGCCGGCTTTCACCGCCTGGTGCTGGACCAGCATGTTGGTGACCAGGGTGGTGCCGTAGATCAGTTCGTCCAGATGGGTGATGTGGATACCGGAGAGAGTCAGCACCCGGTCGATGCCCTCCAGGATTCCCTTCAGTGGATCGAATGGCGTGGTGGGGACCTTGGCTGTCCAGGCCTGGCCGCTTTCCTGGTCTACCAGAATCAAATCGGTGTGGGTGCCCCCGGTGTCAATGCCCAGGCTATAGCCCATAGAAGCCCCCTCCCTCGCTGCGACGGGACAGGATCCGTAAGAGGGCCACCACTCCAATGGCCAAGGCCAGCGTCAGCACGCCCACGACGTTGAGCTCGGGGCTTACCGCGTCGCGGAGGCGGGCGTAGATGCGGATGGGCAGGGTGTAGTTGCTCGGTGAGGCCCAGAGCTGGCTGGCTACGTATTCCTGAAAGGAGATGGTAAAGGCGAACAACGAACCGGCCAAGATACTGGGTGCGATCAGCGGCAACGTCACTTCAAGAAACGTCCTCAGTTCGTTGGCGCCGAGGTTCAGAGCGGCTTCCTCCAGTTCACGGGGAAAGCCATACAGTTGAGAAGAAACCGTGAGGACAACGTAGGGCAAGCCGAACATCACATGGCCGATGATGAGATAGGGGAAGCCCCTGGGGATGTGGACCATGTTGAGCAGGATGAGCAAGCCAATGGCCATGATAACATTGGGAATGATCATCGGAGCCAGCACGAAGGAGTTGACCAGACGCTTACCGGGAAAGTCGAACCGCACCAGGCCGATGGCGCAAGGGGTGCCGATCAGGGCGCTCAGAGCTGCGGTCACGCCCCCCAGCAGAAGGCTGTTCAGTAGGGCGCGAATCAGCAGCTCGTCCTGTAGGAACTCGCCGTACCAGCGCAGGCTCCACCCAGGCAGGGGAAAGGTCATGATGTGGTCGGGGTGGAAGGACATGATCACCAGAACGACGATGGGGAGGTACAGAAAAGCGTAGACGAAGAGGGTGATCAGGCGCAGAAACCACTTGCCGACTGGCAGCGGCCGACGATGGCGCTTCTTGGTGGGGGGAATAACCGAAGACTTCGAAAGGGCTTTGTCCTGAGCTTGTCGAAGGGCTACGTCACCTGCCTGTCCCATAGATGTCCTCCAGAGCGACGTACTTGCTAACAATGGCCAGGAAGAGAACCATTGATACCAGCAAGACAATGGCCAGAGCAGATCCGAAAGGCCAGTTGAAATCCAGCAAAAAACGCTTGACGATGATGTTGGACATGAGGTCTTGGCCCGCGCCACCCAGGACGGCCGGCGCCAGGAAGCTGTTGACTCCGAAAAGGAAGGTGATGACTGAGGCGGCCATGACGCCGGGCATGCTTAAGGGCAGTGTCACTTCCACAAAGGCCTGCAGGTCTTTGGCGCCCAGCATCTTGGCGGCGGGCACCAAATCGGGATCAATGCCCTTGAGCACCGCGTAGATGGGCAGTATGGCGAAGGGAATGGCCGAATAGATGATGCCAATGGCCACCGCCAGTGGGGTGAAGAGGAGCCGGAGCGGCTCGCTGAGGATGCCCAGTTCCAACAGCACTCCATTGGCGACGCCGCCTTCCATCAGGATGAGCATCCAACACAAGAGGCGGACGAGGTAGCTGGTCCAGAAGGGAACGAGGATGAGGATGATCAAGGAGGTACTGTCCGAGCGACGGTTGGCTAAGTAATACGCTGTCGGATAAGCCAGAGCCAGCACTACGATGACTGCCTCTAGGCCGGCGCGGAAGGAACGGAGCAAGATGCGCCGATAGATTGGCCGAGTGAGGAAGCGGGCGTAGTTCTCCAGGGTGAACGTGCGCTCCACGCCCCCGCCGGGTTCGTGCACCCAGAAGCTGTATAGTAAGACCATAACTAGCGGCAAGCCTAAGAAGAGGATGAGCCAGGTTGCGGCTGGCCCCACTAGAAAGGCGCCCGGAAGATTTGGCCGCTGCCGCAGCCAGGTCATGAAGCCTTTGCGTTGCTTGATTTCAGCGACCATCATGCACCTCTCAGATATACCGTGTCTTGGGGGCCAAAGGAAATCCACACAGCCCCTCCCCGCGCGAATGGCGACTCGCCAGAAGTAGGGCGGATGGCCATCACCAAATCGCTGCTCTCCAAGTTGATGAAGTACTGAATGGTGTTGCCGACGTAAATGACTCGTTCTACTGTCCCAGGAAAGGCGTAGCCGTCAGACTGTGGCGGTTTCTGACGGTGGACATGCACTCGCTCGGCCCGAATCTGGAGGACGCCCGTGCTCCCGATGGGCGGAGACGGATCTACTGGAACCTGCAAGCTCAAGCCGCTTTCCGTCTCCACTTGGGCTCCCAAGGGACCGGCGCGGACGACCCTGGCCTCAAAGAAGTTCGACTGACCGATGAACTCAGCGACAAAGCGGGACTGTGGCTTCTCATACACCTCGCGGGGGACCCCAACCTGGATGATTTTGCCCTCTTCCATCACGGCCACCCGGTCGGATAACATCAGCGCCTCTTCTTGGTCGTGAGTGACGAAGATGAAGGTGATGCCAACCAGTTCCTGAATCTGCTTCAGTTCGACTCGCATCTGCTCGCGCAGCTTGAGATCGAGATTGGAGAGGGGCTCGTCGAGGAGGAGCACCGCCGGCTTGATGACCAGGGCCCGGGCCAGAGCCACCCGCTGCTGTTGCCCGCCACTCAGTTGTCGAGGGTAACGCGCTTCGATGCCGGGCAGATGAACCAGGTCCAAAGCTTCCTTGACCCGCAGCCCCCGCTCATCTTTGGACAGGTCTCGCTCTCGATATTTCAGGCCGAATGCGATGTTGTCAAAGACGTTTTTATGAGGAAACAGTGCATAGTTCTGAAACATGAGGCTCACGTCGCGGGCGTAGGGTGGCGCGTCGGTCACGTTCTCTTGACGAATGAAGATCTCACCTGCGGTGGGTCTTTCCAGGCCAGCAATGAGACGCATAGTGGTCGTCTTGCCGCAACCGCTGGGGCCCAGCAGGGTCAGGAATTCCCCCTGGCGAACTTGAAAGGAGATGTCGTCTACGGCCAACACCTTACCGAACTTTTTGGTCACGCTCCTTAGCTCTACATCAATCATCCCATCGGCCTCCTGGTACTGGCTTACAGGCTAGGGGGCACAAGCCGTTGGGGCCTGTGCCCCCTAGCCCTAACAAGGGTCCGAGCACCCCCTGTTTGATCACTTGCCTAGCTTCATTTCCTCGTAGCGCTCATTCCACTCGGCTTGGTTGGCCAGTACAGAGGCGACGTCAAGTAGGATGCCGGTGTTGAGGATGGCGTCTCGGTAATGGCGTACGTACGGGGTGGAGGCAAAATAGGCAGCCTCGTCGTAAAGGTCTGTTTCTATGGCTGGGATGTAGCTGCTAGCCTTGGTCCACGCGGTATAGACCTCCGGCTCCAGGAGGTAGTTCAAGAGCAATTCCGCTGTATACCGCTCTAGTCCCTCGCAGCCGGCAGCGATGGACATCCCGCCAACCCAGACAGGACCACCTTCCTTGGGAAACCACCAACCGATATTCAATTCACCCATCAAGTTGGTACCATCCTCTCTGGGCATGGTGATGGAGTCGAACCAGTAGTCGGCTACCCAGATCTCGCCGTTGGCCAGCAGTGAATTGAGTTGGGAGCTACTTTGCCAGTATGCCCTGGCCAGATCCCGCTGCTCTTTCATCGTCTCAAAGATCAGGTCTACCTCTTCCTCGCTCATGTTGTTGGGGTCCAGTCCCAGGTAGGCCGCCGTCTGGAAGATGCGGTACAGACCGTAGTCGCGCAGGGCGATGCGGTCGGCGTACTGGGGATCGAAGAGGGGAGCGTAGGAATCCGGTTGCTCAGAGATCTTGTCTTTGGCGTAAACAAAGGTGTACATACCCATGGAAGTAGGGACATTGTAGGCGTTGTCGTCGCCCTCAACGAAAACGCGCTTCTCCCACCTGTCAGCGAGATTGGAATAGTTGGGGATATTCTCCAGGCGGAGAGGCTGAATCAGGCCCTCGGATATGCCATTGTATAGGCCAAAGTCACTGATATACGTGGCGATGCAGTACTCGCCGGGCGAAGCCTTGATAGAGGCCAGCCATTCCCCCTGCTGCCCGTAGGTCCCGGCCACGAGCTCAATGTCAACGCCCATTTCCTCGTTGAAGGGCTGGAGGATAATCCTATCGAAATACTCGGCGGAGCGGTCACTCAGGCCGTCAACCCGGATGGAGGCAGCTAGCTCAGGTTTAGGCTCAGGCGTGGGTGTGACCATTTTCTCCACCACCACCTCTTTCTCCACCTCGACGGTGACCGGAACCTCTTTCTCGACAACGACTTCTTTCTCGACCACCTCAGGGGTGGGGGCGGCACAGGCAGCCATGAAGCTGGCTAGCACCGCCACGACTGCTAACGACGTCACGAACCTCTTCATTTTCATTTTCCTCCTTTTTTGTGCTGCGTGAAAGGGCGATTTCGACAGGCTGAACTCACGTACTAATTGTCTCTAGCTGCCTCCTTCCTTGCATATTATGGCATTAGGTTTTGGGAGCGCCGAGCGCTTCCGAGATGCGAACGGCCGTTTCCATCACGGCTGGAGCCATTTCTGTGATCAGCCGCTCACGGGAAATGCGGGCGACCAGGGTCGAGATGTCCACCGCGGCAATGACCTTGCCGTTGGCCGACCGCACCGGCGCTGCCACCGAATGCAAACCAACTGTCAGCTCTTGGTCGTTGATGCCAAAGCCTTGTTCCCGAATCTGCGCCAAATTATCGAGCAGTTCATCCACGTCGGTGATAGTGTTGGGGCCGAGGGGAACGAGGTCTGAAGAAGAGAGGATGCTCCGGGCCTCTTCCGGCTCGAGGTAAGCCAGGATGGTCTTGCCCAGCGAACTGCAATACGCCGGCAGCCGGGAGCCGACCTGGAAGCGAGTCGTAAGAATCTGATGTGACTGGATGCGCTGCACAAGGACGACGTGATGACCGATCAACGTGCCCAGGCTGACGGTCTCGTCGAACTGGCGGGCCAGGTCTTTGAGGTGTGGGAGTGCTGCTGTGGAGAGGGCCATACTGGCGGAGGCGTTCGCGGCGAGGGTGAGGACTTTGGCCGTGGGGGTGTATCGTTTGTTGTCCTCGTCGAATTCCAGGTAGCCCAGTTGAGTCAACGTGTAAGCCAGCCGGTACACCGAACTCCGGCCTAGACCCAGGCGCCGGGCCAATTCGCTCAGAGTCAGCGAAGGGTCTGTCTCTGAAAAGCTGAATAGAATCTCTAACCCTCGCGCCAGCGAAGGGACAAAATACCTTTCATCCCGCACTCTGCCTCCCCCTGTGTTTAGCTGACTAAACACCATTTTGTATTATAAACATTATAATACATCTTGTCAATTTTGTCAAGTGCGAAAAAAAGGGGACAGCAGAACCGCGCTACCGTTTGCGAAGTTTACCTCGCTTCTGTCCTTTCTCCCCAGCCTCGCCCAAGGCTGTCACTTGGCGCAAGACCTCCATGACGGACAGACCCAGCCTAACCATTTTGCCCGCTGGAATTTCCTTCGGCGACTCTGTCTCTTCTCTGGGAGTTTGCGTGTAGAGCCAAGCAGCAAGAACCCCCAGCGCGCTTCCCACTAGGCCCCCGATGATGAGTGTCTTGTTCCGTGAGTTCATTGTGATCCCCCTTTCAGTATTACGATTTGGGTGTGTTCCATCTCGGTTGTAGGATGGATTGGGAATCCGTCGATTCGTCGGAATGCCATTCTGACCAACTACACCAGCCGCACCTTTTCCGCCATCAGTCCCCTGGCCTCGGCCTCGGCCTCGTCGTAGAGGGTGATGGGGAAGCGCCCGTGGATAGGGCTCAGCCTCGCGCCCAGGACGGTGCCTCTGTAGACCAGATAGGCGATGGGCTTGGCCAGGCTGCTCATGTCCACGGCGCGCTTCAATTCCTGCACCCCTTGATCATCCCAGCCGCCGAACAGGCCCGTGAGAAAAGAGTAGAAGGGCAAGGAAGGCAGGAGAGCCAGGAAGAAGATGAGCAAGCTGGTGGCCATGTCTCCCTGCCAGATGAGACCGCTCACCAGCCTGATGACGAGGTAGTTGACCACGCCCGCCAGCACTGGCGCCGCCAGCCCTTGCCAGAGGTAGATCTTTGGTCGCAGGATCAGTTTCCAGTTGAGCAGCCAGGCCACCACCCACTTGGTGGGCAGGGCGATGAAGTAAGCGACCATAAGCCCCGCAAGCTGAAAGCGCCTGACCAACATGAACATCAGGAAGATGCGCAGCATCTGCTCCCCGGCGATCATCAGCGCCTGCAGCTCAGGGCGACCCGCTGCCTGCTGCAGCCGATCGCCGAACCAGGATGGAAATTGCACGGCGCCCCAGATGAGAAGGGGACCCACCATGGCCGCCGCTCTGATCCAGTCCCGTCCCAAAGCGCCCAGAATAAAGCGGTCCGCGACGGCTCCCAGCGCGCTCAGTACGAACAGGCTGAACCACACCCCAAATTTGAATCCTTGGGCTACGTAGTAAGTGGAGAGCTTCAGCCTCCCGTGGCTGTAGGCTTCGGAGATGGAGGGCATCAGGCCATCGTAGAGGCCCGCGCTCAGAGCGCCGTAGCCCATGGTGAGGCCGTAGGCCACTGACCAGTTGCCCTGCACCTCGGCGTAGTTGAGCATGTAGGTCGCGATCAGCGTCACTTGCAGGGCGTGGCCCAGAGGAGCGAAAGCGGCCCCCAATGTCAGCTTGCCTCCGAAGAGGAGAGCCGAGCGCACCGTCTCCCAGTCGAAGGTGGGCAGGAAGATGGCCTTGAGCGAGTAGCCCAGACGCTTGTAAAGCCAGAGACCGACGAGGAAGGCAGCGTATTCAACCAGGTAGAGACCCAGCCCCATGCCCAAGACTCCGCCCATGGCCTCTCCCAGAATGGGATTGGCTGCCCCCCAGCGGCGCATGACGCTCACCATGACGGATTGCAGCACCAGAGGGCCCATGTAGAGCACCAGGGTCAGTATCTGCTCGTAGTCGAAGCGCTGGAAGGAGCGAAAGGTGTAACTGAAGACACGCAGGAAGCCTGGAAACTGGATCAGGGCGTGGACGATGAAGTAGAATGAGAGGTAGGCCACGGCGGTCTGGGGGACGAAGGTGATGGCTATCAGAGCTACAGCCCCCAACTGGATCGTACCGCTGATGGCCTGCCACCAGACGAAGAACTGGATGTACTTCAACCCTTTTCGTGGTTCCTTGACCCGATACTCGGAGAAGTACTTGACCATGGCCACGCTGGTGCCCACGTCGAAGACGAGCCAGAAGACCTCGAAGAAGCGCACCACCCAGTCCCAAGCGCCCACAGCCTGAGGCCAGGGCAGCAGGAAGCGGGGAAGGACGAATGCCTGGTAGCCCATCAAGGGAATGAAGAGCACCAATCCCACGGCCATAAGGAAGAGGAATCCGGCCAAAGGGCGGTGGAAGCCGATGTCCTCCCAGGCGTTCTGCGTAAGCGAAGCGGCGTCCTCCGTAAGCGAAGCGGCGTCCTCCGTAAGCGAAGCGGCGTCCTGCGTAAGCGAAGCGACGTCCTCTGGACTGACCACGATGCGCTCCAGGGCATCTGGATGCCTTCGAGCGTAGCGACGGAGGACCAGGTAGGCGGCTACCGTGGTGCCCAGCATGAGGGCGATCACGGCGACGACGGCCCGGCGGGCGGTGGCATGGGGAACGGGGGAGGCGGCGTAATCGGCGTAGGCGGCGGGCGACTCGCCCGCTGCTCGTAGGACCAGGTGGTAGATGAGGTAGTTGAAATAGGGCCAGTCCTTGAAGTGGGGATTGTTTTCCCCTGACAGCCAGGCCGTGACCACGTAGACCGCCCCCTGGCCGAGTTTCGTTCGCCCCAACACCGTTTGGCCCGTCTCGTAGGTCTTGACCAGAGCTTCCAGGTCGAGTCCCGTGAGCACGGAGCGCTCCCGCACCTGGGGGGCCGAGTTCCAGGTCACTTGAACTGCCAGTGGATCGTGCGAGTCGGGCGCCGCTTGCACTGATTGGGCGTCCGCTTTCTCTTCCCACCCTACACCTTCTCCCAGCATATTTTGAAGAGCGGGAGCGGTGAGTCGCGGTCCCAAAAGTAGAACCAATCCCCAGCCCTCGGAGGTGGCTTGGCCGATGGCCGCAGCCTCATCGTCGCTCAGATCAGCATCGTTGACCACGATCACCTGGGCCGAGGCTGTTCCCACTTCCGAGTCCAAATCTTGGACGAAGGTGGCATTGGGGATGAGATCGAGCGCCTGCTTGACGCCTTCGGGGCGAAGGTCGTTGTCGGGGCCGAAGTAGCGGATGGCCAGATCAGGGGGTGCATCGGCCGCCGCGCCGCCGGACGTCAGGGCCAAAAGGAGGAGCAAGGTCAGTATGATCAGTAAGGGCTTCTGGGCGATCATCTTTGTTCCTTTGGAGGACGTGAACTTGTGAGTTGGAAAAGAGTCTTTGTGGGGTGTAAGTCTCTAGAGCTCTGTGCTTCGGTCACGGGGAACCTCCACTGCCTTGGGCGATCAATTGAAATACTACTCCAAAATGCCATCTTTGTCAAAAGCAAAATGCCGCCTGTACCGGAGGCACAGGCGGCACGAAGCAGCCGCGTTGCGTGGAGAACAGAGAAGCATTGGGGATAGATTGCTAGAAGGGAATCTCCTCTTCTTCCATGATGGGTGCTTCCTCATCGGGCGCCATTCCCCTGGGCTTGGCCAAGAACCTGACTATCCAGGCCGTCAATTCGTACGATGCGCGAGCCACACCGTCGTCGCCGGTCCAAATCCTGGGCCCACCGGTCTCGGGATCTGGATTCATGCGCCCCTCTACGAGAACCTGCTGCCCCTTGACCAAATATTGGTTGCAGGTCTCCGCCTGCCTGTCCCAAACCGAGACCCGAAACCAGGTGGTTCTCTCCTGCTGCTGGCCTTCTTGGTCGGTCCAGGTCCGGCTAGTGGCTACCGAAAAATTGGTGACCGGCTTGCCACTCGGCGTGTAGCGCATCTCCGGGTCCTGGCCCAGACGCCCCACGATGATGACTTTCTGATACATTTTTTGACTCCTTTCTTGAGTGTGATGTTTTACGGCACTTTTGAAGATAGAAGTGCCCCGACGATCCCAACGGAGATAGTATATCACAAAAAACCACCCACGTCAACTGCACTGGCGGGATAGCCGCAGGGTCAGTCCTGCCGTGGCCCTCGGAGCGTGGACACGTTCTTGGCCCACTCGCGATTGGCCTGGTACCAGGCCACCAATCGAGCGACCCCCTCCTCGAAGGGAAACTGCGGCCGCCAGCCTTGTCCTGATGGAAGGGTCAGCAAGCGTTCTGCCTTGCCGATGTCCGCCCAGGTGGCCAGCACGTCGGCGGGATGGCGGGGTTTGTACTTGGTGTTGGCCTTCTTCCCCACCAGTTCCTCCACCAGCTTGATGGCGTCCATCAGCACCACGGGCGTGTCGGAACCGAGGTTGATCACCTCGTACCCTAATGGCTTGAGGCCAGCGATGGTGCCGCGGGCGATGTCGTCTACGTAGGTGAAATCCCGCGACTGTCGCCCGTCGCCGTAGACGATCACTGGCCGGCCCTCGCTGATCCACTGCACAAATCTGAACAGGCTCATGTCGGGCCGGCCAGCGGGACCGTAGACGGTGAAGTAGCGCAGCACGGTCACGTCCAAATCGTACAAGTAGTGATAGGTGTAACACAGCGCTTCGGCGGCTTTCTTCGATGCGGCGTAGGGGGAAAGCGGTCCGTCGGTGTTGGCGTCTTCGTGAAAAGGCCTCGGATTGTTCGCGCCGTACAAGCTGGAAGTGGACGCCAATACGAACTTCTTCACCCCAAATTCCCGGCACAACTCCAGCAGATTCAGGGTGCCGCTGACGTTGGTCTCGAAATAGATCCACGGGTTTTCGACGCTCTGCCGCACTCCTGCTCTGGCCGCCAGATTGATGACAGCATCGAAGGGCGGGCCCCCTTGCTCCTCTGCGACCCATAGCCCCCTCAGCTGTTGGCGGTTTGTGATGTCGAGCTTGTGGAATGTGAACCCCGGCTGGCCTTCAAGCTGCGCCAGTCGCCACTGCTTCAAGCGCACGTCGTAGGCGTCGTTGAGATTGTCCACGCCAACCACGGCCTGGCCATCCCCAAGCAGAAACTCACTCACCTTCCAGCCGATGAAACCGGCGCAGCCGGTTACCAAGTAGGTCGCCACACTGCCCTCCTTGTCTCTCTGGCTATCACCTTGTTTGTCGCTCCGCTATCCAAAGGTACGTTCTCCTCTGGCCCAAGCTGTGCCTACTGCCCTCATGTCACTGGCTTAGCTACCGTACACTTTCTGTTGAGGCAAAGCACGATTGCTACTGAGGGGCGTCCCCGCCCCGTGTTTTGCGCCGCATTAGGCGTGGCGAGACGCCACTTTGTGGCGAAAAAGAGGCTGCTGGCAAACTGTACGGTAGCTAGGTCACTGGCAAGACCTGTACGTGCTTGGGGCATAATGTCACCTGCTGGCCTGGCTCTGGTGCCGGTTGGCTGAGGTCGTCTCCACTGGCAAGTACGTCCAGCTCAAAGCGCAGCGACGGGCCGCCTGTCGCCACGGTGATCTGATAATGCCCGCCTCGGAAGGAGCGGGTTTGCACCTTCCCGCTGATGGCGTTTTCAGCCGCGGCGCTCGTCTCCAGGCAGCGCGCCCCTTCCGGTCGGATGAGCACGGTCACCTTCTGCCCGACGGGCAGTGCGGGCGAGTCCATCGTCGTCAGCCGACCCAAAGAGGTCTCTACGACCAGCGGCGGACCGGTTTCTACCACCCGGCCGGGAAGTAAGTTCGTTAGCCCCAGAAAGCGGGCCACGAACTCCGTCGCCGGTCGCTGATAGACCTCCTCCGGCTTTCCCTCCTGTACCTTGCGCCCCCGATCCATGATCGCCACTCGGTCGGCCACGGCGAAGGCTTCTTGCTGGTCGTGGGTGACGTAGATGGCAGTGACGCCCGCGCTCTTGAGGATGGTGCGCAGATCGTTCATCAGACGTTCGCGCAGGGTGCGGTCGAGGGAGGCTAGGGGCTCGTCCAACATCAGCAGGCGCGGCCGGGGAGCCAGGCTGCGGGCCAGGGCCACCCGCTGCTGCTCGCCGCCCGAGAGCTGGTTCACGTCTCGTTCCTCGAAGCCGCCCATTCCGACCAGGTGCAGCACCTCGGTTACTCGCTCTCGGATTTCCTCCGCCGGCAGCCGCTGCATTTGCAGGCCGAAGGCGATGTTCTGGAAGACGTTTTTGTGGGGAAAGAGGGCCTGATCCTGAAACATCAGGCCGAAGTTGCGCCGATGCACGGGCGCGTCGCGGATGTCGCGGCCTTCAAGCAGCACCTTGCCGCTGTCGGGCATCTCTAGCCCGGCGATGATGCGCAGCAGGGTGGTCTTGCCGCAGCCGGAGGGGCCCAGCAGGCAGAAAATCTCCCCTTCGCCCACGGCGAAGCTGATGTCGTCTGGGAAGCGCCCCTCGCGGAATGATTTGGTGAGGTGGTGGGCTTTGAGCAAGGACATAACCACATTCGCTTTTTAGCTATGGCAAGCGAGCTATCCCCATCTGATCGAAGTGATGGTCGAAGGAAAGGACTTCAGTGATCCCAAGCTTGCGCATCATGGCCAGACAGGAACAGTCAGTATAGCTCCAGTCCTTGTCTGTGTACTGGCTGAAGATCTCCCAGGCGGCTCCATCATCCCCCTCAGTGATGTGGATAAGACGAAAGAGAGTGCTAAGCCGGAGTTGCCGGCCAGTGCGGATGGCTACCTCACTGCCCAGCCGGACCTTGATCAGCGTCATCGCCTCGTCAAAGATGTGGCTGGTGACCAGCAGTGTGACCTTCCCCAGCCCTCTTAGAAAACCAACAGCTTCACGGTGATACTTGTCATCCCTGTCCACCATAGCCAGTAGGAAACTGCTATCCACCAGGACGGTTTTCACCGCCGCTGCCCTCCTTTTGTACATTGTAGAGGAATTCGTCTACCCGCTCGCTGACATCGTAAGGCGGTCCTCCCCGACCGATGCCGACTATCTCCCATATAGGGTCTTCCTCCACGGGGCGTTGAACGGTTTGGACTTCCTTCTCAATCAGGTTGCGGATGAAGCCAGCAATGCTCTGACCGGTACGGCTGGCCTGCTCCCGGAGAAAGCGATACTGCCATTCTGGTAGCGAGATCTGCAAACGATGCATAGCCATTTCCACGTCACCTCTGCCATTGTGATGTAGTCATTATACATCACCTGTGAAGCTGTGTCAATTCCTTCTTTACCTCAGGGGATCCACCCTCAGCTACGGAAGGCAGTCGAATCCCTGCTCCTCGAAGTGATGATCGAACGCGAAGGCCGTCTTGATCCCCAGCCGTCGCATGATCTCAAAGCTGACGCAGTCAACCAGACTGAGCTTCTTGCGTGCTGCCGCGAGGACACTGGCGATGCCTGCCTGGTGAAGGGATTCGTCAACCCATTCAACGTTCAGCACAGGTATGACGTCCTCCTGAAAAGCTCGAACGGCGGGAATGCCAAGCCTACGTTGCACTAAAGCCAGGGTTTCCACCAGCACATAGTTGCTGCAGACCAGAACTACCTCTTGCTTCAGCAAATCTTCCCACATCTGCTTTGCTGCATCGTGGTTTTCATCGTCGGCATCCAGGACAGCGAAAAAGGCCGAGGTGTCAACAAAGACGCTCATCCCTGGAAAGCCTCCTCCAGATATTGATCGTGTTCCGTGGAGATGTCCGATGCTCCTGAATGGAATCGGCCTGCAGCGGCGATAGCCCGTCTACGGCGTTCCTCCATGTCGATCTCCCCCGCTGACCGGATCAAGACACCTACACTTTGACGGATCAGTTCAGCGACGGATACCTGACGAGCGGAGGCTAAATCCCTCAAAGCTCGCGCTTGCTCTTCCGTCAATTGCACCTGCGTTCGGATCATGACTGCCTCCCATTATGCTCACATGCTTGCCATAATGATAACACATAATCCACCAGTGGTCAAACTCAGAACTCCCCAATCTCTCCATATCTGAAGCGCTCGATGGCCAGGAATCCCACGGCGCAGACCAGCATCAGCAAGGTGCTCATGGCCAGAGCCTGGCCGTAGTTGATGGCTCCCGGTTGGCCCAGGAAGCGATAGATGACCAGCGGCATGGTCGGCATCTGCGGACGAGCTACGAACACCGTGGCTCCGAACTCGCCCAGGCTGACGGTGAAGGCGAACACTGTGCCCACCAGCAGGGCGCGTCCCACGATGGGCAGGTCCACCTCCCGCCACACTCGCCAAGACGAAGCCCCCAGCACCCGCGCTGCCTCCCGCAGGTGGGGGTGGATGCCCCGGATGGCAGGCAGCAGCGAGCGCACCACGAACGGAAAGGCCACCAGGGTGTGAGCCAGCGGGATCAGCAGCGGTGAGGCGCGCAGGTTCAGCGGCGGCTTGGCCAGGGCGATGATGTAGCCGAAGCCCAGCGTGACGGCCGAAGTGCCCAGAGGCAGCATGAAGACGGGCTCGAGGAGTCGTCCCAGCCGACCGCGCCGGCGGGCCAGCCCTGTGGAATGGGGACCAGTCCACAGGGCCAGCAGCCAGGCGCTGAGCAGGCCCAATGTCAGAGCCAGCCCCACCGTGGCCCCACCGAAGAGCAGCGAATTGCGCACCGCCAGGAGCGGCGGCACGAAGAAGATGGAAGCCTGCTGGTTGACGCTCAGCTCCCGATAATAGGCCAGGCTGTAACCATGCGGGCCGGTGGAGAGGGAGCGTTCGACTAACGAGAGCAAGGGGACAACCAGCAGCACGATCATGGCCGCCACGTTGGTCCACACCATCCAGCGCTCCCCCCAGGTGCGGGGCCGGCGGGCGGTGATGCGGCGAGGGCGCAGTTGCAGTGGCACGGTGAGGCGCTGTTGCAGGCGGGTGTAGGCCACCATCAGCGCAAACGTGCAGCCGATCTGGAGCAGCGACAGGGCTGCTGCCACCGGCAGGTTAAACAGATTGACCGCCTGGCGATAGATTTCCACCTCCAGCGTGGCGTAGCGGGGGCCGCCCAGGATCAGGATCACTCCGAAGCTAGTGAAATCGAACAGGAAGACCAGCAGCGAGGCAGTGATGAGCGCGGGGCGCAGCAGCGGCAAGGTGATCTCCCAGAAGGCCCGCCAGGGCGAAGCGCCCAGCATTCGCGCTGCTGCTTCCAGTTGTGGGTTCAAGTTGGCCCAGAAGCCGCCCACCATCCGCAGGATGATGGTGTAATTGTAGAACACGTGGGCCAGCAGGATGATGGCTAGGGTGTGCATCAGGTTGATGGGTGGGTGGTCGAGGCCCAGGCTGGCCATGAGAATTCTGTTGATCCAGCCCTTGGGTCCCAGCAGGGAGGTGAAAGCCGCCGCCACCACCATGGTCGGCAGGACGAAGGGGATGGTGGTCAGCGCTTGCAGCAGCGACTTGCCTCGAAACTGGTAGCGAGAGAAGACGTAAGCCGCTGGCAGGGCTGCCAGCAGCGTCAACAGGGTCGAAAGCGCTGCTTGCCAGGTGGTGAACCACAGCGTCTGAACGTAGTACGGCGTGCTGACCAGCCCCCGCAGCGCGGTCAGCGCCAGCCGTCCCTGCGGGACCAGGCTCAGCCGAAAGATGGAGAAGAGCGGGTAGAAATAGAACAGAGCCAGGAAGGCCAATGGAGCAAGAAGCAGGAGGCAAGAAGCAGGAATCTTGCCTTTTGCATCCTGCATCGCGCCTCTTGCATCCTGCACCCTTGCCTTTTGCATCCTGCACCCTTGCCTCTTGCATCCTGCATCTTGCTCCCTCAATGCAACACCGTCTCCGTCCAGGCTTCAATCCACCTTTCCCGGTTCTGCTCAATTTCCTCTGGGCTGATCCGGGCCGGCTTGGGCGGCACCTCGGCGAACTGGAACACGTCCGGCAGTTCGGCCTGCGGGTTGGCTGGGAAGACCCACATGTGCAACGGGATGTCGGCTTGGAAGGCTGGGCTGAGCATGAAGTCCACCCACGCCTCAGCCAGGTCGCGGTTGGCGGTGCCTTTCAGGATACCCACGAACTCGATCTGGCGGAAGCAGGCCCCGTCGCCCAGCACGTTGCCGGTGGGTGGCTCGGTGTACGCGCCTTCGCTGAAGTAGACCTCGGCAGCGGGGCTGGTGGCGTAGCTGACCACGATGGGCCGGTCGCCATCGCTGGCCGCGCTGAACTGGCCCCAGTAGGCGTCCTCCCAGCCGGCGGTGACCAGCACGCCGTTGTCCCGTAGCTTGGCCCAGAAGTCGAGGTAACCCTCCTCGCCGAAGTAGTCCACCGTGGCCATCAGGAAGGCCAGTCCCGGCGACGAGGTGGCCGGATTCTCCACCACGGTCTGGCCCTTGAACTCCGGTTTGATCAGATCCTCCAGGCTCTGAGGCGGAGTCCGTCCTTGTTCTTCGAAGTAGGCTTTGTCGTAGTTCAGGCACACGTCGCCGAAGTCCACCGGGTTGAGCCGGTGTTGGGGGTCGAGCTCCAGGTCGTCGGGGATGTCGGCCAGGGCGGGCGAGGCGTAGGGTTCAAAGATGTCGGCTTGGATAGCCCGGCTGAAAAACGTGTTGTCTACCCCGTAGAACACATCGGCTAGAGGGGCGTCTTTGCTGAGGATGGCCTGGTTCAGCGCGGAGCCGGTGTCGCCCGATTTGAGGAACTTGACCGTGGCGCCCGTTTCCGCCTCGAACTGGGCAATGACCTTCTGGCTGGCGTCGAAGCTATCGTGGGTCATCACCGTCAGGGTGCGCGGGCCGCTGGGGGGCGGGGTGGGGGCCAGCGTCCCCTTGGGCCCGCAACTGGCTGCTGCGAGCAGCACGCCTACTAGAAACAAAAGCGTCATCCTTCTCATGGCAACCTCCTTTCACGTCTCGCGTTTCACTATTGTGTATGATCACGGCCAGCAGCAATCCCTGGCCTATTCGGACCCGTGCCTGTGGTGATGTGAGGACATTGCTGACCCCTCGGCTTGGTCCCAGGCACAAGGCGCCGTCTTTCAGGGCGTACTCCAGCCCCTGGGTGTAGATGCCTGTTACCTCCTTTGTCAGAGGTAGGAGAGAGAGGATATCGCCCACTTGGCCTTCGATGAGCGCCTCGTCTCTGATGAGGAAGACCTCTTGATTGCCGTCGAGGATCTTGGCCTTCACAGGGCGCAATTCCGGCAGGGCCAAGAGCAGGACATTGGCCAGGGTGTGGTCGAAGCGATTTCCCAGCGCCCCCAAGATGAGCACTTCTTGGGCTCCTTGCTCGACAGCATATTTCACAGCCAATTCCAGGTCTGTCTGGTCCTTGTGGGCTGGGTGGGTGATGAATTGGCAGCGCTCTTTTTCCAATTGAGAGCGCAGGCTTTCGTCGAAAGAGTCCAGGTCGCCGATGACGACATTGGGGGTCAGGTCCAAGGTGAGGGCGTTCCTGGCTCCGCCGTTGGCGCAGATAACCAGATCCGCTGCACGGATGGGGTTTCGATGAAAGTCGCCGTCGTGAATCTGTCCGTTGGCGATGATGATGGCCTTCATTATACCCTCCCAATCGGCGTCGAAAAAACAAGGCCGCCTAACTTGGACAAGGTTGGCGGCCTCGTGAGAATCGCATTGCTTCCCTCCGCTGGCATTGTCCAGGTCAGGTTCAAGGGGTCGAGGCATTTGGCTTATGGCAGATAGCTGATGGTATTATCTGCGGGCCCGGCCTCTTCTCAGCTTGGCTCACCAAGCTCCCCCAGCCGTTTTTCGGTTACAGTGAACTCAATCTTCCTATATTATACACCGAAAAGAATTGATGTCAAACAGCAAAGAACCTGTTGATTCGATTCGTATTTGGCAGAGGTTAGGGTTCAGGGTGAATTTCCTTCAATTGGCACTTGACAAACATCTTCTTTTTTGGTATAATATACGTGCAGTTAGGAAGTTGATCTCGCTCGCTTTTGGCGAGAAGATCTGACAAAACAGGGAAAGGGGGTAAAGAGTCGAAAGCTTGAGGTGAGTTTCACAAAGTGATGGACTTTTTGTCTCCGCCGGTGTTGAGTTCACGCATCGGTTTTTTTGTCCAAGTTGGATTTGACAAATTATCAGAGGCATGCTATAATCCTGTGTACTTGGATGTAAGCACCTTAACAACTGAAGAGTGGTAAGAAGGCAGTGTGGAATTTTGGGTTCCAAAAGTCAAATCTTTATGGAGGGTTTGATCCTGGCTCAGGATGAACGCTGGCGGCGTGCCTAACACATGCAAGTCGAACGAACTGACAGATAACAGATAGCGGCTGGCAGATAGCTTGCTATTTGCCAAAAACTATCAGCCATCAGTCAGTTAGTGGCGAACGGGTGAGTAACACGTAGGTGACCTGCCCCGAAGAGGGGGATAACCGCTAGAAATGGCGGCTAATACCCCATTCGGTCATGAGGGTTAGAGGCCTCATGATCAAAGGCTCCGGCGCTTCGGGAGGGGCCTGCGGCCTATCAGCTAGTTGGTGGGGTAATGGCCCACCAAGGCAATGACGGGTAGCTGGTCTGAGAGGACGATCAGCCACACGGGCACTGAGACACGGGCCCGACTCCTACGGGAGGCAGCAGTGAGGGATATTGCGCAATGGGCGAAAGCCTGACGCAGCAACGCCGCGTGGGTGATGAAGGCCTTCGGGTTGTAAAACCCTTTTCTGGGGGAAGAGGAAGGACGGTACCTCAGGAATAAGTCCCGGCTAACTACGTGCCAGCAGCCGCGGTAAAACGTAGGGGACGAGTGTTATCCGGATTCATTGGGCGTAAAGGGCGTGCAGGTGGTGCTTTAAGTTGGGCGTGAAATCTCTCGGCTTAACTGGGAGAAGTCGTTCAATACTGAAGCACTTGAGGGTAGGAGAGGGAGGTGGAATTCCCGGTGTAGTGGTGAAATGCGTAGATATCGGGAGGAACACCAGTGGCGAAGGCGGCCTCCTGGCCTACTCCTGACACTAAGACGCGAAAGCTAGGGGAGCGAACGGGATTAGATACCCCGGTAGTCCTAGCCGTAAA
>CAZEBW010000035.1:0-34761 GCA_964510205.1 uncultured Anaerolineae bacterium
CAAGATTCCAACTTCAGCGACGAACTTGCAGTTGGTTGCACATAATTTACGCTAGAAGAACAATCCTGTCCTCAAGCCAGCACTCTATATCCGCCAACATGCCCGAAAATGCATCGGCGGCGTGTACCTTTTCTCGCCGTACGTTATCAAATATACCGAACCGTTCACCAATCGTTTGGAACAGGGCGGTGCAAACAGCTTCCATCCTATCACCGCCCGAACTGGTGGCAAGGTACTGCTCAATGAGGTAATTGGCTTTGTTAAGGCTGACTCGATTGGGAGTGGGATATACTACCACCACGCCAGCCAATAGCTTGTAAATCTCGAATAATACCTGCCCGAAAACCTGTTCTGTAAAACCCTCGTCGCTGGCTTCTTCCACTGCATCCAAGACGGCGACAAGTTTATCCCAATCCCCTTTCACTTTTTGTTGTTCACGGTATGTGGCGGTCACAGCAGGAACACGGACAGGATTATTGACATAGGGTTCTGGGGAGCCACCCAAGACGCGATGATTCGCTCGGTCAAATGGCACTATAACCTTATGAGCTAACGTACGGGCGTCGAATGCGCCAGGGGCGTCATATGCAACCTGTAGAGAGTGAGCATCAAGCTCAGAGGAGACAGCCTTGGCGAGGAGTTGAGTGGGCAGAACGTAATGATAAGTCTTGGTGCTGCTAGTCAAGCAATCCCTGATGAGTGGAATGAGCGAGTGTCCCTCGCCCAATGGGTCTTCAGGTTCCCCTCGTTCAAATGCAGCCCTTATGTTCTCCCACTTTCGGTCCAGATATGCTTGGCATTTGGATATGAACTCTTGTTGCTCGGTAGTCATTTCGTTTGCGACCTCCGTGGCAAATTAGATAAGCCTCGGCGTAGTTTCAGGCAAAATATAGTTGGTCCAAAGAACTTCAGTTCTTTCTGTTTTGACTGAATGTATCTTCTTTGAGTTGGCTTCGTGAACATTCCAGTTCCCGTAAAGCTCATCCAGTAAGTCGCAATGGTATCCGGAGAGAGCGACCTTACCTTTGACGTTACGAAGCACTTCTGCAAGCCTTAAGTGGTCCTCATTGGTCATCTCGTATAGGTAGGCGTTGCTGTCTCCTCTGGATTCGTGCGGATAAGGCGGGTCACAGTAAAACAATGTTTCTTCGCTATCATAACGTCTGATCACATTGATGGCCAGGTCGTTCTCAATCTGAACCCGCAGCAGCCGCTGGGCTATTTCTGGTAGAGCTTCAACCGCGCCTAGCCATCTTGACACGGCCCCAGCCATACCAGCACGGCTTGTCAGGCGACAATATGCCCACCGCCCATTTGTTGCTGTTTGTGCGAGACCAGTTCTCACTTGCCTTGCACGTACATAGAAGCGTCGTGCTCTCTCCAGGTCGGACAGTCCATCCAGTGGTTCTGATATGGCTTTCCTAAATTCCTCACGGGAAAAGGGGGTTAAACCGATGGCTTCAATTAAAGCAGCCTTCTGTTCGCGGAGCACTCTGAAAAAGTTTGCGACTTCTCCGTCAATGTCATTGTAGGTCTCAACGGGTGATGGCTCTCGATTCAGTAGCACCGCCGCTGAACCTCCGAACGGTTCGCAATAGTGAGTTGTCTTGGGGAGCAAAGGCAGAAGCCAGTCCAAATGACTGAACTTTCCACCGTACCAGCCAAATGCTATCAATTTGCGCCTGCCCATTTGCGTACTCCTCTCCAAACTTCTGGTTGGCCAGGTGTTCTTGTCCCCGTGCCATTGTTCCATCAAAATGGTTGGCTGCTGCATGGCATGTTCAGGGCACGGGGCGTGGATACTGTCTCATCTACCCCAAGTATACCCCAAGATAGTCAGTTATGCAAGCGGCTGGCGGCCGCTTCTCTTTGACAAAAACCCCGTTTGCTGGTATAATTGCTGTTGTTGGTTAAGTTAATCGGTTTGGCATCTCTCACCGCTCCGATTTACGCAAACGGGGCGGTTTTTTTGTGCCAGTACGCTCGCAGGTCAGACGCCTGCGGGAACTAGATCGTATCGAAGGAGTTTCATGTATTTCACAGAGTTCGATTTGAGCAAACCCATTCAAGAGGCGCTCAGCGCCTTAGGATATGAGGAGACGACGCCTATCCAGACCCAGGCCATACCGCCTGGTTTGCAGAAACGCGATATCGTCGGCTGCGCCCAGACGGGCACGGGCAAGACGTTGGCCTTTTTGGTGCCGGCGCTGGACCGCTTGCTGCGGGAGCCAGTCAAGACCAAGAATCCCCGCGTCGTGGTGCTGGAGCCGACGCGCGAGCTGGCTATCCAGGTGGCCGCGGAAACCCGCAAGCTGACCGCCCGCACCTCGCTGCGCAGCGTGGCCGTCTATGGCGGAGCGGGAATGAAAAAGCAAATCAGAAAACTACGCCAGGGCGTGGACATCGTGGTCGCCACGCCAGGCCGCCTGATGGATCACATGCGCCGCAAGAACGTCACCTTCCGCGACTTGCAGATTCTGGTGCTAGACGAGGCCGACCGCATGTTGGACATGGGCTTTCTGCCCGACATCCAGCAGATTGTCAGCCGCATGCCCCGCCAGCGCCAAACGTTGCTCTTCTCGGCCACTATCCCGCCGGCCATCGCGTCGCTTGCTCGCCGGTTCCAGCGCGACCCGCTGCATATCGAGATAGACCTGGCCCAGCCGCCGGAGGCCATCCAACAGGCGCTCTACCCAGTGCCCAAACATCTCAAGACCCAGCTTCTGGTGACCATGCTGAAGCAGATGGACATCAGCAGCATGTTGGTCTTCACCAGGACCAAACAGGGGGCCGACGTCGTAACCCGCCAACTGCGCGAGGCCAGGATCAACGCCGCCTGCATTCACGGGGATTTCCAGCAGCGAGCCCGCATCTCTGCGCTGGAAGGGTTCCGATCCGGCGAGCATCGCGTTCTGGTGGCCACCAACATCGCCGCGCGGGGACTGGACGTGGAGGGCATCTCACACGTGATCAACTACGACGTGCCCGAACATCCCGAGAACTACGTGCACCGCATTGGGCGCACCGCCCGCTACGAGGCGGAAGGCGACGCCATCACGCTCGTCACCCCCGACGACGAGTGGCTGGTCCATCGAATCGAGTACCTGCTGGGTCACAAGATCGAGCGCAAGACCCTGGCGGGGTTCGACTACGACGTGCCAACGCCCTCGTGGGCCAAGCCCTCAGCCGAGGCGCTGAAAAAACGGGTCACTCAGTCGCAGAGCCTGGCCGACCGCTGGCGATCCATGTGCTAGAGGCGGTTGGTCCTGCTCATGGCGCTGCTGGCAGTGCTTGCCGTTGCCGCGACTACCGCTGTGTCTCCGCCAGCCGCAGCCTCACGAAGACCCAGGGTGCACCCAGCCCGCTCCACAGGCCCACCAGCGCGTAGCGGATGAAACGAAAGAGCAGAGCGGGTTCCCCGTTGGCGAAGGCTATCCGCAGCCCCATCCACAGGCCAAAGAGCACCACCACTCCCAGCGCGAAGCGCACTACCTGCTTCCACCAGAGGCCGCCGCACTCGAAGCCGATCCAGCGGCGCTCCAGCAGGAAGCCGACGCCCATCCCCATCAGCACTCCCCCGGCGGTAACGCCGTCTTCGGTGGGGAAAAGAAGTGCCAGAAGGAGGGGCGCCGTCAGCGCCACGGTCAGCTGCCAGGCCAGGCTCTGCTTCCTGATCCTTGACTCTGCAGCCGGTTCCAGCCGGAGGTAGAGCAGCAGGAGCGCAGCGCCGATGAGATAGCCGCCCAGCAGATCAGTAGGAAAATGAACGCCCAGGTAGATGCGCGAAAGGGGGATGAACACCATGAGCAGCCCGGCCATCACCCACAGCCAGGTGCGTTGGAACGCGCTCGCCAGGTAGCCCCAGACGACGACGGCGTTCTGGGTATGGCCGCTGGGCAGCCCTCCTCCGACGGCTTCGACCAATTGCCGCACTCGGACATCGTAGGCGAAGGGCCTCGGTTGGCCTGCCAGCACTTTGGCCGCCGAATTCAGGTAGGCGGAGAAAAGAAACAGCACGGTCAGCCTGGCCCCAGAGCGGCGGTCCAGACACCAGTAGACGAGGGGCAGGAGCAGCAAGAAGAACTCCTCGTTCCCCATAAAGGTCAAGGCCTTGAACGGCAGGTCCAGCGTGGGGCTGAACTGTTGGAACCAGAGGACGACGTTTACGCCCCAATCCAGGATGCTTTCCATAGTAGTTTGCCTCCGTGCTCTTCAAATGACGACTGGTACTTTGTGGTAGTCTCCCTGTAGAGTGTTGCTACCTTAAGACAAGCTGTTTGTGTCATTGCGAGGCGTCTTTTTGCCGAAGCAATCCTCTGGATTGCCGCAATCCCCAGCCTGCGCTGCCGGGGAGGGCTCCCCTCAATCGAATCCGCTGCCCAGCGCGTCGCGCACCGCTTCCAACAATCCGCCGCTGTGGATCAAATCAGCCAGCGCTTCGATATCGGACGTGGTCTCGCGGTCGTGGGCCAGGAAATCCACTCGCTCTCGGACCGCAGCGTAGGCCGCCGCCGTGCCGCGCCCCAGACGCGCTGGTCCATCGGGGCGCAGGTCAATCGCCTGAGCCGCGGTCAGCAGTTCGATGGCGATGACGTGACGGACGTTGTCCACGATTTCCAGGGCGTGGCGGGCGGCGTTCGGTCCCATGCTGACGTGATCCTCCTGGTTGGCGCAGGAGGGGATCGAATCCACGCTGTCTGGGTGGGCCAGGGTTTTGTTGTCGGAGACCAGGGCCGCAGCGGTGTACTGCACCATCATCAACCCGCTGTCCAAGCCGCTGGTGGGCACGAGCATCGCGGGCAGACCTCCGCTCAGCTCGGGCGTCAGCAGGCGAAAGATGCGCCGCTCGGCGATGCTGGCGGCCTCGGCCAGGGCGATGCCTAGAAAGTCGAGCCACATGGCCGGACCTTGCCCGTGGAAGTTGCCGCCGGAGATGGCTCGGCCTGAAGCGTCGTCAGGAAGATCGAGGAAGATGAGCGGGTTGTCGGTGGCGGCGTTGAGGGCCACGGTGAACCGCTGGCGCAGGAAGTCCAGCGCGTCGCGGATGGGGCCCAACACTTGGGGGATGCAGCGCAGGCTGTACGCATCCTGCACGCGCTCAGGGCGGGAATCAATCAACTGGCTGCCCTCGACCAGCGTCCGTATGTTGGCCGCTGTCTTCTGCTGGCCGGGCTGGCCGCTGGCGGCGTGTAGGGCCGGATGAAAAGCGGCCGAAAGGCCAAGCAGCGCCTCCAGGCTCAGCGCCGCTGCGATCTCGGCGTGACGCACCAGGTTCTCGGCATCGTGCACGGCGACTGCTCCTGCGGCGCTCATGAAATCCAGGCCGTTGGTCAGGGCCAAGCCCTCTTTGGCTTCCAGGACCAAGCGGTCAATTCCAGCGCGGGTCATGGCCTCGGCGCCGCTGAGCAGTTCGCCGTCCAACCAGGCCTGCCCACTGTAGCTGGTGTCGTCGTCTTCGATGTCGTCAGTGTCGCGCGTCATCACCACGGCGATGTGCGCCAGCGGCGCCAGGTCTCCGCTGGCGCCTAGCGAGCCTTTGCGCGGCACGAGCGGCGTCACGCCTGCGTTGAGCATGTCCACCAGCGTCTGGGCGACGAGCGGCCGCACGCCCGAATGGCCCTTGGCCAGCATGCTGGCGCGGATGGTCATCATGGCCCGCACGATCTCCGCCGGAAGTGGACGGCCCACGCCGCTGACGCAGGTCAGTACCAGGTTGCGCGAGAGCTGGCGGGTCTGCTCCAGCGCGATCTGCTGCGTAGCCAGCGAGCCAAAGCCGGTGTTGACGCCGTAGACGACGTTGCCGTCCTGCTGAATCGTTGCCCTAACCCAATCGTGGCTGCGCTGCAGCCGATGCCGAATCGTCTTGCTGAGCGGGGCGATGCGCGCCCCCTGCCGGGCCACAGCCACCACATCCTCAATGGTCAGTGTTTCCCCTGTCAGTTCTATCATGGCCTGAGTCTTTCTCCTTCAGCCTCTCCGCAGCCCCCCCAGCCCTGCGCTATATTACCCACACATCTGAGAGGGCATTCGTAGGGCAGGTTGGCGGCGGGGACGGCAGGATGACCTTGCTGAACTGGCCTCCTCCCTTGGCAGAATCTTTCCGATTGACACATCTTCCCGCCGCCTACCTGCCGCACGGTGGTCTCTGGAAATGGCAGGTAGGGCTCTCTGCTGTCTTTTCCAGCGGGGCCCTGCGCGTAAGAAACCGAGCCCTATGGAGCAGGTTGGCCCAAGCAAGCCGAGCCCAACCTGCCCTACTGCGTTGACTCGATTTATGAGTAACGATAAGGCTCTGTGGGGGGCGAACACTTCCCTTTTTGGGTCACCCTTGATTACAGATCCCCAACCCTCTGGATGCGCTTCCCAGGTTCAAACCGCGAGCGGGCTGCTTTGAGAATCTCCTCGTAGAGCTCCAGGTTGCGATCCTGCAGGTGGTCGAAGATCTGCAGGCTCTTGCTGCCCCAGGTCACGTAGCGCAGCGGGTCGGGATCGAGCTTGGCAGAGATGATCTCTTCGCCGCCCCGGGCCTGGGCCAATCGCCAGGCGATGGGGTTGACGACCATGCTGTGACCGAAGTAGTAGTTGTCGCCAGCGTCCGGCCCCACCGAGTTGGTGGCCACCACGTAGATGTGGTTGTCATAAGCACGGGCGGCGTTGGTGATGTGCCAGATGTCGAAGCTGCGCAGCAGGGCCGCGGGCCGGACGATGACCTCAGCGCCTTTGACCGCCAGCAGGCGCGAGAGCTCCGGGAAGTCGCCGTCGTAGCAGATGATCATGCCGATGTTGCCCAGGGCGGTCTCGAATACTTCGGCGCGGTTGCCCACCGTCACCCAACCGCCGCAATCGCGCCGCTCCAGGGGGAAGGGGTGGGTCTTGTCGTAGATGCCGATGATGTCGCCGTCCGGCCCGATGAGGATGGCCGAGTTGTAGATCACCCCTCGCTCTGGCCCGCGCCGGTACGTCGGCCAGACCACGTGAACGCCCAGCGACCTGGCGGCGGCCTGCACGTCGCGAGTGATGCGGCCAGGGGCCTCGTCCACCAGATCCCACAGCGCTTCCGTTTCCAGGCCGGTCACGAAGCTGGTGGTCACCGTCTCTGGGAAGACCACCAGGTCGGCCTGGTGGTCGGCGACGGCTTTTTCCAGCCAGGCGATTCCTTTGTCCACGTTGGCCTGCACGTCATTGGGCGTGACGGCGATCTGCACACAGGCAGCGGTGAATTCTTTCATTACATAACCTCCCTCGGAATGGTTGTGATTTGAACAAGGCTGATTGGCCCCTACCCGCCGCTGAAAGTAGGGTAGAGGCCCACTTCTTCACTGTGTTTCAAACACCTCGTTGCCCCGTTGCTTCATTACCTCATCCGCTCCAAGATGGCCATCAGCCGCTCGTTGCCGCCGGCCGGGGGCTGCCAGTCCACCTGAATCACCGGCGCGTCCTGGGCCATCAGGCTCTCGGTGAAGGATTCCAGGCCGACGTTGATGGCGGACAGGGGCTCGTGCAGCACGGACAGGTCTACGGGTTTTGGATATTGGATATTGGATATTGGAGATTGGAGCAGGCGGCCGACGTGGTGGACGGCGGCTTCGTTGCTGGCGTCTACTCGTGCTCCTGCCTCCTCGAGTTGCCGTACCTGAGCGTCCATGTCTTGTGGGTCTTCGTCGGTGCCGACCACGACGGCCACGACCTCCAGGTATCGTCCGGCCTGTTCCGCCTTGGCGCGCGCCTGGGCGATGGCCGGGGCCAGTTCGCTGGCCGGGTCGGGGTGAGCGCCGTAGCCCAGCACCATGTCCAGCAAGATCACGGCGACTTGCGGATCGGCGGCCTCCTGCTGCAAGCGTCGGATGCGGAGGTCGTTGTCCATCATGGGGTGCAGGCGGCCCACAGTGAATTCGTCCTCGCCCAGGTCAACGATGGTGTGCTCCTGGCTGACCAGCGAGTTGGCCAGGCGGTATTCTTTGTCCAGCGGCACGTTGGAGTAGACACCGGGCAGATAACCCTGTAGGATGAGCAAGGCTTCGTAGGCCAGCGTGCCGCCAGAGAAGAGGCCCCGCAGGTAGCGCTGTCCTGCTGCAAATCGCCCCCGGTCGGCGACTTCGAGATCCTGCCTCCTGCCTCTTGCCTCTTGCCTCTTGCTTCCTGCCTCCTGCACAGCCAGCTCAGCCGCCTCGTCGAGAGAGGTGGCGAAGTGGAGGTCATCCAGCCGGCGGGAGGGAGGCGAGTAGCCGATGAAGTCCACCACCACCGGCTTGCCCGCTGATCGGCCAACTGTCAGCAGCTCATCCGCCACTTTGGGCGCCGGCGGCTTGGAGATGAGGACGATGACGCGCGTTTCGGGATCGCGGCTGAGGAGGTCGAGTGCCTGGCGGGCCGTCACTGCGCCCACCGCTTCCGAGAGGTCGCGCCCGCCGGTGCCCAGGCCGTGGGTGACGCCGCTGCCCAACTGGTGGATGCGAGAGGTCACGGCTTGCAGCCCCGTGCCGGCGGCGGCGACCACGCCAATCGGTCCGCGGCGCACGCGGTTGGCAAAACCCAGGCCCACCCCGTTGACGATGGCCGTGCCGCAGTCTGGCCCCATGACCAGCAGGCCCTTTTCGGCGGCCAGTTGCTTGAGGGCCACCTCGTCGTCCAGGGAGACGTTGTCGCTGTACAGAAACACGTTCTTGCCCAAGCGCAGCGACTGGCGGGCCACGCCGGCGGCGTAGCGCCCCGGAACGGAGATCAGCACCCACTGGGCGTCGGGCATCAGTTGCGCGGCCGATTCGAGGCTTTTGGGGCGATACTCCTGCTCGATGCTAGTTCGACGCCGGGTGAGGAGTTCATCCACCTGGCCCAGCGCATCCTGAGCGGCGCCGTGGTCTTCAGCGCGCACCACGATGACCAGGTCGTCGGCTGCGGCGGCCTGCGCTTCCGGCGTCAGCAAGTCGCTCTGATCGAGGACGGCCTTGTTGGCCTCGGTGCCCATCACCGCGCCCGCGTCGAGGATGCCAGGCAGGGCGGCCAGGGAGCGCTGCAATTGCATGAGGATCACGGAGTCGTAGTAGGCTCCCGATCGAATTTCTGCTCTCGTCACTTTCATAGTAACCTCCAAAGGATTTGGGTGTGTTCAATTTCAGTTGAGCTTAGACTTCGGAAGTCTTCGGCCAAGCGTCCTGAAGAGAAAACACGATCCCAAAATCGCCTCAAGAGCAGCTAGATAGAGTACTTAGAGACTTCCGAAGTCTTTTGTCTAACTCATTTTGAACACACCCAAAGGATTTGCCTCATCGCGCCGAGAAGGTGATTTCTGCCTGGCCTTGCCGGACGGTTGTTTGGCGGATATGACAACGAATTGAAGGGATTCAACGAATGCATGACACCAGATTCGGTAAATCCTTGAGATTCGATGTCATATTTGGGCACGGCCTGGATTGAAAGCGCTGCCAGTATATCACGGGCTTGAAGTGGTGTCAAAAGCTGGTCCCTTGGCTAGATGATCCCTTGTTCTCTGAACTCCTCCACCTGCCCAGCATCATATCCCAGAACCGAAAGCACCTCCCCATTGTGCTCGCCCAGCAGGGGAGGGGGCAGGCGGTAGGTGACTGGCGTCTCCGACAGATGCACCGGGTTGCCGATGGAGCGAACCAGGCCGGCCAGGGGATGCTCCAGCTCCACGATCATGTCCCGCGCTCGGAGCTGGGGGTCGGCCAGCGTCTCGTCGGGGAAGTTGATGGGGCCGGAGGGGATGCCAGCCGCCACGAACCGCTCCAGCCAATAATCCGCGCTCTTCTTCTCCAGAATCTCTTGCAGCAGCGGGATCAGCTCGTCCCGGTGCTTGTTGCGCTGAGCGTTGGTGGCGAAGCGGGGGTCGGCCATGATAGTGTCTTCGATGTCCAGCAAAGCGCAAAATCGCTGCCAGAGCCGCTCTGTGCCCACGGCGACGATGATGTACTTGTCCTTGGTTCGGAAGGGTTGGTAGGGCGTGATGGTGGGGTGAACGTTGCCCAGGCGCGGCGGGCGCTGGCCAGTGGCGAAGTAGCTGCCCGCCACGTTGGCCAGCCAGGTGACCTGCGAGTCGAGCAGGGCGACGTCCAGGAACTGACCTCGTCCCGTCCTCTCCCTGGCCAACAGAGCCGAGAGGATGCCGATGGTGGCGTAGATGCCGGCGGAGATGTCGGCCATGGGGGTGGGGAAGCGGATCGGGCCGCCCTCAGGTTCCCCCGTCAGGCTCATCAGCCCCGCCTCTCCCTGAGCCACCGCGTCGTAGCCCCCACGCTCGGCCTTGGGGCCAGTGTGGCCGTAGCCGGAGATGGCGCAGTAGATCAAGCGGGGATTGAGACTGCGCAGGGTTTGGGGGTCAATGCCGCCTCTGCGCAGTGATTCCATTCTGGGGATGTTGACGATGAACACGTCGGCCTCCCGCGCCAGTTGGTGCAAAATGCGCTGGCCTTCGGAGGTTTTGAAATTGACGGTGAGTCCCCGCTTGTTGCGGTTGACGGACAGAAAATACGCGCTCTCGCCTTCGACGAAGGGTGGCCCCCAGCCTCGGGACATATCGCCCCGGCCGGGCGGCTCCCCCTTGATCACGTCCGCTCCCAGGTCGCCCAGCATCATGGTGCAGTAGGGGCCGGCCAGGGCCTGGGTCAGGTCAATGACGCGGGTGTCTTTTAGTGGTTGCAGCATATTTCCTCTCCAGACTGATTTAGTTGTTATCTCAGACGAGCTTATCAAGCCAACCCACTCAAGCGACGTGTCAACCGACGGGCTGCATCCTCACAATAGGACCGCACGTCGGCCCAGTCTGTGGGCGCCAGTAGTCTGGGCATTGGCTGCTGTTCCGCATCTTCAAAGTAGGCCAGCGCCCGGGCGGCAACGACCAGGAAACTGGGCCGGTCAGCGTATTTGATGGTTGCCAGCTCCAGCAGTTGATCTAACGGCACCAAATCTCGCAGGGAGTACAGGTCAACAAAATCCCGTCGAGTGCCCCTCGAGTTCACGGCCGCGAGTTTCGTCAATCCTATGTCGGCAGGCGAGGCCAAGGATATGCCTTCATACTCCACCGTTGGTTCCAGAAGCGGGTGGTGTTGGTAAATGAAACTCACGTCTGTCCCGAACAGGTGGGTAAAGAGCATTCCATCCTGTTCCGATGCGACCTCGAACTGGCCGCTGCGCTCCAGTGAGAGACAAATCGTCTCCCGCTGTGGAGCCAGAAGACGCTGCTCCGCGCTGAACCAATCCAGATCGGTAGAGATGCGATGCCCAATCTGGAGCGCGAGGGCCGTTCCTCCAGCCAGATAGAAATCGCGCACGAACGGTTGTTGGCGCAGGAATGTCAGCGCCCGACGGCAGGCCGGTGTCGTAGCAGACTCGTGAAAGGTTACCATGTTTCCATCCTCTTCGCTTCTATAGCCCATGCAGGCGCCACGTAGTCCTCTATCCCCAGCGCCAGCCGCCACAGCGCAAACGAGCGCTTGCTCAGCAGCCGGAATCCGTGCCGCCGTACCCACTCGGCCACCCGCGCCTCGCCGTAATGAGCGAACAGCCAGCGCAGTTGGGCCCACGTGCCCCGTTCCAACACGCGCTCGATGATCACCCCGGCGTGGCGCTTCGCGTCCATGCTTTCAAAGGCGTATTCTGGGAACAGCCAGGCCGCATCGGTCGGCAGTTTGTTTCCACTTTTCACTTCCATCATCTCATCCCCCTCTACCTTGGTGACATCGCCCCACATCCTCCTGACACGTCACCTGGCCGCAGACTTTGCAGCGGATCTGGCTGTGGACGCAGAGGGGCTTGCCGCACACGGCGCAGATCCCCACCTCGTCCTGGCACAGGGTGCAGAACACCCGCTTGCAGAAGGCGCAGTGCAGGATGCAATCCTCGTGGGCCAGGTGGCCGTTGGCGCACAGGTAAACCCAGGGGGCCGGCTGGCCACACACCTGACACAACGGCGGCTCCACCCGGTGCAGCAGTGGGTCCCAGACGAAAGTGGTCTGGAGGGAAGTGTAGCGGTTTTCCACCTGGGCCTGCAGGGCGATCTTGGGCTGGCTGATCAACACGGAGTTGATCAGCTCCAGGTTGATCCGCAGTCGGTATTTGGCTTCCACGTCGGCCAGCTTTCGCTCCCGCTCGGCGCGAGCGAAGGCCAGCTTCTCTTCCAGGCTGGCCTGCCGCGCTGCATCCTCGGTGCGAGCCAGTCGGCGCTCCAGGTCGGCCGCCGTGTCGTCGTAAAAAGCCTCCAGCCGGGCTCGGTCCAGCTCCAATCGTCGAGCGGTGCGCTGCTGCAAGGCCTCGATGACAGGGGTCAGCTTGCGGGCCACCGCCCGTCCGGCTTCCTCTTGCAGCCAGGCCAGCCGCTCCGGGCTGTGTAGCGGCAGCTCCGGTCGCCAGAGCGGTGGCGCCTCATGCATGGGGCGCAGCCGGTATTCCGGCTCCAGGGACAGTATCTCCTGGGTTTCTAACTCCCAGGCCGGCTGCCCCGTGTGCAGGTCCATCAGGACCGAGGCCAGCTCCTCTTGCTTCTCGTCGGTGATCAGCGCCACTTTGAAGTTGAAACGGACGTAGTAGCAGGTCCGGGGCGCTTCGACCGCGTTTTTCAGCGGCCGGAGCCAGGCGTTGGGAAGGGCCAGTTCATCCTTGATGAGCTGAAAGAGGCCAGGGCGCTCCAGGCGGACTTGGTTCACGTAACGGCGCAGGGCCAGCCCCCGCCCCCGCATGTCCTCTTCGATCCCTTCCAACAGGGGATGGCCGTAGGTCAGGTGAGTAGCTTCGGGATGAGCGGCGGCGGTCTCCTCGGTGAAGGCCAACCTCAGCAGGGGTTCGGTCCCCAGGCGGCGGGCGATCTCGTCGGGTAGAAGGAGGTCTACCAGGCCGTAGGCCGGGCGCTCGATCAGTCCTCCCACCTCCTCACAGTAGGCCAGCACGAAATCCTGCAGCGAATCGGCCACGCTCACTCTACCCCGAAGTCCCGGCCGAACAGGGCTTCATCGTAGGCTTTGGTCTCCAGGTAGGCCTGGCGGGCCTTCACCAACGCCTCGCCCAGCTCCTCCATCTCAACGCCGACCTCTTCGTCGCTGCGCGACCGCGTCCAGATGTCCAGTACGATATCCTCGAAGTCCCGCTGGTCGGCCAGGTTGCCCAGGATCATGTCCATCTCGCCGATTACCAACTCGAACATGTTGATCTTGCGGTCTAGGATGTGCAGTACGTAGTCCTCAATGGTCCCCTCGGCCGCGAGGTTGAAGATCTCCACCTCCCGCTCCTGGCCGATGCGGTGGATGCGCCCCACCCGTTGCTCAATGCGCATTGGATTCCAGGGGAGGTCGTAGTTGATCATCTGGCGGCAGAACTGCAGGTTGCGCCCCTCGCCGGCCGCCTCAGTGGAGAGCAGGAACTGCGCCTCCTGCTCGAAGCGGGCGATGGCCTTGTTCTTCTGGGCGTAGGTCAGTCCCCCTTTGTAGATCACCAGATCGTGGCCGGCGGCGCGCATCGTTGCCTCCAGGTGGTCCAGGGTAGCCAGGTAGTGGGTGAAGATGATGGCCTTCTCCCTGCTGGCCTTGCTGGCTGCCAGCAGCTTGAGCAGCGCCTCGGTCTTGGCCTGGCGCTGGATGGCGGCGGCCTGTTCGGCCAGGCGGAGTAGGGTGGCCCGCTGTTCGGCCGGCAGGCCCTTGCGAGCGGCTAGTTTCTCCAGGGTGGGGCGGACGGCCGAGGGACTGGAGCCGATCTCTCGCTGCAGGATCTGCAGGGTGAAACGAGTGAGGGAGCCAGCCTGGAGTTCGGAGGCTGACAACGCCTCCCGCACGAAGGCGCTGACGGCGTCGTACAGCTCCCGCTCTGGTGGGGTCAACTGCAGGCGGATGGTGTGGGCGCGGCGGCGGGGGAGGCGGACGCTGACCTGGCTGCGGCTGTTGCGCACCATCACGTCGGCCAGCAGGTTCCGCAACTCGCCTCGGTTCTTGGGCAATCGGGGATCGCCCCGCACCACGAAGCGGCGCTTGAACTCCCGCCGGGTCTTGAGCTGTCCCGGCTGCAAGATGGTGATCAGGTTGTACAGCTCGTCCAGTTTGTTCTGCACCGGCGTGGCGGTCAACATCAGCATGTATGTCTTCTGCAGGGCGTTGACGAACTTCCAGGAGACGGAGGCCCGGTTCTTGAGGTGGTGGGCCTCGTCCACGATCACCATGTCGAAGTGGATCTTTTCGATGACTCGGCGGTGCTCTTCCCGGCGGGCGGTGGCCAGCGAAGCGATGATGTGGTCGAAGGCAGACCAGGCCTCGGAGCCTAGCTCGCGGAACTCGGCATCCTCGTTGGTTACGAAATCGCCGATCAGGAACTTGCTGGCCATCTCCTCCCGCCACTGCTGGGTCAGGGCCGGCGGGGTGATGATCAGCACCTTGCGCACCAGTCCCCGCAGCATGTATTCTTTGAGCACCAGTCCGGCCTCGATGGTTTTGCCCAGCCCGACCTCGTCGCACAGCAGCCCTCGGCCGCGGAAACGGCGTAGGGCGGTGCGAGCCGTCTTGAGCTGGTAGGGGAAGGGGGCGACGGCGACGGACTCGGGGGCCAGCAACTCTTCGAACCCCTGGATCAGCGACAGCCGTTCCGTTTGCAGGCGCAGCCAGTAGGCCCGCTCACTGGCGAAGTCCTGGCGGATCAGGGCGTGCAGCGTGGCCTGGTTGGTTGGCGAAAGAGTGATGTCGTAGTCGTTGCCTGAGAAGGGCTTTGCCTGTGTCTTGTTTGCGATTTTCAACTCAGTTTACCTCCGAAACAGTACATCGAATTTGGAAAGGAACGGATTTCTTTGCTTCTGATTCGTTTTATTCTGAATTCGTTGTAGTGTTGCGGCATCTATGTCATCCACTTTCGACGATCTGGCTCTCAGCTTCTGGATACAAGGCATCAATCTCTTCCTGCAAGGTGATGGTGCGCTGAATGGCTGTCACCACTCGGCAGTAGGTTTTGATCTCTTCCAGGTTGAGTTGCCGCTCCCGGCGATCCTTGAGCCACTTCTCCAGCACCTGATAGCCGCCAATCTGGTATTCCCACAGCTCCAGGGGAACCGGTTCGAAGTACTGGGTTTTGTTGGCGTAAACGCGCTCCTCTTGGGGTTCGTAGCGGAAGCCCTTTCTCTTGGTGCGAGCCACGCGGTTGTCTCCCTCACCCTCAAAGCGGGCCGCTGGAGGATCGAGTTCTTCTGACCGCAGGAGATGCAGGCTCGCCAGGCGTTTGCCCAGCGCGGCCAGGGTGTGGAAAAGCTCGAAGTCGGCGGTGAAGGGGATGCGGGGGAAGTCTATCTTGAGGAACTCAGCATACTTCTCGCGGTAGGTGTCCGCGTAGAGGACGGCGTAGACGTAGTGGAAGATGTCCTCCGGCGTGGGTTCTTCTCCGTAGGCAGTCGTCAGCGCAGCCACGACATTGGGGTTGAGATTCGGCCTCCTCTCGTCTGACTCAAGCTCGCTGAAGAGGTCCTTTTTGGAGGTGTCAGGGTAGAGGTAGAGGGGGAAGACTTGATTAGCCTCACGAGAGGCAGCAGAGATGGCGACGTCTACAGCCAGACAATCGGTAACAAGGCAGTGATACCAGGAGACTGCTGCTCTGCGGGAGATTAGCAATGCCAAGTTGTCTTTGCCGAGGATGTGCCGCATTACCCCTTCTCGGCCACGATCAACGGCATGATAGTGGTAGAAGATCCAGCGGACATCGAAGGGGCGGTAAAGGCATTGCGTGATCCTTTCCTCCCAGGCTTCGTCCTGTTGGATCAATTTCCGCTTTTCGGACAGTTTCCAGCTTGTGGTGTCTTTCAGACCAAAGGCTTGCCGCACCACGTCGTCCGGCATATTCGGGTCACGGAACATATGAATCCGACGCTTGAGCGTCCCCCGATCAAGGTCAATGACGAACTTGTCTCTATGCGTTTGGATCCCCATCACATTGACAGGAAATAAATCCGTAACTTTGACGAACTCGTTGTACCGTTCCAGCGCCGCCTCGTCGCGGGGCAGGAAGAGGTAGAACTCTGGCTTGGGGTGGATCTCCTGCCAGTCGGTGGTCTCCACGTCGTGGTTCAAGAGCCACTCATATTTCTCGTCTCGCAGCCCCCAGAGGTCGGCGTGGTTGACCTTTGCTTGGTCACCAACTCCACGTTTGATGAAGAAAGCGATGGCTACGCCCTGGCGGATGTCGAAGACGTTCTCATCCTTGCTGCCATCGGGGCAGGTCTCCCGCTTCAGGGAGTTGCCGTGCAGGTCGAGCACGTAGATCTCGTCGAAGGTCTGCATCAGGCTCCAACGCATGCCCCGAAAAGTGGGGTTGTCCAGATAGGAGTGGTTGGTGATCATGCCCACCAAACCCTGTCCCGTCTGCCCGATCTTCCACTGGGCGAACCGCAGGAACTTCACGTAGTCGTCCTGAAGCCACTTGGGATTTTTCTCGCCCAAGGGTTTCCCATCTATCTGTCTGTAGTCTTTGATCAGGTCTAGAATCCAAAGCCCTCGGTTGGACGAATGACCCGAATAGGGCGGATTGCCCAGGATGACCAGGATGGGGCGCTGCTTCTTGACCTCGCCCGCCAGGCGGGACTCCTGAGCCAGCGAGGCCATGCCCGGCAGGCGCGTTTGCTCCAGCTCCTCCATCTCCAGGGTATTGGTCAGGTAGAACTGAAAGCGCTCGTCGTCGCTCAGGCGGTGTCCTAGCTCCTCCAAGAAGAACGACATCTTGAGGTGCCCCACCGCGTAGGGGGCCATCATCAGCTCGAAGGCGTAGTAGTTTCTCAGGATGTGCTGGCGGATGAACTCCTCCCTCCCGCCCGTGCCGTATTTGCCCTCGAACTCCCGCACTGCCTCCTGGCAGGCCCGAGCGACGAAGGTCATCGTCCCCGCCGCCGGGTCGAGCAGGGTAACTCCCTCGGCCGCCAGGCCGTCGCTGCGGTCGAACTTTGTTTTCAGCAGCTTGTGGAGGGAACGCACGATGTAGGAGACCACCGGCTCAGGCGTGTAGTAGACCCCGCGCCGCTCGCGCTCTTCGGGATCGTACTCGGCCAGAAAGGTCTCGTAGAAGTGGACGACGGGGTCGCTGCCCTTGCCCTCGTGGTAGAAGCGGTCGAGGATGTCGCCCGCGTCGGCCACGGCCAGCACCTCGGAGATGTCGTCCACGATCCATTCGAGCTGCTTGGGGAGATCGCCCAGCGAGATGAACTGGAACACATCCCGCAGGATACCGATGGTGCGAGGGATGTTATCAAAGGCCAGGCGGCGGTTAAACCCATCCCCGGCTCGAGTGCGGGCGGCAAAGAGGCCGTAGGTGATGGTTTGGGCGTAGAGGTCGGCGAACTCCTCCAGGGTGAGCCTGGCGATCAAATATGTTTGAAAAGCCTCGTAGAACCCCAGTAGAGCGCCTTGCTCTTTCGCCTGCTCTTCGCGCAGCTCGTCGGCCACCACGTCGCGGAGAAAGCGGGTGCGCTTGGCCAGCTCCACTGCCAGCGACTCCGCCGTGTAGGACCTGGGCAGGGAGAAGGAGAAGAACTGATCCAGCAGATTGAAGAGCTCGTCGCTCTTTTCCACGGGCGGGACTTGGCCGAGTTGCAGGATGCGTGGCCTGGCGGCCAGAACCCGATCCACCAACTGCCCGTCCCGGTAGAGGCGGAACTCGAACAGGTTAGTGAGGATCAGATTGGGGAACGTCTGGCGGTAGCGCTTGAGCTGCTCGGTCGTCTCAACGTGGTCCAGGTTCTCCTCGGTCGGCCTCTTGGCCTCCATGTAGCCGATGATGCGGTCCTGCCCGTTCCACACCCGGAAATCCGGGTTGCCCGCCTCGGTCTTCTTGGGGAGGGTAGTGACGTGAACCTCGCTCCTGTCGGTGGACGCGGCAAACTGCTGCAGGAGCGTTTCCAGGCAGGAGTAGAAACTCTCCTCTCGTGCGTCCCCTTGGAGGGCGACGTTGGTTATGGATTTGAAGTAGTTGGTTAGGATGGGATTGCTTCGCATATAGAGCCTCAGCCCTATCATGGCTACAGGCTAGCTACTTCAACACAACTGGTAGATAAAGCGCACAAGCTGTTGGCGTGACTGTCGGAGAGCTAGTTGGTGTTGGCGTGACAGTGTTGGTGACCGTGGGAGTCGGTGTTGGCGTGGGCGTTGCTGTTTCCGTCGGACAGGCATGCAGGTCAATGACCTTTTCTACATCGCCCGAAGTCAAGTTAACCATGGTTACATTGTCCGTTCGGTTGTTGATGGTGTAAAGGTAGCGCCGGTCCGGTGAGTAGACAGCATCAGCGCTAGAATATCCTCTAAGATTGGTGATTTTTGTCATCCAGGATGAGTTGATAAGATCATACGTATACATGGAATGAGCATCTGCAGAAATGACAAACAGTTTATCCTTGGAGGTAGAAAGCACAACGCCAGAAAGCCCAGCGGGACTCCAACCACTAGTACCCAGCGATTCGTAGACATCTTCCAGGTCCAGAATGCCGATCAACTGGTCAGTATCCATGTCAATCTTGTAAACCGAAACGAATCCAGTCAAGTAGAGGATTCTATTTGTCTCATCAAAATCGCCTTCGACAAAGCTGGTCGCACCACCACTCTGGTCAACGAGAGGAGTAAAAGGGATCTCTATGGTATTGAGAATCTCGTAAGTAGAGGCGTCAAGTATTGTGATAGTTGCTGTTCCGTGACAGAGACCACGAGCGATATAAAGCTTTGAACCATCAGGAGAGACAACCACCTTATCGCCATGAGGTTCGGGCGGCAATTCAATGGATTTCAAGAGAGCCATATTATTTGCATCAAGAATGAGTAACCGTTGCCCTACCATATTGCCTGACGGAAAATCGATAAAAGCTAATGTGTCATTGAAAAATGCGAACGTTATAGGACAAATAGGAGTAATAGATGTATCAAGCCTATATGATTCAATTATAGATCCATCTGAAGGATCTATGGAATAGATGGTTTCTGGATCTGAAAAGTATAGATTGCCTCGGTAGTATCCTCCTCCTGCACCTCCGGAAATCCCATATGGCAACTGAAAACTCCTGACTAGATTGCCAGAATTCAAATCCAATTGGTAAATAGTTGATGAATGGTGAGAACGTATATAGCCTATGTTGTCATCACCTACCGTGATAGCACAGGGTCGTATATCCGCCCTGCTGAAATACAATCTACTTATTTCTTTTCCGGTTGAAATCTCCACCTTTCGTATGAGGTTCCAATCACCTTCGGTCATATACAAGTAATCTGCATCCGTGGGGTCAATGGCTATTGCCCTTTGGTCGCTTGATGGCGATACGGGAATCCTGCGGACAACTTCATTGGTTGAAATATCCCATTCTAGGATAGGCAACTCGTTGGGAGAGCCACCACCAGCCCAGAATCCTATGATATATGCTTTGCCTGTCTGTTCGTTAACAGCGAAATCAGCAACGCCATTCTCAATCGGTTCGGATTCCAAGACTTGGAAACTATCCAGATCAAAAATGGTGAAATTTCCAAAGCCCCTATCATCAAACCTCAACCAGCCAAAATAGGCAAATGCTTCAGTTGAATTGACAACAAGTCGACGGACTCCGAAATGAGGTGGAGATACCTCATCTGTCAAACTCGAAGAACGTACGACAGTATCACTGGAGGTATCAAAGGTAAAGAAGGACGGTTGAGGATTTCCTTGGTCTATCAATGTTCCCACAGTATACAGAAGATCTGGGCTGTCAGGAGAAGGCGCTACGGGGCCAAAAATCACCCCTGGTATAAAAATGCGATGATAGGAATTGTCCGCAGCATTGACGATATACAAGCCCCCATCCACAGAGGGTATGTAGACTTTGCTCCCATCCAGTGATGTGGTAAGGGCGACATGGCAAATGGGCTGTAGTGGAAGCACTTCTTCAACACTGTTGCTCTCTGTGTTGATCACCATGATATTCTCGGTTGCACAGTTGGAGACATAAAGCTTTTTCCCATCCGGGCTCAAAATGGCAGGACCTGAAAAAAGCTGGTTACCTGCGGCAGATACATCTATTGAGTTGATGATGGTGAATGTTGATAGGTCTACCACCAATAACGCATCGTCCAGCTCAAAGGAAATGTAGGATTTCTTCCCATCTGAAGTAATAGCTAATCCAAGCACACCTGGTGCCCAACCTTGGAAATGGTTTCCCACTGCCGGCGTTGGTGTGGACGTTGGTGTGTTTGTTGGCTCAGGCGTGTTGGTCGGTGTGGAAGTGTCGGTTGATGTAAGTGTTTCGGTTGCCCCCGTGTTAGGTACCGGGGTACCACCAGAAGCTACTAACAGCAAACTCGTCAACATCAGGAGCATGAGCAGTTGCTTCATTTTTCAGACCTCTTTTTGCACGGTAGTGCCGCTGTCCGACCCGCATTCCAAATGGACGGGGGGCTTCTCACCCGCTCAGGCACGCATCTCATCCCCTCAACAACATCTTCAACCGCCGCGCCGTATCCACGGCCTGGCCTTGCCAGCGGCAACGGATGGAAAGCGGATAAGCGGATGGGCAGGCACACCGCTTAAGGCTGGGCAGCAGCATCATGGGAAATACCTGTAGATGTCCTTTCGGTGCAGGAATCGAACAAAGGTCACTACATCGCCTTCTATGGCGAGACCAACCCGATAGTCACCGACCCTTATGCGGTAATACCTGCTCCAGCCTTTTAGTCGTTGGAGGTTGGGTATCTGACTCAGACTCTGTGCCTGCTCGACGGTCTCAATGACTGTTTTGGCACGATTGAACAAATCTCTGTCCCGGATCTTGCGAAGGTCTTTGGTGAAGCTCTGTTTGAACTGCGTGTTCATGATCCAGCCTCAAGCACTTGGAATACCTCTTCACGGCTGACTGTTGGTGTCTGCTCACCTTCTTGAATCGCGTACCCCAAGCCTATATCCAGTAATGCTTCGCTGAGCAAGTCGGCCAGCCAGTCTCGCCTTTCCTCGAAGACTTCCAAGACAGCTGTCTTGACCACATCTTTCAGTCTGGCTTCATCAACTGCTGTAGTATTCATCGTAATCTCCTCCCTCAATATCTCATCCCCTCAACAACATCTTCAACTGCCGCGCCGTATCCACAACAGCCTGGCCCTGCCAGCGGCAACGGATAGAAAGCCAATAAGCAGATGGGCATGCACAACTTGCCGCGCTAAGCGAATTCAAAGACAGGGACTTGAATCACGCGTTTGGGTGTCTTTTGCTCCCAAACCATTTGTTGCAGGCGCTCTACCGTGTCGGGGGAGAATAACCGCTCGCCTGTTTCTAGATTCACCCGTGCGGGAACGTTCTCAATGACGATCAGTTCGCCGTTCACCTCAAGGGTATAAGTGACTTTTCGCTCTACTAAGGGTTCTCTCCACTGATAATTTGTCATCTCATGTTCTCCTCACTCTGAAATCAATCCATTGACCAGGGTTTGGTTCGTACAGGGTGATGATTTTCACCAAGGGGCGAGAAGGGTAACTGCATTGAATATGGAGAGGTCTGCCCGATTGGGTGAAGCCAAGAATCAGGCAACTCGGACCGTATTTATCCTCTGGATAGTCTTCGATAATCTCACCATTGGTGACGGCTTCGTGCACTTCTTGCAAGCTGATAACGCGAAGGATACTTCGGTCAACAGCGTGCTTCGAGAACTCAAATTGCCCCGCCTGAATTTTGGCGCGTATTCGCCTAATCATTCTCTCGTATGATCTCTTCCTCATCGCTATTTTTCCAACAACAGCTTGAGCTGCCGCGCGGTGTCCACGGCCTGGCCCTGCCAGCGGCAACGGATGGAAAGCGGATAAGCGGATGGATCGTATGCCTGTGAGAGACCGATCCTGGCCACGGGAACAACATCGTGCCCCAAATCGCTCAGGAAGCGTGCAGTGCTCGCGTAAACGTCGTGATCCAGGAGGAATTTCATGCTGGTACCGCTACGATGTGAATATCTTCGGCTGCCACGACTTCCATCGCATATTGAATGCAGGCGCGGATATCCTCGATTTGGAGATCGGGATAATAGTCCTGGATGATTTTCTCGAAGGGTATGCCTTCTCTGACTAGCTCGAGTACGCTTTGCACGGGAATGCGCGTGCCTGCGACACGAGGTTTCCCAAAGTGGATGTTGGGATTCACTTCAATCCTTTCTCTCATGCTTGCCCTCCTTGCCAATATCTCATTTCTCGGGTCATCTTTCACCGTTGGCATGTCCTCAAGCTGACACTCAGAATGGCCGGAACCGGGCACGGCTAGGCGTGAGCACAGCGATGTTTTCCAGAGCTCGCTCCAGTCCTCCGGTGTTCATGAACGCTTCGAACAGGTGGGTAACCGTTCGAGGGCTCAGAGTCTCTGGGTATCGCACAAGAACGACGCCTGCTGGCCTCAATCGCTGGAGCAAGATCAGATTGAAGCCCAGATCCCGGGTGACGATGATCCGCTTCTCGCGGGCCGCAATCTCAAGTAGTGTTTCATCATCCGCGCCTCTCATTCCCACCTCCCGGGGATCGAAGACCTCGTGGCCTCGCTCGCGAAGCAAGGTGCGGATGTATATCGGCATACATTCGTCAAGCAGGAACCGCAACGAACGTCTCCTCAGCCAGCATTTGGGCGGCAAAGGCCAGGCAAGCTCTCACCTGCTCCAAGGTGACCTCGTAGGCTTCGCCCACTTCTTCCCAACTGGCGCCCCCAGCCAGTGCACCCACGATCACCTCCACCGGGACTCGCGTCCCTTTGATAACCGGTTTGCCGCCTCTGATCCTGGGATTGATTTCGATCAGTCTTTCCCAAATTTCCTTGTCTCTTTCCATTGTCTGAACAAGAGCTACAGCTGGTCGTTTCTCAGCCCGCAGTTTTGCCATGATCTTCTCTCCTTCCCTCAACAACGCCTATAGATACTCATTCCAGCAATATCTTCAACTGCCGCGCAGTGGCCACCGCTTGACCCTGTCAGCGTAGTTGAGAGCAGCCCAAATGTCCTCTTCGGTCACTTCATACTCTCGGATGATCTCTTCCCTTGTCATGCCGCCAGCAAGCCCGCCGACGATACGCGTGATGGGAACCCGCGTCCCGCGGATCACCGGTTTGCCATGCTGTATCTCTGGGTCTATGATAACTCGTTCATTCATTTTGCCTCTCTCCTCTCGTTTCATTAACTCACTCCCCCAACAACATCTTCAACTGCCGCGCGGTGTCTACCGCCTGGCCCTGCCAGTGGTTGTTGGCGAAGGCGAAGGTCAGCTCGGCTTGCTCGTCCAATTGCTTGATCTTGGGCACCCACTCAGAGAGCTCCTCGGTGGTGTAGGTGTAATCGTAGCGCTCCCAGGCCTCGTCGTGCTGCCACCACTTGGCGGCGTTGCGGCCATGAAAACGCACGTAGGCCACCGGGCCGGTGGCCTCGGCGATGGGGGGGATCAGGCCCCTGAGGCGCGGCTGGTCCACGCAGCAAAAGCCCAAGCTCAACTCGCGCAGCAGGTCGAAGATGTCCGGCCTGATCCATTCTCTGTTGCGAAATTCCACTACCACGGGCAGTTCGCCCATCCGCTGGCGAAAGAGGCGCAGGTAATCTCGGCTCTCCTTCTGATTGTGGAACGAGTAGGGGAACTGGGCCAGGACGCAGCCGAATTTGCCCGCTTCCGCCAGGGGCCTTAACGCGGCGCAGAACTCGGCGAAGACCTCTGCGTTGTCCTCCCGCTCGTGGGTCATCTTTCGATTCGCTTTGATGGCAAAAAGAAAGCCCCCAGGCGTCTTCTGCGCGATCCGCTCCAGCATGCCGGGGTTGGGAACCCGATAGTAGGTGAAGTTGAGCTCGTTGGCTTGGAACTCCTGAGCGTAGAAAGAGAGCCTTTCCCGCTTGGGCAGATCCGATGGGTAATAGGGCCCCACCCAGTCATCGTAGCTGTAGCCGCTTGTACCCACGTAGATCATTGCCCCTTACCTCTTATAGCGATAGATGATGCGGCCACGAGTCAAATCGTAGGGGGATAGCTCCACCAGAACCCTGTCGCCCAACAGGATGCGGATGTAATACATCCGCATCTTGCCCGAGATGTGGGCTAGGACCTCATGCCCGGTGTCCAAGTCCACCCGAAACATGGCGTTGGGTAAGGCTTCTACTACCGTCCCCTTGACTTCGACTGCGTCTTTCTTGGTTTTCCTTGCACTTCCGCTTTTCTTGGCCATACTTTTTCTTCTCCTCCTTTGGTGAATCTATTGGATCACGATCTACTCCTCGTCTGCTTCCTCCAACTCCTCGTCCGCAGTCTCATCTGGGGCGCTGATGAGCACGTCGCGAGAGCGACCATCGTCTTGGAGGGGGGTTACGATGCCCTGTTCCTCCAATTCATCCATGATGCGGGCTGCCCTCGGATAGCCGATGCGCAGCTTCCGCTGCAGGAAGGAGGTCGAGGCGTGGTCGTGTTCTTTCACTAATTCGATGGCCTCTCCCAAGAGCTCGTCTTGTTCCTCCTCCTCCACCAGTTCCTCCCAGGGCGGCTCCTCTTCCTCCAGCCAATCCGGCTCAGCCCTGGTCTGCCAGAAACCCACCACTCGCTTGATCTCCTCGTCCGACACGAAACAGCCCTGAATCCTGGCCAGCTTGCTGGAATCCGAGGCCATGTAGAGCATGTCGCCTTCGCCCAGCAGGGTCTCGGCCCCAGCCGAATCGAGGATCACGCGGGAGTCCGTCTGAGAGGTCACGGTGAAGCTCAGGCGGGCCGGGAAGTTGGCCTTGATCAGCCCCGTCACCACGTCCACGCTGGGCCGCTGGGTGGCGATGATCAGGTGAATGCCCGTAGCCCGGGCCATCTGCGCGATGCGGCATATCAGCCACTCGATATCGTCGGGCGCAAACAGCATCAGATCGGCCAGCTCGTCAATGATGATGACGATGTAGGGCAGGCGTTCGTGGCGCACCTCCACCTTGCGGTTGTAGTCCTCTATGTGGCGGGCCCCGGCCTGAGCAAACTTCTTGTAGCGCTCGTCCATCTCCCGAGTGACCCATTTGAGCACGCCGATAACGCGCTGCGCTTCGTGCTCCACGCTACTCAACAGATGGGGCAGACCTCTGAAGCGGCTGAGCTCCACTCTCTTGGGGTCTATCATCACCAGCTGCAGATCCTCAGGGCTGTTGTTGAAAACCAGGCAGGTGGTGATGGAGTTGATGCAGACCGACTTGCCTGACCCGGTTGCGCCGGCGATGAGCAGGTGGGGCATGGTGGCCAGGTCCGCTACCACTGGCTGGCCGGCTACTCCCTGCCCCAGGGCGATCTTGAGCTTGGAGCCCATGCGCTGAAACTCTTTGGATTCCATCACCGATCGCAGGGAGACCAGCGAGATCTCCCTGTTGGGCACCTCGATGCCGACCATGGGTCGCCCAGGCACGGGCGCCTCAATACGAATGGGGGAGGCGGCCAGGGCCAGCGCCAGGTCTTTGGCCAGCGAAGTGATCTTGCTCACTCGCACCTTTCTGCGCCGGATACTGCCGTCGGACTTCTTGCTCTCGATGTATCCCGGCTTGACGCCGAACTGGGTGACCACCGGCCCCTGGCTGATCTCGATCACTTTAGCGGGCACCCGAAAGCTGGCCAAGGTCTCCTCGATGATCCTGGCCTGACGGCGCCCGTCTTCCTCGCTGAAGGTTCGCTCAGAGAATCGGTCGAGGAGGTCCAGGGGGGGCAGGCTGGCTTTCCGTCTCCGGCGGGCAGGCGGTGTCCGCTGCGGTGCGGTTTCCGCCTGCGGCTGAGGCGCGGCAGCCGGTTCAGCGACCTCTGGCCCCTTGATGACCACCTCCGCAGGCGGTTCCTCGTACTCTTCCAGCGGCGGGGTTGTCACGGTGGAGGGGGTGAGCCGCCCGTAAACGGAAAGGGCGCTGGCCTTCGCGCTCTCAGCTAGTGGCCGAATGCTGTTCCGAGAGAGGTCGAAGGTCAGTACGATCCCCAGGCCCAGGATGGCCAGGAGGATCAGCAGAGCGATGGGCCATCCCAGGGCATCAATCAGGAGATGGGAGACGGCCCAACCCACGAAGCCGCCGCCCTCGCCGTTTCTGGCCAGACCTAAGGGGTCTTGGCTGAAGGATGGCAGATGGATGAGGGCCAAGCCTGCTACGAAGATGATCTCCAGGCCGATGATGACCTTCCAGCCGGGTCTCAGCTCTTGCCCCAGGTTGCTGAGGAGCAGGGATATGCCGGCCACCACTAGGCTCACAGCCACGACGTAGGCTCCCAGGCCGAAGATACGGCGCAGAAGCCTGATCCACAAGTTGCTCAGCAGCCCAGAGGTGATGGAGAATAGGCCCAGAATGGTGATCGCCGCCAGGGCCAGCACCAGCAGACCTGCGATCTCCCGCTGGAAGGGCTTGAGGCTGGTGTTCAGTTGTTCCCAGAATGCTTTCTTCTTCGACCGCTTGCGTGCCATATCTTTGGTTGCTGGAAGCTAGGCGCTAGTCAGACACCCTCTAGCTTCCAGATAAAGGCTCGGCGAAGTGGAGTGGGTGTGTTTCATGTCGGTCGTAGGGCGGATTGGCAATCCGCCAATCTGTCGGAATGCCATTCCGACCAACAATACCAGCCAACTCGTTTGAAACATACCCAATTGAAATCGTCCGAGCGCGTATTACCTCTGTCTTCCTGTCTTCGCTAAACCTGTCGGAGGCTGAGCCCCAGGCGGTGTTTAGCGCCGTCAACGCTTAAGACCCGCGCGGTGACGACGTCGCCTTCCTGGACCACGTTGCGGGGGTGTAGGAAATTCCCCTCGGCCAGCTCGGAGATGTGGATCAGTCCCTCCAGACCTTCCTCAACACGAGCGAAGGCCCCGAAGCTGACCACGTTGGTGATCTTGCCCTCTACCAGTTGACCTACTTGGTAGCGTTGCTCTACGGTGGCCCAGGGGTCTGGTTGCAGCCGCTTCAGGCTGAGGCCGATCCTTTTCGCTTCCCGATCTACGTTGATAACGTAGACCTCTACTTCGTCCCCGCTCTGGAGAACGTCGCTCGGATGCTTCACCCGTCCCCAGGACATCTCCGAGACGTGGATCAGCCCTTCCACTCCCCCCAGGTCTACGAAGGCGCCGAAGGAGCAGAGATTGGTGACCCGACCCCGCCTGATGTCGCCTTTGGACAGTTCAGCCAGCACTCTCGCTTCTCGTTCCTCGTTCGACGTCGTCGCTCTCTCCGAGAGGATCAGGCGGTTGCGTTCTCTTTCCAAATCAATGATTCTGAGCGAGAGGCAGGCTCCCACTCGGTTGGCCAACGCCATTTCTCTTTCTTCGTTCCCCAGATGGTTGGGCGAGTCTACGAGCTGGGAGGCTGGCACAAAGGCTCGCAGCCCATTCAATTGCACCAACAGGCCGCCACGGTTGTAACCCGTAACGGGCAGTTCCAAGATTTCAGCATTCTCGAAGCTGGCTTGAGCCAGTTGCCAGGATTGGTTAAGGTAAGTTTCGTCCTCAAGGGGAGGAGCGCTCTCTAGTGGGGCCGATTCGCCGCCAGATTCGCCCTCGACCCGGCCCATGTTCAGCTCCGTGCTGAGCCCACGCCAGACCTCCTCTTTTTCCGCAGGCGGCGCAGCACTCGTGGACTTCTCTCCGTCTTGTAAAAGTGCTTCCCAGTAGTCCTCTCTTAAAGGTGCTTCTCCGAGACGTCTACGCAACTCTGATTCCCGATTCATGACCAAACCTTCTCCTTTGTAAAAGAACCTGTTCGAAAACCCAGTGACTGATACGCCGATCTGCCCCCTATCAGCAATGCAGTGTTCCTCAGATTGCCCTTTGCTTCCCTCCTTCCCTTTTTATCCGCCTCGTTGCCTCATTGCCTTCATTCCCGCGCTCCTTGTTCCATATCGGCTATGGCTTTGGCTACCCCCTCGATGGCCACCCGCTGCTTGCGATAGAGGTCCGATTCGCTGATGGCCAGGCGCATGGCGATGTCCCTCACTCGCAAGCCCTGGATGAACTTCAACTCTAAAATGTTGTACAATATCCACTTGGTGGTCGTCATACGGCGCTCGCCCTCCGGCTTGAGCGCCTCGATGGCCTGGCCCAGGACGAAGCGCAGGGCCTTCACCGGGTTGCCATCGTGCTCCTCTAGAGCCCTCTCCACGATCCTAAGATTCAGGAGGGGGCTTTCGGTCAGCTTGGGCCCGCCCCAGTAATGGCTGAGGGCATCCCAGACCCACTGCTGGAAATCGGGACCGTAGAGAGGGCCCTCTTCGATGGTCTCCAGCCCCGGCGAGCCGCGATAGCGAACGGTGCCACGCCAGCGCTGGATGCGCTCGATGCGGGGGATGATGCGCCGTAGGGCGGTGAAGACGCCTTGCTGGAGGTGCCGGTCCTCCAAGGCCAGCTCAGCCTGCGAAACCAGAAGGCGGATGACGTCCAACTCTTCCTCGGTCAGGTTCATCTCGGAGCTGCGCGCCTCTACGCCCAGAATCCCCAAAGTGGATTCCCTCTCCTCGGTTCGCAGGGGCAAGAGCCAGTAGCCGTCGCGGACGACGAAGTCGCTGTTGTTCAGTTCCCCGTTGTTGGAGGGCGATTGAGCTAGAGCCAGCAGATCGGCCGAGCTCAGGTCTGGTTCGGAAGAGCTGGGCGGGCTATGTGCTGATCGCGGGGCATCCTCCGGTCGAAGTGGAGGGCTGCAAAAGGCTTCCAAGCGCGGCTCTCCGCCGGCCATCACTGCCACGAAGCCGCTTTGCACCCGCAGCAGCTCGCAGATGGCAGTCAGCACGTTCTCCAGGAATTGCTTCAAGTCGGTGGTGGTCAGCAGCCGCTTATCCAGCTCTTGGATCCAGGTGATCTCATCGCGGTCTTGGCGGTAGATGAGGCGGTCAATGAAGGGTTTGGCCAGGTTGATGAAAATCTGCAGCAAGATGATCAGGCCGACCACGGCGAAGATGAGCACCGTGTCGCGCGGCAGGCCCAAGATGTGCTCCACTTTGGGGACGGTGAGCATGGCGATGACGGCGCAGGTGGCCACGAAAGGCCCTCGGAGCAGGTAGTGAATGAGGCTGTGCTTGATCACGCGGTCGGGGGTGAGGACGCCGAAGTAGGCCACGCTGTAGGCCATGACCACGATCATCAGGGACACGCCGACGTTGCCGATCAGGGAGAGAAGCAGCACCAGGCCTGGCGCTGAGTATGGAGCCATGCTGGCTGCCACGAGGTAGGGGAAGACGCCCAAGCCGGGGGCAGCGAAGGCCAGGGCCAGATAGGTCATGCGCCGCCTGGAGGTGGAAGTCAGGCAGCGCTGGCGAGCGCGTTGGATATTGCGCGCCCCCCAGGCCACGGTGAGCAAGAAGTAGAGGGCGAATACCCAGAACAGAGGGCCGGCGGCCAGGTGGGAGATCTGGGGCAGGTGCCGTCCGTCGTGTACCAGCAGGTCGGTGGATACGGCCAATCCGAACAGAAGAGCGCTAATGACGTAACAGGCGAAGACGGCCCTCCGACGCCAGGGTGAAGTGAGGTTGGTGGTGCGGAGGAGGGCGTCGGAGAAGTGCAGATAAGCGGCGGGGACAAAGGCGATGCCCAGCCATTGGAAGCGCAGCCAGGGGATAGCCGCTTCCAGGGTGTCAATCTTGGACAGCGCGACGTCGCCCACGTAGACGATGGTGACGAAGGCGACGAGGGCGCAGAACGAGCGGGCCACTGCGCTGCGCAGGTTGTGGGTGAGGATGTAGACCAGCAGGGAGAAGCCGATGATCACGATGGCTGAGGATAGAATCAGGTTGGCGAAGGCCAGTGTTGCCGGTACGTCAAGAGAGATTTCCATACGTTTTCTAGTCTTGGGTAACTGGTAGATTCGTAGATTCGGGACCCGTAGATTCGGCTACGAATGTACAAATATACGAATTTTCGACTTTACCAATCTACCAACTAAATGCTGCGAGCGAAAAACAGAGCAATGTCCTGATTGGTGTAATAGCGATCGTTGAAGCCGCAGAAAGCGAAGCCGTTTTTTTGACTGAAACAGATAGCGGGGTGGTTTTTGGTCTGAATCTCCAACATCAACTGGCTGAGGCCCCGCTGGCGAGCCCATTCGCTGGCTTTCCTGATGAGGGCCGTTCCGACGCCTTGACGCCGGTAGTCCTTGGCTACGGCCATGTTGTCCACCCAGCCCGTGAGATGCCAGGACTGCACGCGCATGTCCAGATAGCCGCAGACCTCGCCGTCCTCTTCGGCGACCAAGAAACATTCGCCCCGCCGCCAGCTCTCCAACAGATTGTCGTAATCTCTGGGGTACTTGACTCGCATAGACCTCGGCAGTCTGACGGTGCGGAAGACCACCGTGACCTCTCCACCGCCCTCGCTTTCTTCCATCTGCCAGACGTAGTTGGTGACGTAGGAATGGTCGAGGGCCAGACAGGCGTTCAGGTCGGTTAGTTCGACAGGGCGGATGATCATGGCAGTTTGTTTCCTCCAATCGTTGATGCAAGTACCAGGGCCTACTGGTATTTTATCATCTTAAGCCCAAAAACGCAAGCGCAAGCAAAAACGGGTGGGGAATGTATCCCACCCGTCTGGATGACGTCGTCGGTCAAGTATTCCACATCTCGTCCATCCCCGCAAAGCTGTTGACTTGCCTGAACGCATAACCCCCCAGCGCATCGGGCACCTGGGGAGGCTGCGTGGGGCAGGTGTTCAATTGGTTCGGCTTCGCTCACCACAGGCCTCCAAACTCCATTGGACGAGTGTCACCGAATCATCAAGCAGGTTGAAACTCGGGAATACGCAGCACCCTTGCCTGTACCGATTCCATAATTGAATCCCGAATGAAGCGGCTGGCCTCCAGAATCTCGATGCCGATCATTTCACCTTTGTCGTTCAACTCAACCGTGATGTTGGGGCCAAGTTCGACGCTCCCCGCTTCTGGTTCATCCGAAATCGCCAGATGTAATACATCATCTTTCTCAAAGTACATCATGCGTGTCTTACTCATTGATAAACCTCCCCGTCTTGAGCCGGAAGTTGATTTGCTGGCGTGTTGTGGCATGAATAGTTACCGGCGTGATTAAACCCTGATCGGTATCACACGGTATTATCACCAACAAGTCATCAATGCGGCCTACTGCGATGCCGCCGCATTGACCACGCGGCCCACAAACAGAATGGCGCCGCTCTCGACGTCGCGGATGACGAAGATGAAGGGGTGGTCAATGGTGACCTCAGGGGGCGAGAGGGGTGCTGACTCAACCATCACCACGGCGGTGGCCGCTGCTGCTTCTGTGCCAGCTTCGTCCACGGACACGAAAGCTTTGTGTTCCACAGCGCCGATGAAGAGGTCGCGGCTGCCGGTCATGCCGGAGAAATCGGCGGCACCGCTGAAAGCGTCTGGCATGCCCATCCCCGCCAGCGTTTTCGCCAAGCTGAGGTGTGACTCGTAGGTGAATTTGGGCATGGTCAGGGCGACGCTTTGCGATTCAAGTTCCTGCAAAATGGCATCCAGCCGCTCCGCGTCCAGCGCGCTCTCGAACGCCTCGAATTGGTCGGCGTCGGGAAGCAGAATCGCCATGGAGGCTTCTCCCCTGGCGTACGGCAGTTCGACCGCCTGGTATCCGTCGCCTTCGGCATAGCCGAATCTCTCTGTCTGGTGCATCATGGGCACGGTGACCTCACTGCCGTCGAGCAAGTGGAACACACCGTCGCCAGTGTTTTCTTCATCGAAGGGATAGCTCCAGCTTGCATTGAAGTAGATGGCGTTGGCTAGAACCAGTCGCGTACTTGGCGTGATCACGCCTGGCTGAAGCAGGTCTTCGATCTTGCCTTCCGTCTCGTCGCTTACCCAGTCGTTGATGACGCCACGGGCCTTTTCCGTTTCCTGGGCGAAATTGAGGAACCTCAGTCCGGCGCCGTAGTTCTGGGCCAGCAGGTCGAGGAATTCGGCCCGGAAAGAATAGCCCGCCTGGCCCCAGATGGAATTGGCAATGTTCAGTTGAAAACGGCCTCTCTCCTCGTCGTCGGTTTCAGCCCGGCTGGCCAGCTCCAGGTCCAGGGCGTTGAAAGCAGGATGCAGACGGTCTTGGGGGAGGATGAAGTGGAGGGTGTCTGCCATCTGCTGCTCGGTCTCGCCGCGAGCGCCGGCATAGGTCATGGCCAGCGCCAGGGAGATGCTGTAGGGGGAGTAGAAGAGGTTCTCGCTCTCTTCCCGGATGGCCTGATACAGGTCGAAGGCGAACGCGCTGTTTCCGCTGACCAGATCGGCCACATGAGCTTCGTCCACGTTCGGTGCGGTCACCCGCTGTTTCTCTGAGCGCGCGATCTCCGCGCCGTTGCCACAGCCTGCCAGCGTCAGCAGCACGATTGCCATTAGCAAGTTGATTAATTTGGTCTTCATTTCTCCATCTCCTTATTCTTGGTTCTGGGCGGCGATTGATTTTGCCTTTCCGTATAGTAGACGGGTTCGGCATGGAAAAGGTTCCGCCACTCATCGTGCAGACGTGCATTCAGAACCAAAAACAGCGGCTCGCCAATGGCATCCTTTGTATCCCAAATGTGACAGTCACCGTAGGGCAGGTTGGCGGCGGGGTAGACACAGAACCTTCTTGTACCGGCTACACGCGTCGCAGTCACCTCCGTCAAGGCAAGTCCAGCCAAGCCGCCTACCTGCCGCCCCGCGAACCTGCATCACGTCCCACTCTTAGTAAACCCACTCTTCAAACAGAGCCGTCAAGTCGCACTGGCAGTGCTGCTCGGCGAGCTGCCGGAAGGCCTCGCTCGTGGCGATGTCCCATTTGTAGGTTTGGTAGTAGTCGTGCAGGAACTGGTCAAACGGTTCCCGCCCCATCTCCTCGGCCAGCGCGGCCACGAAAAGCGGCCCTCGGCCATAGACGATGGCGCCGTATTCCTTGCCTGTGTACGCTTCCACAGGTAACCCGATGGGAATGTCGACTCCATCAACCCGCTCCCAGCGACTTTTCCACGAACTGCGGTAGCTCCGTGCCGCGCCCTCACCATGACTGTCTACGTGATAGAGCCCCGTGGCATATTGGGCCATGGCCTCGTCAAGCCAGGGCTCGTCGAGCTGATCGCTGCCGACGGCGTTGTAAAACCATTGATGGGCCACCTCGTGGGCTACGGTGCTTTCCATCATGATCCGGGCTGGTATCCCCCCTACTTCGGCCTTTGTATCATAGAGGTCCAGGGCTATGCCCACGATGCCGGGATATTCCATGCCCAGCGCCTGCATGGGCGTGCTGGCGACGTCGAATTCGGTGTACGGATAGGGGCCAAACCGCTGGTTGAAGCTGGTCAGCGCGTCTGCTGCAAACCGCAAGGCCAGTTTCGCCCCGTCCGCTCGCTCCGGTAGAGTGTAGCTGTTGACCGTCGTCTCCCCCACCGTTTCGCTGATCACGGTGTAGTCCTCGCTGGCGGCCAGGTAGAAATCGCGGGCGGGACCGGCGGCGAAGGTCAGAACCTGGCTGTCGGCTTCGACCTCGCTGCTGACTTGGATGCCCGAAGCAACGACCGTCAGGCTGGCGGGGGCGGTCACGCGCACCAGGTAGAAGCTGGCGTCAAAATGGGTTACGTCTCCGTTCGGAGGGGGGATTTCCACATTCCAGCCCTCGTGGTTGTAGACCGGAATGGCCGGGTAGAACTCGTCCAGCACCAACACGCCGTCGAAGTAGCCGAACAGACCGTAGCGGGCCGCCATCTCCTGGGCTACTTCCACCTCGAAGTCCATCTGGATGACGGCTTGTTGGCCGGGCTGCAAGTCTGTCGGCAGCGGCGCCCGCAGCGCGCTGTCCTGTAATTCGAAGACGGGTTCTACGTCCTGGCCGTCTACCTGGAGCGCGGACACGGTGGCTGCGCCGCCGGCGATGTTGGGAAACAGGCGAAAGTAGACCTCGTCGAGGGGTTCGTCCTCCTGATTGGTGTAGCGGACCTTCTCGTGGCCTTGCAGGAGGAGAAGATCGTCGGAGATCTGAACGTCAATGTGGTACACACTGGCGCCCGGCAAGCCGTCCAGCACGTCCTGTTCCGCCTCGATCAGTCCTGGGCGGAAGACGGCGCGGTCGTCCCAGGGTGTGTCGAATGGATGGGGTGCAGTGGGCGTGGGACTTGGCACAGGTGTAGCTGTGGGCTCCGCTTTCCCACAACCGACGATCAGGCTCAGGGCGATGATCACTGTAGCGATTGCTTTGCGGTGAGTAGACATGTTCATGCTCCTTCTGAGAAAGAGAACTTCGGATAGAAGAGATAGGCGATGGTTGAGCCTTTGCGAGTTGAAAGGGCGCGTTTCGTCTCCACCGACTGCTTGCCATCGTCCATTTCCGTCATCCGAGGTTCTCTGTGTTCTGACGCTGTTCTACGCCCGCCCCAGCAGCGCGCCGAAGTAACGCTTGACCGAGAAGGGCTGTCCGGAGAGCAAGTACTGGGCGCGGAATACGCGCGCGACGGCACGGAGGATGAAGTAGACGGTGATCAGCAGGAGGCCCGCTGCCAGCAGCGGTTGCCACCACGGCACGCCACCGACAGAGAGGCGCAGCATCATGGTCATCGGCGCGGTCAGCGGAAACAGGCTCAGGCCGGTGGCCAGGGCTCCGTGAGGCTGCTCAATCAAGATGGAGATCAGGAACATGGGGACGATGGTCGGCCAGATGACCAGGATGGTTGACTGCGAGCCCTCTTTCAGGTTGGGCACCAGCGCCCCCAGAGCGGCCATCAGGCTGGCGTACACGGCGTAGCCCAGCAGGAAGAACACGGCTCCCCACACCAGAATCGAGGGCGGGAGCTCGAAGCCCGGTGGCAGATCGAAGGTGCGCCCGCTTAGGCGCAGCAAAGTGTAACCGGTCCCGAACCAGATCACGGTCTGGAGCA
>CAZEBW010000036.1:0-34427 GCA_964510205.1 uncultured Anaerolineae bacterium
AGCCGTGCTCTCTCCGTCAGTCCGTAAAGAGTACACGGATGCGGAAATGGACGATGAAGTCGAGCCGTCGTCGTGTCTTTCTACTATCCGAGATACATTCTTCTCTTTGACAGCCGTGCTCTCTCCGTCAGTCCGTAAAGAGTACACGGATGCGGAAATGGACGATAGGAGCCGAGCCGTCATCGTGCATTTCCGATATCCGAGGTAGTCTTTTATGCCGCCAGCTTAGCCTGCTGCACAATCTTAACCCCCGCGCTGGCTCCGATGCGGGTGGCCCCGGCCTTCACCATCTGCTGGGCGTCCTCGAAGCTTCGGATGCCGCCCGCGGCCTTGACGCCCATCGCCGGCCCAACCGTCCGCCGCATGAGGGCCACGTCCTCCACTGTGGCCCCGCCGGGCCCGAAGCCGGTCGAGGTTTTGACGTAGTCGGCCCCGGCCGCTTTGGCCAATTGACAGGCCTTGACCTTCTCCTCGTCCGTCAGCAGGGCGGCCTCGATAATCACCTTGCAGATAGCGCGGTTGTTGTGGCAGGTGCGCACCACGGTGGCGATGTCTCGCTCCACGAGCTCGTAGTCTCTGGACTTGAGGGCGCCCACGTTGATGACCATATCAATTTCGGTGGCCCCGTCTTCGATGGCCTGTTGGGCCTCGTAAGACTTGACCTCGGGCGAGGTGGCTCCCAGGGGGAAACCGATGACGGCGCACACTGCGACGGGTGAGTCCTTGAGGAGTTGAGCGGCCAGTTTGACGTTGGTGGGGTTGACGCAGACGGCAGCGAAGCCGTGCTTGCGGGCCTCATAGCAAAGCTGGGCAATCTGCTCTTGGCTGGCATCGGCCTTGAGCAGGGTGTGGTCAATCATGTGAGCGACGTTCGCGGCAACACGAGTGGAGCCCAGTGGGTTGGCGATCCTGCTCGCTCCAGCATTGACCACCTCCTGGGTCTTGTCCGGACACTTGTCAGTGCACTGGTCGTTGCAGTCCAAGCACTCTGACGCCGATTGAGCGCTGGCCTCTTCCTCCCGCAGCAGGATCAGCACCTCTTTGGTGATTCGTTCCACGAGGTGTTCTACGGTTGCTCTGTCCAGGTCCATATCCCCTCGCTATTTTCGCAGGAATCGCTTTTCGACGCTCATGATCTTGTTCACGCGGCGCTGGTGGCGGCCGCCGCCGAATTCCGTTTCCAGCCACGTCTTCACGATGGCCTTGGCCAGGTTGTCACCGATCAGTCGCCCGCCCAGCGTCAACACGTTGGCGTCGTTGTGCTCGCGGGCATTCTTGGCCGTGGACAGGTCGTAGCACATGCTGGCCCGCACTCCTGGCACCTTGTTGGCTGCCATGCAGGAGCCAATTCCCGCCCCGTCAATCATGATCCCTCGCCAGGCCTGGCCCTCGGAGACCAGTTTGGCCACCGCGTAGGCGAAGTCGGGGTAGTCCACGGATTCGCTGCCGAAGGCGCCGCAATCCTTGACGGCGTAGCCCAGCTCCTGGAGATATGCCTTGAGGGTCTCTTTCAGACCGAAGCCGCCGTGGTCGGCGCCGAGGGCGATCACCTTGCTCCCCGCAGAGGAGTTCTCGTTTAGAGCGCTGAGGAGCCCTGTTTGGAGCTTAGCTGCTTGTTTTGAGCCGGATTGAAGTGAAGGACCGGGCTCTGTGGAGAGGGAGATCTTTCTTTCCATAGCCACCTCCCGAGCCCTGGGGGTAACGATGGCCTCGGCTGGGATGACTAGTTCGCCCTTTGCGGAAGCGGCCTCCACATCTTTCTCGGTGATCAGCGGACGTTTCGCCGCGCTGGGCGAAGACAGGGCGCGGGACTCATGGGTCTCGCCCAGGCCGAGGGTGCGCAGTAGGACGCGTCGCACAATTTCCCTTACTTCGTTTTCTTGGATGGTCATTTCAAGCAAGTTGGTTGGAATTGTTGGTTGGAATGGTATTCCGACGGATTGACGGATTACCAATCCGTCCTACAACCGAGATGAAACACAGCCATTTCAAACCGATCGGACCTCCGAAGACTTCGGTGAGTTCAGTCAGTGGCAGCATAAGAGTAGTGAGGCACTAGTCCCAGGTGCTGGGGGGGCCAATAGGAAATCCAGGCCTTGCCTATAATGTCGTCTCTCTGGAGGGGGCCCCAATTGTGAGAGTCGCTGGAGCTATTTCGGTTGTCACCCAGGACGAAATACTCGCCTTCCGCCATACGTTGGGGACCCCAGGCGTAGCTGCTCGCGTGGAGCGCATACGGTTCCTCGAGTTCCTCGCCATTGATCAAGACGCGTTCCCCTCTGACCTCCACCTTTTCCCCTGGCAGTCCGATGACTCGTTTGATGAAATCCCGGTTGGGGTTCTTGGGGTAGTGGAAGACTACGACATCGCCGCGCTCAGGAGGATGAAGGTAGTACACCAGTTTGTTCACGATCAGATATTGCCCATCGTGCAGATTGGGCCTCATGCTGGTTCCCTCAATTCGGAAGTTCTGGATCAAAGTGCGAATGGTCAGGAAGATCAGCAGGGTCAGGAGCAACGTCTCCACCATCTCGCGCACGATGGGTTTGCTGCGCTGTCGTTGATCTCGTATGTCTTGGTCGCCAGCCGCTTCCAGGCTGTCCTGCATCTCAGGTAATTCCTCGAGCAAAACACTCACTCCTCTCGCAAAAAGTCGCTCCCATTATAATACATCTGCAATTATAAGGCAAACTGGCGTGGGAACACCAAAGGAGAGGGAAGTGGCTGAGAATGGCCAAATTTGACAAAAGCCCCCATCTGGTTTAAGATTAACCCTGCTTGCTCTGGTTGGATCCTAGCCCAAAGGTGAGCAGGCACGATTGAAAAAGCGCACTAGGGTAAAAGTCACACTTTGCTCCGGCTGGATCGCCAGATCCAGCCGCCGGGCGATGGATTGTCAAATCCATCGCGAGCGTGGAAGTGTTACTTTTGCCGCAATGCGAAAAAGCAATTTCAAAAAGGAGGCACAAAGATGTCACAGAAAGGTGAGATGAGATTCATCTGGCTGGTCGCAGTGATCGTGATGCTGACGGCCCTCTCACTAGCCGGTTGCGCTAGAGTTGAAATCGTTGACCGGCCCTCTGCTTCCCTCGATAGTCCGTCCCTCAGTAAGGTTAAGACTCCTACAGATGAGCACGATTTGGCTGTGTTGGCCATTGACTTCGACCCCTCGCTGGAATATGAGCAGATCATCTTCAGAAGCGAGCAGGCGACTTTGTTAGTCGCAGTGGAGAACGTCGGGCTTGAAACCGAGTCTGACGTTGAAGTGAAGGCGCGACTTTCCGCGCGCGGCGACGATACGGTGATCCTAGAGAAGACTTGCCGCATAGATACCATCGCTCCCGGCCAGATTAAGATAGCCCGCTTCAGAGGTATCTCTCGTATTCCCTATCGCTCGGCCTATCAATTGAGAGTGTGGGTGCTGCCCGTACCCGGCGAGGCTGGCCTGGCAAACAATCAAAGGAGCTACGATCTATACATAGAAAAGCCGCGCTGATGGCAAAACCTGCTGCCCCGCGCTGCTGATCTGGGTAGAAAGAGGAGTCTTCCGCCACAGTCGGTGTGGATGAACCGTATGCTCTGCCGGTGGAAGGCGAAAGGCGCTCGCCGTGAAGTTCAAGCTTGATGGAATAGCCCGCTACATCCCCATCCTAATAATCGCCCTGATCTTCGGCATCTTATTGGGCCTGCAATGGCAATCGCCCCCTGCGAGGTCTGCGACCTTGCCAGGGCTTGAGCGCGAGTCCGGATTTCTGGCCATCAACCGCTTGGAGGCCGAGCAGGCGGAACTTAAGGACGACATCGGGCGGATGCGGGAGCAGTTGGATGCGTATCGCCGTGAGCTGGCCGCCAACACGGAAATGTTGAGAGAGATCAACGCGGAGCTGGAGCGGCAGAAGATGATGGCTGGGCTGTTGGCTGTCGAAGGCCCTGGCGTTCAGGTGACGCTCGACGATAGCAGCAGGCGGTCGGGGGCGGCGGACTCCAACGAATACCTCATCCACGAGTACGACCTGCGCGATGTCGTCAATCTTCTTTGGATGGCCGGCTCCGAGGCCATCGCTGTCAACGATGAGCGGATTGTAGCGACCACTTCCATCTACTGCGTGGGCAGCACGATCATGGTCAACGACACGCGTCTTTCCCCCCCTTATCTGATTCAAGCTGTCGGCAGCCCCGTCGCCCAGGAAGATGTTCTGCTCAATCCTGGCTATCTCAATGGCATCAAGCGGAGGGCCGAGCTCTACGAGGTGCAGTTTGAGGTAGACAGAGTGGGGATGCTCACCTTACCTGCTTACAAGGGAGGTTTCCCCAGCCGCTATGCCCAGTTGGGCGAGTGAGCGAAGCGAGTAGGAGATTGCTTCGCTTCGCTCGCAATGACAGCCTGAGTAGTTGGACAATGTTAAGTTAATGTCATTGCGAGCCCCGCAGGGGCGAAGCAATCTCCTATCAGCGACTTGGGGATTGCTTCGGCGCAGACAGCGCGCCTCGCAATGACACTGACGCGGAAGTTAACATTGTCGAGGTAGTCACGCGAGAAAATTGGAACCATGAAGACCCGTTCCGCACAACTGCTGTTGACGATAATCTGTTTCATTTTGGGCCTGTTGCTGGCGGCCCAATTTCGCGCTCAGCAGATGACCGGTGGACCCCTGTTGTCTGCTTCGAGTACCGATCAGTTGGTTATCATCAGCAATCTGGTGAACAACAATGCCCGCTTGCGTGAAGAGATGGAGGCCCTGGAAGGGCAGCTCGAAGAATATCGTTGGGCTACCGGCCGGACGGTGCTCGAGTCTTTGGTGGAGGAACTGAACAAGATCAGAATCATCAACGGGTTGGTGGAGGTCTCAGGGCCGGGTGTCGAAGTGAGTCTCGACGGACCTTTGGACGTCTTGGACTTGCAGGACCTGATCAACGAGCTGCGCAATTCTGGGGCCGAAGCTCTCGCCATCAACGGGGAGCGGCTGACCCTCTACTCGGTGATTTCCACCTCGGAAGACGGGGCGATGGCCATCAACGGGACGGAGCTTTCGCGGCCCTATGTCTTGCAGGCTATTGGCCAACCTGAGACCATGGAGACGGCCTTGCTCAGGAGCGGGGGGCTCATTTCCGCTCTGGAGCGTAAGGTCGAGGGTCTGGTGGTGAGCGTGCTCGGGCGCGAGAGGATGGTCTTGCCGGTGTACAAAGAGGCTATCGAATTTGTGTACGCTTCCCCAGTAGAATAGCAAAAGGCGGCTGCCGATGATTCCGGCAGCCGCCTGGTTTTGGTCGGGGAACGCGGCTTAGTTCTGGCTGCAGGTTGCACAACTGGCGGCGCTGCAGCTTGCACAGCTGCTGGCGCCGACAAGGGGCCGACTCTGGCCGCCGTTTCCCTTGCTAATGGCAGCGAATGCGGAGATGGCGCGGGACGTGTTCATCCCCTGGCAGCGCACGCAAGCGATGGGGTCGTCGGCCTGGCTCATCCTCCGCAGAGCCTCGAACTCGGTTTCACAATCGGCGCAATAGTATTCGTAAAGGGGCATCGGTTTTCACCTTCTCAGCATCGTTCTCAAGTATATTGTACTACTGTTGCCGAATTTGGTCAAGAAGAACACGGAACAGCGGGATTAACGGATCAAGCGCCTTAGACTGAGGGCAAATCCGTAAATCCTGCACATCCTTGTTCTCGAAAGGAGGACTACATTGCGAGAACTCACTGATCGGGCTTTGAACGTGGCCGAGGTCAAAGGCGCGACCTACGCCGATGTCCGCATCGTGCGGCGGGGGAACCAGGGTATCGTGGTCAAGAACGGGAAGGTGGAGGGCCTCTCCCAGGACGAGAACCAGGGCTTCGGCGTGCGTGTTATTCTCGATGGCGCCTGGGGCTTCGCCTCTAGCTCTTTGCTCTCACTGGAAGAGGTGGAGCGGGTCACCGCCCTGGCGGTTGAGATAGCCAGGGCCAGCGCGCTGGTCAAAACCCAGGAGGTAGACATCGGCCCGCCCATCGTCTACACGGACGTCTATCACACGCCGGTGGAGACGGACCCCTTTCAGGTGACGATGGAAAAGAAGATCGAGTTGCTGATGGCTGCCGATGCTGAGATGAGGCGGGCCGAAGGGGTGGCGGTGGCTCAGTCTAACCTCCAGTTCGTGCGAGAGCGCAAGGTCTTCGCCAGCTCCGAAGGCTCTTTCATCGAGCAGGAGATCATCGAGAGCGGGGGCGGCCTGGAGGCTACGGCCGTGGGGGAGGGCGAGGTCCAGAAGCGGAGCTATCCCAACTCCTTCGGCCGCCACCAGGGGACGGCTGGCTACGAGCTCATCGAGGAGATGAACCTCGTGGGCAACGCCCGGCGAGTGGGCGAAGAGGCGGTAGCGCTGCTCACGGCTCCTCAATGTCCGAGTGGAGTGACCACCCTCATCCTGGGAGCCACTCAGTTGGCCCTGCAAGTGCACGAGTCCTGCGGCCACCCCATCGAGCTGGATCGGGTGTTCGGCACCGAGGCCAGCTACGCCGGCACCAGCTTCCTGACCACGGAGAAACTGGGGACGTTCCGCTACGGCTCGGAGATCGTCAACATCACCGCCGACGCCATCATCCCCGGCGGCCTGGGCACGTTTGGTTACGACGACGAGGGCGTGCCGGCCCAGCGCGTGCCCATCGTGCAGAATGGCATGTTTGTTGGCTATCTCACTTCGCGCGAGACGGCGGCCATGATCGGCCAGGAGAGCAACGGCTGCATGAGGGCCGATGGCTGGAATCGCATCCCTATCATCCGTATGACCAACATCAATCTGGAGCCAGGGGAGTGGGATTTCGAGGACCTCATCGCCGATACAGACGACGGCATCTACATGGAGATGAACAAGAGCTGGAGCATTGACGACAAGCGCCTCAACTTCCAGTTCGGCACCGAGGTGGCCTACCAGATCAAAAACGGGAAACTGGGGCAACTGTACAAGAACGCCACCTACACCAGCATCACCCCCCAGTTCTGGGCGGGGTGCGATGCTATCTGCAACGAGAAGCATTGGAACGTGTGGGGCACGCCCAACTGCGGCAAGGGCCAGCCCTCGCAGACGGCCCACGTGGGCCACGGCACAGCCCCCGCTCGCTTCCGCAACGTGCAGGTGGGAGTGATGAGATGAAAGCCAAAGCTCAAAACTCAAAACTCTAACCTCCAACTTCTAACTTCCAACCTCCAACGAAAGGAGCAACCATGCTAGGTAGAAAGAGAACGCGCGAGATTGCCGAGCGAGTCCTGGCTCTGTCCGCTGCCGACCAGACAGAAGTGATCATCATGAGCGAGGACAGCGGGCTGACGCGCTTTGCCAATTCATCTATCCATCAGAATGTCGCCGAGCGAGACGTGGGGATCAGGGTGCGGGCTGTGCTGGGCAAGAAAATCGGGGTGGCTTCCATTAACGACCTGAGTCCGCAGGCTTTGGAAACGGTGGTGGGGCGAGCTGTGAACATAGCGAAGCTGCAGCCCGAGAATCCCGACTTCATCTCGCTGCCCAGTCCGGCCCCTCTTGCTGAAGTCGCGGCCTTCGACGAGGCCACGGCTGCCTTCAGCCCGCAGGATCGAGCCACGGCTGTGGGCGTGATCTGCCGACAGGCTACGGATGAGGGGCTGATCGCTTCGGGCGCTTTCACCACGGGCGCTCACGAGCTGACTGTGGCCAATTCCCTGGGTATCTTCGCCTATTATCCCACCACCTCGGCGGATATCAGCACGGTGATCATGAGCGACGACAGTTCCGGCTACTCTGCCGTCACGGCCTGGAAGGTGGGGGACATCAGCGCGGAAGCCATCGGCAGCGAGGCAGTGGAGAAGGCTCTCCTCAGTCGCAATCCCAGAGATCTGCCGCCGGGCCGTTACCCGGTTGTGTTAGAAGCGTACGCCGTAGCCGATTTCATGAGCATGTTTTCCTACTTGGGTTTGGGCGCTTTGTCCGTGCAGGAGGGGCGCAGCTTCATGATAGGCCATTTCGGGGAGCAGATCATGAGCGATGCCATCTCCATTTGGGACGACGGCCTCGATCCCACGGGCCTGCCCATGCCCTTCGACTTCGAAGGTGTGCCCAAGCAGCGAGTGGATCTGATCGAAGAAGGCGTGGCCGAGGCCGTGGTGTACGACTCCTACACGGCTGCCAAAGAGGGGAAGACCTCCACTGGGCACGGGCTGCCCGCCCCCAACACCTTCGGCCCCATTCCCGCTCATACTTTCATGGCGCCTGGTGAGGCGAGCAAGGAGGAGATGCTGGCCTCGATGGAACGGGGCCTGTGGGTGACTCGCTTCCACTACACTCGCCCCGTCCATCCCAAGCTGGTCATTGTCACCGGCATGACCCGCGATGGCACTTTCCTGGTCGAGAAGGGCGAGATCGCTTACCCCATCAAGAATCTCCGCTTCACCCAGAGCTATCTGGAGGCGCTGGCTGACGTAGAGGTGGTGAGTCGGGAGACCAGGCTGCAACAGAACTGGTTCGGCGCCACCCGCACTCCGGCCCTGAAGCTGGCCGAATTCGAGTTCACCGGGGCGACAGAGTTTTAGCAATGCAGCAGGGGAGCAAGGGAGCAGAGGAGCAAGGGCAGGTACTTGCTCCCTTGTTCTTTGCTCCTGTGCTCCTTTGAGGAGCGAGAAGTGAGATGTCTCATTACTGGCGGGGCTGGTTTCATCGGCGCCGCACTGGCAAATCGTCTGGTTGAGGACGGCTATCACGTGCGGGCTCTGGACGATCTCAGTGCCGGCGACCCCTCACACCTTGATTCTAGAGTGCTTTTCACGCGAGGCGACGTGAGAGACGTCCCCAGGCTCTGGACGCTGCTGCAAGATGTGGACTGCGTCTACCATTTGGCGGCGCGAGTTTCCGTTCCGGAGTCCATTCTCTATCCCCGCGACTATAACCACGTGAACGTGGGCGGTACGGTGGCCGTTATGGAGGCCGTGCGGGACGCGGGGGTGAAGCGGGTGGTCTTGGCGTCCTCAGGGGCCATCTACGGCGAACAGCGCAAGCAGCCTGTTGGCGAGCAGATGGTTCCCAACCCTGATTCGCCTTACGCGGTCAGCAAGATCGCATCGGAGTACTACGTTTTCACCATCGGAGCCCTCTACGACATAGAGACCGTTGCCCTCCGGATCTTCAACGCCTATGGGCCAGGACAATTCGTGCCCGCTTCCCACGCGCCGGTCATCCCCCAGTTCCTGAAGCAGGCCCTGGGAGGCGGCTCGCTGGTCATCTTTGGCGACGGCAGCCAGACCCGGGACTTCGTCTACATTGACGACGTGGTGGACGCCCTAGTCGCTGCTGCCACGGCCTCCGATGTGGATCGCCGTATCATCAACGTGGGCAGTGGCCAAGAGGTGAGCATCAACCAGTTGGTGGAGAAAGTGGCCCGCGCCACCGGTCGCAACCTCAACCACCTCTACAGTCAAGCCAATGACGGCGGCGTCTCCCGGCTGGTGGCCGACATCGGCTTGGCTCGACAGAAGCTGGGTTACGATCCCGAGGTGGACCTGGACGAGGGCCTAAGACGGATGCTGGCCTCAGACCCTCAATTTCGAGCGGCGGTTAACCAATGACGGCGGAAACCCTCGCGAATGACCACCCGACCACCCGACCGCCCAACCACCTGACCAACCTGGGCATTTTTTTGCTCTCCATGGCCGGCTTGTGCCTGGAGATCACCCTCACGCGGATTTTTTCCCTGGCCCAATGGTATCACTTCGCTTTCATGGCCGTCAGCATCGCCCTGCTGGGTTTCGGGGCCAGCGGCTCCTTCCTTTCCCTATTCCCCAATCTGGCCAAAAGAAATCCGACCAGACTCCTCGCTAACCTCTCGTTGCTTCTGACCGTTGGCATCCTGGCCAGCCATTTGAACGTCAACTACATCCCCTTCGACTCCTATCGCATCGCCTGGGAGCGAGAGCAGATCCTCTTCCTGGCGATCTACTATCTGTTCCTGGCGCTGCCTTTTTTCTTCAGCGGCTTAGCCGTAGGCGTTCTGCTGGCGGCGCGGCCGGAGCAAGCGGGCAAGATCTATTCTTTCAACCTGGCCGGCTCAGCCGTTGGCTGTGTGGTTGCAGTAGTAGCTTTGCCTCTCCTGGGCGGGGCAGGGACGGTGATGCTCAGCGCTTTGCTGGGGGCACTGGCAGCGGTGGTCTTTGCTTTAGAAGGCCCACCCTCCCCTAACCCCTCCCTTCCAGGGAGGGGGATACAGACTCCTCCCCCTGGGAGGGGGAGGCTGGGTGGGGGTGGATTCTGGCAGCTTCTAATATCCAGTCTCATCGCCCTGGCCCTGCTCTTCCTCACCCTCCGTCCCCCATCTTTCCTGGAGATTCGCCTCTCCCCCTACAAGGGCCTCAGCCAGGCTCTGCTCTATCCCGAAGCTGAGGTTGTCTGGAGCCGCTGGAACGCCTTCTCGCGGATTGACGTCATCGAGAGCCGGGGGGTGAAGTCGGCGCCGGGGCTGAGCCTGGCCTATCCCGACCCCCTGCCGCCTCAGTTGGGCCTCTTCACCGACGGCGCTAATCTCTCTCCCATCACCCGACCTGAGAAGCTGGGCTTCATTGATTACCTGCCCGTTGCTTTGCCCTATCGCCTGCGTCCCCAGGCGAAAGCGCTGATCATCGAGCCTAAAGGCGGACTCGATGCTCTGGTGGCTTTACACGGAGGGGCCTCGTCGGTGGTGGCGGTGGAGAGCAATCCGCTGGTGATCGAAGTGGCCAGAGACACCTTCGAAGACCCTTATGGGGATGAGCGAGTGACCGTGGTGGCGGAGAACGGGCGCAGCCACGTGCGTCGGGTGGGGGAGAAGTTTGACATCGTCCAGGTGTCGTTGGCCGACACCTACCGCCCCGTGACCTCCGGGGCTTATAGTCTATCGGAGAACTATCTCTACACCGTGGAGGCCTTCGTTGATTATCTAGCTCACTTGGACGAGGGCGGGCTGCTGGTGGTGAGCCGCTGGCTGCAGACGCCGCCCAGCGAGAGCCTGCGGGCCGGGGCGCTAGCCGTGACATCATGTGATGAAACGGCGGTGACGGCGTTGGAGGAAGCGGGTTTCTCGCAACCGGAACTGCGGCTGGTAGCACTCCGCAGTTGGTCCACCCTGCTGCTGCTGGTGAAAAACGGGGAGTTCACGGCAGGGGAGATCGAGGCGGTGAAGAGTTTTTGTCAGCAGCGGCAGTTCGACCTGGCGTACTATCCCGGCATCCAAGAGGCCGAGGCCAACCGCTACAACGTCTACCCAGAGCCGCTGTATTACCGAGGCTTCCAGGACCTCCTGTTCGGCGACCGGGCTCGCTTCTACGCTGACTATGCCTACGACGTCTCTCCTCCCAGCGACGACCGCCCCTTCTTCTTCCACTTTTTCAAGTGGAGCCAGACGCCGCAGATCCTGCAGACCTTCGGCAAGATTTGGCAGCCCTTTGGCGGCAGCGGCTACTTCGTGCTGGTGGCTCTGCTGATCCTGGCCCTGCTGGCTTCGGCGGTGCTCATCCTGTTGCCTTTGCTGTTCCGCCGGAAGCCCCCTGCTCCCCTGCTCCCGCAGGATCCCTTCGACAATGCTCAGGGCAAGCGTCAGATCCGGCGGCTAAACAGATGGCGCGTTTTCGCCTACTTCGCCGCGTTGGGCTTGGGCTATCTCTTCGTCGAGATCCCGCTGATGCAGCACTTCATCCTCTTCCTGGGCCAACCCATCTACGCCTTCGCCGCCGTGCTCTTCGCCGTCCTGCTGTTTTCGGGGTTGGGCAGCATGGTCTCGGCCCGGCTCGCCTTGCCCAGAACCCTCCTCGTCCTGATCGGAGCCATCATCCTTTACCCCCTCGTCCTCCCCTTCGTCTTCCGCTTGCTGTTGGGCCAGAGCCTGGGCTTGCGCCTCCTGGTCTGCGTGCTGAGTCTGGCCCCGTTGGGTTTTCTGATGGGCGTGCCCTTCCCCAAGGGCGTCGAGATCGTTGGCCGCCTGGCGCCCGATCTGGTCCCCTGGGCCTGGGGCATCAACGGCTGCACCTCCGTGCTGGCCTCCATCCTCTCGGCCATGCTGGCCATGTCCTTTGGCTTCTCGTGGGTGCTGGTGGCAGGGAGCGTGGCGTACCTGGTAGCGTTGGGGGTGATCTATTCGGCGGCTGTTGGCGAAAGACTACAGCGGATTGAGAAAGAAGCGGATTAAGAACCAGAATCCGTTTCTTTCCGAATCCGTTGCCGCGTTGTGTTGCAGAAATTCCAGATCGTGATATAATGCGGGGAAGGGAGAGGGCCTATTTCGACCGAGAATTCAGGGTCAAAAGCCTGGTTTACGTAACAGAGCTTAAGAGGAAGATTTTGATGGAGGTTTGGGGGCTTAGTTGACGTAATAAAAATTAAGAAATCGTGTGAATCAGCCAGATATTTTGGGTAAATTATTGAAATCGGGTGTAAACATGTGATATTTAGATGTAAGGAGAGCAACCCATGACCAAATACTTCAACGTCCTGCTCATCTTCGCCCCGGTGGCCATCGCGGGGGAGTTGCTGGGCTGGAGCCCGACCATTGTGTTCTGGAGCGCGGCGCTGGCGGTGATTCCGCTGGCGGGCATCCTGGGGGAGGCCACGGAGGAGCTGGCGGTCCACACGGGGCCGCGATTGAGCGGCTTTCTCAACGGCACGCTGGGCAACGCCGCCGAGCTGATCATCACTATCTTCGCCATCAAAGAGGGGCTGCTGGACCTGGTGAAGGCGTCCATCACCGGCTCCATCTTGGGCAACTTGCTGCTGGTGCTGGGGCTGAGCATCCTGCTGGGCGGAGTGCGCCACGGGGTACAGAAGTTCGACCGCACCCAGGCCAGCGTCAACGCCACCATGCTCTTCCTGGCCCTCATCGCCCTGGGCATCCCCTCCCTGTTCAGCCACACCATCGAGGAGACAAACCACGCCGGAGTGGAGTACCTGAGCCTGAGCACGGCGGCGGTGATGATCCTCATCTACGCCCTGAGCGTGGTCTTCGCGTTCCAACTCGGTGGTGAACCGGCGCTGTCCCACGAGGCGCACGAGGTCACGGGTTGGAGTGTGCGCAAGGCGGTGGCGGTGCTTCTCGGCTCCACGGTCTTCATCGCCTGGCTGAGCGAGATCCTGGTGGGCACGGTGGAGCACACGACCCACGCGCTGGGCCTCTCCGAGTTCTTCGTGGGCATCATCATCGTGCCCCTCATCGGCAACGTGGCCGAGCACCTGGTGGCAGTGCAAGCGGCGCTGAAGAACCACATGGAGTTGAGCATGTCCGTCTCCATCGGCTCTAGCCTGCAGATCGCCCTCTTCGTCGCCCCCGCGCTGGTGTTCATCAGCCTGCTGATGGGCAACCCGCTGACGCTGGAATTCGACGACTTCGAGCTGATTGCCCTGGGCGCGGCGGCCTTCGTCGGCGCTTCGGCGGCGCGGGATGGCGAGTCGAACTGGCTGGAGGGGGCGCAACTGCTGGTAGTGTATGTGATTATTGGGCTGGCGTTTTTCTTCTTGCCGATGTAGGGGACGTATTGCGTATTGCGTATTGCGTGGTGCGTATTGCGTGCTGGGTGACGGAATACGCACTACGCAATACGTTGTACTTGGAGGACACTATGTTGCGCAAGGCCATCATCTCAGCCATTATCTTGATCTCGGCGGTAGCGGTCTGGGGAGCAGGGATGCGATCGTCGGCGGGTCAGCCCGTGTCGGTTGACTACCGCACGCTTACCCAGGCTGGCGAGGGGAGGCAGCCTGAGTCCTTCGTAAGCCTTGCTTCCACGCAACATGTGGCCACAGGCGAGAACTTCGGCCTCTGCTTCGTCAGCGCCGCCGAAAACCTGGCCGACGAGGCGCGATACGCTGGCGCGCTGGCGACCGGCGCGCGGTGGGATCGCTGGCCGCTGTACTGGCAGTGGGTGGACCAGGGCGGTTACGTGGGTTTGCACGATAGCGTCGTCCCCCACGACTACGACACGCTGGTGATCCAAGACATCGAACATGGCCTCACCCCCATCGCCATCCTGCTGGGCACGCCCGACCAGCGGGCCACGGACGGCTCCCCCAGCGTTCCCCCACCTCGCGTGCAGGACAAGGTCTTCCCAGTGCCGGGTCGGGTCACACCGCAGCAGGCCGAGATGAGCACCGCTGCCTCGCCGCCGGTCGGCCTCTTCGAGCCGATCTTTGCCGACGGCAGCGACGACCCCGCGCCTGGCAAAGCCATCAACCAGGCCAATCCGTGGGCCGTCTTCGTCGCCGATACGGTGCAGCGCTACAAGCCAGGCGGCGATTTGGCCCAGGCGCAGGGCTGGGACGATGGCGTGGGCATCCGCTATTGGGAGATCTGGAACGAACCGGATCTCGATCAGTTCTGGAGCGGCACGGTAGAGGAGTACTACCGCCTGCTGGAGGTGGGCTATCGGACCATCCAGGCGACGGATCCCGAGGCGACCGTCCTCCTCGGGGGACTGGCCTTCTTCGAGAAGCAGAACTGGCTGCCCGATCTTCTGGCGCAGACCGGCGGCGATCCGGCCAAGGCGTATTTTGACATCTTTTCGTTTCATTATTACTGGAGCATCTACGGCACGGAATACTGGCTGTGGCGCACCCGCAGCGCGCTGAACGCCAACGGCCTGTCCGCCGTGCCCATCTGGATTACCGAGAGCGGCGTGCCGGTGTGGGACGATTTCCCGGCCACGGCTTACGGCGTTCCCTCCGACAGCCCCTATCGCGGCACGATGGAGGAACAGGCCGCCTACGTGGTCCAAAACGCGGCGCTGGCCTTTTACCAGGGCGTGGAGCGGTATGTTCACTTCATGCTGCACGACGACTGCGGCAATACTTTGGAGGACGCCTTTGGCCTGCGGCAGAATTTCACACCCCATGGCTGCAATCCGGCCCAGGGTAAGCGCCGCCCGGCTTTCGCTGCCTATCAATTGGCCGCCGAACAGTTCCGCAATCTCACCCCCCTCTGGCGAGCGAAAAAGGGTGGCCAAGACCAGGTGGCCTTCTATCGGGCCGACCACAAGTCGCGGGTGCTGGCGCTGTGGGCCACCGGCGGGGTCACCGTCACGACGGCCATTAGCGCCACCGGCAACGCGGGACAACTCTACTGGATTGAGCCCATCTCCTCCCCGTTGGGCACCAGCGGCATCACCCGCACCCTGACCCTCACCCCCACCGGCGGCGCCTACACCCTCACGCTCCCTCCGGCCACGAACCAGAATTCGGGCATCCTCTACGATGCCAATTATTACATCGGCGGGCGGCCCTACCTGTTGATCGAGCGCGACACGCGGCCGCCCGCCTCCAGCGTGGAGCCGCTGCCGCCCACCAGCGGGCTGGGTTTCGTGGTGCGCTGGGGGGGAGAGGATTGGGGCTCCGGCATCGCCAGCTACGACGTCTTCTACAACGTTGATGGGGGACCCTTTACGACGTGGTTCACCGAGACCCTGCGCACCAGCGCCTCCTGCGCGGGCGCGGTGGGTTACACCTACGGCTTTGCCGTTCGCGCCAGGGACAGGGCCGGCAACGTGGAGCCAATGCCCACCGTGCCTCAAGCCACCACGCTGGTCGTGCCTGGCGTCTCCGTGTCCGGCGCGGTGGTGGACGCCGATGGCGGGGCGGTCACAGGCGCCACCGTCACCATCAGCGGTGCCAACACCCTGAGCGAGGTGGCCAGCGGTGAAGGCGGGCTGTGGTCGGCGACGTTGCTGGCGGGCGAATACGCCTTTTACGCCAGCGCGCCCGGCTACGGCGCGTGGCTGGCGCCTCGTCAAATGACCGCCAGCGACTCGACCCCTATCACTCTCACCCTGGCCCCTGCGGTCAATGCGGTGGCTGCTGGCGACTTCGAGGGTCCGCAGGTGTGGGAGGCCTGGGCGCGGCCCAATGGCGAGGTCTCGCTCTCCACGGAAGCCTTCGATGGGCAGGCCGCCGCGCTGCTGGGAGGCGGGGCCGGCTGGCCGGTGACCTGTGCCCAGAATGGCCAGCCCGGCGAGCTGTGGACTTTGAAGCAGACAGTGAGCGTGCCGCAAGGCTACCCGTCCACGCTGTCGTTCCTGTCCGTCATCTCTACCACGCAAACGGCCTTCGACTACGCCTGGCTGGAGGTGGTCATTCTGGACGACGGCCAGCCGCACTACCTCGTGCCCTGGGGCGAGCGGTGGCGGGCCTCCGACTGGGCCCTCACCTCGTTGGATCTATCGGCCTGGCAGGGACGAACGGTGGACGTGCTGTTCCAGGTCGTCCGCTGCTCGGCCCAATCGTTCACCGCCACCCTGGATCGGGTGAGCGTGGGTTCGGCCAGGCCGCCGTACCGCGTTTTCCTTCCTCTGATGATGAAATGAAACAGACCCTTCGGGTTTCTGAAACCCGAAGGGTCTAAATCAAACCACAGGAGTAAACCATGATTGAAGACCTGATCCGCAAGAACCGCAGTTACCGTCGTTTTCACCAGGATGTCGCAGTGGACCTTGAGACCTTGCGCGCGCTGGTGAACCTGGCGCGGCTGTCGGCCTCAGGCTCTAACCTGCAGCCGCTCAAGTACATCCTCAGTTGCCAGCCCGAGACCAACGCCCGCATCTTTCCGAACACGCGCTGGGCGGGCTATCTCAAGGACTGGTCCGGCCCGGCCGAGGGCGAGCGACCGTCAGCCTACGTCGTCATCCTGGGCGACACCGAGATCCGCCAGTCCTTCGGCTGCGACCACGGCATCGCCGCCCAATCCATCATGCTGGGCGCGGCGGAGCGGGGCCTGGGCGGCTGCATGATTGGCTCCATTGACGAGCGCAGACTGCGGCGGGTGCTGGACATCCCAGAGCGGTACGAGATCCTGCTCGTGCTGGCGCTGGGCAAGCCCAAGGAGACAGTGGTGCTCGAAGATGTCGGGGGCGATGGTAGCATCAAGTACTACCGCGATGCCCAGGGCGTGCACCACGTGCCCAAGCGCTCCCTTGACGAGCTGATCCTGCGGGAGTATGGAGGGTAAGATGTCCATTCTCCATCCTCCATCCTCCAACATCCAACATCCATCTTCCATCTACACCATCGGCCACAGCGACCACGCTACCGAAGCCTTCGTGGACCTGCTGCGCCGCCATGGCATCACCCTGGTGGTGGACGTGCGCAGCCAGCCCTACAGCCGCTGGGCGCCGCAGTTCAACCGCGAGACCCTGGCCCGCGACCTCCGGGACGCTGGCATCGCTTATCGTTTTATGGGCGACGCCCTCGGCGGCCGCCCCGCCGACCCCGCCCTGTACGACTCCGGCCAGGAGCGCCCCGACTACCAGCGCCTGGAGCAGACGCCTGCTTACCAGGTCGGCATTGACCAGTTGCTCGACCTGGCCGGCTCAGAAAAAGTGGCCGTGATGTGCAGCGAGGGCGACCATCGCCGCTGCCATCGTCATCTGCTCATCACTCAGACCCTGCTGGAGCGCGGCGTGCGCGTGCTCCACATCCAGCCCGATGGCACGGCGGTAGAGGGAGAGCCAGTGCCTCAGCAACTCTCCCTGTTTGGATAAGGGCTCTTCAAGACCCTGGATAAGGAGAAGCTACGATGTCCATTTCCCATGATCTATCTTCCAACATCCATCCTCCACCTTCCATCCTCTACACCATCGGCTACCAGCGAAAGCCCCTGGCCACGTTCATCGGGCAACTGCGCGAGGCCGGCGTGGACGCGGTGATTGACGTCCGCCTGCGCAACACCTCCCACCTGGCCGGTTACACCAAGCGCGACGACCTGGCCTTCCTGCTGCGTGGGGGATTCGGCATTGCTTACGAGCACCACCCCGAACTGGCCCCCACCCCCGAGATCCTCGACGCCTACCGCGATGACCCCGACTGGGCAGCCTACGAGCGCCGTTTCCTCCCGCTCCTGGAGGAGCGATCCTCTGAAGAAGTGGGCCGCGAGCTCCTGTCCCGCTACCAGTCGCCGTGCCTGCTGTGCGCCGAGCCCGAGCCCGACCACTGCCACCGCCGTCTGGTGGCCGAATATTGGGCCGCGCGCCTGCCGGAGTTGAGCATCGTTCATTTGTAAGTCTGCATATTTGCGGCAGCGGATAGACAGCGGATAAGCGGATGAGGCGAGCGCGAGTCATCCGTTTATCCGCTTCCCATCCGCTGCGGCAACAAACAACCTAGAGGAGGCGACAAATGCACGCAAAATCCACGGACGTGATCCAGGACGCACCCTGGCTCAAATACACCTACCAGATCATCGGGCTGGGAATGGAAGCCCATAATGAACTTGGGCCGGGGCATGGGGAACCGGTCTATCACGATGCGATGGTGGCCAAATGTAGCCAAACAGACCTCAGTTTTGAAGACGAGCCTTTCATTCCCGTCACCCTGGACGACGGCACGGTCGTCGGGGGTAACAGCCCGGACCTGGTGGTGGAACAGATTGTCATCGTCGAACTCAAAGCGCGTTCACATCTCATGACCAAAGATGATATGGCGCGTATCATCGGTTACTTTGCTGCCCTGCCGAAATGTCAGGTGGCATTGTTCCTCAACTTCGGCCGTCCGCGCTTGGAGTACCATCGTCTGCTCCCGCCCAAGAAAGTCAAAGCGTTTCAGCGCGAAAAGTGGGGCAAGCCGGTTAAGTAAGCTGTCACGGCAACGGATACACAACAAATAAGCGGATGCGAGTGGGGAAGGCGCAAGCTATCCGTTTATTCGCTCTTCATCCGCTGCTGCAGCAGGAGACGGATAAGCAGATGCGGGTGGGGAAGGCGCAACATATCCGCTTATCCGCTGTCCATCCGTTGCCGTAAATGACAAGGAGAACACCATGCCACCCCAAGAAGTCCTCATCCTGGCCATGACCCAAATGCTCAGCGGTATCTGCACGGCCGGGTTCACTCGCGAGCCCGACGCCGTCACCGGCCTGCGCTGGGTGCGGCCGGTGCGTGACTTCGGCACTGTCTTGCCAGGCGACATGACCGACGCCGACGGTCGCCTGGTGCAGTGCGGCGACGTGGTCGAGTTGAACCTGCTCGCGCCGCGCCCCGACCCGCCCCACGTCGAGGACTGGCTCACCGATTTCGTCCGCCACCGCCCACGACTGCTGCGCCGCTTGGAAGGCGAGAAGCGGACCGGCTTCTTCGCCAAATACCTCGACCGCGCCCCGCAGGACGTGCTCATCCACCACACCCGCTCCCTCTGCCTGGTGCAGCCGGAGCAGGTGTGGGCGCGCTTCTCGCTGGACGCCTACTCCGGCAAATACGAAGCACGGATGGGCTTTGTGTTGCCGAGCGACGCCAACCACCCCCGCGCCGCCAGTCAGCGCGGCGTCTCCGTGACCGACCTCAAGTGGCGCGCCCTGGGCCGGACCTGGCTGGGCGAGCGGGGAGGCGTCCTGAATCTGAACCACGATGAGCTCTTCCAACGGCTGAACGCCGAAGCCCTCTATCTGGCCGTGGGGCTGAGCCGCAGTTGGCAGGGGGAGTACTGGCCTCTCGTCGTGGGGGTGCATGTGGTGCCGGATTATGAAGTGTGAGGAGATTCACCCTCACCCCCGGCCCCTCTCCCTGCCAGGGAGAGGGGGGAAAAGCTCCCTCTCCCCTTCGGGGAGAGGGTTGGGGTGAGGGGCGATTTGTGGAGGAGAAATCAAGATAGCTATGAAGAAACAACACCGCATCTACCCACCCATCCTAGCCAGCGCACGCGAGTTGCGCCAGCCGCAAACCCCAGCCGAGAGCAAACTGTGGGCACGCTTGCGCAATAGACAGCTTGGCGGCTTCAAGTTTCGGCGTCAACATCCAATTGGCCGATTCGTCGTGGATTTCTACTGCGCTGCTTGCAAGTTGATGATTGAGATTGACGGGGAATCGCACGCCGAACAGGTCGAGTATGATCTGGCACGCACGGCCTGGCTGAACGAGCAGGGCTATCACGTGATCCGTTTTATCAATCGTGACGTTTTCCAGCATTTGGATGACGTACTGGAGGCCATTTTGGCGGAGTGCCAAAAGCTGAGTCCACCCTCACCCCCGGCCCCTCTCCCTCCCAGGGAGAGGGGAGAAGCTCCCTCTCCCCCTCGGGGAGAGGGTTGGGGTGAGGGGCGATCGTCCCTGCTGGGCGAGTTGGCGCTCACTCCTGAACAAACTCTTCAACTCTCCAGCAGCGACCGCAGCCGCTTGCTCAACTTTCTCCTGCGCTGGGAACACGTCGAGACGCTTCATGCCTGTCTCGATGTTCTCATCCCTCTCAACCCCACTCTGGTCTCGCTGCGCGACCTGCGGGCGAAAGCTTTCTTAGCCCAGGACCGGCCCGACGACGCCCTGCCAGTGATGGAGAAGCGACTGGAACACAGTACCTCCCTCCCCGCCCGTTCGCTCCTGGCTCGCATCCATCTGGCCCGGGACGACGTGGAGGCCGCCCGCCAGATCGCCCGCGCCCTGGTCGCCGAACGGGAGGAGAGCGCGCTGACCTGGAGCTTGCTGGGCGAGGTCGAGTTGGCGCGAGGGGACACAAAAGCCGCGCTGAGCGCCTACCGCCGTCTGAGCGAGTTGTATCCCCACAGCCGCTCCTATCTGATGGGGATGGTTGCTCTCTACCAGGCCCGCGACGACTGGGTGACCGCCAGCGGCTACGCCGTGCGCTTGCTGCGGCTCGCTGAAGAAGGGAACCCGCTCTCCATTCCCTACCTGCGCCGCTTACTCGACCACTTCCGGGCCAGCGGCGAGGAAACCCGCGTCGCTGAGCTGGAGACCGAGCTGAAGCGCCGCTACGCCGACGAACTGGCTGACCTGCGCGAGCGCTTATCGCCAGCTTACCGGCCGCGTCCCATCCCGCCACGGGAGCCTTCCCCCGTCGAACCACCTGAGGCTGAACCACTGCCCACTTTCGAGGAGGTGCCTGTCTCCGATGAGGAACGGAGCCACATCACCGAGGCCGCCCGGCGGCTGTTTGGCTTCGACAGCCTTCTGCCCGGACAGTTGCAGACCATGGCCTGCGTCCTGCGCGGCGAGGACGTGCTGACCATCCTGCCCACCGGGGGCGGCAAGTCGCTGTGCTATCAGCTCCCCGCGCTGCTGGCCGAACGCGGCGCCACGCTGGTCATCTCGCCCCTCATCGCCCTGATGAAGGACCAGGTGGACTCGCTGCCGAGCCGGGTGGGGCGGCGGGCCACCACCATCAACAGCAGCCTCCAGGGCGACGAACTGCGTCGGCGGATGGGACAGGCCGCCGATGGGGCCTATCGGCTGGTCTACGCCGCCCCGGAGCGGCTGCGCCAGCCGACCTTCCTGCACGCGCTGCGGCGCGCGGGCGTCGACCGCCTGGTGATTGACGAAGCGCACTGCGTCAGCGTGTGGGGCCACGATTTCCGGCCCGATTATCTCACCATCGGCCAGGCGCGGCAGGCGCTAGGCAATCCGCCGCTGCTGGCCATGACCGCTACGGCGCCGCCCCGCGTGCGACGCGACATCATCAAACACCTGGGCGAGATGAACGTCATTGCCGGCGACGTGACCCGTCCCAATCTGCAACTGGAGGTCTTCCACGCCCGCCACGCCGATGACAAGCTGCGCCACCTGCTGGCCTTCTGCCAGGCTGAATCCGGCAGCGGCATCGTCTACGCCGGCACCCGCGCCCGCTGCGAGGAACTGGCCGTGCTGCTGCGCGCTCGCGGCGTCGTCGCCGACTACTACCACGCCGGCATCGCCGACCGGGCTGGGGTGCAGGACGACTTCATGGCTGGCCGCATCCGCGTGGTGGTGGCCACCGTCGCCTTCGGCCTGGGCATTGACAAGCCCGACATCCGCTTCATCGTCCACTTCGTCCCACCCCCCTCGCTGGAGTCCTACTATCAAGAAGCCGGCCGCGCTGGGCGCGACGGGTTGCCCGCCCGCTGCCTGCTGATGTACGCTCCCTCGGACCGAGCCACGCTGACCCGCCGCGCCCGCCAAGATGCATTGCCCGTCGAATTCCTGCGGGCTGTCTATGCGGCCGTCAAACAGCGTCTGGGAGGAGGCTCGTCCGGTCGGGTCGCGGCGGCGGACCTGGAGCGCGATGCGTTCGCTTCGCTCAGCACAGGCCTGCAGGCCGACGATACGCGCATCCGCGTGGCCCTGAGCTTGCTGGAGCAGGTAGACCTGCTGCGACGCGGCCCCGACATGCCCCGCGCGGCCATCGTCTGCCTGACCAGCGGCGATGTGCCCGCCTCCGCACCCGAACTGGCCGCCTTCTGCCAGGCCGCCCGCCTGCGACCCGGCCAACCGCTGACCCTGGACCTGGTGGATGTGGCGCAACAGGCCGGGCTGCCTCTGGCGGAGATCGAGAGGCAGGTGTTGGACTGGGCCGACGCCGGTTGGCTGAGCTACCGTCCCGCTGGGCGTGACCTGCTGCTGGAGCTGCTGCCGCCGCCTGCGGACGCCGCTCAGCGGATCGCCACCCTACTGGAGCGATACGAGACCATCCAGGCCCAGCGGGTGGACGAGATCACCGCCTACGCCCGAACTGTGCGCTGCCGCCACGGCCACCTCAACGCCTACCTGGGCGGCCGCGTCATTGAGCGGTGCTCCGCTTGCGACAACTGCCTTGAGATCCAGCCCCCGCCGGGCGCCGGCCTGCCCGACGAGCGGGAGCAGTTGTTGACCATCCTGCGCTGTGTGGATGCTGCGCCGTGGAGCTGGGGACGCCACACCCTGATGCGCATCCTGCGCGGCGACGCCAGACCGCGCCCCGGTGCGCGATCCCTTCACGCAAAGGCCCGTGACCAGGCCGAATTCGGAGCACTGGCCTTTCGCTCCAAGACGGCCGTCGAGCGCATGTTGTCCCGACTGGAGCACGGCGGATTTCTGCAGCCGCGCCGGCTCGACCACGGTGGCGTCGTGCTCGACCTCACATCCACGGGCAAGGCGGCGTTGAAAAACCCGGCTGCGTTGGATGTCCTGATCAGTCCAGCAGAGGAGCCGCCGGCGCGCAAGAAAGATGAGGACGCGAATGAAGACTTGTTTCAGGCGCTGCGTGCGTGGCGGCTGGTGCAGGCTCGCGAGCAGCAGGTGCCGCTCTACGTCATCTTTCACGACAGCCACCTGCGTGCCATCGCCGCGCATCAGCCCGTCACCCTGGAGGCTTTATCCGAGGTAAAGGGCGTTGGCCCAATCAAGCTGGAGAAGTACGGGACTGCGGTGATCGGATTGGTGCGCAAACATCTGGAAGGAGGAGCAAATGGCGCGCACTCAAGATGAATACTTGACAAGGAAAACGTTTTCTGGTATAGTATGAGTAACCTCTGAAAACGTTTTCGTCATAGCACGGGCACTATCCACAAGATGTAGGACTGGTTTCTGACAACTCCTCACGAGATCCTCGCCGTGGAGGGAGCTCCGATGAGCGTGACCATCAAAGATCTGGCCGGGCAACTCGATCTTTCTGTCTCCACTGTCTCCAAGGCCCTCAACAACTATCCACACGTAGCCGAGGAAACCAGGCAGCGCGTGTTGGCCAAGTCGAAGGAGTTGGGTTACCGTCCTAGCGTCACTGCCCGTGGCTTGCAGGCGCGTCGTACTCACCTCATCGCCTACAGTTGGCGACCAGCCCCCGCCGAGCAATTTAGCCCCATTCTCAACCGCTTTATTCACGTCATGGGCGCCGCCGCTGTAGCCGCCGGTTACCATCTGCTGGCCTTCCCCACTTCTTCTGATCAGGATGAGCTCAATGCCTATCAAGAACTGGTGCGCACTCGCCGCGTGGACGGCATCATCTTCAGCGCGACCAGCGAGAACGATCCCCGCGTCGCCTACCTGAGCGAAGCCGACTTTCCCTTCGTCGCTTTCGGACAAGCCGGTGCAGGATGGGACTATCCCTGGGTGGACGTAGACGGCCGAGCTGGGATCGGCATGGCTGTGGATCACCTGGTGCAGCTCGGCCACCGCCGCATCGGCTTCATCGCCTGGCCACACGGCTCCCTCCTCACTGCTGGAGACCGCTATCGCGGATATGTCGAAGCGCTGGAAAGAGCTGGCTTGCCTTTTGATCCAGCCCTGGTGGTGCGCGCCGAACACGCCGAGCCAGCGGGTCGCCGGGCCATGGCTACCCTGCTGGACCTTCCCACCGCACAGCGCCCCACAGCCGTCGTCGCCATCAGTGACCTGCTGGCCATCGGAGCGATGAACGAAGCGCAGGATCGTGGTCTGGGAGTGGGGCGCGATGTCTCCATCGTTGGCTTCGACGACGCGCCGATGTCGAAATACCTGCGTCCTCCCTTGACCACCATCCGCCAGCCTGTGGACGAGGTCGGCGAACTGGTGGTGCAACAACTGCTGGCGGTCGTTTCAGGCACTCCGCTGGCTGAGGATGAACGCCATGTGCTGCTGAAACCCGAACTCATCGTGCGCGGCTCCACGGCCCCCGCCCCGCTCTAAGGCGCTGCCGAGGCACTGACTGACATGACAGAGCACGCAACACGCAACACGCAACACGCAATACGCAACTGGCTCATCGCCGAAACCAGCTTCGACCCAGCCGAGCTCCATCACCAAGAAACCGTCTTCACCATCGGCAACGGCTACCTGGGGACGCGAGGGGCTTTCGAGGAGGGGTATCCCGGCGCCCGACCGGCCACGCTGATCCACGGCGTGTTTGACGATGCGCCCATCGTGCACACCGAACTGGCCAACGCGCCCGATTGGCTGCCCTTTGTCCTGCTGGTGAACGGTGAGCGTTTCAGGATGGATCGCGGGGAGGTGTTGAACTATCGGCGGACGCTGGATTTGCGTCACGGGCTGTTGACTCGCCAGGTGCGCTGGCGCAGCCCCGCCGGCCATGCGGTGGACATCCACATCGAGCGCTTCGCCAGCCTGGCCGACCCGCACGTGTTGGCCATCCGCTACCAGGTGACGCCGCTGGACTTCGATGGCTGGATCGAGTTGCGGGCGGGCATCAATGGCCAGGTGGAAAATGACGGCCTGGTGCACTGGGATTGGGTGGATCAAGGGGACGAGACGGGTCGGGTCTGGCTGCACAGCCGCACGCGGCGCTCAGGCATCGAGTTGGGCCAGGCGGCGATTTTGAAGGTGTCTGGCAGCGGCAAGGTGACTGAGCGGGTGATGGATTGCCCGAATTTTCCCACTATCGTCGCTCAATGCAAAGCGGAGCAGGGGCGGACCATCACCGCCGACAAGCTGGTGACTATCTACAGCTCGCGGGAAGTGGACGACGTGGTCGAAGCGGCGGTGGAAAAACTCGATGACCTGGTTGATGCTGACTTGGGCTACGCAGAGCTACTTGGTGGGCACGAGGCGGTCTGGGCCGAGGTGTGGGATGCCTCGGACGTGATCATCGAAGGGGACGACGTCGCGCAGCGGGCGGTGCGCTACAACCTGTTCCAGTTGCTCATCGCTGCCCCGCGTCACGACGGCCGCGTCAGCATCCCCGGCCGGACGCTGAGCGGCTTCGGCTACCGGGGACACGTCTTCTGGGACACCGACATCTTCATGCTGCCCTTCTTCGCCTTCACCCAGCCGAAGCTGGCACGCAATCTGCTGATGTACCGCTATCACACCTTGCCCGCCGCGCGGCGCAAGGCTCGCGCCAACGGCTGCGAAGGGGCGCAGTACGCCTGGGAGAGCGCTCTGAGCGGCGACGAGACGACGCCTAAGTGGGTGCCTGGCCCCGACGGAGGGCTGGTTCGCATCTGGACGGGTGACATTCAGCTCCACATCACCGCCGACGTGGCCTACGCCGTCTGGCAATACTGGCGGGCCAGCGGCGACGACGAGTTCGTGCGCGACTACGGCGCGGAGATCATCCTCGACACCGCCGTCTTCTGGGGCAGCCGCGCCGAGTACAACGCCGAGCGGGACCGCTACGAGATCAACGACGTCATCGGTCCCGACGAGTACCACGAGCACGTGAACAACAACGTCTTCACCAACCGCATGGCGCAGTGGCATCTGAAGACGGCTCTGGAGACGCTGGCCTGGCTGCGTCGCGAATACCCCGACAAGGCGGCCGAGCTGGAGGAGCGACTGGACCTAACTCCAGAGCGGTTGCGCCATTGGGCCGACGTCATCGGCTGCCTGCGCATCCTGCACGACCCCGAGACGGGGCTGATGGAACAGTTCGAGGGGTTCTTCGAGCTGGAGGACATTGACTGGCAGGCTTTGCAGCCCTGCAGTCAGTCCATCCAGGCCCTGCTGGGGATCGAGCGCACCAATCAGGTGCAAGCGCTGAAGCAGCCGGATGTACTGATGCTTTTGTATTTGCTGGGAGACCGCTACGACCTGGAGACCAAGCGGGTCAACTGGGATTACTACGAGCCACGCACCGACCACACGCATGGCTCCTCGCTGGGCCCGGCTATCCACGCCATCCTGGCCTGCGAGCTGGGCCTGCCCGAAATAGCCTGCGAACACTTCATGCGAGCCGCGCTGGTGGATCTGGAGGACGTGCGGGGCAATGCGGCCGACGGCATCCACGGCGCTTCGGCTGGCGGCGTCTGGCAGGCCGTGGTCTTCGGCTTCGCCGGGCTGCGGCTCACCGCCGAAGGCTATACCCTCAATCCACGGCTACCGGCCCATTGGGAGCGACTGGCCTTTCGCTTCCGGCATCGCGGTTCGGAGGTGCGGGTTGATCTGCCGGGCGATGCTGTTTGAAAGGCCAGGGAATCAGGAAATCAGGGAATCTAGTCCCTGATTCCCTAGTCCCTGACTTAAGGAGGTGATGGAAGGGAAACAAAACCTGTCTTAACCGAAGGCAGCGAGAGTTGCCAAATTCTGCAAGATCAAAGTAAGGAGAAGAAAAGATGAAAAAGCAAATACTTGTTAGCATGGTGGCCTTGGTGGCCATCTTGCTCGCGGCCTGCGCTGCGCCCACTCCAGAGGTGGTCGAGAAGGAGGTGGTCGTCGAGAAGGAAGTTCCGGTCACCGTCGAGGTGGAGAAGGAGAAGGTGGTGGAGAAGGTAGTGACCGCCACTCCGGTGCCGCCGAAGGTGGCGGGCACCATCCGCGTCGGCACCTGGGAGAGCGACGCGCTGGCCCTGGACCTGTGGGACGAGATCATCACGGCCTTCGAAGCAGAGCACCCAGGGGTCACGGTCCAGTTGGAAGCCGTGCCGGATGCCTACGGTGACAAGCTGCTCACCCAGATCGCCGCTGGTGAGGCCCCCGACATCTTCCAGATGGGCGATGGCGACGTCGCCAGGTACATACAACGAGGCGCCGCCGAGCTGTTGGACCCGTACATCACCGGTGATAGCCCGCTAGACCTGGACAAGTTCTTCCCCGGTGTTCTGGCCGTCGGTCAGCAGGAGGGCAAGACGTACTTCCTTACCAAGGACTACAGCCCCCTCGTCTTGTACTACAACAAGACGCTGTTCGACGAGGCCGGAGTGGCCTATCCCGAGGAAGGCTGGACCTGGGATGACTTCCTGGCCAAGGCCCAGGCCCTGACCCTGGATAAGGATGGCGATGGCGTGACCGACCAATGGGGCATCCAACTGCCAGGGCACTGGCCAAGCTGGACCTGGTGGCGCGGCATGTCGCCCTTCGTCTTCGCTAACGGCGGGGACCTCCTGGATTCCGAGGGCAAGAAGGCTACAGGCTACATGAATAGCCCCGAAACGGTGGAGGCCGTAGAGTTCTACGTTGACCTATTCACCAAGCACAAGGTCGCGCCTACAAACGCCGACCTTGAGGCCCTGGCGGGCGTTGACCTGTTCCAGTCGGGCCTGGTAGCCATGCTGTGGACTGGTCGCTGGCCGCTGCGGGACTTTATCGCCAACCCCGAGCTCAACTTCGGCACCGTTGGCCTGCCCATGGGGAAGCAGCACGCCAATTCCATCTGCTGGGCCGGCTTCGCCATGTACAGCGAGGGCAAGAACAAGGACACCGCCTGGGAGTTCCTCAAGTACATCGGGGCCGGCGATGGAGCGCAGGTCTTTGCCAAGCACGCCTTCACCCCGGTAAAGGCCATCGCTGAGCTGCAGGGTCTGGATGTGGATCGGTTCAACGCGCCCATCGTCAAGGACCTTGAGTACATCCATCCTCTACCAGAGTTCAGAACGATTTACTTCGGCGAGTGCGTAGACAAGTTCTTTGTAGAGGCACTGGAGAAACTGCTGATAGAGGGTGGGGATGCCCGAGCGCTCTTGGACAACGCGGCGACTCAGGCTGATGCCTGCCTGGCCGAGAAATAAGGGCGCTGATAAGCCTCAGCGGGGCAGCCCACGGGCTGCCCCGCTGAAATTCTATCTACAAACATCGGGAGGCGTGTTATGACTGTAAGCGCGCGTTTGCGTGCCCTGAGACCTCGCCGGATGACCCCACGAACTCGACGAGAAGCGATCACCTTCTACCTGTGCATCTCGCCCTGGTTGATTGGCTTCATCGTCTTCACGGCGGGGCCGATGATTGCCTCCCTAGCGCTCAGTTTCACCGAGTGGGACATCTTGACCCCGCCGGAGGTCGTCGGCCTCAAGAATTACGTCACGATGTTTACCAAGGACCCCGATTTCTGGCAGTCCTTGAAGGTGACGAGCGTTTACACGGTCTTCAGTGTCCCGTTGAGGTTGCTCACCGCACTGTTCCTGGCCATGCTGCTCAACGAGGCGACGCGAGGCGTCGGGCTCTTTCGCACTATCTTCTACCTCCCCAGCATCGTGGCCAGCGTGGCGGCGGCGGTGCTCTGGGGGTGGATCTTCAACCCCCGCTTTGGGCCCATCAACGGTGCCCTCCGCCTGTTCGGTATCAAGGGGCCAACCTGGTTTTCCGATCCGAAGTGGGCGCTGTGGGGGCTGGTCATCATGAGCACGTGGGGGGTGGGGGGGGAGATGCTCATCTTCCTGGCCGGGCTGAAGGGTATCCCCAGGCAGTTGTATGAGGCTGCAGAGATTGACGGGGCGGGTGCTCTGGCCAGGTTCTTCAAGATTACTATCCCCATGCTGAGCCCCACCATTTTCTTCAACCTTGTCATGTCCCTCATCGGATCCTTCCAGTCCTTCGATGCAGCTTACATCATCTCGACGGGCCGGGGGGGCACGTTGGGCGGTCCGTTGAAATCCACTTTGTTCTACATGCTTCATCTCTACGCGAACGCCTTCTCGCTATTCAAGATGGGATATGCCTCGGCCCTGGCCTGGGTGTTGTTTCTGATCATCCTCGGCCTCACGTTCCTGATGATCAGGTCCTCGGCCCTTTGGGTATACTACGCGGGAGAGAGGAGTTAGTACCATGGTGAAAACCGCACTTCCTCAGGTCCAGCCCTCTCGTTGGTTAGGCTGGTGGCGCACCAGGAAGGGCCAGAGAGCGGTCAAAAACATCATCGTCTACACGCTCCTCGTCATCCTCAGCGCCGTGTTCGTATTCCCTTTCTTCTGGATGGTGACCTCGGCCTTGAAGCCAGAGTATCAGATCTTCGTCTGGCCGCCCCAGTGGATCCCCGATCCGATCTTGTGGAGCAACTTCGCCAAAGCCTTCACCAACCCCAGGCTGCCTTTTGACCTCTTCTTCAGGAACACGATGATCATTGAGGTTGCTGTCCTCACGGGACGCCTGCTCTCTTGCACGCTGGTGGCCTATGGCTTCGCGCGCCTCCGAGCGCCGGGCAAGAACTTGCTCTTTGCCATACTCCTGTCTACCCTGATGCTGCCGGGGGTGGTGACCCTGATCCCCAGGTTCATTCTCTTCAACGAGATAGGCTGGGTGAACACCTTCCTGCCCCTCACAGTGCCTGCCTGGTTCGGCGAGGCGTATGCCATCTTCCTGATGCGACAGTTCTTCCTGACCATTCCGCCAGAACTGGAAGAGTCAGCCCGCATTGACGGCGCCAGCACATTTCAGGTCATCCGCTACATCATCGTGCCGCTGAGCCTACCCGTCCTGACAGTGATCGCCATCTTGACTTTCAAGGACAACTGGAATGACTTCTTCAACCCGCTCATTTACTTGAGTGATGCCAAAAAGTACACCCTGGCGGTGGGGCTGGGCTTCTTCCACGGGCAGCTCGATGTCAAGATGAACTTGCTGATGGCCGCCTCCGTGGTGGTGCTGCTGCCGATCCTGATCCTTTTCTTCTTCGCCCAGCGGGCCTTCGTCGAAGGGATCACTCTGACGGGAATGAAGGGGTGAACGTGCGCCGCATTATTACCGCCGGAAGCTCCTCACCGACTTCCGCCTGGCGATCAATCGCCAGGCTAAGAAGTCCAGGCCCGCTTCAGCGGGCTATCTCAGGGCGATTTGTCGCCCTTTACCCTCTCCGCCCGACGATTCACCGTCGGGCGCCCCGGCGACGAGTGGTTTCCGAACACTCTCTCAGACCCGGAATCGCAGTCTTCGTTGCTCTCTTCCTGGCCTCGGCCTCGGGCCTCATTTTCGAAATCGCCCTCACCCGCCTCTTTTCACTCTACTTCCAGTATCACTTCGCTTTCCTGGCCGTCTCCCTGGCCGTGCTCGGGCTGAGCTTGGGCGCTGCCCTGGGCCGCTTCGTGGCTCCCTCTGATCCAAAATCTGCCAGCGGAAAGGACTTGCTGATCACCCTGATTGCGCTCAGCCTGAGTTTCCCTGTGACTGCCATCGTCATGGCCTGGCTGCCCTCGGCGGCCTCGGTGCTCCCCTACGCAGCGGTAGCGTTGATTCCCTTTGTGCTGATCGGCCTCTTTGCCGCCCTCACCTTTGCTCACTTTGCTGTCCACAGCGGCTTGCTTTACGCGGCCGATCTGACCGGCGCGGCCCTGGGAGTGGTCTCGGCTCTGGGTCTGTTGACGCTGACGAGCGCCTTTAGCGTGGTGATCTTGTTGGGAGCGGTGGCCGGGCTGGCGGCTGTTATCCTGGCCGTCTCCTCAAGGCGCTATCTGCCCGGCGCGCTTCTGGCTTTGCTCTTCGGTGCCAGTCTGTGGGGCGTCAATCTGGCTTGCGACTGGATTGACTACTCCCCAGCACGCCTGGCCGCCGCACCCCGCGACAAGACCATGATCGCCGTCCTGAACGACCCCTCCCAGTCGGCCCGCATCGTGTATACGGCTGGCAGTCCCTTCGCCCGGGTGGACGTGGTGGAGACGGGCGACGCCGAAGCTAGGTTCGTCTTCACCGATGGCGGCGCTGGCAGTTACATGCTCCGCTTCGATGGGGACCTGGAGAAAGTGGCGCGCCTGCAGAACTCGGTGGAGTTCATCCCCTTCGTCCTTGGCTCGACCGAGCGGACGTTGGTCATCGGCGCGGGGGCGGGCAAAGACGTGGTGCTGGCCCTGCTGGCCGGCGCAGAACGGATCACGGCGGTGGAGGTCAATCCGGCCATGGTGAAAGCTACCCGTCACTTCGCTGACTACAACGGGCACATCCTGGACCGGCCGGAGGTAGACCTGGTGGTGGGCGATGCTCGCACCTTCAGCGAACGAAGCGCGGACCGCTACGACCTCATCTACCTCAACCTGGTCTACACCCAGGCCGCCGAGCCGGCCAGCCAGGCCCTGGTGGAAAACTACATCTTCACGCGGCAGGCCTTCCGGACCTATTTGGATCACCTGGCCCCTGGCGGTCATCTGGCCATCGTCTCCCACAGCGCGCTGGAGGGCAGCCGGGCCGCCATCACTGCGTTGCAGGTTCTGGCCGATGGCGGAAAATCGCTGCCCCAGGCTCTGGAGCACATGGCCCTGCTGATGGTTCCGGCCGACGATCCCACGCAACGGACGACGGTGATGGTGTTGGGGAAAGAGCCTCTGCAGGATAGGGAGATCCGTGCGCTGGCGACGGTGGCGAATCGTTTGGGCCTGCAGCCCCTTTTTCTGTCGGACGTGTTCGAGCTGCCCTTTGCCCCGCTGCAGCGGGGGAGCAGCCTGGAGGAATTCTTGGCCGGAGACCCCACCTACGACCTGAGCCCAACGGACGACGATCAACCCTACTTCTTCAAGCTCGATCCTGGCCTGCCATCCCCGGTCCAGCAGGCGTTGACGGCAGCAGGCGTCCTTGCCGCTGCGCTACTTCTTTTGAGTCTGTGGCCAGCAGGCGTGGCCGGCGGCGGCTGGAGGTGGGTCGGCCTGGCGACCTACGCTGCGCTGATTGGGGCCGGCTTCATGCTGGTGGAGATACCGCTGATTCAGCGTTTCCAGCTTTTGCTGGGGTATCCGGTCCTGTCGGTGGCGACGGTGCTGGGCACGCTGCTGCTGGCGGGCGGACTTGGCAGTCTGCTCAGCCAGCGCTGGTCGGAGACCAGCTTACTTCGGTGGGTCATCGTGGCCGCGCTGTGGATCGGCGGGGTGGCTCTGCTGTACCGGTTGATTCTGCCATCGCTGGTGCGCCAGTTGCTGGCCGCGCCGCTGGCCTGGCGGGTGTTGGCCGCCATCGGCCTGACAGCGCTGCTGGGAATTCCCCTGGGTGTCCCCTTCCCCAGCCTGATGCGCCTGGCTCGCCGATATCAGCAGCGCGTGCCTCTGCTTTGCGCGCTCAACGGCGCGTTCTCCGTGCTGGGTTCCACATTGGCCGTCGTTCTGTCCATGACCTGGGGCTTCAGTTGGGCGTTGACCACAGGGGCGGGGCTGTATCTGTTGTTGGGTGCGCTGGTTTGGATGCTCCTGCACAGTGGCTAAAGAGGTGTTTCAATGAAAATAGGTGTCATCTCTCCCCAAGACTGGGGCCTCCCAGTCGCCGGTACAACTTCTGAAACCGCCGTCTCCGGTTTGGGCGCCTCCCCGGCGGAACTCGAGCGGCGCATGCGGGGCAACGTCTGCCAGTGGCTGCCCCGCCAGCTAGACCCCGAGACGGGCGCCTTCTACGGCTTCTACCGCGCCCCCGACGGATACCGCGAACCGCCCCAGACTGCAAATCTGATCGCCAGTTGGCAGTTGATGGCCGCTTACGACCGCTTTGGCAATGACCAATTCCTGGAACGTGCTCAACGGGCGCTGGATTTCTACTACCGCCGCTTCGTGGTCAGCCATCCCATGAGTGTGGTCGGGGGCGGGGCGCGCGACGGCGTGGCAACGCAGGAGATATGGACCAAGTTCAGCGCGGAATTCGTGATCGGCGCCCTGGGTTTGTACCGCCGCACAGAGAAAAACGCGTGGCTAGAGCGGGCCGAGCAGAGCGGGCGATACCTACTTCAGGCGGCGCGCCACGGCTTCGCCCCCAAATACCGTTTGGACAGCGGCCGCTGGGGGGATTTGAGCTTTGGCTGGGACTCCTGGGGCCGCGTCGTCGAGGCCTGTCTTGACCTGGCTGCGGTTACGGAGGATGCGAGTTGGCAGGAACTGGCCCTGCGCTGGGGGGAGCACGGCCTCTCCATCCAGGCCGAGGACGGCTGCTTTTATCTGATTGACCAGGAGTACTACAACACCGACCTGGCGGCCGACGAGCTGCGCGCCCTGACCTTTCTTTACGAGCTCACCGAAGACGAGCGCTTCCTGCAGGCTGCCCTGCGTTTCGCCGACTGGCACCTGGCCCACCAACGCTCCGATGGCGCCTGGGCCATGACCCTGGATCGCGACGGGAACGTGGTCGTCTCCACCGTTGGGCCGGGGGATGTTCCCAACATCGCCATCGCCCTGTTTCGCCTGCACCACGTAACCGTCGAAGCCCGTTACCTGGACGCGGCCCTGCTGGCCCTCAGGTATTCCCTCTCCAAACAGATTTTGCCCGGCAGCGATCAACCTTATGCCGACGATCCCAACGTGCAGTGGGGATTTTGGTCCTGGGATCCGTACTACGACTATAGCGTGTCTGGCGATCAGTCCACCCACCACGTGCGAGGGATGATGTTTGCGCTGGATTATTTGGGTTCGGAACACTCTGGTTGATGCCCACTACGACGGATTGATGCTTGACGTTTATTCTTTCTTGTGGTACACTAAAGTCAGTACCCAGGTGGACGAGGGACTCGTGGACAAGTTCGTGTAATATCCTGGCGTTGAGGAGATGCGCTTTTGGGCGCTGGGGGTTCACAGGGACTATGGAGGGAAACAATGAGCGTAAGGTGGGATGAGAAAAACAGGAAGTGGGACGAAAACCAGAAGGTGATCAACCAAATGCTGCAAGAAATCCAGGGCCTATCTCGCAAGCGCGACAGTACCATTGGGGCGCTGGGGGCGCGGTGGGGGTTATATACCGAGCAATCCTTTAGAAACGCCCTGAAAGCCATCCTGGAGGAGTCCTTTGACGTCGAGGTGCGAAACGTCACTGAGTTTGACGAAGCGGGCTACGTCTTTGGCCATCCCGACCAGGTGGAGTTGGATATCATCATTAAGGATGGCGTGTTGATCATCTGCGAGATCAAATCCTCAATGAGCCGCAGCGATATGTATACCTTTGATCGTAAGGTCGAGTTCTATGAGCAAGGACATCAGCAAAAGGCTACCAGGAAGCTGGTCATCTCGCCGATGGTGGACGAGTACGCCCAGCGTGTAGCGGAGAAGTTGGGGATAGAAGTGTACAGTTATGCAGAGGCTGTGGAGGCGCTCTAGTCAGATACAGATCCTTAGCCTGTTTTTCGCACATTACAAACGGAATAGAGAGCGAGGTTTGAGCGAC
>CAZEBW010000037.1:0-34356 GCA_964510205.1 uncultured Anaerolineae bacterium
TGGACGAAGCCCAGAACGAGGCGATCCGCATCGTCGAGGAGCGGGACACCAGCACGGCGGCAGGTCAGCTTCTGGTCAACCTCTACGACGCCACCGCAGCCATGGAGCGACTGGACCCGTCCCTGGTGGACATGACCGACCCCGAGCAGGCGGCGATCTACAAGACCCTTCAAATCCTGAACAACGAGGTCATCTTCGCCGATTCCTATTTGAGGATGTGAGGCGGCGGATGAAGTGCGGATAGGCGGATGCTGGAACTAGGCATCGTTTTTGGCTTCATTATCCTGCTGCTCAGCCGCCGCTGGGACCTGGGGCTCGTGTTGCTGCTGGGCTCGACCTTGCTTGGGATGCTCTTTGGCCTTTCTGTGCCCGAGATGCTGGAGCAGGGGTGGATCGCAGCGCTCGATGTCAAGACCCTCCGCCTGGTGGCAGCCGTGCTGCTCATCACCGCCTTGGGCGAGTTGATGAGGCACGTGGCCAGCATGGAGCAGTTGGTCAGTTCGTTGCAGGAACTCATCGCCGACCGTCGAGTGGTGCTGGCCAGCATCCCCGCCCTGATCGGACTCCTGCCCATGCCGGGCGGCGCCATGCTCTCGGCCCCCATGATCGAGGAGATCGGCGCCGAACTGAAGCTCAGCCCGGAACGAAAGACCTATCTCAACTACTGGTTTCGCCATGTCTGGGAGTACGTCTTCCCGCTGTACCCAGCCCCGCTACTGGCTGCCGGGATAATGGACATCCCATACTCTCAGTTGTTGCTGGCGCAGATCCCCCTCACTCTGAGCGCCATCGTGGGCGGTGCGCTGGTAGGGCTGAGTCAAATCGACCGGTCGGAGAAGGCTGGAACTGCAAGACGATGGCATAGCCTCCAGGTGCTGGCTTCCAGTATCTGGCCCATCGCGCTGGTCATCATCCTCAGCCTCGGTCTCGGATTGGAGCTAGCGTTGAGCCTGGCGGTGGCCATCGTCCTAGTGGCGCTTTTCAATCGGGTGGGCTTCCGTTCCATGGGTAGGGTGCTACAGCAGGGTCTCTCCTTCCGCACCGCTTTGCTCGTGTTCAGCATTATGATCTTCAAGCAGATGGTGGAGGCCAGCGGTGCCGCCGACGCGCTCTCAGGTACGCTCTTGGCCTGGGGCATCGCGCCTGTGGCGGTCACCGTGGCGGTGCCTGGCGCTTTGGGGCTGTTGACTGGCTTCGTCTCCTCGGTGATAGGGATCAGTTTCCCGCTGTTACTGCCCTTCCTTTCCGGCAGCGGGGTGCATCTGAACTATGCGGTGCTGGCCTTTGCCGCTGGTTTCATTGGCGTTCTCCTCTCGCCGATGCACCTTTGCCTGGTCCTGACACGGGATTACTTCCACGCCGATTGGATGCCGTTATATCGGCTGCTGTTACCCTCGGTAGCTCTATTGGGGGCAACGGCTGTGGCATTGTGGTTTATCTGGTAACTGGGCGATGCGAGAGGACCTGGAGGCTATACTGCCGGCCCTCCCGCACGGGATTGAATTGCTCAAAGGGGGACTCGGAGGGCACGAGTATCAGGGTGGCGGTGGATGAGCCAACAGTTTGCACGGACCACAAAACCCCACGCTTCCAGCGTGGGGTTTTTGTCTTGTCCTGGGTTCCAAACCTGTTTTGGAGCGTTGTGCTCTGCTCGTCAGGTGTATCTGATCACCTCGAAGCGGTAGAGCTCTATCGGTTCGTCGGGGCGGAGGCCGGCCTTGCGGCGGGCGACATCCACCTGATACGCCACCGTGTCCACGCCCTCCAGGTCCGGCAGAAGAAGTCCTCTCCGCCGGTCCCGTGCGCTTTTCACGATGACGCCGTAGCGCTTGGGGTCCAGGTCCTCCATGCTTTGCACCGGCTCCGGCTCGCCGAGGACGTCCACCTTGACATCCAGGTCGGCGAGTTCCTCCGACGTGACAGGCGGGAAACGAGGGTCGCGGGTGGCGGCGGCGACGGCATTCCGAATCACCTCCTGAGCCACGTTGTCCTGCGTCGGCTGGATGGTGCCGATGCAGCCCCGCAGCTTTCCGTGCTTGTGGATGGAGACGAAGGCGCCGGCTCGCTTCTCCATCTCCGGCGTCAGTTCTTCTGGCGGCTGGATGGTCTTCCCCCGGCGCACGTAGTTTTCGATGGTTTCTTTGGCTAGTTGAACGAGAGGGTGTGAGTTCGGCATGAGAATTCTCCTCTTTGTATTATCGGTACCTGAGAAAAGTCGCTGAGAAGGGGCGTCCTCGCCCCGTGCGGGTGGCAGGGACGCCCACTGTGAGCAGGGTTTTCTCATCTACTGATTATACACCGCTTGCTCCAAGTTGCAAACCGCGCCAATCGCTACGCCCCCAGCACCTGCCGGGCGATGACCAGCCGCTGTATCTCGCTGGTTCCTTCGCCGATGGTGCACAGCCGCTGGTCGCGGTAGATGCGCTCGACCTCGTATTCCTTCGTGTACCCGTAGCCCCCGTGGATCTGAATGGCCTTGTGGCAGGCCCGTTCCGCCGCTTCGGAGGCGTACATCTTGGCCATAGCCGCCTCTTTTGTGAAGCGCACTCCTCTATCTTTTAGCCAGGCGGCGCGGTGGATCAGCAGCCGGGCGGCGTCTAGCTCGGCGGCCATTTCGGCGATCATCCACTGGATGGCTTGGAAGTTGGCGATGGGCTGGCCGAACTGCACTCGCTCTTTGGAGTAGGCGACGGCCTTCTCGAAGGCGGCCTGGGCCAGTCCCAAGGCCATCGCTGCGATGGCGATGCGCCCGCCGTCGAGGGTGATCAAGAACTGCTTGAAGCCCTCTCCCTCTTTGCCCAGCAGATTCTCTTTGGGAACCCGGCAGTCCTCGAAGAACAGCTCGGAGGTCACTGAACCCTTTAGCCCCATCTTCTCCTCGTCGCGCCCGGCACGGAAGCCCGGCGTGTCTTTCTCCACGATGAAACTGCTGATGCCTCGCGTGCCTTTTTCAGGGTCAGTCACGGCGGTGATGATCACTACGTCGGCGATGGAGCCGTTGGTGATGAAAATCTTCTGGCCGTTGATGACCCACTCGTCGCCGTCCAGCACGGCGCGGGTTTGGGTCGCTCCCGCGTCGGAGCCGGAAGCCGGCTCCGTCAGGCCGAAAGCGCCCAGTTTTTCGCCCCTGGCCAGAGGGACGAGGTACTTCTGCTTCTGTTCCTCCGTGCCGAAGAAGTAGATAGGCTCGGAGGCCAGCGATGTGTGGGCGTCCAAGGTGAGGGCGGTGGAGCCGCAGGCGCGGGCGATCTCCTCCAGGGCGATGGCGAAACTGACGTTGTCGGCGCCGGCGCCGCCGTATTCCTCCGGGATGGGAAGGCCCAACAAGCCCAGGCGGCCCATCTTGCGAATGGTCTCCCAGGGGAACTCCCCCGTTTTGTCCGTCTCGGGGGCGATAGGCATGATTTCCTTTTCGGCGAAATCCCGTACCATCTTGCGGATCATCTGCTGCTCTTCGGTGAGTGCGAAGTCCATGCTCATTCCTCCTTGATCATTTGGTCGTTTCGATGATTGCCTTGTCGTCAACGGGCTTCATCTCCTCGTCCAGCACCGGCAGGCGGGTCATGGTGGAGAGGAGGTAGAATCCCACCTCGATTTGGTATTCGCCGGGAGGCGCCTCGTAGGAGAGCTGTACAGAATGGGTGTCCTCAATGATCTCGCCCTCTTTCCATTGGCTGGTGGGGTAGGTGCCGTGAACAGGCCCGATGTCCTCCTGGCCCCAGATGCGCTGCTGTTCATCTATGATGTGGACGAAAACGGTGTAGTCCTTGTCCATCCTCTGCAGGCACTGCCAGGTGAGGGAGAGCTCCAGGGTCTGGCCGGGGCGAAGCTGCCGTGGATCGAGGTCGTATTCCAAAAGCAGGATTTTATTATCGAAGTTGATGGCCGGGCCGGCGCTCACAGGGGCGACTCTTACCTGGATGGGTCGCAGGGGACACCACTCGCTCAGAGGAGCCAGCCAACGGCGCCTCACCGGCAGCATCTCGCCCGAAGCGGGAAGACGGAGCCCCACCAGCAGATTGGCCTCTCCGGCGATCGAAGGGATCGCCAAGTCGTGGCTGGTCTGCACAATCTGCCCCACGCCCCAGCGCGAGGTCGGATACTGGCCGAAGAGGGGCGGGGCGTCCTCCTGCCAGAGCACACTCCCAGCCTCATCCGCCAGTTGCAGGGCGATGTAATAGTCCTCGGCGCCTTCCCGCAGCCTCTGCCAGTAGAGGGTCAAGGTCGCTGATCCGTTGGGGCGGGCGAAGCGGGGCCGATCGTAGCCCAGCAGGATCAGCTCGTCGCTGAAGATGGCCCGCAGAGGATAAGAGATGCTGAAATCCGCTGGGGATTCCCACCGCAGTCCCTCGCGCCGCAGCCCCTCGCGGCTTACCCCCCCCAGGATGTGAACCCGACCGATGTGAGCGCTCCAAACGCTCTCCTGGCTGAAAGGCGGCGATAGGCCCACTTCCAGCCTGTACGTGCCGGGGGGCAGGGCCTGGCTGATGGCCAGCTCGTGGAAATCGGGAACAATCTCCCCGGGGCGCCAGGCCACTGTCGGATAGTAGCCGTTGACGGGGTGCCGTCCCTCTTCCTCCAGCCAGACGTGGCCGCTCTCATCTCGCTCTGTCGAAAGAGCGCGTTTCTGGTCGGACTCCCCAACTTGTTGGGGACCTTCTCGGCTGGAACGAGATGCCCTTGCGGGAACGGCCCGAACAAGTTCGGGACTCCGGGTCTCCTCGGCATCATTGCTCACCAGGCGCAGGCGCACGTGATAGTTGGCGTCTACTTTGTCCACAGCCTGCCAGAACAGCGTCAGGCGCAGGTGGCCCGGCGGTTCGATGGTCAAGGGCTGATCGTCGTAGCCCAACAAACGGATGCTTGAGCCGAATTCAGTTGACAGAGGCTGTTCGATGGGCGGCTGCTGGGTGAGGGGCGTGGTGCCCACTTCGACCAGAGGACCCAGCGAGCGCAGGTGGAATCGCCCTTCCAGGCCCGGCAGGTAGCGGGCCAGATAGACGGTTTGGCCCTGGGCCAGGCGGGCCTCCAGTTGCTGGCGATAGCCCGCTTCGTCGCCCATGACGACGATGTCGAGATCGGGCTGCAGACCCTCCACCCGCTGAAGGTAGTAGAGGGGGGCGATTTTCTCGCTGTCGGCGAGGATCGCGGCGCCGCGGGCCAGGTCCAGTTCCAGGACGTACTGACCCCAGCGGTAAGAATCCCAACCGTGGTGGCTCATGTCCACCTGGGGGAGGTTGGTCCAGAGCTGGCTGAGGGGCAGAAGAGCGACGAGGGAGCAGAGGAGCAGAGGAGCAGAGGAGCGAGGGAGCAGATTTGCGGATTTGCTGATTTGCTGACTCGCCATGTGGAGGCCGGCCCCGATCCAGAGGGCGAAGATCAGGTGGGCGGGGATGATGAAGGCCGCGACGTCGGGCACGTAATAGCAGAGGCCATAGATGAAGTAGGTGACATAAGCCACCAGCAAAAAGGCAGCTTCCCGCCGTCTTTTTGCAAACAGCCAGGCCAGGCCGAGCAGCCCCAGAGCCACCCCGACCCAACCGTATTGCTCCAGGAGCAGGCGGTCGAGGATGAGATAGCGGTCGGGTTTGAGCCAGGCGTCCCAGTGGAGCGCGCCTCGGAAGCGGCTGCCCAGCACCCAGTGGGCAAACTCGCTCAGGGTCATGGAGCGACCATCGTGGAGCGCTGGCCAGCGCAAGGGGAGGTAGAGATAGACCGAGAGTCCCAGCAAGAAGCAGCCAGCAGCCGCCAGCGCCTTTTTCACATCAGCGAGTGAGAAACCAAGTTTTTCCTCTCCGTGGTCGTCTCTGGGGAGGGCAGAGTGCTCGCCGTTGTGGGTCCCTTGGATGCCAAGGCCCCCAAAAACCTGGTTTCTGGCTGCCTTCCTCGAGCTTTTCCAAATTCCAGTCAGCAGAGCGTAGATGGCCATGCCCGGAGCCAGCAGGGCCATGGTGATGTGGTTGGTCAGGCTGAGGCCGTAGAAGAAGGCGATGAGGCCGCTGGGCGATAAAGTCGCCCAGCTACGAAGCAGCGCCCGATGAATCGGGCTTTTCTCACTTGTCGCAGGGTTAAAGCCCCATTGATGGGGCGCTGTTCTGTAGCCCGACGACTTCATCGTCGGGCGGGCTTTCAACAACAGGTATAACACCAGAGCCACGAAGAACGCATTGAGGGTGTACACTTCGGCGATCACCGCTTGCGACCAGAAAGTGCGCGAGAAGGCAAAGGTCAGGGCCGCCAGCAGGCTGATGGCGTGGCGTCGGATCAGGCGCATCAGGCAGAGGTAGAGGCAGACCACGGCCAGGCTGGCGAAGAGGGGGGAGATGAGGTTGACGCGATAGGCGACGTTGCCAATGCCAGTGGAGTTCACTGGCAGCAAGGTAGCGAGCTTTCCCAAAAGAATGTACAGCGGGTAGCCGCTGGGGTGGGCAATCCCCAGGGTGTAGGAGACGACCTGGAACTCGAAGCTGTCCGCTTCGCCTACCGTGGGCGAGAGGGTGCTCAGGTAGACGGCGAAGGTCAGGGCGAACAGGCCCAGGGGAATCGCCCTCTCTACCCAGCGCTGGCTGATGATCTTTCTCCTGATCAGGACCACCTTGACTTTGAGGGCTGTGACCAGCAGGAGGCAGCCCCCCAGCAGCGCTTTGGCCTGCAGGGGGTTGACTCCCCTCTGGACTAGGTATAGGAGCAGCAGAAAGAGAGGGGTGTAGGTGAGGGCGTCGTCGGCGAGGGCGTGATTCAGTGAAATCTGGCCTCGTCGGGCGCAGGCTGCTGAATAGAGACGCCAAAAAACGAGGAGGGCAAGGGCGATCATCAACGAAAAGAGGGCTGTCTGGTATGGGGAGTTGAGCCCTGGCAGGGCGTGGTAGAAATTCTCTGCCAGAAAGCGGTTGGTGAAAGCGCCTAAAATCAGGCCAGATCCCAAGACCAATGACCAATCCAAGATTCCAATTTCCAACTTCCAGCTTCCAACTTCCAAACTCTCAGGGAGCTACTTCGAGAGCCATGTTGTCCAGGTATCCCCATGCTCGGGCGAAGTTGGCGCTGCTGTAGAAGTGCTCCTGCCCATCGTAGGGATCGTTCACCCAGAAGCCGTCTTGGTTGTAGCCGGTGACCACCACGGTGTGTTCATAGTTGACCATCTTCACTTCTTGGCCTGTGCTCAGCATGATCTCCACCGGCTGCTGCACCTGAAGCCGGTAGGTTACCCAGGCTATGACCGGGTGCCTCCTCTCCAGCGCTTTCTTGATGCCTGCCAACCCGCCCTCTACATAAGTGGCTTCCAGACCGTTCGCGGTTAGGATTTCTTTGATGGGGTCGGCGTACACCCCGTAGTCGGTCAAACCGCCGGGGACGCCATCCAGCCTACCTCTGAAGCCGAGGTGGGGGTTTTCGTCTCTCGGCAGCGCTTCGTTGACATCTCCCTCGCTTAGGCGAACGCCATAGAAATTGGCTACCATGGAGGCGGCTGATGACTCACAGCTCAAGCTGTAAGCTTGCTTGTAGCGTGGGACGTTCAGCTTCACCTCCACGGAAGAGCTTGTGCTGGGCTCTTCGCCTTCCCCTTCGCTTTCACTCGGAGTGGGCTCTGTCGAAGAGGCCGCCTCCGCCAGGGCATTCTTCAATGACTCTATCTCACTGGCCAGGTTCTCGATTTCCGACTGGATGGTCGTTTGGTCTTGCTGCAGGGCTTCGATGTCGGTTCCGAGCGCGGTAACGTTCATGTTGATTTGGGAGGATACCGCTTTCTCCAAACCTTCAACCTTATCGGTGAGGATGGCGATGTTTTGCTGGGTGAGCTCCTGCTCCTGTTTGAGCGTTTCCATCTCGGCCCGCAGGGAGGCCATTTCGCTGTTCCTGCGGTCGGAATAGAGGATGCTGGCTATCAGCAAGATCGCCAGCACAGCGCTGCTGACCAGCACAATGATCGGAACTTGGAGTCTCTTGCGCTGCGTTGATTTGGCCATAGCTTTACCCCGTCGTCTCAGATTCTGGCGTGGGTGTGGGTTGCGGCTCCGGTATGCCGAAATAGTAGCGCAGGATATCGGCGGCGATGGGCGCGGCGATGGTCGTTCCGTCGCCGCCGCCAGCGATGAAGACCACCAACGAGATCTCTGGCACCTCAGCGGGAGCGTAGGCGGTGAACCAGGCGTGGGTGGGCAGATGGCCTTCGTCGTCTACCGGAGGGCCTGGGTACTCGGCGGTGCCCGTCTTGCCAGCCACTGCTATCTCCTCCAAGTCGGCGGTCCAACCGGTGCCCCATTCAACGACTGCCCGCAGTCCTTCACGAACCGTGGCCAGGTTCTCCTGCGAAATGGCTACCTGTCCGATGACATCTGGAGCAAAAGGCTGGGTCACCCGCCCATCTGCGTCGGTCACTTGGTAGACGATCTGGGGACGGTAGAGCATCCCCCCGTTGGCCACCACGTTGGTGGCGTTGAGGAGCTGCAGGGGAGTGACCAGGATGAAGCCCTGTCCGATGGCTACGTTGTAGGTGTCGCCCGTCGCCCAGCTCTCCGAGTAATTCAGCCGCTTCCACTTTTTGGTAGGTACCAGACCACTGGCCTCTCCTGGGAGGTCAATGCCCGTCGGTTGGCCCAGCCCGAAGGAGTGGGCGTATTCGGCCAGTCGTTCCAGCCCCAGGCCCTGGAACTCCTCCAGCCCTCCTGTGATCTGATAGAAGAAAATGTCACAGGAGTGGGCAATCGCCTGGATGATGTTGAGCGATCCGTGGCCTCGATCATACTTGTGGATCCAGCAGTAGAACTGCTGGGCCAGCTCGGGATCGTCGGGGAAATACTTGTTGGGCAGCCAGAGAGTGCCTTCGCACTTCAGGGTTGTCCTTCTGTTGACGATGCCTTCCTCCAGGGCAGCGGCGGCGGGGACGATTTTGAAAGTAGAGCCCGGTGGATACTGGCCGCTGATGGCGTGGTTGACCAAAGGCTTGCCGGGATCTTGGATCAGTTGATTCCAGCCCTCTTGGGAAATGCCGCTGGCAAACAGGTTGTTGTCATAACTAGGCAGAGAGACGAAGCTCAGGACCTCTCCGGTTTGGGGGTTCATGACGATGGCCACGCCGCTCTCGACTCGGCTTTCCTCTCCGAAAGCGGCCTTGGCTTCTTCCATGCCCTGGCGCAGGGCGTCCTCCGTGAACTGCTGCAAGTCCAGGTCAATGGTCAGGATCAGGTTGTGGCCTGACAGGGGAGGCTGGGGATCTCCCACCGCTCTGATCTCGCGCCCGGCCACGTCTACCTCGCTATACTGGAACCCCTTGTTGCCCCGCAGTTCCTCCTCGAAAGTTAGCTCCACACCCGTCAACCCCACGCGGTCGTTGTTGGGGTCGTAACCTCGATTGGCGTAGGCCGCTGCTTGTTCGCCGGGGATGGGTCCCATATAGCCGATGATGTGAGAAACCAGCGCCCCGGCGGGATACTGGCGGATGGGGTCTATCTCGGTGAGCACGCCGGGCAGGTCTAGGTGTTCCTCTTCGATGATGAAGACGGTGTCTCGGTCTACGTTGGTCTTGAGGGTGATGGGGCGGTAGGGAGCGATGTCACGCGCTTCCTCCACGATCTCTTTGATGCCTCGCTGGGAAGCGGAGGGGCCGCTGGAGCTTGAAAGCGTAGGCGGCGCGGTCGCCGTACTGGCGGGAATATCGAGCAGAGCCGATAGCCGGGAGAACAGGGCCATTGCCTCCTGCTCATCCTCGGGTACGTAGGCTGGTATGATCGTGACCGAGAAGCTGGGGAGGTTCCGTACCAGGATGCTTCCCTGGCGGTCGTAGATGACGCCTCGGGCGGCCTCGATGTGCGCCAGGCGGAAGCGGTTGCGGTCGGCCAGCATTTGATAGTGCTCGCCCTCGACGATCTGAAGCCGCCACATCCGGAAGGCGAAGATCAGGAAGATCAGGAGGACAACGCCGCGAAAGATCCAGAGTCTTCTTCTAAGGCTGAGATCAGTTGATGGCCTCATCTTTTCATCACTCTACCAAGCCATTTCCTCTCGCCCTGTCTTGCGGTGGAGCCAATACAGGGCTTTGTAAACGAAAGGCGCCAACAGGACATTGATCAAAGTGGAGGGCAGCACCACTTGGATCAGGCTCCCTGTCCAAGCTATCGAATAGCCCCCCATGTGCAGCAGTAGTAGGGAGTAGAGGTTGTAGGCCAGGGTGGCGACTAGGGTGGCGATCAGGGGCAGGGTGATGTGGGTGCGGAAGACGCTCAACTCTCCCACGCCGGCCAGCAAGCTGAGGGCCACGAGGGCCGCTGTCGAGGTTCCGAAAGAGGCGCCCGAGAGTAGGTCCAGCCCCATACCTCCGACCAGGGCCCAGATCACGCCCTCTTGTGCTCCCCGCAAGAGGCTCCAGGAGACCACCATCAGGAGCACGAGGTCGGGCTTCACGCCCATGAAGGTCAGATGGGGCGTGACGGTCGTTTGTATTATGGCAACGGCGATTAGCAACAACATGGTGGCGTAAATGTTTATGGCGACTCACCTCTTGCTTTCAGTGCCGGGGCTTGATAGATCTCCAACTTGGCCAAATCAACGATTGCGCCAACTTGGGTGGGAAAATCCATCCCGATGATGCCGTCTATCTCGAAGTCGTAGTCCATTGCGCCGATTTCGATTTGAAAATCGTTGACTTGGAGTTCACCCAGCGATAAACGATCAACTGCCTTGGCGAAGACAAATTCTGCGCCGCCAACACCGCGAATCCTGCGCACAACATCGTCGGCTTCGTACTGCAAGCCAATGGTTAGGACTTCGTCTGTGGGAAAGATTGTTCCGGCTGAGCCTGTGTCGAGCAGTACATTTATAAGCACGAGTTGCTGGTTGCGATGTGTGATGGATACCATGACGTATGGCAATTCATCCTGTAGGCTTATCCTCATTACATTCCTCGAATGCCTAACCATCTACGTTCAGTAATGTTGAGAGCCTCGCGGCTGGTGTGGAAGACGTACAGCTCGCGCTCCGGGGCCTCGCGGCGAAGTTGGGCGTAGTTTTCCATAGCTGTCACTGAGTCGGGAAAAGAGTTCACAACTGCTAGTTGCTCCAAAACCCGGTACGTGTCCGACTCGTTTGCCTCCGAATGAGCTTTGATGGCCTCAACCAAGAGCCATTGCTGAGGATAGTGTTTGCGGATCTCCTGCCACTTCATCTTGGCCCTCCCTGCTAATGACCGATCTCCTCAAGAACGGTGGGTGAAAAATTAGTGATAACCAGGACGATTTCCAGGTTATTGAAGTCTACGGTGGGCCGAATGTCGGCTTGCTGAAACATCTCGATGTCGCGCTGGTAGACGGCGGTGACTTGGCCGATGATCAGCTTCTTGGGGAAGTTGCCGCCCAGACCAGAGGTGAGGATGATGTCGTTGACGTTGACTGTCTCAGCCTGGGGGATGTACTTCATCACCAGGCTCTCGCCGACCTGGCCCTCTACTACGCCTGTGGCCCGGGAGGTCTGGACGAGGGCGTTCACAGAGCTGGAGGGGTCAATGATCAGCATCACTTTGGCCCAGTTGGAGCCTACGTCGGTGATGCGGCCTACCAGTCCGAGCTCGGTGACGACGGGCATGCCGGGTTCGATTTCTTGTTCGTAGCCTATGTCAATGATGAGATAACTTCGGAAGTTGCTGGGATCGCGGCCAATGACCCGACCTTTTACCTCAGCTGCTTTGTAGGTGTGAGTGGGGTGGGCCTGGGTGAAGTTCAGGAGTTGGCGCAGGGTCTCGTTCTCGGACTCGATCTCCTTCAGACGCACGTTCTCGATCATCAGGCTGTCGGCCAGGCTCTGCAGCTCCTCGTTGCGGCGCTGCAACTCCTGGCGATCCTGCGTAGCCTCGGTTAGGTCGCTGATGGTATTGGTCAGGGAGGTCAGCCGTTCCTGAATGGGGACCACCACGCGCAGGGCCACATCCTCAATGGGCTGTAGGTCTTCGTTCTGATCCAGCACAACTCCGACTAGACCCAGCACGATGAGGATGATGACTACGGTCGATCTGGTTGGCAGACGCTTCACCAGAGCTCACTCCTCTGTTTCGACAACGGGCGGTCTCGGAAGCGTAAGCGGCCTTTCCCCGCCTCGACACAAACCCTCGATTGCCAGCCGTGACCGGCCCCTCTATTGTGCCACACTGGCCAGGACCTTGCTCAATCTGTCCAGATCCTCTAGCACCTTGCCTGCTCCACGGGCCACACAGGTCATCGGATCCTCGGCCACGTATACGTGCATCTTCGTTTCGTCGGTCAGCCGTTCGGCCAGGCCCCGCAATTGGCCCACGCCGCCGGCCAGGGCGATGCCTTGGTCCATCAGGTCGGCCACCAGCTCAGGGGGGGTTTCGTCGAGGGCTTCTTTGACTGTGTCTACGATGGTGTTCGTGGAAGTGGATAGCGCTTCCCTGATCTCTATGCTGCTCACCTCGATTGCCTGCGGCAGACCAGTGATGAGGTTGCGCCCTCGCAGGATCATGGTCTTTTCCTCAGGCAGGGGATAGGCGGAACCTATTTCGATTTTGGTTCTCTCAGCCATCCGCTCGCCGATGAGGATGTTGTACTTCTGACGGGCATATTGAATGATGTCCTCATCCAGTTCGTCGCCAGCTACGCGAATCGAGCGGCTGACCACAATCCCTCCCAGGGCGAACACAGCCACCTCGGTTGTTCCGCCGCCGATGTCTACGACCATGCTGCCCATGGCCTCGGTGATGGGCAATCCGGCTCCCAGGGCAGCGGCCATGGGCTCCTCAATAAGGTAGGCCTCGCGGGCCCCGGCTGAGACGGTGGCGTCGTAGGCGGCCCGCTTCTCTACCTCGGTGCAGCCGTTGGGGATGCCGACCACCACCCTGGGGCGGGGAATGGGCAGGATCACCTGATCGTGCACTTTCCCAATAAAATAGTGGATCATCTGCTCGGTGATATCGAAGTCGGAAATGACGCCATCGCGCAGGGGGCGGATGGCCACGATGTTGGCCGGGGTGCGTCCCACCATCTCCTTGGCTTCACTGCCGATGGCCAGTACCTTGCGGCTTTTCTTCTCGATGGCTACCCAGGACGGCTCGTTGATGATGATGCCTTTTCCGCGCACGTTCACCAGGGTGTTGGCTGTGCCCAGATCAATGCCGATGTCCAGGGAAAACAGGCCCAAAAGGGCGTTTAGTGGATTAAACACGGAATTATCCTCCTGTCAGCTAATGCTGGTGCCAGTTATCAGGGATTAGGGAACCAGGGATTAGGGAATCAGGAAATCAGGATTTCAGATACCCTGATTCTCTGATCACTCATTCTCTGGTGGTTTCCCTGCAAAGTGTTGCTGGCCTATCAGTTTTCACTCGTGCTATTCTGCTCCCGCTGGATCGCCAGATCCAGCGGCTTGGCGGCGGCAGGCAAGCGAAGCTTGCACGCAATCCCGCCGGAGCAAATGAGCCAGCAACACCAAAGAGGGGGGCTACCCATTCCCTGATCCCTGATTTACTGGTCGCCGTTTACTGACCAAATTATACCACAAATCACGCAATTGACAAAAAGCCAATGGTGGGGTAGAATGGGGAGCGAAAGGAGGTCACTCAATGGAGAAGAAAGTCGGAGAAGTAAGTCACTATTGGGGCAAAATCAGTGTGGCTGGCCTCAAGCTCACCGATACCTTGAGCCAGGGCGACACCATCCGCATCAAGGGGGCCACCACCGACTTCGAGCAGACCGTGGGCTCCATGCAGATCGAGCATGAGAATGTCGAGACTGCAACAAAGGGGCAGGAGGTCGGCCTCAAGGTCGTGGGAAAGGTGCGCCGAGGGGATACGGTGTACAAGGTAGAGTAGTGCTTGAAAGCGTAAGCGGCGGCGTTTTAGCGAAAGTTTGCCAGGCTGTTGAGCGACATGGTCTCCTGGCTGGGGGAGGGACAGTGGTGGTCGGCGTCTCCGGCGGCCCCGATTCCCTCTGCTTGCTGCACGTCCTGAAGCGCCTGCGCGAGAGCTACGGGATCGAGCTGCACGTGGCTCACCTCGATCATCGCATCCGAGGTTCGGAGTCGGAGGGAGACGCGGCTTTCGTGGCCGGGCTGGCCGAGGAGTGGGGATTGCCGGCCAGCGTCGAAGCCCGCGACGTGCCGCGACTGGCGAGGGAGAGCAAGCTGGCCATCGAAGAGGCGGCCCGCCAGGCTCGCTACGCATTTCTGTCCCAGGTCGCTCTGGCAGTGGGGGCCAAGAGGATCGCGGTCGGTCACCACGCCGACGACCAGACCGAGACCATCGTTATGCACTGGCTGCGAGGGGCGGGGCTGGCTGGCCTGCGGGGCATGCTGCCCCAGACCGATCTGGGGGGGATGCGCCTGGGTGCTGCCTGGCCCGATCATCCTCCCCTGGACCTGCAACTGATCCGCCCCCTGCTGGAGACGACCCGCGCCGAGATCGAGGCCTACTGCCGGCAGCACGGCTTGAAGCCCCGCTTCGATCGCTCCAACCTGGACACCACCTACTATCGCAACCGCCTGCGCCACGAACTGATCCCCTATCTGGAGAGTTACAATCCCAACATCCGGGAGGTGGTGCGCCGCTCGGCCCAGGTCATCAGCGCGGATTACGACTTCTTGCAGGCCGAGCTGGAGCGGGTCTGGCCAACGGTGGTTTTCTCGGAATCGTCGGAGGCTGTCACTTTCGATCTCGAACGCTGGCGGGCCTTGCCCACCAGCCAGCAGCGTTCCACCCTGCGGGAGGCTGTCCATCGCCTGCGCCGCTCGCTGCGCAACATCAACTGGATCCACATCGAGAACGCGCTATTGGCCCTGATGAACAAACCAGCGGGAACGCAGGTCACCTTGCCCCAGGGCCTGATGCTCACTATCGGCTACCACGATTTCACCGTAGCCGACCAGGGCTACGTGCCCGAAGTGGACTGGCCCCTTCTCTTGGTGGAAGCCCTCCCCGTGGCCGTGCCGGGGGTTACAGAGCTGCCCGATTCGGACTGGTATCTTGAGGCTGCTCTCGTTGGGCGGGAGGAGGTTGGCCAGGATTACCTGGATAATCCAAATCCGTGGCAGGCCTTCTTGGACTACGATAAGACCGGCTCGGAGTTGGCGCTGCGCCAGCGCCAAACGGGCGATTGCTTCCAGCCGCTGGGCCTGAGCGGGCACGAAAAGAGCTTGCATGCTTTCATGATTGACGTCAAGATACCGCGCTCCCTGCGGGGTTTCGTCCCCATCGTGGCCTCGCCCCGACACATCGTCTGGATCGCCGGCTGGCGCATAGACGAGCGGACCAAAATCACTTCCGAGACGGAGCGCGTCCTGCATCTGGCCTTCCGCTCGTGCCTTGAAGTTTGACGATTCACGTTTCACGTCTTCACGTTTCACGTTTTGTCATTTGCCTTTTTCGCCGAAAGAGTGTAGAATACGCTTGTCAACCGAATAGTTCGTTCTCCGAGTCATGCCACCTAAGGGCTGTGAAAGCCTATGGCGCATGGCCGCAGTGGGTGCCTGTCCAGCGCACTCCAACGGTACGGGATGGAAACGCCCGTGCCCCCCGTCATTGGAAAGGGGAACGTCCGTGGCGTCCACGGCCAGCCATTATTTATCAGCGGCTCCTTTCCAAGGGGTCGCTGATTTTTTGTGGGGAAAGGTAGGTACAGATGAATCAAGAAATAGCAACTCAAATCCAAGCATCGCTAACGGTAGGCAAATTGTCATGTCCATCGGCCTTCAAAGTGGCGCGGCGGCTAGAGCTCAGCCCCCAACAGGTGAGAGAGGTAGCCGATGAGCTTGGCGTCAAGATCTCCCGCTGCCAATTGGGCCTGTTCGGACACGGATCCGACAAGGGCAAGGCCCTGGAGCGAGTCCAGGAGGTGGGAGCGGAGCTGCGGGCGAGGATCAAGGACCGGGCGGTTGAGGGGAGTCTGCCCTGCGCTGCGGCCTGGGACATCGCCCACGAGCTGACGATGAAGCGCCTTGACGTAGCCAACGCGGCTGAGAGTCTGGGCGTCCAAATCGTTCAATGCCAGTTGGGGTGTTTCTAGCATGGGGAGGGAGATGAGTCACAGGGAGTACTACTTCACCCTCCGCGATCTGTTGATGATGGCGGCGCTGGCCGCGCTGGGCGGCGTGGTCAGCACCTACGTCAATGCCATCGGCGACTTTTTTCAGTCCATCCTGGGCTTTGCCGGCACCACCCAGTGGGCCGCAGGCTTACACGTCCTCTGGCTGACCCTGGCCGTCGGACTGACCGGCAAACAAGGGGCAGGCACGGTCACAGGCATCCTCAAGGGCGTGGTGGAACTGTTGAGCGGCAACACCCATGGTCTGCTGGTGGTGCTGGTGGACGTCGTAGCCGGCCTGCTGGTAGACCTGGGCTTCCTCCCCTTCCGAAACAAGGACTCGCTCCCCGCTTACGCGCTGGCCGGAGGGCTGGCCTCTGCCTCCAACGTGTTCGTCTTTCAACTCTTCGCCTCGCTGCCCGCCGATGTGCTGGCCTACGGAGCGATGTTCCTCGTGGGCGGGGTGGCTTTTGCCTCTGGAGTGCTTTTCGCCGGACTGCTGGGACGGGTGCTTCTCAACGCCCTCCGCCGGGCTGGCGTGGTCAGAGACCGTGCGCCGGCTCCCAGGACTGGCTCAGTTTATCCCATCCTCCTGGCAAGTGCAGCCGTGCTCGCTTTGGTTCTGGGCGTCTATCTGCGGCAGGCGCTGCGCGGCCCGGCCACGGTCCACGTCGGGGGCGCGGTGCAAGCGCCCTACGACTATCCCCTGGAGCACGGCGACATTCCGCTGATCACCGCCGAGGCCACCCTGCGTGACGTCACCAGCCGCTACAGTGGTATCCCGGTCAGAGAGTTGATAGAGCGCGCCCAGCCCCAGCCCAACGTGTCCCTTCTGCTGATCCAGGCCTCCGATGGCTATGCCTTCTTCGTCAGCATGGACGAGGTGCGGGAGAACGAGAGCCTGCTGTTGGCTCCGCAGGGCCAGGGGGAGGACGCTTCCTACAACGTCGTCGGGCCGCGCAACAGCAAGGCTTGGGTGCGGGGCGTCGAAGAGATGTCGGTCATCGGCGCGGCCACGCTCGAGGTCAGCGGCGCCCTGGAACACCCATCGCCCTACGGTCCCGACGATTGGCAGTTCGAGATGGACAGTACAAGTCTGGACGTGGGGGAAGGCCCCAAGAAATACCAGGGCGCACCCCTGGGCCAGGTGCTCCAGGCGATGAGCCCGCGTCCCGAAGCGACGACCGTCCTGCTGCATGACGGCGAGCCGGTCTCGCTGCCCCTGGCGGACGTGCTGAGGGACGACGACTTGCGCATCTTCACCATCATTGGTGGGACAGATGTCTCCTTCGCTGTGGCGCGCATGAACGGAGAAGTGATTCTGCCCAGAGTAACGCGTATCGAGGTCAGGTAGAAGCCGTATGATCTCCATCGAGGGATTGAACTTTCGTTTTCAGGGAAGTCCACAATACGCTCTGCGGGACGTGAACTTGCAGATCGCCCCAGGGGAGTTCGTGGTCATCACCGGCCCGTCGGGGTGCGGCAAGTCCACCCTGGCCCTGGCTATGGGCGGTTACCTCTTCCGCCAGTATGACGGGGAAGCCAGCGGCGAGGTGAGGGTAGACGGCATGGATGTGCGCCAGTGTCCCATTTACGACGTGGCCGAAGTGGTGGGGCTGGTTCAGCAGAACCCTGAAGCCCAATTTTGCACCCTCACCGTGCAGGACGAGGTGGCTTTTGGCCTGGAGAACCGCTGTCTGCCCCGCGACGAGATCCAGGACCGGATGGCCTGGGCGCTGAGCATCGTCGGCGCGGGGGACCTCGCCGACCGCCCCTTGGCGACCCTGTCCGGCGGCGAGAAGCAAAAAGTCGCCATCGCCGCCGTGATGGCCGCTAAGCCCCAGGTGCTGATTTTCGACGAGCCGACCTCGAATCTGGACCCCACGGCCACGGCCGAGGTTTTCCAGGTCATCGAGCACATCCAGGCCAAGGCGGGCATCACCGTGATCGTCATCGAGCACAAAGTGGACTACCTGCTGCCTTTCAACCCTCGCCTGGTGAGGATGGAACAAGGCCGCATCGTGTACGATGGGGAGTCGGGAAAGCAGGGAATTAGGGAAACAGGGAATCAGGGAATTAGGGAATCAGGCATTTCCTCATTTCCTCATTCCCTGATCCCTCATTCCCCGATCCCTGATTCCCCGGCGGAGCCCGTCATCCGTGTGGAGGACCTGCACGCGGGCTACAACGCTGCCCCCGTCCTGCATGGCGTCTCGCTGGAGATTGAGGCGGGGGAGTTCGTGGCGGTGATGGGCGACAACGGCTCTGGCAAGACCACCTTTCTGCAGAGCCTGCTGGGACTCCTCAAGCCGACCCAGGGGCGGGTCGAAGTGTTGGGGCAAGACACGCGCCGCAGCTCCGTCTCCCGACTGGCGCGGCAGGTAGGGTTCGTGTTCCAGAATCCAGACCACCAGCTTTTTGCCGAGAGCGTCTGGCAAGAGGCTGCCTTTGCCCCCCACAACTTCGGCCTGCTGGACGAGGCGGCCCGGGCGCGGGTCGAGGCGCTCCTGGCCCGCTGTGGACTGGGAGACCGCCAGCACGATCACCCCTACCGCTTGAGCTACGGGGAGAAACGCCGCCTGAACCTGATTTCGGTGCTGGCCTATGCCCCTCGGCTGATCCTGCTGGACGAGTTGCTCATCGGGCAGGACATCGAAAACGCGACCTTCTTGCTGGAACTGCTGCGGGAGCAGGTGGAGCAGGGCGGCACGGTGATCATGGTCAATCACCATCCGGAGGTTACCCGCCGCTACGCCAGCCGATTGATTTTTTTCAACAGTGGCCAGGCCGTTGTGGACGCGCCGACAGAGGAAGGGTTCCGGCAATTGGCTGCTTTGGGGAAAGAGGTCTACCTGCCCTCGAACAGGAGGCGGCCATGAAACCGCGCCTCACCTATCAGCCTGGCCGTTCTGTACTGCACCGCCTCCACCCGCTGGTCAAAGCAGCCTGGATGCTGTTTGGAACGATCCTCGTGTTCGTCGTCCCCAACCCCTGGGCGGTGCTGGCTGTGCTGGGGCTCGTGCTGCTGGCCTTCCCCGTGACCGGGCTGCGCCTGGGTCAGGTACGGGGGACGCGGCTGTTCGCCACCACTGCTCTCGCATTGGCCGCCCTGCAAATCCTGTTCGTGCGCAGCGGGCCGGTGCTGGTGCAGATCGGGCCGCTGGCTCCCACTATCGGCGGGGTGAGGGCTGGCGTCTACGTGGCCGGGCGCTTTCTGAGCGTGGTGTTGTTGAGCTATCTCTTTGTCCTGACCACCGATCCGAACAGCCTGGCCTACGCCCTGATGCAGGCCAGATTGCCCTATCGCTACGGGTTCACGCTGATCACCGCCCTGCGTTTGGTGCCGACTTTCGAGCTGGAGGGACAAACCGTCTACAACGCCCAGTTGGCGCGAGGGGTGCAGTACGATGTGCGCAGCCCGCGCCGCTTCCTGACCCTGGCCCGGCAGTTCTTCTTGCCTTTGCTGGTCTCGGCGCTGGGCAAGGTGGACGCCCTGGCCGTCTCGATGGAGGGCCGCTGCTTCGGCAAGTATCCCACCCGCACGTTTCTGAGAGCGGTCCACTTCACGCGGCGGGATGTCGCAGCAGCCATCTTGTTGTTGCTCGTCGCCGTGGCCACGGCGAGTGTGCTGGTTGTCCTTTAGCTACGTCAAAGTGTAGTGCGGCGGCGCTACTCATTGTGTAAGAAACAATCGTAGGTGTCATCGCGAGGAGCGGGCTTTGCGACGAAGCGATCCCCAATTCGCTGGCGGGAGATTGCTTCGGCAAGAAGATGCCTCGCAATGACACAAATGCATCGAGGAGACCACACCATGTTTGCTTCCAAACCGTCTCGCATTTTGCTGATTCTGGCACTGCTGGCCGTGTTGGTCGTTGGCGGTGGGGTCCTGGCCGCTGTTGCCGGTGTGGAGAGCCTGGCGCCTGTCCGCCTGGCCTTCGCCTACCCGTGGAGCATCCTGGCCCAAGAGGCCGACACGATGAACCAGTGCTATGACTGTCACCAGCCGGCCAAGTATCACACCTGCGATTCGTGCCACGACGACCACGGCTCGGCCGAGATGGCCAACGTGCCCTTCGACGACCTGATCTTGCTGGCCGGCGACGTGCCCAATCCGGGATATATTGCAGTCAACGACATCCTGCCCTACCGCGACCAGCCGGGCACCCATGTGGCTCTGCTCGATTTTCTGGCCGACCACGGCGTGACCGATTTCGAGAGTGTGACTCTGGCCTCCCGTGACGAGGGATTCGTGACCTTTGAGCGGCCCAATCTGACCGGCGAGGCGCTGCTCATGCCCCACGTGGACGGGGTGCGCTTTGCCGCCGAGAATCTGCACGTCTCCACCTGGCTGAAGGGCGTGTGGCGCATCATCGTCGTCGGCGCGGAAAAGCCGCTGACGTTGGATGGCTATCGCACCTCCATCGGCCGGCTGCTGCTGGGACCGACCCGCTCGGTGACCGTCGAGCAGGCCGAGGTGATGCTCAGGAGCGAGGCGGACGGTCAGGTGCGCAAGGGCAAAACGGCCTCGCGGATCGAGGGGGCGGGGCTGACCGACATCCTCCTGGTTCGCGACGCGGAAGGGCAGGAGCACACCCTGACAGCCGCCGAAGCCAAAGGCGCCGTGCTGGCCCAAATGGGCCGCAAGGTCGTCCTGGTCCTGCCGGCGCGCGGCCGGGCGCAGTGGATCACCGATGTCGTCGAGCTCGTGCGGAGTCCTGAGCCTGTCGAAGGGTCGGAGGAGTAGGCTATGCCTGTGAGAAGGCACAAAGACAAAAAGGCGCAAGGGCGCAAAGGCATTTCCTCATCGCCTCGTTGCCTCATTGCCTCATTCCCTGCTTCCCTGACCCTTCTGGCGCTGGCGCTCTTGTTCTGCCTGGCGAGCTGCGCCCCCGCCTGGGAGGCGACCGTGGTTGCTCCGGAGGGCAGCGACTTCCCTGTGGACCGCGAAGTCATCGCCGGCCTGGACAGCTTCGCGGAGGAGGGGCAGGTCCTTTCGCTGGAGCGCGTGCTGTGGATGGCGGGACACCGGGTGATCGAGCGACTGATGGTGAGCGAGCCGCAGGGCGCCCGGCGCGACTTCGACTGGACGGCCGTGGCCGACGACGCCTGGTGGGGGAAGGATGGCGAACTATCCATCGGTGGCGAATCGTTCGCGGTTTCGCGCCTGGAGGTTGAGCCGTCGGGGCTTCTGGAGCGGGTTGAGGCAGACATCACCGACATCGCGCCGACGGTCGCCGCCGCGCTGGGGCTGCCGTCTCCAGCCCAGGCCACCGGCCAGGCGCTGGAAGCGCCCTCGGCCAGCCCTTCGACGGGGCTCAGGACAAGCCACGTGCTGCTCGTTTTCCTCGACGGCTTCGGCTACCTGCGCTACATTGAGGCCCGCGACACAGGGCTGATCCCCCATCTCGCTGCGCTGGGCGAGCCGTTGATCGGCCTGACCGTATACCCGCCCAGCACCAGTGTGGCCTCGGCGGCCCTGCTCAGCGGCGCGCCGCCGCAGGTCAACGGGGTGGATCAGCGGGGCATCCGCAAGACGGAAGTGGAGACGCTGTTCGACGTGGCCAACGCCGCCGGGCGGCAGGTCGTGGCCGTGGAGGGGGGCGCCCTGGCCTTCAACCTGCGCAATGCCGAGATGCAGCTCTCCGGCGACCGCGACGGCAACGGCAGCACCGACGACAACGTGCTGGCCAACGCCCTGGCCGTGCTGGACGAGGGAATGCCCGACCTGTTCTACGTCCATTTCCACGGCATTGACGACGCCGGGCACACCTACGGTCCCAACACGCCGCAGGAAGAGGCCGTCATCCGCGAAGTAGACGCAGCGGTAGGGCAGTTGCTCGCACTGCTGCCCGCCGATACCCTCGTCATCATCTTTGCCGACCACGGAATGCACCGGGTCGAAGGGGAACATGGGAGGTTGGGTAATCACGGACATCTGATTGAGCGAGATATGTTCATTCCCATCTTTGTAGCTGCAAAATGAGCAAACACCTCGATAATGTTAAGCTTGGCGCCAAGTGTCATTGCGAGGAGCGAAGCGACGAAGCAATCTCCACCGTTGCTTGTATTTGAAGGCAGGAGATTGCTTCGCTGCGCTCGCAATGACATAAACTTTACACTGTTCAAATACTCAAACAAGGAGGAAAACATGCGAAGTAAAGTTATACTGACGATTACACTGTTGTTGGTTTTGGGACTGGCCGGCTGCGGCGGTGGGGCGCCGGAGGTGGATTGGACGCTGGGCGTCAGCGGCGCGGTGGACAGCCCGCTGACCCTGAGCTACGCCGATCTGGTCGGCATGGCCCAGACCGACCTGAAGGACGTCTTTATGGACAAATCGCTGGGGGAGGACACGAGCGGCGACTGGAGCGGCGTGGCCCTGACCGAGATCCTGAGCCAGGCCGGGGCTGGCGAGTACGTGAGCATCACCGTCGTTGCCGCCGATGGCTATGCCATCGAGATCAGCAAAGACGAGCTGCAGGACGCCATCGTCGCCCTGAAGGAAAATGGGAAATGGATCGCCCAGATCGACCCGGACCACGGCCCCATCCGCCTGGTCTGCCCTCATACCCCAGCCAATCGCTGGGTCTACCAGCCTGTGGATCTCCAGGTGAACGCCCAGGCGGCCGGCGTGCCCGAAAACGCCGCCTTCAAGATCACGGGCAACGTGGAGACCGAGGTCGGCTGGGCCGAGGACAAGGTCCGTTCCATGGACACCATTGAGGCCGAGTACACGAACAAGGACGGTGAGACCGAGACTTACACCGGCGTGCGCATCACCGACTTGCTGGGCAAGGCTGGCCCCAAGGACGGTGCCACGACGCTGGTGTTCGTCGCTGACGATGGCTACAGCGCCGAGGTGCCGCTGGCCGACATCGAAGGTTGCGCCAATTGCATCGTCGCCTTCCGCAACCAGGGTGGCTTTAGCATCGTCGCGCCCGGCCTCTCTGGCAAAGCCCAGGTCAAGGGCGTGGTCGAGATCCAGGTGCAGTAGGAGGCAGGCACAGCGGCGGCGCCTGTTGGAGTAGGTCATCCTTCAAGGGTGTGCCATGTCGGAGATTGGGGGATGAGCGAATTGACAAAGTGAGGCGTAAGTTGTACAATAGTGATGGATGAGTACAATGTGGAAACTGGGAGATATGCGCGATGAGTGAAACAAGGCTAATGGAAAGCACTCTACAGTTCTTGGAAGAGCCGTTGCTGGGCGAGCAAGATCTGGATACGAAAATCCGACTTTTGCTCGAGGCGGAATACCTGCGTCGTCTGGGACGCTACCGCCGTCTGGACCGCGCCCTGACGCAGAAGTATGGGATGACTTTTGAGGAGTTCGTGGAGCGTCGGGTCGTTCAGCAAAAGGGATACACCTGGGACGTAGAAAAGGATGCCATGGATTGGGAGACGGCAGTGGACGGGATGGGGACCATGGAGCGCAAGCTTCAAGAACTGGGAGAATCGGCACGTGCACAGTACGGTTGACCTTCGGCTGGAAGCCCAGAACGCGCTGGAGAGGGTGTGGTTTGTGCAGTCACTGGAGGAGATCGAACGCACGGACCTTACCCTCTCTTTGCGCTTGCATATTCGCCCTGATCTATTTGTACAGGCTTTCTTGGGCGAATTGTCAGGCTCCCTATACTTGGCGCTGATTGAGGGTGGGCAGCGTATCTTCGGAATAGATCGAGAAGGCGGCGAGTGGCATCTACATCCCTATGACGCCCCGGACAAGCACGAGCCATTGCCTGAAGGGCCGGAGCCCAGGCCATTGCTGAAATTCCTGGCAAGGATAGAAGACCTATTGCTGGAACATGGTCTATTGTAGTGAATGGTGAAGATCAGATTGAAAAGGAAGGGCCCTCCTTGGAAGAACATGGAGGGCCTTTTTGTTCGCCGTCGCAATCCCTTGCGGTTGCCGCGCTTGGTTATCTCCTTTTGAGCCGGCGGTAGGCCTCGTCGTGTTTGTCAATATCCGTTACGATGATCACCCGGTTCGTCCAGTCCAACAGATAGGGAATGCGATACTGCCCGAAGTGCAGGCTATACTCTTCGTGGCCTTTCAATCGCTCATGCCTGATCAGCTCAGCATTCTCTCCCAACCATCGTAGCTTCCGCAATATGCCGTGGCCGATTTTCTTGGGCAGCTTGGCGAGTTGACGTCTTGCTCGCTCTTCCAGTAGAACCTCGAACATCGGCCTATTCCTCCAGACCGAGTTCTTGGGTCACTTCCTCCAGACTATAGAGCTTCGCCTTTCCCTCAGCGATTCTTTTACGAGCCTCAGTCAATTCCCTGGCTTTCTCCGGTGTGGGCGCATAATCGCTGTAGACGACCTTGAGGCCATGCTCATCAATGAAATAGGCCTGAACCTCGCTGGGCAGTTTGCCTTTCTGTTTGTCCAGATACTCGGCATAGGCCCTCTCATTGGCAAAGACCAGGTAGCCCTCATCATCAATGTAGTGTTCCTGTTCCTCACGGAGAACCTCGTGGATGACCTCGCGGAATATCTCGATAAGCTCCTGTAGTTTTATACTGGCTACTGGCTTGTCCATGATCGTCTCTCTCATCTTTCATTCTCCTCTCCGCATTTCTGGATGCCTACATTGTAAGTCCTTTGCGGCGATTTGTCAAGGGTATGTGCCAGCCTGGGGATGCAGTTTTCTTGACAACCCAACCCAGGTGTGATATATTATCATCACCTTTGCTGGAGGGAGTGAGCATGAAGTATGGCGTCTGCAACTGGATCTTCGGAGATGAGCCGCTGGCCGAGACGGCGACTCGTTTGGCTGGCTTCGGCTACGACGGGGTGGAGCTGAAGGGCGACTTGGAGCTTTACGATGCGGCCGAGGTCAAAGCCATCCTGGACAACCACGGGCTGGCGGTGCTCTCCCTCACCCCAGAGGACGTGGACCTGCCGCATCCCGCCGCCGAGGTGCGGGCCGAGGCGGTGGATTACTATCTGCGCCTGTTGGACTTCGCCGCCGAAGTGGGAGCGCCGATGGTGGGATGCCACGGCGCGGTGGGGCGCATTCGCCCGATGACCACCTACGAGCAGGAGGTCGTGAACTTCGTGGTGGGCGTCCAGCGCATCGCCGAGCGGGCTGCGGAGTTGGGCCTGCGTTTGGCCATCGAGGTGCTCAACCGCTACGAGTCCCACTTGCTGAACACCGCCGAAGAGGCCGTGCGCTTCGTGGAGGAGGTGGGAGCGCGCAACGTGGGCCTTCTTCTGGATGCCTATCACATGAACATCGAGGAGGCGGACCTGGGCGACGCCATCCGCGCCGCCGGGGAGCACCTGTTCCTGTTCCACGCCGCTGACTCCAACCGCCAGGCCGTCGGTCGCGGCCACACCGATTTTCGGGGTATCATGCGTGCCCTCACGGACATCGGATACGATGGCACGATCATCGTCGAATGCACGGCCTCCGGCCCCGATCCCTTTACGCCGGTCAAGGAGCCGGGGTGGCGAGGGGAGGTGGCGGGCTACGTGGCCGAGTCCATCAGCCTGCTGCGTGAGTTGGAGGCAATGTCTTGATCAGAAGCATTGCTTGTCATTGCGAGTCGCCCATGGCCCGGCCCGCCATTCTTAAAGGACAGAAACTTCCTGGAGTCATTGCGAGGAGGCGGTTTTTGCCGACGAAACAATCTCCAGCCTGCGACGGAGGGGATTGCTTCGCTCTCTATGGTCGCTCGCAATGACACGCCTGAGCGGTTGGAGGATAAGGGTTGTAAACTGTCATTGCGAGGAAGCGGAGCGACGAAGCAATCTCCTGCCCGCAACAGAGGGGATTGCGTGCAACCTGCGGTTGCCTTTCCCTGCGGTCGCTCGCAATGACACGTCTGAGGAGGAGGAGAAGCATGCTACTTGGCTTCAACGGCGCCACTACCATGAAGGCCACGCTGCCAGAGGACATCGCCGCTGCTGGCCAGGCGGGTTTCAAGGCCCTCGAAATCTGGGCGGCGAAGATGGACACCTATCTGGCGAATCGCAGCCTCGACGACCTCAACGCGCTGTTCACTCAGCACCGCGTCCAGCCTGCCAGCATCAACTCCGTCGAGTTCATTACCTTCCGCTCGGCGGACGACTACGCGCTGATCCAAGCCCGCTGCCACGAGCTGTGCGCCAGAGCCGACGCCCTGGGCTGCGACAAAATCGTCGTCGTGCCCAGCCCCACCCCAGAGGGAGGTGCTTCCTGGGAGGAGATCAAGGCCGAGTCGGTACGCGTGCTGCGCGATCTGGCGGATGTCGCCGCTCCCTTCGGCGTGAACCTGGCCTTCGAGTTCCTGGGCTTCGGCTGGTGTTCGGTGCGCACTCTGGCCCAGTGTCGGGACATCGTGCAGGCGGTCAACCGGCCCAACGTGGGCCTGGTGATTGACACCTGCCATTTCTACGCCGGCGGCTCACAGCTTTCGTCCATCGAAGCCGTGGATCCAGAGAGGCTGCTCATCTTTCACATCAACGACGTCGAGGAGCATCCCAGGGAGACCATCGAGGATGCCCATCGTCTGCTGCCCGGCGAGGGCGTCATCCCGCTGGGCGACATCCTGTCTCGCCTCAAGGGAATCGGCTTCGACGGCCTCTGCTCCATCGAGCTGTTTCGGCCCGAATATTGGGAGCGCGATGCGGCGGAACTGGCCGCGGCGGCGCGGGCGGCGACGATGAGGGTGCTGGAGCCTTATTTCAGGGTAGAGTGAGAGCGGGCGGTTTTGACAAACTGCGGCTATGATGATAAAATAGGCAATGAGGCAACGGGGCAACGAGGGAATGAGGCAACGAGTCAACGAGGCAACGAGCGGCTCTTTAACTTGTTCCCTAATTTTCCCAACCGAGGTTTGTAGTCGAGAGGAGGTGGTAGCGAAGCGAATCAGCAGTGGCTTAGGCTTTTGAGGGTTACGGTTCAACTTTCAACAAATTCAATGAAGAAGAAGGAGGAAAGAAATGTTTGCCAAGAGAAAAACGTTAGCGGTCGTCTCCCTGCTGGCCGTGCTGGCGATGCTGGCAGCTTGCGCCGCCCCGGCGCCGGAGGTCATTGAGAAGGAAGTGGTGGTCGAGAAGCCGGTGGTCGAGACCGTGGTGGTCGAGAAGGAAGTGGTAGTCGAGAAAGAGGTCACGCCCGAGCCGGGACCGACCGAGATTACCATGATAGACACCAACTCCGGAGCCAACTTCCAGTGGTACTGGCAGAATCAGGTGATCCCGGCCATCGAGGAGCAGTTGGGGATCAAGGTCAACTACGTGGTCTCCAAGGAAGCGGAGCTGCTCGAGCGCATGAAGGCCTGGGAGGCGGGCAAAGGCGATGTGCACTTGCTGTTCACCAAGCCCGGAACCATCCCTAAGGCAATGGGCGAGGGCATTGAGCTGGAGAAGCTTTACCCGGACAAGGCGAACGTCATCCCCAACATCGAGAAGTGCCCCAAGGCCTATCTGCAGACCGTCTTGGGCGAGGACGTTGACGGCAGGGGTGCGCTGTACTGGAGAAGCCAGTACGCCTTGATCTACAACTCCAAGTACATTGAGAACCCGCCCACATCCTGGAAAGAATTCTACGATCGGCGGGAGGAGTTCAAGGGGCACATCGGCATCGTCCGCCCCGACGCCAAGTCCGGTTCGTCCTACCGCATCCCCTACAGCTTCCTGAACGCCTTCGTGGACATGGTGGACGAAGACGGCAAGGCCATCCCGCTGGCAGAGCTCCAGGAGACCGCCGAGTGGGAGGATGCCTGGGCTAAGCTGACCGAATTCTACACCTACGGTAAACAGCCCTTGCCCGCCGAGCCGCCCAACCTGTTCGAGGACTTCAATGCCGGCGACACCTGGATCAGCTTCTACGCCATGGACTACTCCCTGTGGTCCCGTCACCAGGGCACCATGCCTCCCACCATCAAGTCTAGCTTCTTGGCAGAGGGCATGGCCGCCGGTTCCGATGGCTACTTGCTCGTGCCGGCCGGCATCCCGGAGGAGTACAAGCCAGTGGTCTACGAGGTGGTCAACTTCCTGCTCTCCGACGACCAGCAGATCCGACTGATCACCACCATGTGGCAGTACACCGGCACCGACATCTGGGACAAGATCCCCGGTATCGTGTGGGATACCATCCCAGCGTGGGCGGACATGGAGCCCTCCCGCCTGCGGATTGGCAACAGTGACGTGAAGAACTTCATCAGGGAACAAGGCGCCGACCTGCTCGTTCCTTAAATGTTGCCAGGTGCTTTGAATCCCTAGTGCAATTCAGGGGAGGCTCGCCGCCGGCGCCCTTTTCCGCAGCGGGCCTCCCCGTCTTACGACAAAGGTGGGTCTTACCATGAAACGTGGATCGAGCCTTCGATCCGGCCTGGTCACCCTCTTGATGCTATTGCCTGGCCTGGTTGGTTTCTTCGGCCTCTTTTTCTATCCCATGATGGTCGCCGTAGTGCGCAGTCTGCGACCGGAGGGTCAGCAGACTGGCTGGACGCTGGCCCACTACGCCACCTTCTTGAGCGAGCCGAGGGCGCAGGGCGTCATCGTCCTCACATTTGTGCTCGCCATCTCTGCCACTCTCTGCTCCATTTTGTTCAGTGTGCCCCTGTGCCTGATCCTGCGCCAGAAGCTGCGCGGGCATCGCTTCTTCCGACTGACCATGCTCATTCCCCGCATCGTGCCAGGGCTGATCGGCGCCCTGGGCCTGCTCCTGCTGTTTGGTTCCCGTGGTTGGGTGAATCTTTCCCTGATGCGGTTCGTTCCCTTCATCAACGAACCGCTGCGCATCAACTATACCATCCCTGGTCTCATCCTTTTCTATACTTGGCTGTATTTTCCCTTCACCGCCGTGACCACCCTGTCCACCCTGGAGGGCCTCGACCCAGCTATTGAGGAGGCCGCCGGCGTGGCCGGCGCCAACCGCTGGCAAGTGCTGCGTCACGTGGTCATCCCCTTGATCATGCCGGGCATTCTGGCGGGGTCAGTGCTCACGTTTATGGCTGCCTTCGGCGCTTTCAGCATCCCCCTGGTCGCTGGCGGGAACTATCGCCCTCTGTCGGTGGAGATCTATAAGCAGATTGATCTGACGCCCATGCGCTGGTCGGCGGCCAGCGCCAGAGCCATGATCATGGCCGCGCTGCAGGTGGTCTTTCTCACCATCTACATGCGCATCCTCAGGAGGCCAGCAGCATGACATTGATCCGACAATACCTCAAGGCCGTCTGGAGCGGACGCAAATTGCTCATCTACACCTTCCTGCTCTGCTTCGCCTTGTTGATCTACCTGCCCTTTTTGATGATCGCCCTCAAGTCCGTCGGCAGAGGATGGTTCGGACGGCTGTGGCTGCCGCCCGAAATCACGCTGGATTGGTACAAGTTCGCCGTCGAAGTGACCAACATACCCGAGATTGCTAAGAACACCTTGATCATCGCTGCCCTGGCTGTGGGAATGGCCACGTTGATCGGCATCCCTACCGGCTGGGCCTTTGGCCGCCGCAATATCCCGGGCAAGGAATTGCTGATGGCCATGATTCTCCTGCCGCGCATGATCCCGCCCATCGCCTACGCCCTGGGCGTGGCTCAGATTTTCTACCGTTTGCACCTGATTGACACCCATTTCGGCGTGGCCCTGGCTCACGTGGCCATCTGCGCACCCTACGCCATCCTGGTGCTGTCGGCCACCTTTGAGGGTCTGGACGAGCGGGTGCTGGAGGCGGCGTCCGTGTGCGGGGCCAACCCGATGCGCACCTTCTTTCACGTGATCGTGCCTCTCATCTTGCCAGGCATTCTCTCCTCAATGATCTTCACCTTCACCACCTCGTACAACGAGTTCACGCTGACCCTGATGACCTACGGGAAGGACACCATCACCTTGCCCGTGAGAACCTACATCGCGCTGGGGGAGGGGTATTGGGAGGTGACCAGTGCCATGAGCATCATCCTGGTCGTCCCCTCACTGCTGGTGTTGTTCATGATTCAGAGGCAGGTAGAGCCAGAGAAGCTGGTGGGTGGATTTAAGGGGGTTTAAGATAAGTCAGCCGACCAAGGTGATCGCAAAAAAGAGGAGGAAGCCGATGAAAGCGATAGAAGCTGTGGTTCTAGATGCTACGCATCTAAAACTCAAGACACCGCTACCTGAGGTCGCTGGACAGCGTCTGTTCATTCACATTGTCCCCTTTCGTGAGGAACAGGAGCGTGTGCGCGAACTCCAAGCGGCGTATCTGACAATGTCTGAGGAAGAGCGGCAGGCGGAGGTTGCCCTGGCTGAAGAAGGACTCTACGGGCAACTCAGCCCAATCGAAGCCTTCCCAGGAGAGGACGAATGGCCGTGGTGGGAGTAAAGCGGGGCGACATTTGGCTGGTTGATCTTAACCCAGTGCGCGGCAGCGAGCAAAGAGGCACCCGGCCTTGCCTGATCATTAGCAACGATGTAGTCAATGAATACGCTCCGACCGTTTGCGTCATCCCATTCACGAGCAATCTGGAGGGTCGAAGATTTCCCATCAATGTCGTGCTAACCCGGGATGACACCGCCCTGAAAGCAGATTCTCTGCTCTTGTGTGGGCAAATCCGAACGGTGGCAAAGGAGCGTCTTTTGAGAAACCTGTCGTCTGTCAAGGTCGAGCGGATGCCAGACATCGAAAAGGCGTTGAAGCTATATGTGGGTTTCATCTCATAGTCAAGGATTTCGCCTTCGGCTCCGTGAGCTTCGTGCTGGTGGGTTCAAGGGAGTGTGATAAGGCGAAGGAGTGTAGTAAATATGGGCCCGAGCGACTCACCGGAAAGCGAGTCGGTCCTAGCACCAAACGGCATCCCCCTCAGCCTGCGGCCCTGCTTCCAGGAGTACGTTCTGGAAAAGCTGGACCCGGAACGCGATGCCTTCACCATCATCGAGCGCACGCTGGCTCTGGGATGCCAGCCCGAGATAGAATGGTTGTTTGCCCGCTACGGACGGGACCGGGTGCGCGAATGGGTGAGCTGGGCTGGTGTGGGGAGATTGTCGCGCCGCCGCTTCCGTCTGTGGGTGAACTACCTCGACATCCGTGACTATCGTCAGCGGAGGCGCGGCGCATGGCCCCACTGAGCGATCCGCATTGGGAGGTTGTGCCGCCTCTACTGCGAGAACTGCTGATCGAGATCGGGCAGCAGCCCTTCTCCCGTCGCTTCTACCTGGCCGGCGGCACGGCCCTGGCCTTGCGCCTGGGCCATCGCGTCTCGGTAGACCTGGACTTTTTCTCCCAGACCGATGAGTTGCTCGACGACAGCCGCGCCGAGATCGTGGCTGCCCTGCGTGAACAGCGCGTTGTGGATGTGCTGGAGGACGTGGTCGGCAACCTGCTGCTGGAGATTGAGGGCCATCACGTGGGTTTTTTCGGCTATGGCTACGCTTTGCTGGAGCCGCCGGACGCGGTAGCGGGAGTGCGTGTGGCCAGCCTCGCCGACGTGGGTCTGATGAAGCTGGATGCTATCGCTGATCGCGGGGCGCGCAAGGACTTCTACGATGCTTATTTCATCTCCCAGCAGATTTCCCTGGACCGCCTTCTGGATCAGAGCCCCATCAAGTATCCCTACGTGCGCGGTTTCGGGATGATGGTGCTGGAGGGAATGGTGGACTTCGACCGCGCCGACCAAGATGCGCCAGTGGAAACTATCCCGCCAGTGGCCTGGGAGACCATCAAAGAGTTCTTCATGCAGGAGTTGCGCCGCATCGGGCGAATGTGGTTCGAGCCGGAGAGCTGTCAACGGATTAGGGGAACGGATTAAACGGATTTGGACGGATGGAACGGAAGCAATAGCAGAGGAATACGAGATATGCCTGACTACATGATCGAACTGCAAAACGTCACCAAGCGCTACGGCTCCATCGTGGCCAATGACCAAATCAACTTGGGCATCTTGCGGGGGGAACTGATGACGCTGTTGGGGCCGTCGGGCTGCGGCAAGACCACGGCGCTGCGCTGCATCACGGGCCACCTCTCGCCCGACGAGGGGCGGGTCTTCATTGATGGGGAGGACGTGACCAACGTGCCCACCCACAAGCGGGAGTTGGGCATGGTCTTCCAGAACTTCGCCCTTTTCCCCCACATGACCGTTTTCGATAACGTGGATTTTCCGCTCATGATCCGAGGTCTGCCCAAGGACGAACGGCGAGAGATGGTCGTGGAAGCCCTGCGGCTTATCCGCATGGAGGAGTATGGGAAGCACTACCCTCGCCAGCTCTCCGGCGGGCAGCAGCAGCGGGTGGGGCTGGCCCGCGCGTTGGTCTACCGCCCCAAGGTGCTGCTGCTCGACGAGCCCCTGTCCAACCTGGACGCCAAGCTGAGGGAGCAGATGCGCTTCGACATCAAGGACTTGCAGCGGCGGCTGGGCATCACCGCTGTCTACGTGACCCACGATCAGGCGGAGGCGCTGGCCCTCTCCGACCGAGTGGCGGTTATGAACGCGGGGCGGATAGAACAGGTAGGCACGCCGGATGAGATCTACGATCAGCCCGGCTCGCAGTTCGTGGCCGATTTCATCGGCCTGTCGGATTTCATCGAGGGCACTCTCCTCTCCGTGGGAGCCGAAAAGGCGGTGGTGGCGGTTGACGATTTGCGCTTTGTCTTGCCCGCCTCGCCGAAGATGCAGCCTCGTGAGAAGCTGCTGTTCTTCATCCGCCCCAACGACATCGAGCTTTTCCCGCCCGACCACCCTGGCGGCGAGAACACCTTCGACGGGGTGGTGAGCAAGATGACTTATTTGGGCGACAAAGTAGACTATCGCATCGCCGTTGGCAGTTTGGAGCTGCGGGTGCAGACCGATGGCAAGGTGCGCTTTGCAGAAGGCGAGCGTGTGCGTATGCAGTTGCCTGTGGATCGGTGCAGGGCGATAGTGAGAGATTGGAAATTAGAAATTAGGTATTGAGGAGACGGTAAAAGGTTTCTGTGATGAGCAGGTTGCGCCTGGTGGTGATTGACGTGGACGGCTGCCTCACCCCTGGCGAGGGGCGGCCCTGGAATTTCGAGGCCCTGAAGTACATCGCCCAATTGAACCGCAGGGCTCGGAAAGATGCTGCCCAATTGGCGGTCACCCTCTGTACCGGCCGGCAGGAGCCCTACGTTGAAGTGTTGATGCAAGCCATTGATGCCCACCTGCCGGGCATCTACGAAAATGGCGGCGGGCTCTACTTCCCCCGTGAGTACCGCTTCGTTGAAAATCCCCTCATCACTGCCGCGATGCGCGAAGCCTTAGGTGACATAAAGACAACCCTGCGACGTGAAATCGTCAAAACCGGCCTGGGATACTTCCAGCCAGGCAAAGAGGTATCCCTGACCCTCTATCCCCTGGATCAGGTCAGCGTTCATGAACTCTATCTTGCTACCGTCCGAGCGCTGGACGCCTTTGACGCTGAGTACATTGTCCAAGCCTCGGTGTCCTGCGTAGATGTTACTCCCAAAGGAGTGGACAAGGGGGGCGGGGTGCGCTGGCTCTCTCGAGAGACGGGCATTCCTCTCGACCAGATGGGGGGCGTTGGCGATTCGGCCAGCGATCTGACGTTTCTGCGCATCGTGGGCCGTTCCGCTGCCCCGGCCAATGCTGCGGATGAGGTCAAGGCGGCAGTGGACTACGTCTCGCCCTACGAAGATGGCGATGGGGTGGTGGATATCCTGCGCCGGTGGGTGGGGTGACTTTGACAAACTAAGAGCACGGTGATACAATAGTCAATGAGGTAACAAGGCAGCAAGGCAATGAGCTGACGAGTGGCTCTCTAACTCACTGCTCATTCCCAACGGAGGTTCGTGTTCGAGAGGAGGTGGTGGCAAGAATAAATAGATGCTCGTCTTCTGAACGACGGTGTTCAACTGTTAACAATAAGGAAGTCAAAGTTAAAGGAGGGACAAATGTCCAACAAAAGAACACGATTCATAAGTTTGGTCTTAGTACTTGCCTTGATGACGACTGGATTGGGCGTGGCCAGCGCTGCCCCGCCAGCCCAGAAAGGGACCACCTACACCGTGAAGCTGGGTGACAACCTCTGGACGCTGGCCGAGAAATATCTGGGCAACGGCGCGGCCTATCCAGCCATTGCGGGAGCCACCAACGACAAGGCCGCCGAGGACGCGACCTTCGCCAACGTCGCTAATCCCAGCCTGATCCACCCCGGTTGGAAGCTGCTGATCCCCACCCCGGAGGCGGCTGCGAAGTACCTGACCTTCGAGCTGGCGGCCGTGCCAGCGCCTGAGAAGGCGCTCAACTTCTATTTGGTGCAGCATGCCCTGTGCGCCTGGGATTCCTTCTGGTGCACGGTGCAGCAGGGTATCGCCGATGCGGCCGAAGACATGGGCGTGGACGTCACGGTGCTGGGGCCGGACGAGTTCAATCTGGAGAAGACGGCCTCGCTCATTGACC
>CAZEBW010000038.1:0-7448 GCA_964510205.1 uncultured Anaerolineae bacterium
TTGTTAACGTTCCACTGCTACATTTCGCCTGTTAACGATGCCTGCTACATGACACGTAGTGCGTAACGGAATACGAAATACGCAATACGCACCACGCACCACGCTTCACGAATCAGTGACAGATGCTACACCGAATTTGGAACCTGATCGTCAAAGAACTGATCCAGCTCTGGCGCGATAAGTTGATGATGCTCTTTGTGCTGCTGGGGCCGCTGAGCGAGCTGCTGATGGTGGCCTGGTCCACCTCTCAGGGCATTGATCACCTGCCGACGGCGGTACTGGACCTGGATCGCACCGCCGCCAGCCGGGGACTGATCACCGCCGCGGCCAACACGGAGACGTTCGATCCCTACTTTGTGGAGACGATGGATCAGGTCTCCGACGACGTGGGCGGGGGGCGGGCCATGGCGGCCTGGGTGATTCCGGCCGGCTTCCAGGCCCAACTGAACGACGCAGGCGGCGATCCGCCCCAGGTGCAGGTCATCGTGGACGGAGCCGACGTCGTTGCAGCGCAGACGGCGGCTCAGGCCGCGCCGGGAATCGTGGCCAGCTATGGACAGCAGCAGATGGCTTGGCAGCCCGCTGACGCGACGCCGCTGGACGTGAGCCTGCGGGTGTGGTTCAACGAGGAGATGAAGGAGTCGAACTACATGATCCCGTCCGAGCTGGGCTTCATCGCCGCCGCCATCGCGGCCATGATCGCCGGCATGGGCATCGCCCGCGAGCGGGAACAGGGCACGCTGGAGCAGTTGATGGTCACCCCCATCCGGCCGCTGGAGCTGGTGCTGGGCAAGATGACGGTGGCCATCGTCCTGGGCTACACCGAGTTCCTGCTGATGCTGAGCACGATGGTCTGGTTCTTCGATCTGCCGATGCGAGGCTCGCTGCCGCTGTTGATGGCCATCGCTTTCTTCTACATGATCGTAGAATTGGGTTGGGGACTCACCGTCTCTGCCGTGTCCAGCACGCAGATGCAGGCCCTGCTCATCGGCTTTGCCGTGGTCATGGTCATGGTCATCTTTTGCGGCTATGCTTTCCCCGTGGAGACCATGCCGCCGCTGATGCAGGCCATCGCCAACGTCTTCCCTTTGAAGCACTGGCTCATCATCTTCCGCAGCATCCTGCTCAAAGGAGCTGGAGTGGAGGTCTTTTGGCCGCAGTTGCTGGCCATCGCCGGGCTGGGGACAGCCATTTACACGGGCACCGTGCTGCTCCTGCAGCGCAAGAAATTGGAGTAGTTTTGAAAGATGGAAGATGGAAGATGGAAGTTAGAAGTTAGAATTAGAGGGTGAAAGATGTCCAACCTCCAATCTCCAACCTCCAATCTCCAACCCGCCATCCAGACGGTGGGCTTGACCAAACAGTTCGACAGCTTCACGGCGGTGGATGGGGTGAGCTTCACCGTGCGCCGAGGGGAGATCTTCGGCTTCTTGGGACCCAACGGCGCGGGCAAGACGACCACCATCCGCATGTTGCTGGGCCTCATCACCCCGACCGCCGGGCGGGCCACCGTCCTGGGCTTCGACATCGTGCGCCAGGTGGCCGACATCCAGCAGCGCATCGGCTACATGTCGCAGCGGTTCAGCCTGTACGACGACTTGACGGTTGCCGAAAACCTCAACTTCTTCGGCGGCGCCTACGGCGTGCGGGGGAAGCGACTGGCGGTGCGCAAAGCCTACGTCCTGCAGATGGCCGGCCTCCGAGAGCGCGAGAACGAGCTGGCCGGCAATCTCTCCGGCGGCTGGCGGCAGCGACTGGCCTTGGGCTGCGCCATCCTCCACGAGCCAGAGATGATCTTCCTGGACGAACCCACCGCTGGAGTGGATCCCATCTCGCGCCGCGAGTTCTGGGACCTGCTCTACGCCCTGTCGGAAGAGGGGCGCACCATTTTTGTGACCACCCACTACATGGACGAGGCGGAGCACTGCCACCGGCTGGCGTTCATCCAGCGTGGGCGGCTGGCGGCCATCGGCTCGCCGGCCGAGATCAAAGAGGAGAAAATGCGCGGCCAGGTGCTGGAAATTGACTGCGCCGCGCCGGAGGTGGCCCTGGGCGTGCTGCGGGACAGCGGCCTGTTCGACGAGGTGTCGCTCTACGGCGCGCTGATCCACGTCGTGGCCGAGGGCGCCGAGGCGCACCGTCCCCAGATCAAGGCAGCGTTGCAGGAGGCGGGGATCGAGATACGCAGCATGGAAGTCATCGCCCCATCGCTGGAGGATGTCTTTCTCGCCAGCGTGCGGGAGCAGGAATGAATCTATTGCGTATTGCGTATTCCGTCACACAGCACGCAGTACGCAATACGCAATACGAAATACGCAATACGTACAGACAGGAGAGATCCGATGAAACGAAAACTTGCTATCATCGCAGTTGTCATAGCCCTCATCGCCGGCGCGGCCGGCATCGGCTGGCTCTACTTCCGCCTCAATCCGGCGGCCTGGGACGATTTCGTGGCCGAGATGCGGGGCGAGACGACGAGCAGCGCGGCCCCACGCCCGGTGCAGCGGCCGGCGCGGAGGTCGGGCGGGCTGTTCGCTTCCGGCACCATCGAGGCCGAAGAAGTGGCCGTCGCCCACGAGATGGGCGGGCGCATTATCGAAATGCTGGCCGATGAGGGGGACGAGGTGGCGGCCGGCGGCGTGCTGGTCCGGCTGGATCAGACCATGCTGCTGTCTCAGCGGGACCAGGCCGAGGCGGCGGTGGCCCAGGCGCGGGCAGGGCTGGAGGCGGCGCGGGCTCAACTGGCCCAGGCCGAGGCCGGCGCCCGCACTGAAGAGATCGCTCAGGCCAGGGGTGGGGTGGCCGCGGCGCAAGCGGGTCTGGAAGCGGCTCAGGGGCAACAGGCCGCCGCCGAAGCCGAGCTGAAAGTGGCTAAAGCTCAAACGTCGGCAGCGGAGGTGGCGCAGACCAACGCCAAGCTGCTGGTGACCGCTGCCCAGGCGGACCTCGACCGGGCCGAGGCCCAAGCGTCGGCGGCAGAGGCGGCGCAGACCAACGCCGAGCTGCTGGTGGCCGCTGCCCAGGCAGACCTCGACCGAGCCAAGGCCCAACTGGCCCAGGTGCAGGCAGGAGCTACTAAAGAAGACATCGCCATCGCCCAGAGCGCGGTGGAGGGTGCGCAGGCGCAGTTGGCACAAGTGAAGGCCGGTCCGGAAGAGGAAACGGTGGAGGTCGCCAAACTGAACTGGGATCTGGCCCGCAATACGCTGTGGCAGGCCCAACTAGAGCGGGATGCGACCAAGGGTGCCCCCGGCGTGCCAGACTACCAAAAAGACCTGGTTGACGCGGCAGTCGGCGCGGCCGAGATTGGGGTTGACATCGCTCGGTTGCAGTACCAGTTGGCGGCCAAAGGCGCGAGTGAGGAGCAGGTTCGCGTCGCCCAGGCGGCGGTCAGCCAGGCTCAGGCTCAACTGGATAAGGTCAAAGCCGGCGCTCGCCCCGAAGAAGTGGACATGGCCCAGGCTGGGGTGGATGCGGCGAAGGCGCAATTGGCCCAGGCCGAGGCCGGCATCGCTGCGGCGAAAGCCAACCTGGACACGGCCCAGGCTGGGGTGAAGGCCGCCCAGTCGCAGTTGGCCCAGGCCCAGGCGGGCATAGAGGCGGCGGAGGCCAACCTGGACACGGCTCAGGCTGGGGAGGAGGCGGCCCAGGCCGCCGCGCTCATTGCCCAGGCCGGTACAGCCGCAGCCCAGGCCCAACTCGACCAGGCCCAGGCCACCCTCGATCTGCTGAAGGCCGGCGCCCGCCCCGAAGAGATCGCGCTGCTGGAAGCCAACGTCGCCCAGGCCGAGGCCGCGCTGGCCAACGCCGAGGCCGCGCTGAAAGGCGTGGACGTTCAATTGCAGCGCATGGCGCTGGCCGCTCCGGTGGGCGGCGTCGTCGTCGAGCGGCTGGCCCACACGGGCGAACTGGCCTCGCCCGGCGCATCGCTGTTCACCCTGGCCAACCTGGACCGGGTGACGCTGACCGTCTACGTGCCCGAGACCGACCTGGGGCGGGTGTCGCTGGGCCAGACGGTGGAGGTCACGGTGGACGCCTACGGGGACGTCTTCAGCGGCCAGGTCTCCCACATCGCGTCCCAGGCCGAGTTCACGCCCAAGAACGTGCAGACCCAAGAGGAGCGGGTGCACATGGTCTTCGCCGTCAAGATCCAGTTGGACAACGCCGACCACCGCCTAAAGCCCGGCATGCCCGCTGACGCGACGTTTCGGTAGGTGGAACAACGGACCGGTAGGATTTAGCGGACATCCATATCTCGTCTTCTGACTGAAAGAGAAAGGTTCTGGCGGATAGTCCGCCAGAACCTTTCTCTTTGCCCACTGCTTGGGGGTGTGAAGAAACCAGGTTTTTACCTGTCTGGGCAAGCAGTATGTCGGTTTATGAGACCTCCTGAAGTGCGATAAGCTGTCCTATCAACGAAAAACCTGGTTTCTGTCCCTGGCTGAACGGTTACGTTAGAGGCAGCGGTCTACCTCAAGTGAACTGAGCGATAGCCATCAGGATGGTCATGATGGTGCCCAGCAGGGCCAGCGTCCCCACCGTCCAGCGGGTCATCGTGCTTATGTGCCTGTACATTTCATCGAAGCGCTTGTTCATCCGATCGAAGCGCTCATCATTGCGAGCTTCCAGCCGCTCGAACCGCTCGTTCATCTCGGAATTCATCCGATCGAACCGCTCGTCCATTGTGCGGTGCAGGTCAGTGATTCTATCCTTCACATCGGCGACATCGTGCTCTAGAATGTCCAGGCGTGAAAGCACCTCACGATACTCATCGCGACGCACGGCGTGTTCAACCAGAACGACCTCGAACCACTGAGTCAGGTCGCCCGTCGCTTCCGGGCCGAGGGTTCGCTCCACACTTTGGGGTATTTTGGGCAAAGTAGCTCGCATGTGATTCCTCCTAGGAGATCAACCAGATAGCAAGGCAACGAAACATCGCTTTCTATTATACTGCTAACCCGGCCTGATGTCAAACCACCTCTATTGTTTCTCTAAAGCCGAACCTGGCATGAGGACTGATCAGAAGCCGCCAGGGAAGTTCACTGGCCACATCGGGGGCAGAAGTAGGTTCCCCGCCCGCCTACTTTGATCCTTTCAATGGGCGTGGCGCAGACGAAACAGGGCTCTCCCTTGCGCCCTTTGACCTGAAATGTCTCTTGATAGGAGCCTTCGCTCCCGTCCAGGTGCAGGAAGGCCATCTCCGATGAGCCGCCCAGCTTCAACCCCCGCCGCAGTTCCGACGCGATGCTGGCGTGCAATCGCTCCACTTCCTCCTCGCTCAACTCCGAAGCGCGGCGCCGGGGATGCAGCCTCGCTCGGAAGAGGATCTCGTCGGTATAGACGTTGCCCAGGCCAGCAATGACGGCCTGATTCATCAGCGTGGTTTTGATCATTCCCCGCCTCTTGGCCAGCAGCCGCCGCAGTAGATCGAGGGTGAAGCGCTCATCCAAAGGATCAACGCCCAGCTTGGCTACGGCAGGCCAGTCGTCCACCTCGGCTGTGGGCAAAAGGTGGACGTACTTCAGCCTCACCTGGCCCAGGCTCAGGACATCGTCGGCGAATGTCAGCTCCAGGCAAACGTCGCGGGGCTGGCCGGCGAAGGGCGGCAAGAGGAGCAGTTGGCCCACCATCATCAGGTGGATGATGAGCGAGTGGCCGCCGTCGAAATCGAGCACTAGCATCTTGCCCCGCCGCCGCACGCCGACGATGGCGCTGCCCTCCACGGCCTCCCTGAGTTGGGCAGCGGGGAACTGGCCCTCTCCCTTCGCGAAGACGCCGACCTCGGACACCCTGCGCCCAACGACCTCGCGCCGCAGTTCCTCTTTGAGTATATCTACTTCAGGCAACTCAGGCATTCTGTCAGTCCCTTCATCTGCGTTGTGTGCGAGAATGTTGTCGGGAATATGTCATTGCGAGGCGCGCTGTTTGCGCCGAAGCAATCTCTACCTCGCGAATTGGGGATCGCTTCGGCGGGAAAGCACCGCCTCGCGATGACACTTGGAGTTTCTGCCCTTACGAGTAGCGCGACCGCGCCATAGAGCATCTCACAATGACATCCATGAGTCTGGCTGCGACTACACCGCGCCAAGAATCTGCTGCTCAATTTCCCTGGCCAACTTCTTCCCCACATTGGGGATGCTCTCCAACCCCTTCGCCCCCATCCGCTCGTAGACCAGGCGCACGTCCTGCTCCAGTTCGTCCAAAGCCCAGGCGGCCTTGCGGTAGGCCCAAATCCTGTAATCTCGCTCCCCCGCCAGCTCCAGCCGATAAGCCTTGTCAGCCAGATATTCGGCGATGCGCTTGTTGGCCGCCCGTTTTTCGCCGGGAATGATGGGACGAGGCATTCGGTCGCTGAGGCCGTAGCTCTGGCACAGCTCTGCTACTTTCAGGCCCAGTCGGTTCCAGTAGTCTCTCGGTGGGCCGTAGCTGCCCTGGGGATAGAGTCGCTCGTAGAGGGGCAGCTTCTGCGGATAGATGCGCGCCAACTGCTTCAGAAAATAGGCTTTTTGGGCGTTGGAAAGGGTCAGCCCGCCGGCCAGGACGAAGTCGCCGCCGTGGTCGCGCGTCCAGCGCACCACCGCTTCCAGGTTGTCGTCATCGTCGTAGATGCCGGGGAGGATGGGCATGAAGGTCGTGCCCGTGACGATGCCCGCCCTGGCGAACTGCTCCATGGCCTTGAAGCGATGAGGCGGCAGGGGCACGGCAGGCTCGAAGTCTTTGAGGTATTCGTAATGGGGGGATTCGGGGGTGGCGATCATGCTGAAGCTGACCACGGCCCGCGCTCTGTCGTTGATGGCCGCGATCAGCTCCAAATCTTGCAGCACGTTATGCGACTTCTCCAGCACGAAGACGGGGAAGCCGAGGTCGAGGCACACCTGGAGCATCTGGCGCGAGAGGCGGTGCCGCTGCTCGGCGGGCTGGTAGTCGCCCAAACCGACCACGCCCACTGGCAGCTTCGAGAGCTCTTTGCGCAGCAACTGCGGGGCGTTGATCTTCACCTTGATCAGGCGAGCAAAATCGTCGGGATCAGGGTAGGGACAATACTTGCTCTCGCGCCAGTAGCAATATTCGCAGCCGTGCTGACAGCCCACGTAGGGGTGGGCGGTGTAGCGCGTCCAAAACCAGTGGTCGGGGCGCTTGTGCTTGTTCAGGATGCGCTTGGGCCGGTAGGGCTGATATTCGACTGCCATGGTCTCAAGCCGTGGAGACCTGACAGGTTTAGCAAGACCTGTCAGGTCTTCCATCCCTATGGCCTATGGCAGAGTCGGCTCCAGCCAGTCGTCTGCCGCCCAGCCGACGAATCCGTCCTCGTCCTCCAGCCGCCACCAGGTGTAGCCGTCGGCGTCCTCAGGACCCTCCAGCACTTCGAGAATCGTCCCGTCTTTGACGATGGTCAGGCGAGCATAGTTCAGTCCAGGACCGGAGCGATAGCTCAGTGCATCGGCTTC
>CAZEBW010000038.1:7458-33752 GCA_964510205.1 uncultured Anaerolineae bacterium
CCGGATCTCCGCCCAGGGCATCGGCTTCGGCGCCGACGACCTTCACATAGCCGCCAACCTCAATCTTGGTGGGGACGCTGGGGGTAGGTGTGGGCTGGGGAGTGGGAGTGGCCGTGGGGAGCGGGGTCGCCGTCGGTAGAGCGGGGGTGAAGGTAGGTATGATTTCCGGGGTCGGCTGGGTTGTCGGCGCGAAGGGGTTCCAAAGGGTGATGAACACGGTCAATATCAACAGTAGAATGACCACCAGGGGCCAAAGGGGCAATCCGCGCCGACTCTTCGCTCGTGTCTGCCGCTGAACATCCTCCTCGTAATAATCGTCTTGGGTGTTGAAGTCAGACATTTTCGATGCTCCTTTCACTGTTTATTGCTTGTCCTCCCTCGGCTTAGGAAGACTGATGGAACTCAGTAACAATTCGTGTCATTCGTGGAGGGAAAGACGATCGCGACGTCGGCGGAGGGCCTCGATGCCAGCCAGGATGTTGGCCTCCGACTTGGCGCCCAATCCCGGCAGCCCCCTGATCTTGCCTTCCTGGGCTGCTCGTTCTACATCGGCCACGCTCGTCAATCCCAAGCCCTCGTAGAGCAGCTTGGCGGTCTTGGGACCTACGTTGGGGATGGCCAGCATATCCAACACCCCCGGCGGGATCTCCTCTTTCAGCCTCTCGTAGTATTCCAGGCGCCTCGTGCGCAGCAACTCATCGAGCTTCTTGGCCAGAGCCTCGCCGACGCCGGGGATCTCGCGGAGTTTGCCGTTTCGCCAGACGTCGTTGATGTCTCGTCCCAGGGTGAGGATGTTGTCCGCCGCCCGCCGGTAGGCCACGGCCTTGTAGATGACCTCGCCCTTGATTTCCAGCCGGTCAGCGATGTCGTAGAGTATATCGGCCACATGGCGATTGTCCATCGTCCCTTTCCCCATGACACGCAGCAGGTATTCCCACGGTAAATTACCTAGATTATACCAGTTTTTTCTAAACTTGACAACACCAGGCCAGAAGCGTTTTGGACTCGGCGCGGGGGCGAATGCGATCCCTTGCCACGATGCGCTATTTGTGTTATACTGCTGGAGGTCTTGCGGGGAGAGGAGAGTGGCGGCTCTCCGGCCGATAACGCGCGAATTCTGCACGTAAACTCTACCTATGCAAAAAGATGGATGGGCAAAACTCAAGACACTGCGGGACTTGCGGCTTGGCTTCGCCTTGCGCCTGGTCTGGCGAAGCGCGCCGGGCTGGACGATAGCCAGCTTGGCGCTCCTGGTTGTGCAGGGCGCACTGCCGCTGGTGTCGCTCTATCTCACCAAGCTGGTGGTGGACGCGGTGACCGCCGCCCTGGCAGCTCCCGACCACGGAGCCGCCTTTGGACAGGTGGCGCTGCTCATCGGCCTGGCGGGCGTGGCGGCCCTGATCGGCGCGGCGGCCCGCTCCATAGCAGGGCTGGTCAGCGAAGCCCAGGGGCAGGTGGTCACCGACCACATGAGCGATCTTCTCCACGCCAAGTCTATCGAAGTAGACCTGGCCTATTACGAGAGCGCGCAGTACTACGACAAGCTGCACCGCGCCCAACGGGAGGCGCCCTTTCGGCCCATGCGCATCCTGAATGGCTTGGTGCGGGTCGCTCAAAACGCAATCTCCCTGCTGGCCATGGTCGGGTTGCTGTTCTCGTTCCACTGGGGCATCGCCGCCGTCCTGTTCGCCGCCGCCGTTCCCGGGCTCTTCGTGCGTCTGCGGTACGCTGGCCAGACGTATCGCTGGCAGCGCCGCAGTACCCCCGCCGAGCGGCAAGCCTGGTATTTTCATTGGATGCTCACCGGGGACCGGCACGCCAAGGAGATCCGGCAGTTTGGATTGGGGTCTCTATTCAGGCAGCGGTTTCGCGACCTGCGCCAGCAGCTCCGTCGGGAACGGCTCCACATCGCCACCAGGCGTTCTCTGGCGGAGTGGGTGGGCCAGGTCAGTTCCACCGTGGCCGTGTTTGGCTCGTACGCCTTCATCGCCTACCGCACGGTGCAGGGCACCATCACCCTGGGCGACCTGGTCATGTACTACCAGGCCTTTCAGCGCGGACAGGGCTTTCTGCGCGAGATGCTGGGCGGCCTGGCCGGCCTCTACGAGGACAACCTGTTTCTGTCCGATCTCCAGGAGTTCCTGGAGCTGAAGCCAAAGGTCGTCGAACCGCCGCATCCCAGGCCCGTTCCCCAACCGATGCAAGCTGGCATCGCCTTCGACCACGTCAGCTTTCGGTACCCTACGGGCGCCAGCGAGGTGCTGGAGGACGTCAGCCTGACGCTTCGGCCGGGGGAGGTGGTGGCCCTGGTGGGTGAGAACGGCTCGGGTAAGACGACGTTGATCAAGCTGCTGTGCCGGCTGTACGACCCCACCAGCGGGATCATCACCCTGGACGGCACGGACCTGCGCCAGTTTGAGACCACCGCGCTGCGGCGCGAGATCAGCGTCATCTTCCAAGACTACGCCCGGTACCATCTGACGGCGCGGGAGAACATCTGGTTCGGGAACACCGCCCTGCCGCCCGATGAGGAGCGGATCGCGGCGGCGGCCCGCCAGGCCGGCGCGGATGAGGTCATCACCGGACTGCCCCAGGGCTACGAGACCGTTTTGGGCAAGTGGTTTGAGAATGGGGAGGAACTGAGCATCGGCGAGTGGCAGAAAGTGGCCCTGGCGCGAGCGTTTCTGCGCGATGCCCAGATCATCGTGCTCGACGAGCCGACCAGCTCCCTGGACGCCGAGGCCGAGTACGAGGTTTTCGAGAAGTTCCGCCAACTGGCCACGGGCCGCACCGCCATCCTCATCAGCCACCGCTTCTCCACCGTGCGCATGGCCGACCGCATCTACGTGCTGGAGGGTGGACGAATCATCGAAAGCGGCAGCCACGAGGAACTGGTTCGCCTGGGCGGAACGTATGCGCGCCTGTTCGAGACGCAAGCTCAGTACTATCGGTGACCCAAAGGTCATGAGACTGCAAAGCCTGGTCCGAAGACCAGGCTTTTTGCTTTAGGCAGCGGAATTCACCTACTTCATCACGAGCGATAGGAACACGCGGTGGGCAGTGGGCGGATATTCCACCAGCACCTGGTCGAGGTCGGCGTCCCAGTTGTCCTCCCTCACCCGATCGGCCATCTCGGCCACCGAGGCCAACCACACGTCCTGGCGGACGCGCCCCGGCCCGGCGGGAAAGCCCCACGCCCGGATGTCGCGCCAATCGGCAGGCTCGGAGTTGGCGGCGTTGTCTGGGAAGCCGCTGCCGAGGCCCGGATTGATGGCTTGGACGTAAGCGTCGGCGTAGGCCAGGTCGGGGTTCATGCGCACCCACGATAGTCCCGCTGCATCGGTGAAGCCATCCCACGCCTGGTGGATGTGCGGCTTGGTCTCCGCCGCCTGCACGTGGTCGTCCTGAGCGAACACCAACATCACTTTGAGGTCTGGCGCCTGGGTGGCGAAGGCCGGGTAGTTGTGCACGGTGATGCGGAAGGGCCAGGCGGCCTGAGCCTCGGCAGGCGTGGCCAGGTCCTGCGGCCAGTTCTGCAGCGTCAGCGCGCCGTTGTCCAACAACGCCTGGGTGATGGCGCGGGAGTAATACCGCTTGCCCCACATCGTCGGCCCCTTCACGTCGAGGATGTATTCGGGATGGCCGTTGCCCGCCGCGAAGTAGGGCCGGCCCGGCGACTGCGGATCCGGCTGGTACCAACCGACGGTTGAGTAATCCACGGTGACGGTGGTCGGGTGGTAGTCGTCCTCGTCGTAAAAGGGATTGTACACGGGATGGCGCTGTTCGTCAAAATGCCCCAACTCCAGGGGATACATCTCGTCGCGGGTCGGGTTCTCCCGCCCGACCAGGTACTTGACCGTGGGCAGCTCCGACCCGTGATGCGCCAGCACGTTGGTGGCCACCACGCCGGCGTGGGATGAGGCAAACAGCCCCACGTTGTCGGTGAGGGGCGTGACGTCCACCAGCTCGTCAATGGTGTATCCGTCCACGTTGGGGATCAGGCCCGAGGCGAAGCGGATCACGTCGCGCAGCACCTCCAGCGAACGAGGCCCGCCGTAGTCGTACACCCCTTCGCTGCGAGCGCCGGACGCGGCGTCCACCCGCTCCGGCCAGAGGTAGGAGACGGTGAGGGCGCCGATCTCTGTCGTCTGGTTGACTCGGTGGAAGTCGTTGCCAGGCACGAACCAGGTGGAGGCCTCGACGACCACCGGCGCCCCTTCCGGGTAACGCGGTTGCTCGGGCACCTCGATTCGCACGGCGATACGCCCCCCCTCTGTCCCCCCCAACGTTGGGGGGGATGAAGGGGGGGAGTCCACGTAAGTGATCAACTCCGCCCCTGCTGGTGTAGGCGTGAACACCCCCTGCGCCCGGTCGGCCATCTGCCACACGGCGGCCAGTTGGTAGGTGGCTTTGGGGATGTCCTCGGGGACGCAGTACGATTCCACGCGCCCCCAGTCTCCCGGCGGCGTGTTGGGGACGCGGTTGGGCAGGTCGTCGCGGCCCGCCAGGCTGGGATCGGCCTCGATCAGGTAGGCGGGGCTGGGGTTGATCTGCACCCAGGGAGAGCCCTCACTCCCTCCCCCCCAGCCCCCCTCCCCCTCTCCCGACGTCGGGAGAGGGGGAGGGGGGAGAGCAGACAGCCACCCTTCAAACGCTTGCTGGATGTGGGGCTTGGTAGGGGCGGACTGGACGTGGTCGCGCACGCCGCACAGCACCATGGCTTCCAGGCCTGGGACGTTGGCCACAGCGTCATCGTAGAGCCGCACCGCTTCGCGGATGTCCCAGTAGGCGTCGGCCTCCGAGGGCGTGGCCACGCCATGCGGCCAGGGGTGGGGCATGATCTGGTTGTCGGCCAGGGCGTGGGTCACGGCGCGGGAGTAAACCTCTTTCAGCCCACCCTTCATCCCCCCCAAGGTTGGGGGGGACAGAGGGGGGGCTGGGTAGGTATCGAGAGGGAAATCCTCGCTCAGGTCCAGAACGCCGTCCAGGTTGAGATCGGGGGTCTGGAGGTGATTGCCCGGATCCTCGATGGTGGTGTATTCCCCATCGCCGTTGCCGTCGTGGAAGACTTTGCGCAGGGGGCCGTCGGGGTCGTAGGTCAGGTCGCTGTAATCCACGGCCAACACTTTCGGCCCATAGCCTTGGTATCGGGGATTGAAGAAGTCGCCCTGGCCGGGGTGCGGAGGCTGCAGCCACACGCGGCCCAGATCGCGGGTAGCGATCTGGCTGGACACGGGCGTCTCCCACTGGATGATGTAGCGCAGATGCCCCGTCAATTCATCGCCGAACAGCGCGGCCACCGCGACGATGATGTTGCCGCCGTTGGAGACCCCCTCCAGGCCGATGTTGTCGTGCAGCACGGGCACCGGCACGACGTCGTCAATGGTGCGCCCCTGGCTGTCGGTCAGCTCGCCGGCGGCGTAGAGGATGACGTCCCGCAGGGCGGCGATGCAGTTGGGGCCGCGATAGTCGTAGACGCCGTCGCTGCTGCGTCCAGACCACGGATCCTCCCCGCCAGGATAGACAAAAGTGACCAGAATGATGTCCTCCACGCTGGCGGGCAGGTCGTGGTTGATGCCCTTCACCTCGAAGCCCCCCGCCCCCCAGATGAGCACGGGCGCGCCTTCGGGGTAGCGGGCGTGGCCGTGCGTCGGCGTGTGAACGCGCACCGCCAAGGTGCCCGTCGGGCTGCCGGTGCTGTCGGAGGGCAGGTCTATGTCTATTGGGATGAGGGACGAGGGGCTAGGGACAAGGGACAAGGGCCTGGGGGGCAGGGACGAGGGGCTGGGGGGGAAAGTGGCCGCCAGGAAATCCGCTACGGCGTCCAGGGCCGCCTGTGCCTTTGGGCTTTGCACCCCGACGATAAACCCGTGCTGCGCTCCCTCGACGGGCAGATAAGTGACCTCGGCTCCGACGCCGTCGAGGGCTGCGTACAGCCGCGCCGAGTTCTCGCAGCTCACGGCGTGGTCGTCGGTGCCGTGGATGAGGAGGGTGGGCGGCGCGTCCGCCGTCGCGTAGGTCATCGGCGAGGCGGCAGCGCAGAGCTGCGGCGCATCCTGACAGGCCTGGCCGCCGAGGAAGACGGCTACGATGTCCTCGGCCCCTTCCGACTCCTGGGCGTGGAAAGCCAGGTCCACCGGCCCGAAGCAGGAGATGACGGCCTGCACGCTAACGTCAGCCGCCGGGTCGCCGCAGGAAGGCTGCCAGGTTGCTGCGGGCGAGGCGGGGGCAGCAGCCAATGCGGCCAGCGCGGCTAGATGCCCCCCGGCCGAGGTGCCCATCAAAGCGAGGCGATCAGGGTCCACATCGTGTTCGGCCGCGTGCTCCCGCACCCAGGCAACGGCGCACTGCACGTCGGCCACCGCCGTCGGGAAGGGGAACTGCGGAGCCAGGCGGTAGTTGACGGCGAACGCGGCGTAGCCGTGCCCCGCCATCCACTTCCCCAGCCGCGAATGGCTCTCTTTGTCCCCCGTCTGCCAGTAGCCGCCGTGGATGAGGATGACGGCGGGATGGGGGCCGGGCGTGGCCGGCAGATAGGCGTCCAATGCCAGCGACTCGCCTTCGACGACGGCGAACGTTACGTCGGTGGTCACCGTCGGCTCGCCGAACCAATCCTTCATCAACAGGGGAAGGTACACGCGACGCGGCGTCGGCTGCGGGGGAGGATACTCGACCAGCACCTCGTCGAGGTCGGCGTCCCAGTTGTTGGCCCGCACGCGGTCGGCCATCTCGGCCACGGCGGCCAAGGGAACTAGCGTGTTGCCCGGCTGCCCGTCGGCGTGGCCCCACGCTTCGATCTCCAGCCAGTCATTGGGTTCGGCATTGGCCGGGTGTTCGGGCGAGACTTGACCTAGCCCGGAGTCGAGCGCCTCGACGTAGGCCTGGTCGGGGTTGAGGCGCGTCCACAGCCCGGCAGCGTGGTGAAAGCCGTCGTAGGCCTGGTGGATGTGGGGCTTGTCGCGTGCGGGCTGGACGTGGTCGTGCCGAGCGAAGACCAGCATCACTTTCAGATCGGGCGTTTTCGTGGCCAGGTGAGGATAGCGGTGAACGCTGGAGCGGAATGACCAAATAGCCTCGACCTCTTCGGGCGTGGCGAGGTCGGATGGCCAGTCGGCCTCGTCAATAGCGCCATTGTCCCGCAGCGCCCTGGTCAGCGGGATAGAGTAGTTGCGCTTGTCGAACATCACCGATCCGCGATGGCCCAGCACGTAATCGGCCTCGTCCCGCTGCCCGTTGCTGTTCAAGTCGAAGTAAGGACGTCCCACGTAAGGGATGTGTTCATCTTCATAGTCCGGATCCCAGCGCACGCTGCTGTAATCAATCACCAGTCGAGTAGGCGTGTAGCCCTGGGGATAGATGTATAGCGGATTGAACACCGGCTGGCCTGTTTCGGCCCAATGGCCCATCTCCACCGCCGATAGGACGTCGAGGGTAGGATTCTCGCGTCCGACGAAATAGCCGACTGAAAGCTGGTCGCCGTGCAAGGCCAGCACGTTGACAGCGGCGATACCGGGGTGAGAGAAGGCATACAAGCCCACGGTGTCATTCAGCGGGGTGATGGCAATCAGATCTTCGAGGTAGAGTCCGTCGCGGTTGGGAATCTGTCCGGCGGCGAAGCGAATCACGTCGCGCAGGGCGCGGATGGACTCCTCGCCGCCGTAGTCGAACGTCCCGCCGCTCTTCGCGCCGCAAGGATCCTCCTTGCCGGGCCAGAGGTAGGCGATGTGGATCAGGCCCAGCTCGGTGACGTCCGCGCTGGTGTAGAAGCCGTGCGGATCGACCCAGAAAGTCGAGGCTTCGACCACGACTCCCGCGCCTTCCGGGTAGCGAGGCGTCTCAGGAACCCGCACTTGGACGGCGATCTCGCCGATGCCGGGTGAGTTCACGTAGGTGATCAGCTCGCTGGGGTAGGAGGGCCGGGCCGCGGCCACGCCGACGGTCGGGATCACCAGAGGCGCAGTCAAGCAGAGGGCCACGATGGTGCGAAGCATTGCGTTCTTCCAGGCAAACATAGGATTCTCCTCACTTGATTAACTTTAGTTCCATTATACACCTCCCATTTTAAGCCCTTATTCGCATTTTGTAAAATGGCTGTAAAAACGAGTAGACCCTTGGGGTTTCCCAAACCCCAAGGGTCTTGTTTATCGCTAACTCGAACGTAGGACACGCCTCACCTGCCAGCGTCGCTGATGTCCGTGTCCGTCGGCGGCTCAGGTTTATGGTAGGTGAAGCCGTCGGGCAGGACGCCGGACAGGTCATCGGGATTGGAGACGACGACGTCCACCGGGCCGGCCCTGTGCCAGTGGGTCAGGGCGGTGATGGTTTGGTCGTCCACCACCCGCACGTTGTAGGCGCGGTGTCCGCCCAGGCTCACCCGCAAGCCGCGCGGGGCGAAGTGCTGGCCGGTGATGGTGATGCGCGTGCCGCCGCCGATGGGGCCGTGGTCCGGCTCGATGCTGGCGACCAGCGGCGCGTGGGCGGTGGCGCTGACCTCGTTGGAGAAGGTCGGGCTCTCGGTGCCGTAGACGTTGTAGGCTTTGGCGGCCACGTAGTAGGTGACGCCGTCCTGCGGCAGATCGCGTGCCAGGAACCAGGATACGTCTCCCACGTCTAGGCTGCCGACGTATTGCCCCGGCTCGGTGCCGTAGTAGAGCTTGTAGCCGGCCAGGCCGGGGTCGGCAACGCGATCCCAGCGGAGGAACAGCACGCCCTCGGTGATGGTGAGGTTGGTGGGGGGCGGAGGCGGCGTGTCGGGCAGGGCCACGTCGGGCGGGCCGTTGACGACCAGTTCCGCCAGGCCGACCAGAGTCCGTCGCGAGACTGCATCGGTTGCATTCGAAGGGTCGGCTTCGTCCACGGTGAAGCGCATCCAAGAGATGGTGCTGGGCGGGTCAAACGGAATCACCAGGGGCGAGCCGTCCTCGTGCAGCGGCCCGATGCGGTAGCGGGTGCCATCGCTGAGGGTCAGCGTGGCGGCGGTGACACGGCAGCCGCGGGCGGTCAGCGGATAGAGCACAACCTGAGTGGCCTCGATCTCCATCGGCCAGTCGAGCTGCACCCACGCTCCTGGCCCTTCACCCGTTGCCCAGGCGTAGCGGCCGTCGTCCTCGGCCAGGCGCAGGTCGTTGGCCCGCCACGCGCCAGCGAAGAAGGGCACAGGCTCCGAAGAGGCCGAAGCCACGGCCAGGCGTGACAGGTTGGCCTGAGCTTCCTCCGCCAGTTCGGGCTGCATCATGTGGCCTTTGTGGCAGCCGGAGCACTGGGTAGCGTGCGAAGCTAAGCCGCTATCGGGCCGCAGGTAGTCGTGGCCGTTGAAGGAGTGGGTCAGAGAGTTGCCCAGGCCGTTGGGCCGCACCAGCGATATGGGACTGCGTACCGCCACGCCGTTTTTGTTGACCAGCATGAATAGCAGCGCTTTGTCGGCCGGGACGGTGGCGGTGAAAGCGCCGTGCTCGTCCACGGGGAAGGAGCCGACGAAGCTCGGCATCTGCTTGCGCAGCAGGGGGAACTCATCGCTGGTGGTAAAGGTCTGGGAGTCGTCGTAGACGTCCACCCGCGCCACCGTGCCCACCTTGGGCGAGGGCAGATCCACCACGTCCAACGCCAGGTCGGCGTAGACGTTGTGGTTGATCAGGGTGGCCGTGGTGCCCAACTCAACCGTGGGGTCGTCGGTGATGAGGTCGGCCTGGGGACTGTCGGGGATGACCGGCGCGCTCCGAGCATAGACAGCTACCGCGTCCAGCTCGTCGGTGTCGGGGTCGTTGTAGAGAGGATTCAGGGTTCTCAGCGCCTCGTCCACCACATACAGGCCGAAGTCGTAGGAGGCCGTGTGGCGACCTCGCCAGTCAATCTCCACGGTGGAGGTGGGGGTGTAGGAGCAGACGATGCGGCCGTCGGGCAGGGGGGCGGGAGCCAGGGCGTGCGGACCTTCCAGGTTGTACGGATCGCCCAGGAAGCGCAGCTCGTGGGGCTCGACCAGGCCGGGCTCGATGCGGGCGATGGCGTTGGCCAGCGTGTTGCCCAGCAGCGAGCCAGCGCCGCGAAAGGTCACTACCAGATCTCCATCGGGGAGCTCGTGGGGCTGGTAGGCCCCGCCGCCGTCGCGCAGTCCGCCGCGCAGGAAGGCGTAGCGGTGGGTGCCGCTGCCGTCGGGATTCATGGCCCAGATGCCCCAGAAGGAGGGAGCGAAGTTGTAGTCGGTCTCCAGGGGCCGCAGGCCGGGACCATCGAGCGCGGGCGTGTTCATGGCGTCAATCCAGTGGCTGAACACCACGGTGCCATCGGACAGCACGAACGGGTCTATGGCGCCGGCCCGCTCGGTGGTGCGGCGGTGCATCTCGCCTGTTTCTGGATCCAGGACGTAGAGATTCTCCCCCCGATGGCCGCAGGAGCCGGAGAGGGTCATGTAGCGGGTAGAGACGAAGATGATGCGGCCGTCGGGCAGGTAGGCCGGGCCGAAGTCGCCGTAGCGGCCGAAGACGCGCTCGTTGCGACCGGGGTTCCGAGCGTCATCGGGGATGGGGATGTCGCGGTCGTCGAAGGTGAGCTGGCGGAGGCCGGCGCCGTCCAGCCCGATCTCGTAGAGGTGCCACTGCGCGCCCCGCTCGGTGACGGCGGAGAAGACGACCTTGGTGCCGTCGAAAGAGACGTCGGGCTGCTGGACGTCGTACAGCGAGGTGCCGGCGGTGAGGTCAGTGACATTGCCGTCCGGCTGCCAGACCAGCAGCCGCCCGCCCGGCGTCCGTTCCCGTCCCGGAACGTCCACCGGCGGACCGACGTGGATGTTGTCCAGCGTCTCCAGCCGGTTGCGGGAGACGAAGACGATGGGTGTAAGCAAAGCGGCGTCGGGTGTGAGCGAAGCGGCGTCGGGTGTAAGCGAAGCGGCGTCGTCGGGTGGCAGTACAGGAGCGTTCGTGCTGGTCGGTGTGTCCGCCGCGGCCATCGCGTTGGGCCAAGCCCAGAGCAGCAGGGCCACCGCGGCCAGGGTGAGGAGGGCAACCATCCCTCCTATTCTAAAAGTTCGTGAGATACTCGTTTGCTTGTTCATGGTGCACTCCTTTCATTATTGGGGCTACTTGTGGATAGGTGGTCTCCCTCTCGGGTGTTGCTACTGTGTCATTGCGAGGCCTCTTTTTGCCGAAGCAATCCCCTGGATTGCCGCAATCTCCCCCTCGCAAGTTGGGGATCGCTTAGGCGCGAAAACACCGCCTCGCGATGACACTTACGATTGCTTCTTAATAGATAAGGGGGAGGAAAAGGCGATAGGGCGTTGCCTCCTCCTTCAGTTGAAAAACCACGGTGTCCAGCCGAGCCAGCTCGCCGCTGATCAGCACCAGATCGCCTTGCACGTCATGCGGCGCCGCGTCGCCGGACACCAGCTCCGTCACGGTCAGCCTTTCCGGTTTGGCGATCCCCAGCGCCGCCGCGTCCACCGTCAGGGTGAAGGGCGTGGTCTCATCAGAGGTGTTGTGCACAGTGAAGTACAGCACCCGATATCCAATGTCCGATGACCAATTGGGTATTGGATATTGGGTATTAGATATTGGCCCAAACCGCTCCAACCACACCGCTTCATTGTCCGTCCAGGCGTGGGTGACCGGCTCCCAGCCGGCGCCCCAGAACTGGAACAGCACCTGCCGGGTGTCGGTGATCAGTTGGTCGGCGCCGGGATCCCAGCCGGTGGCTTCGTCCTTGCGAGAGGGAGAGATGGCGTAGAACAGCGCCAGGTCCGTGAACGCCTCAACGTCCTCCAGGGTCAGGTCGGGCTCGCCATTGGCCCAGACCTGGGGTTTGTGGTAGGCGATGGCGCGGCGGTAGTCCAGGATGCGGGGGTTCCAGTTGGTGGACGCTCCCCTCTTGCTGTTCCCTTCGCCGCCGAAGGCGTCAATGTGGCGGGCCAGTCCGTTGGCTGTGGCGACGCCCCAGAAGTTGACGGTGATGGCCATGTCGTCGCGGCCGCGGGCGTCCAGCGCGTCGCGCAGCCACAGGAAGAACTCGTCCACGCTGGCCGCGTTGTGCACGCCCGGCTGGTAGGTGGCGACGTGGTAGGTCAGGGGGCTATCGCTCAGCGCCAGGTGTTCGGGACGGGTGTCCACGCCCGTGGAGGTCATGAAGTTGTCCATCATGACCCCGTCCAGCACCGCGCTGATGGCCTCGGTGGCTTCGATGGCCGGACTGATGCCCCAGTTCCAAAGAAACGCCCCCCAGCCGCCTTCGATGTCCGGGTCGGTGTTGGTCTGCCAGGCGATCTCCCACACGCCCGGCGCCCAGTTGAACTCGCCCAGGTGCTTGATCATCCAGTCGCCGTTGGGACTGTGGGCCACGCTGCTGGTGATGGCCTCGGCCTTGGCCTGGTCAACTGCTTTTGGCGAGCTCCCCAGCTCCTCTACCAATTCGATGGTTTCCTCGTAAGTAGGCATCGGCTCGCTGACGGGACCGTCCTTGAGCGGCGCTTCGCCCACGATGTACTGGGCGGCGAAGATGCCCTGCTGGTCGTAGGCCAAAACCTGCTGGGCGCCCTCTTCGGACATGTAGTAGGCTCGGTCGTGCCCGTTGTAGTCGTACATCGGGCGGGGCGACTCGAACCAAGTGGGGTGCCGGGCGGCGAAGCGGTCCATGACTTCCCGAAAGCCCCACGCCGGGTCCACGCGATAGAGCTCCAGGCTCAGGTCGGCTCGCCCCTCCAGCTTGGTAGCCAGGGGCGAGATGCCCAGGTAGCCTCGCGCCTCGTATCGCTGCTGCTCTTGATCGTAGGCCAGCTTGACCAGACGCGGCGAGTCCAGCGAGGCGGCTAAGGCTAGGCCGTGGCTGCCGTCCTCAATCAGGGCGTAGGGATAGAGCGAGATGGGCAGCCAGGCGTCCCACACGCCGCTGACCACGTGCTCGTAGGTCCAGGAGAGGCAGGGCGGGAACGGATACTGCGGGGCTGGACTGGCCACCGCGCTGCCTACGGTGATGGGTCGGCTGTGGCGCGCGTCGTCCCACCAATTCCAGCCGTCAGCGTTCACTGGCAAAGCCACGATGACCTCCAGAGCTCGATCCGCCTCAGCCGTGTCGTGGAGCTCGACGTGCACCGCGATGTGGTCGGCTTGGGCGGTGTAGGTGGCGGTCAGGGTCAGGCCGGTGGTGATAGTAGCGGTTTGGATCAACTGGTCGTCCTGCTGCGTGACCACGCCGGCCAGCGGCTGCTCCACCTCTGGGCTGGCGACGAGGCTCACATCGTCCACCCACAGGTACTCGTCCTGCAGCCGCCCGCCGATGATCAGTTCCATTTGCGCCGCGTCCGGCGGAGCCCGCACCTCGCCGCTGACCTTGCGCCAAACATTGGCCTCCCAGTGCAGCGGCGCTGCCAGGATTGGATCAGTCAATGGTTGACCTTCCCCATCCAGCCAAGTCAGATAGAGGCCGTTGGGCCAGGCGAGACCTCGCCAGACCTGGTCTTGGCGCTTGGGGGGCACGCCGTCCATGGCTCGCACGTAGCCCTGGCTGCTCAGAAGGTGGGCCGAGAGCCGATAGCGCTGACCTGGGGTGACGTCCACCGCATCGGCGATCACCGTGGCGCGGCCCAGGGTATCGGTCTGGACGCCGTGCATTTGCAGCGACCAGTCGCCGCTGTAGCTCACCGTGTCGGTGAGGGCGATGTCGGTGCCGACTTGCAGCCCCATCCGCCAGCCGGTCTCTCCATCCTCAAAGCCCGGATTGGCCAACAGATTCGGCTCGCTCACCTGTCCGGCCGCGCTCATGTCCCGCACCCACAACGCCGGGGCCGGGGTGATGGGCAGCGGATCGCCGTCCATCGCCAGACTGATAACCTGTCCGTCCTCCGAAAGGGTGAGGGACAGGCCATCGTCGGTGCTGATGGAGAAGCCCTCACCTCCTCCCCCCCAGCCCCCCTCCCCCTCTCCCGACGTCGGGAGAGGGGGAGGGGGGTGGCCTTCAGGCCGGGGGGAGGGGGAGAGGGCCTGGGCCGGGCGCGCAGTGGCGTACAGGATAACGCCCAGGGCCGCGGCCAAGGTGATGATGGTGATAAAGCGTATTAGGCGAAGCATTGCCAACCCCCTTAAGTCTAATAGGTCTGGTTCTGTTTTCTCCGATGTGTGCCAGGTAGAGAGGGCATAGCCCCGCTGTGCGTGGGGCTATGCCCAACTCAAGACGCGGCTAGTAGTCGAGGACCTCGATGGCTTCGGACCACGCGCCGGTGATGAGGCCGTTGATCTCGTAGGTCCCCTCGCCCCACAGGATGACGCGGCCGTTGCCGATGGCGTAGAGTTTGATGTTCTCCCCGGCCATGAGCACCGAGACGCCCCGTCCACGGATGCGGGCCGTCCCCTTGAAGCCGACGTATTCGGTCCAGCCGCTGGGGAAGACCTTCTTGTGACCCTCCTCGCCCTGGATCTCGATGGACTCCTCGCCTTTGACCCAGAGCACGCCATTGCCGCTCACGCGGATGGTGCCAGTACCGTGGAGTCCGGCGAAGCCGTCTCCTCGGGCCTTCAGAGTGCCCGCGCCCTCCTCGCTGTCCGCGCTGACGACGGAGGCGAATCCCAGGCTGGCGGTTACCAGCACCGCTATCAAGACCAGCATCTTCTTTTTCATCTTTCTGTACCTCCTTTGCATTTTTTTGGAACTTGGCTCCGGAAGCCACATTCTGGCCTCATTATGTGGGATAATTGTTAAGCAGTTATTGTTTGTTTGTAAAAAGCTTGTAAAATGGCATTCTGCTGCGGCTGGATCGCCATATCCAGCAGCTTAGGCGACGGGTCTGGCGATCCGCCGCGAGCATAAGCGCGGGAGACCGCCTTTCCAGAGCTTGACATTATCGCCGCTCTTTGCTATACTAATGGTGGATGGGGGGCAAGTCTCTCTAAGTCCGGAGGGATGGCCGAGTGGACTATGGCGACGGTCTTGAAAACCGTTGTGGGGGCAACCTCACCGGGGGTTCGAATCCCTCTCCCTCCGCCAAACCTGATAATTGCATAGACAGCCGGGGGAGATGCCAGAGTGGACGAATGGGGCCGCCTGCTAAGCGGTTGAAGGGTCAAAAAGCTCTTCCGTGGGTTCGAATCCCACTCTCCCCGCCTGCGTTGATTAAATGCGCGCCCTCGTGGCTCAGTGGATTAGAGCGCCTCCCTGCGGAGGAGGAAGTCACAGGTTCGAATCCTGTCGAGGGTGCCTTTTATTTTTGGGCGCCCGTACCTCAATAGGACAGAGGAGCGGTCTACGAAACCGTTTGTTGGGAGTTCGAGTCTCCCCGGGCGTACTAACTGCGGAAGGGCTTGGGTGGTTTGCCCAAGCTCTGTTGCTATGCTCTCTTGACATTTCGAACATTCGTTCGTATAATATGGATAGTTCGGGCAGGGGGTGGGCTTTTCCATGGATGGCTCACCCTCCCCTAACCCCTCCCTCCGAGGGAGGGGAAGATCTTGCTCCTCCCCATCGCAGGGGGAGGCTGGGAGGGGGTGGTTAGCATGGATACGCACCAAAAGATCGAGGTGCTGGGCCGGTCGGCTCAGTATGATCTGTGTGGTCAGGCCTGCGGCGCGGAGGCCAACCGCGTGCGCGGCGATTTGGATCGCTGGATCTACCCGGCCGTGCTGCCCGACGGCAAAAGGGTGAATCTCCTCAAGGTGCTGCTCACCAACGCCTGCGAAAACGACTGCGCCTACTGCGCCAACCGCGCCAGCCGCAACTTCCGTCGCCTCAGCTTCACCCCGGAGGAGCTGGCCTGCACGTTCGACCTCATGCACCGCAAGGGGCTGGTGAAGGGGCTTTTTCTCAGCTCCGGCGTGTGCAACGCAGCCCGCACTATGGACCGCATGATCGCTGCGGTGGAGTTGGTGCGCCGCCGCTACGCCTTCCCCGGCTACGTCCACCTCAAGATTCTGCCTGGCGCTACCTTTGCCCACGTGGAGCGCGCCGTGCAGTTGGCCAACCGGGTGTCGGTGAACCTGGAGGCGCCCAACCCGGAGCGCCTGGCCCGCATCGCTCCCCCCAAGGATTTCACCGCCCATCTCCTCCAGCCCCTGCATTGGGCCGATCGCCTCATCAGGGAAGGTGCGGGCCAGCGCGCCTCAGTCAGCCAGACCACCCAGTTCGTGGTCGGCGCGTCAGATGAAAGCGACCGCGAGCTCCTCTCCACCACCGCGCGGCTCTACCGCGAGGTGGACCTAGCGCGCGTTTACTTCAGCGCTTTTCAGCCCATTGCCGATACCCCGCTGGAGCATCATCCCCCCACGCCGCCTCTGCGCGAGCACCGTCTCTACCAGAGCGATTTCCTCCTCCGACAATACGGGTTCACCTTCGAGGACCTGGTCTTCGATGAGGCGGGCAACCTGCCCAGCGAGGCCGACCCCAAGCTGGCGTGGGCCCAGGCCCACCCGGAGCGCTTCCCCGTGGAGGTGAACCGCGCCAGCCGCGAGGAGCTTCTCCGCGTCCCCGGCATCGGTCCCACCTCGGCCTCCCGCATCCTCACGCTGCGCAGGCAGGGCGCCTTCTGCCAGCTTTCGGACCTGCGCAAGATCGGGGCCGTCGCCCAGCGCGCCGCCCCCTTCATTTTGCTGAACGGCAAGCAGCCCCCCTTCCAGTTAAGCCTGTGGTAAAGTTGACGACAATGCTTTCAGGGTTTACAAAGCGGGCCATTTGGTGTACAATTGGTCTGGCGGCCCCTGGTCGGATGGTCAGGTCGTCCTTGCTCGGCTGGTCTGAGGGGCGTTGGTTTATTACCCAGGTGCCAGGAGGAAGAAAAGATGAGTGGCGCTAAAATGCCCGGCTTGGCGGTGATAGTGAGTGTGTTGGCTTTGATGTTAGCGGCTTGTAGCTCGGCGCCTGCTGCTGGGGGCGGCAAATTGGTTTACGGCCTTACTTTGACCCCCTCTGGCATTGACCCCCACGTCAATGCCTCCTCGGAGCTGGGCATCCCCCTGACCAGCGTGTACGACACCCTGGTGTGGCAAGACCTGGACGGCGAATTCGTCCCCGGCCTGGCCGAGTCGTGGGAGGTCTCCGACGACGGCTTGATCTACACCTTTCACCTGCGTAAGGACGTCAGGTTTCACGACGGCGCTCCCTTCAACGCCACGGCGGTGAAGTTCAATCTGGACCGCATTGTGGACCCCCAGACCAAATCGCAAAAAGCGGTCTTTATGCTGGGACCCTACGACCACGCCGAAGTGGTGGATGATTATACCGTCCAGGTCTATCTCCAGCAGCCCTTTGCCCCGCTGCTGGATTCCCTCAGCCAGGTCTACCTGGGCATGGCCTCCCCCGCTGCGGTGGAGAAGTGGGGCCTGGATTACCAAATGCATCAGGTGGGGACTGGGCCTTTCGTGTTCCAGGAGTACGTGCCCAAGGATCACCTGACCCTGGTGCGCAACTCCGATTACAACTGGGCGCCCGCCATTTTTAACCACCAGGGGCCGGCTTATCTGGAGGAGATCGAGTTCCGCTTTTTTGTGGAGCCAGCCACCCGCGCCCTGGTCCTGGAATCGGGCCAAGCTCAGGTCATGGGCGAGATTCCACCCCAGGATGCCCAACGTCTGTCCGATGATGCCGATTTTCGGTTGATCCCGGTGGCCCTGCCCGGAACACCCCTCATGCTGTTCATGAACACCGAGCGCCCGCCCACCGACGACCTGCGGGTGCGCCAGGCCCTGATCTACGCCGCCGATCGGGAAGCTATCGTGGCGGCCATCTTCAAGAACCTTTCGCCGGTGGCCCACGGTCCGCTGAACGCGGTGACGAGGGGCTACGATGAAGAAGTGGCAGGGCTTTACGACCACAACCCTGAGCTGGCGAAAGACCTGTTGAATGGAGCGGGTTGGGTTGACGCGGACGGCGATGGCGTTCTGGACAAAGAGGGACAGCCCCTGCGGGTAGAGGCTTACCTCATGGGTTGGGGGTTCATGCCCGAGGTGGCTCAGCTCCTGCAGGCTCAGTTCAAGGCCGTGGGGGTCGAGGTGCGCAGCCAGGTGGTGGCCTACCCCGCCGCTTTGGAGGCGGCCCGCGAAGGCAAGCACCATCTCATCCCCTTCACCCTCTCCAGCAGCGATCCAGACATCCTGCGCACTTTCTTCCACTCCGACGGCGGTTTCAACTGGGCCAAAGTTCAGGACCCTCGTCTGGATGAGCTGCTGGAGGAAGGGGCTCGCACCCTCGATTCTGAAGAGCGCAAGGAGCTGTACGCCGAGGCGCAGCAAAGCATCATGGCCGAAGCGCTGATCATTCCCATTCGCGACTACGTCAACTTGAATGCCGCCAGCGCCCAGGTGAAGGGCTTGCGCTACGGTCTGAGCGGCTGGTTTCCCTGGCTATATGACGTGTACCTAGCAGGAGGAAGGAGTGACTAGGGGCTAGGGACAAGGGACTAGGGACCAGGAATCAGCCTTGTCCCTGATCCCTTATCCCTGATCCCTTGTCCCTTGAACAATGCTACAATATATCGGAAGACGCTTGATAATCTCCATCCCCGTGCTATGGGGCGTGGCTACCCTGGTGTTCCTCATGATGCACCTCCTGCCAGGCGACCCGGCCGAGTTGATGCTGGCCGAGTCCGGAGGCTCCTCCCAATCCATCGCCCAACTGCGCCGCCAACTGAGTCTCGACGACCCGCTCTACGTTCAATATGGTCGCTTCCTGGCCAACGCCCTGCGTGGGGATCTGGGGCGCTCGATTTTCACCAATCGCCCCGTCACGCGGACTATTCTGGAGCAGTTGCCCCACACCGTCCAACTGGCGGTGGCGGCGATGGTGGTGGCGGTCGTCATCGGCGCTGCCCTGGGCATCGCCGCCGCCCTGAACCGCAACACTTGGGTGGATAGCTTGTGCGTGACCATCGCCGTGGCCGGAGCCTCCATGCCCATCTTCTGGTCGGGACTGCTGCTCATCCTGCTTTTCAGCTCGCTGCTGCACTGGCTGCCTGCCACGGGACAGGGCAGCTTGAGACATCTGATCATGCCAGCTCTCGTACTGGGGCTGGCCTCTTCTGGCTCCATTGCCCGTCTGGTGCGATCCACCATGCTGGAGGTGTTGGGTCAGCAATACATCACTGCCGCGCGGGCCAAGGGTCTGAGCGAGCGCGTAGTCGTGTACCGTCACGGCCTCAAGAACGCCCTCATCCCGGTGATCACGGTGATGGGTTTGCAGTTTGGCTACTTGCTGGGCGGCGCGGTGGTCACGGAGACGGTCTTCTCGCGCCAGGGATTGGGCCGCTTGGTGGTGGATGCCATCCTCTGGAAGGATTTCCCCATCGTCCAGGGCGCTGTTCTCCTGGCTGCGGCCGTCTATACCCTGGTCAACCTGCTGATAGACATCTCGTACGCCGTCATGGATCCCCGCATCCGCTACGATTAACCTTTGTGTTGAGCCTGCCGAAACAATGCCCAAACGCCGCTTTCCCATCCCCACTCGAAAAACGATTCCTCGGAGGGAGATCCCTCCCCTGATCACCCGCCGGCAATTGCGGCGCAACAAAGGGGCCTTGCTGTCCCTGGCTTTCCTCGTGATGCTGACTGTCCTAGCCATGTTGGCGCCGGCCCTCGCCCCCTACGATCCCCTGGCTGTGGCCGTGGAGGAGCAGCTATCGCCGCCCAGCAGCGAACACTGGGCCGGCACCGACCTCTTCGGCCGAGACATCTTCAGCCGCCTTCTCTTCGGAGCGCGGGTCTCGCTGCTGGTGGGGGTCGTAGCGGTGGCCATCAGTTCCGTCCCCGGCCTCATCCTGGGTTTGCTCGCCGGCTACAACGGCCGCTGGATAGACAGCCTCATCATGCGCGTGATGGACATGATGCTGGCCTTCCCCGGCATCCTCCTGGCTCTGAGCATCGTGGCTTTGCTGGGACCTGGCTTGTCCAACGCCATGATCGCTGTGGGCGTCGCTGGCATTCCCAACTACACCCGGCTGGTGCGCGGCTCGGTGTTGGCTACCAAGAGAAAGCAGTTCGTGCGGGCGGCCCGCGCCGTGGGCTGTCGTGGCCGGCGCATCGTCTTCCGCCACATCCTGCCCGATATTTTCGCCCCGGTCCTGGTGTTGGCTACCCTGGACCTGGCCTGGGCCATCTTGAGCGCTTCGTCGCTGAGCTTCTTGGGTCTGGGCGCCCAGCCGCCAGCGCCAGAATGGGGGGGCATGCTCAGCGAAGGGCGGGGTTACCTGCGCCAGGCCCCCTGGATCACGGCCGCGCCCGGCCTAGCCATCATGCTCACCGTCCTTTCGGTCAACTTGCTGGGAGACGGCCTGCGAGATGCTCTGGACCCCCGCATGAGGACCGGAACGTGATCTGTACCCGCATTCAAAGACCCTAATTTCGCAATGGCGCAAAACTTGCTATCGGGCACAACTGAGCGCCGCCGGTCGAGTAGCGCTGCAAGCGCGTATCGAGACCAAGGCGCGGCTTCGCGGTGCAAAACTCGTGCCCGGAGCCGCTCGCGTGGTCTCGATACGGCCTTCCGCTGCGCTCCAGGCCTACTCGACCGACGCTCGCTCCATCGGCGCATAGCAAGTTTTGCGGTACTGCATAATTTCTTTTAAGGAGGGAGAGACCATGAGCAACTTAGACAAACTGAAACAGCGCGTTTTAGACGACGTGGGCGCCCGGCGCGACGAGCTGATTCGCGTTTCGGACACCATCCACGCCAACCCCGAGCTGGCCTTCCAGGAGTTTGAGGCCGTGGCACTGCTGACCTCTGTCCTGGAGCGAGAAGGGTTTGCGGTGCGGCGCGGCGTGGCTGGACTGGAGACCGCCTTCGCGGCCTCCTACACCAGTCAGAAGGGGGACCGGCCGGTCGTGGCATTCCTGGCCGAGTATGACGCTCTGGCCGGTCTCGGGCACGCCTGCGGCCACAACATCATCGGCACGGCCTCGGTGGGGGCGGGCCTCGCTGTGCGATCTGTACTCGACGAGGTGGCCGGCGCTATCCAGGTGATCGGCACTCCGGCCGAAGAGGGCGGCGCGGGCAAGGTCATCATGGCCGAGGCCGGCGTCTTCGATGGTGTGGACGCGGCCATGATGGTTCATCCCTCCACGCGGACCATGACCCGCCGCACCTCGCTGGCCTGCTACGAGCTGAAGATGGAATTCTTCGGCCAGTCTGCCCACGCTGCCGCCACGCCAGATAAAGGCATCAACGCCCTCGATGCCTGCATCCTGACCTACAACAACATCAGCGCGCTGCGCCAGCAACTGACCGACGACGTCCGCATCCACGGCATCATCACCCACGGCGGCGCGGCCCCCAACATCATCCCTGACTACGTCGCAGCCGAGTTCCTGGTGCGAGCGGCGGAAAAGGACCACGCCCTGGCTGTGTTGGCCAAGGTGGAGGATTGCGCGCGGGCCGGGGCGCTGGCTGCCGGCGCGGAGGTCAAGCTGACGCGCGGCGAGAAGTACTACGCCAACATGGTGCCCAGCACCGTCCTGGCCGATCTCTTCGACGCCAATCTGGCCGCGCTGGGCCGAGAGGTGCAACTGCCAGAGCCCAACGAGCGCATGGGCTCCACCGACATGGGCAACGTCAGCCACGTCGTCCCGGCCCTGCATCCCTACGTCGCCATCGCGCCCGACGAGGTGGCGGGCCACTCGCCGCAGTTCCGCGTCGCCTCAGCTTCCCAAGAGGGCCACGCCGGCCTGCTGGACGCGGCCAAAGCGCTGGCCATGACGGCGGTTGACCTCTTCTCCAATCCGGAGCTGGTGGATGCAGCCTGGGGGGAGCACCGCACGCACTTCGCTTGAATCCCATTTGACAGCGCGGGAATAGAGCGATATAATACGTGCGCTCAAATCTGGATGGGCGCCGTTGTAATGGGCGTCTCGGCGTGGTCGAGACGCCCATCATAATCGTTGTGGCTTTCCAATCAACTTACAAAAGGAGCGAGTGATGACGAACTCACAAATTCTGGAACAGATCGCCTCCAACCTGTACAAGGGCGAGGACAAAGTCGTTGCCGATCTGGTGCAGCGGGCGCTGGATCAAAAGATGTCGCCGGGCGAGGTTCTCAACGGTGGCCTCATCGCCGGCATGGACGAGGTGGGCAAGGACTTCAAGGCCGGCGACCTGTTCGTACCCGAGGTGCTCATCGCCGCCCGCGCCATGCACGCCGGCATGAACGTCCTGCGACCGCTGCTGGCCGAGAGCGATGTGCCCAGCGCGGGCAAGTACGTCATCGGCACAGTGCAGGGCGACTTGCATGACATCGGCAAGAACTTGGTCAAGATGATGCTGGAAGGCGCCGGCTTCGAGACCATTGACCTGGGCACCGATGTCAAGCCCGACGACTTCGTGGCCGCCGTGGGTGAACACCAACCGCAGCTCTTGGGCATGTCGGCCCTGCTGACCACCACCATGCCCGGCATGAAAGCGACTATTGAGGCGCTGCAAGAGGCGGGCCTGCGCGACCGGGTGAAGATCATGGTCGGCGGCGCACCGGTGACGGAAGCCTTCGCCGAGCAGATCGGGGCCGACGCCTACGCGCCCGACGCGGCCAGCGCAGTGGACGTGGCCCGCGATCTGATGCCGTGAAACGTGGAGCGTGAAGACGTGATCAGATCCGAGGAGGCAACATGGCGAGCAAACGAAAGCCCGTCAAAGGCTTGGTCGGCGGCCAATACAAACCCCTGACCGACGATCAGGTGCAGCGCATCCATGAGTCGGCGCTGAGCATCCTGGAGCGCACCGGCGTGCAGGTCGAGGAGCCGGAAGCGCGGCGGCTGTTCCAGGAAGCTGGCGCGGACGCGGCCGGCAATCGCGTGCGACTGCCCCGTTCGTTGGTCGAAGACGCGGTGGATTGGGCTCCCTCAAAGGTGGTGCTGGCCGGGCGCGATCCCAAATGGGACCTGGAACTGGAGGGCGCGCGAGTCCACGTTGGCACGGGCGGCGCCGCGCTGACCGTCCTCGACCTGGAGAGCGGCCAGCCGCGTGCGGCGGTGCTGCGCGACGTGGCCGAGCTGGCTCGCCTGGTGGATGCGCTGGACAACGTCCATTTCTATTTGGTGCCGGTCTATCCCACCGACATGGACGAAGAGAACGTGGACATCAACCAGTACTACGCCGGCCTGGCTAATACCACCAAACACGTCCAGTCGGGCGTCTACAGCGTGCAGGGCATCCGCGACACGGTCGAGATGTGCGAGAGGATCGCGGGTGGAGCGGACGCCTTGCGCGAGCGGCCCATCGTGTCTTTCATCACCAGTTGGATGGTCAGTCCCCTCAAGTTCGCCACCGACGTTGCCACGCTGCTCATCGAAACCTGCCGCCAGCGTATCCCCGTGGTGCTCTCGGCGGCACCGATGGCCGGCTCTACCGCGCCGGTGACGTTGGCCGGCATGTTGGCCCAGCTCACCGCCGAGCAGCTTTCGGGGGTGGCGCTGACCCAGTTGGTCCGACGAGGCGCGCCGCTGCTCATCGGCCCCATTCCGGCTACGGCGGACATGAAAACCGGTCGCTACCTGGCCGGAGCCGCCGAGTTCGGCCTGACCAACGCGGCCATGGCCCAGATGGCCCAGTTCTACCGCCTGCCGATTTACAACTCGGCGGGCATGACCGACGCCAAGCTCCCCGACGTGCAGGCCGGATTCGAGAAGGCCATGAGCGCGGTGCTGGCCGCCCTGGCCGGGAGCAACTTCATCCACCACGCGGCCGGTATGCTGGAGAACATGAACACCGTCGCCGCCGAGCAGTTCGTGATTGACAACGACATCCTGGGCATGGCCATGCGCGTGGTGCGGGGCATTGAGGTGAACGACGAGACGCTGGCCCTGGACGTGATTGATGACGTAGGCCCCGGCGGCCACTACCTGATGGCCCAGCACACCCTCCGCCACATGCGCTCCGAGTTTTACTATCCCTCGGAGGTGGTGGATCGGCAGGGCCGGGACCTGTGGCAGGAGGCCGGTGCCCTGGACGCCCGACAGCGAGCCAAACAAATCGCCCGCGACATCTTGGCCAGCCACCAGCCAGAGCCGCTGCATCCAGACGTAGAAAACTGGATTCGCCAGCGGTTCGAGTTGAGAATCTAAAACGTGAAACGTGAGGCGTGAAGCGTGAAACGTGAAACGCAGTGCGCAAGATTTCACGTTCTACGCAACACGAAACACGCAATACGCAATACGAAATACGTTAAGGAGATTTCTATGACTGAGCAAATTCCCATTTCTACCTTGCATCCTACGATTCGGATGCTGTCCGACGAACAGATTCAAGCCATCCATCACACCAGCCTGGACATCTTGTCCCAGACGGGCATCGTGATGAAGAACGAAGCCGGGCGCGCGCTGCTGCTCGACGCTGGGGCCTGGGAATCTGAGAATCGGATCAAAATCCCACCTCTCATGGTGATGGACGCCATCGGCGCGGCCCCGTCGCGCATTCCCATGCACAACCGCCTGGGCGAGCTGACCATGCCGCTGGAGGCGGGCAAGGTCTTCTTTGGGCCTGGCTCCGACTGCCCCTTCACTATGGACGTGGAGACGGGCCAACGGCGCCAGGGCGCAGCCGAGGACGTGCGGCGCATCGCCCACCTGTGCGATGGCCTGGACCAGATTGACTTCATCATGTCCATGGCCACCCCCTCGGACGTGCCGACTATGGACCACTACCTCCACAGCTTCATCAACATGCTCCGCGGCTCGGTTAAGCCCAACGTGTACACGGCCAACGATCGGCGGGACATGGAGGACATGTACCGCATCGCTTGCGCGGTGGCCGGCGGCGAGACCGCACTGCGCGAAAAACCCTTCCTGCTCCACTACGCCGAGCCCATCTCGCCGCTGCTGTTCAACGACGAATCGGTGGACAAGCTGCTGTTCTGCGCCGAAAGGGGCATCCCGGTCACCTACCTGCCCTCGCCCAACACGGGCGGCGGCGGGCCGGTCACCGTGGCCGGCGCGCTGGCGCTGGGCAACGCCGAGTGCCTGGCGGGGCTGGTGCTCAGCCAATTGGTGTGGCCGGGCACGCCTTTCCTGTACGGCATGAACACCGCTGCCCTGGACATGAAATCGGCCATCGTCAGCTATGGCAGCCCCGAATGGCCCAAAGGCATGGCCGCCTATACCGACCTGGCCCGCTGGTACGACCTGCCCGTTTGGGGCACAGCCGGGGCCACCGACAGCAAGGTGGTGGACGCCCAGGCTGGCATCGAAGCCACGGTTTCGGTCATGGCCGCCTTCCTGAGCCGCTGCAACCTGAACCACGACGTGGGTTACATCGAGTACGGCACCACCTCCTCGATGGAGATGCTGGTGGTGGTGGACGAGATCATCCGCGACGTGCGCTACGTGATGGGCGGCGTGGAGGTGAGCGAGCGCGCCCTGGCCCGCGAGGCCATCCATCGCGCCAGGCCCGGCGGCGGCTTCCTGGCCGACGATCACACCCTGGACAACTGGAGATGGGCCCAGTGGCGGCCAGAGCTGATAGATCGGTCGCGCTACGACAACTGGGTGGAAGAGGGGCGCCAAGACATGACCGCCCGCGCCAACGAGCGCGCCCGCCAGATCCTGGCCGAGCACGAGGTGCCCCCTCTGCCAGAAGCGGCGGAGGAAGCGATCGCTGAGGTGCTCAAGGAGCGAGAGGCTGAAGAAGAATAGACATCACAACCCGCCCGTGGGTGCAAACCTGCGGGCGGGTTGCTTCCTGAAGAATGAAAGCGAGAAAGAGATCAGTGAAAACCGTTAACTCCATCGCTTTCTTATCCCCCCAGTTCGCCGTGCTCTCTGAGACCCAGCTCCAGGACCTTCACACAGCAGCTCTGGAAGTGCTGAGGCGCACGGGAATCCGGTTTCACCATCAGGAGGCCCTGGACATGCTGGAGGCGGCCGGGGCCTTCATCTCCGACGGCAACCTGGTCAAGTTCCCATCGCCGCTGGTGGAGGGCGCGATTGCCTCGGCGCCGAGTCGGATCGTGATGTGCGACCGCGACGGCGAGCCAGCCCTGTTCCTGGAGGGGAGCAAGGTCTGGTTTGGCACCGGCTCCGACTGCCTGAACTTCCTCGATCCCGAAACGGGCGAGCATCGCGACTTCACGAAGGCGGACATCATCAATGGCTACCATCTGTGCGACGCCCTGCCCAATATCCACTTCGTCATGTCCATCGGCATCCCCGCCGACGTGGATGCGGCTTTGACCTACGACGTTCAGATGGCCCTGATGCTGGAGCACACCACCAAGCCCATCGTGTTCGTGACCGACGACAGGGCCAGTTGCCAGCGAGCGATTGACATGGCGGCCGCCGTGGCGGGCGGCTACGAGGCGCTGACGGAGCAGCAGCACATCCTGCTTTACTCCGAGCCCAGCTCGCCGCTGCAGCAGT
>CAZEBW010000039.1:0-33009 GCA_964510205.1 uncultured Anaerolineae bacterium
ACGGCATCGCTCTGACGGTGACCGACCCCGTGCTGTTCAAGGAGCCCATCATGCGGGCTATTGACGCGGGCATCCCCGTGGTGGCCTACAACGCCGGCTCCGGACCGGTCGAGGATGGCATTCCCTACTCTACATACGTGGGGATGGACGAGTACCAGGGCGGTTATCAGGGCGGCAAGCGGCTGGCGGCCTTAGGCGGCACGCGCGGCGTGTGCATCAACCAGCAGGTTGGGCACGCCGGTCTGGACAAGCGCTGCAAGGGCTTCAGCGACGCCATGGCCGAGGCGGGCATCGAGGCCGAGGTGTTGGCCATCAGCGACGATCCCGCCGAGTCGCAGACCGTGATTTCGGACTACTATGCTGCGAACCCCGACACCGACATCTTCCTGACGCTGGGACCGAATGGCGCCAACCCGTTCTACGCCTTCCTGGAGGACGCCGGCCTGGCGGCGGACGAGTTCGTGCACGGCACGTTCGACCTGAGTCCGGAAATCAAGGCCAATATCGAGAATGGTACCACCTTGTTCGGCATTGACCAGCAGCCTTACCTGCAAGGGTACACGGCGGTCATGTGGTTGGCCATGGCCAATCGCTACGGCATCACTCCCGCGCTGCCCGTGATGGCCACCGGCCCAGGTTTCGTGGACCTGAGTAATGTGGGCGTAGAGCCAGACCCAGACGCGCCAGTCAACATCTACAATGTTCAGCACGCTTTGTGCGCCTGGGATTCTTTCTGGTGCGTGGTGCAGAAGGGCATCCAAACGGCGGCTGATCAGATGGACGTCAGCGTTACGGTGCTGGGGCCGGACGAGTTCAATCTGGAGAAGACGGCCTCGCTCATTGACCAGGCAGCGGCCGCCCAGCCCGACGGCATCGCTCTGACGGTGACCGACCCCGTGCTGTTCAAGGAGCCCATCATGCGCGCCCTCGACGCCGGTATTCCGGTGCTGGCCTACAACGCCGGCGCGGGGCCGGAGGCGGATGGCATCCCCTACATGACCTATCTGGGGATGGACGAGTACCAGGGCGGGTATCAGGGTGGTCAGCGGCTGGCGGCCAAAGGCGGCACGCGCGGTGTGTGCATCAACCAGCAGGTTGGGCACGCCGGTTTGGACAAGCGCTGCAAGGGCTTCAGCGACGCGATGGCCGAGGCGGGCATCGAGGCCGAGGTGTTGGCCATCAGCGATGATCCCGCCGAGTCGCAGACCGTGATTTCGGACTACTATGCTGCGAATCCCGACACCGACATCTTCCTGACGCTGGGACCGAATGGCGCCAACCCGTTCTACGCCTTCTTGGAGGATGCGGGTCTGGGGGCGGACGAGTTCGTGCACGGCACGTTCGACCTGAGCCCGGAGATCGTGGCTAACGTCGAGAATGGCGCCACGCTGTTCGCCATTGATCAACAGCCCTTCTTGCAGGGGTACGGCTCAGTGATGATGCTCACGCTCCTCAGGCGCCATGGGATCACTCCTGCGCTGCCGGTGACGCCAACTGGCCCCGGCTTTGTGGATCTGAGCAACATCGCCATTGTGAAAGAGCTGGCGGGCGAGTATCGCTAGAGGCAACAAGGCGACAAGGCAATGAGGCAACAAGGCAACGAAGCCCTGATTGCCTCATTGCCTAATTCCTTTGAGTGTGGCTAAAATCTGTGGAAGGTAGTAGCGACTTCAGTCGCTTGGAACGACTAAAGTCGTCACTACCACAAGTTTTAGCCACACCCAATTCCTTTGGGAGGTGCTTGGTATGACGACTGTTGCTGCCTGGCGGAGCCGCTTCCGTCGGCTGCTTGCCGAATCATCCTTCGCAGGGCCATTGGCCACGCTGATTACCGTATTCGTTCTTCTTTCGCTGTTCGTCCCTCATTTCTTCACCTTGCGATCTGTATCGGGCATTGTAAACGCTGCCACCTTGACGGGGGTAGTGACCATCGGCGTCACGCTGCTGATGATCTGCGGCGAATTCGACCTGTCGGTGGGCACGATGGTTGCGGCAGGGGGCTACCTGTTTGCCTTCAACACCATGAACGGCGGCTCGCCCCTGGCGGCGGTGCTGCTGGCGCTTCTTATTCCAGCTATGCTGGGCGCTTTGAACGGTTTGATCTTGGTCTGGACCGGAATTCCGTCCTTCATCATCACCTTGGGCACCTCCTCCATTTATCGAGGAGCGGTGTGGCTGTTTTCCGGCGGCGTGCTGGTGCAGACGCTGGAGAGGCTGCCGGCCTACACGGTCTTCAATGGGCGCCTCGATGTGATCAACGATCTCGTTGAAGGGGCAAACTTTCGCACTGCTGCGTTGTGGTTGATGGGTCTGGCCCTCGTTTGCCAGTACTTGCTGACCCGCACCCGTTATGGCAATCACGTCTTTGCGGTCGGCGGCAACCCCGGCGCGGCCCAGGCGCGGGGGGTGAACATCAAGCGGATCAAGGTGATCAATTTCGCCATCTCCGGAGCGCTGGCCGGCTTTGCCGGGGCCTTGCTGTTTAGCCAGTACAGATCGGTGCGCGTTGCCACTGGCGCCGGTATGGAATTGAATGCCATTGCGGCTGCCGTGGTTGGCGGCACAATGCTCACCGGCGGAGCAGGGAGCGTTTGGGGCGCTTTGATCGGCGTGTTGTTGATCAGCGCTCTGCGCACAGGCGTGGTCTTACTCAACATTCCATTTGTCCCGGCTGACAACTTTCAGGCGGTGGTGGGTGCAACCATCGTGGCGGCAGTGATCCTCAATCACTGGCTGCGCCGTCGTTCTTGAGACAAAGGAGAGTGGTGTGTTATGAGCGATAATGGACGCGACACCCCTGTGGTACACATGGAAGGGGTCATCAAACGGTTTGGCACCATCACTGCGCTGGACGGGGTGGATTTCACCGTTCAAGAGCAGCAGGTCATGGCGCTGCTGGGCGACAACGGCGCTGGCAAGTCTACCCTGATCAAAATCTTGACCGGGGTTCACATGCCCGATGAGGGGCAAATCTACTTCGAAGGCCAACCGGTGAACATTCGGTCCCCGCGCGATGCCCGCGCCCTGGGGGTTGAAACAGTCTATCAGGATTTGGCGTTGGTTAATTTGATGAGCATTTCGCGCAATTTCTTCTTGGGGCGCGAGCTGGTGCGCAAGGTGGGCCCCGTTGACTGGCTCGATTTGCAGAAGATGGACAGCCTAACACGTACAGGACTGTCGGATGTGGGGATCGAGATCCGGTCGCCGTCTGAGAGGGTCGGGTTGCTTTCTGGCGGCGAACGTCAATCGGTCGCCATCGGCCGCGCCATGCACTTCGGCGCCAAGCTCTTGATCTTGGACGAGCCGACCTCTGCGCTCTCGGTGGCCGAGACGCGCAAGGTGCTGAGGTACACTCTCAACGCCAAAGAGCGGGGGCTATCGGTTGTTTTCATCAGCCACAACGTTCGCCACGTGTACCAGGTCGCCGACGCCTACACCATCTTGCGGCATGGCCGCAAGGTCGGCACCTACGCCAAGGGCGAGCTGACGGAGGACGATATCGCCGATATCATCGCCGGCGTGCGAGAGTGTTAGGCCGGCGCGGCCAGGCCAGCGTTTGCTTTCCAGTGTTCGCTGATCACTCACACCATCGGCTATGGACCTTACCCGAGCTCTCCCGGAAAGTCCTTGGGAATGCTCCCAGCCCCCGTCCCCGGGGGCGTCGCCAGCGAAATCACCTCGCGGAAATCGCCCCGGGGACGGGGCTCCGAGCACTTTCGGGGAGATCTCACCCAAAACAGGAGGTATCCTTGCAAGCTCTGATGACCAGTTTGAGGCGGCTCCGCCTTAGGTTGGCTGAGTTTCCTGAGGTGGTGACCTTGGTTAGCTTCTTGGGAGTGTTTCTATTTTTCGCTGTCTCCGCTAAGCACTTCCTGACCCCGATCTGCATTGCCAACATCCTGACCTTCGCCAGCATCACGGGCATTGTCGTCGTCGGTGTAGCCATGCTGATGGTCTCTGGCGAGTTCGATCTGTCCGTCGGTTCAACCTTTGCCGTGGCCAGCTATGTGTTTGCCCTAAGTCTCAACGCCGGCCTAGCCCCCCTGCTGGCGCTCCTTTTGGCTTTGGCGGTCAGTGCTTTGCTTGGGTTGGTGAATGGATTGATCGTCACCGGGACCGGTATCCCTTCCTTCATCACAACGTTGGGTACGATGTTGGCCTACCGCGGCATTGCCCGCGGAATCGGTGGCGCAGATTTCGCCTTCTACGCTGGCGAGAAACCGCTGCTGTTCACCGTGTTGAACGGTCCAATTGATGCGCTCAATGCACTCTCCCATCCCCCCAGCAACTTTCGCATCTCCATCCTCTGGTTCGTTGTCATCGTCATCGTCGCCTCTCTGGTGTTGATGCGAACGCGGTTTGGCAACTGGACATTTGCTGCGGGAGGGAATCCTGGCGCTGCCCTGGCGCAGGGTGTGGCGGTTAAAAGAGTGAAGATCATGAATTTCGTGTTGGCGGGATTTTTGGCAGGACTGGCCAGCCTGATGCAGTTCGCTCACCGTTCCAGCGTAGACCCTCTGCGAGGGGAGGGCATGGAGTTGATCGCCGTGGCGGCTTCCGTCATCGGCGGCGTGCGGCTCACGGGCGGGTTCGGCAACATCATCGGCGCGAGCCTGGGAATGCTGTTGCTCGGTATGCTCGAGCAGGGCTTGGTGCTGATGCAGATCCCCGTCCAGGTTTTCCAGGCCACCGCAGGCGCAATCCTGATTCTCTCGGTGGTTGCCAGCACTTATCTCAGTCGACAGTGACAACAGTGGGTTTGATAAGCGACCCTGTGACCGCTCCAGTGAGGACAGACGAAGGGCGAAAGCCCCCTGCTACCGGAGTAGGTAAGCATCTGACTTCCTACAGGTGGGAGGGGATTTCTGCCTAAGGAGGAAGAGGATTGAGAAGCTATGAAGAAGCGTTATGCGAAGAAGTCTCCCCCAGACTTCCTAGTGATTGGCCACGTGACCAAGGATTTGCAGGAGGATGGTTACACCGTCGGGGGAACGGTGACCTTTGCCTCTCTGACCGCCCGCAACTTGGGCCAGCGCACTGCTGTGGTCACTAGCGCTTCTCCCGGTCTGATCCTCCATCCTCTTTACCAGAGCATCGAGCTGCTTCGCCTGCCGTCGCCGCTGACCAGCACGTTCCAAAATCTCTACTCCCCAGACGGGACCCGCATTCAGTATCTCCGCGCCGTAGCGGATTCGATCGGGGCGGAGGACATCCCCCCGGCTTGGCGAGAGGCTAGGGTCGTCCTGCTGGGCCCTCTGACCAACGAGCTGGAGGCCAGTATGGCCGCCGTATTCCCCCATTCGCTAGTCGGGGTGACCCCGCAGGGCTGGATGCGTCGCTGGGATGGGGATGGCCGCGTCTTTCCCAAGTCCTGGGAGGGGGCGGTCGAGGTTCTGGATCACGCCAGGGTGGTGGTCTTCAGCGAGAACGATGTGCAGAAGGACGAGGGCGTCATCCAGGCCTACGCACGAATGGCGGAGATTCTGGTGCTCACCAAAGGGGCCAGAGGGGCGACGGTCTATCGCCGGGGCGAGGTCCGCCATTTTCCCGCTTTCGAAACCATTGAGGTAGATCCAACTGGCGCGGGCGATGTCTTCGCCGCTGCCTATTTGATCGAGCTGGCGAGGAGCGGCGATCCCTACGCGGCGGCGCACTTCGCCAACTGTGTGGCTTCCTTCGTCGTGGAGAGGCCGGGCATAGAGGGCATCCCCACGCTGGAGCAGGTGGAACAGAGGCTCGCGCAGTTTCCCCGGCATCTCTAATTTCTAAATTCTCATTTCTAATTCTGGAAAGGAGCGAAAATGTCCACCAAAGTCAACGTCGGCATCATCGGCGCCGGCAGAATAGGCAAGCTGCACGCCGAACACCTGGCTTACCGAGTCCCCGATGCCAACATCCTCGCCATAGCAGACGTCTTTCTGGAAGCGGCTGAGAAGTGCGCGGCCAGCTTGCAGATTCCCTCAGCGGTCAAGGATCACCGCCAGATCATGGAGCATCCGGACATCGAAGCGGTCATCATCTGCTCCAGCACCGATACCCACGCCCAGTTCATCGAAGAGGCGGCCGCTGCTGGAAAGCACATCTTCTGCGAGAAACCGATTGACTTCGATCTGGTCAGAATTGACCGAGCTCTGGAAGCGGTGGACAAGGCGGGGGTCAAGCTGCAGGTGGGGTTCAACCGCCGCTTCGATCCCAACTTCAAGCGCGTGCGGGAGATGGTGGCGGCGGGCAAGATCGGCGCGCCCCACATCCTGCGCATCACCAGCCGCGATCCGCAGCCGCCGCCCATTGAGTACATCAAGGTCTCCGGCGGCATCTTCCTGGACATGACCATCCACGACTTCGACATGGCCCGCTATCTCATCGGCAGCGAGGTCAGCGAGGTCTACGCCGCCGGGGGCGTGATGGTGGACCCAGCCATCGGCGAGGCTGGCGACATAGACACGGCGGTCATCACCCTGCGCTTCGAGAACGGCGTCGTCGGCGCCATTGACAACAGCCGCCAGGCGGTCTACGGTTACGATCAGCGCGTGGAGGTCTTTGGCTCCCAGGGCATGGTGGCCGTTTCCAACAACACCCCCGATACGGCGGTGTACAGCAACGCCGAAGGCGTCCACTCCTCGCTGCCCCTGTTCTTCTTCGTGGAGCGCTACACCGACTCCTACATCGCCGAGATGCAGGCCTTCATCGAGTGCATTCAGCAGGACAAGACGCCTCCCGTGACGGGCATGGATGGCCGCATTCCGGTGGTGATGGGCCATGCGGCCCAGAAGTCGTACCAGGAAAACCGCCCGGTCAAGCTCAGCGAGGTTGACTGAGCGCTGCCGTCAGGAAAGGCTTTTTGCCACGAATTTCACGAATTAACACGAAAAGGGAAATTTTAGTGAAAATTCGTGAAATTCGTGGCAACTTTGGAAACCCACATGCCGCAATTCGACATCGCCTTTCTGGGGCACTACACCAAAGACACCATCGTCCTGCCCCATGAAACCAAGACCGTCCACGGAGGAGCCTTCAACTACGGCGCCCGCGTGGCGGTCAAAATGGGGCTGCGGACGGCGGTCATCACCAGGCTGGCCAGGGAGGATTTCGGTGTAGTGGAAGACCTCTCCCGCCTGGGCGTGGAGGTGTTCGCCACGCCGACAGCGGAATCCACTAGGCTGAAGCTGGTCTATCCCACTGCTGACCTCGATCATCGCACGGTCTACAACGTCGGCTCGGCGGGTCCGTTCACCCCGGCCGAGGTCGCCCCCGTCCGGGCCCGCGTTTTCCACATCGGGGCCTCCATTCGGGGCGAGGCGCCGCTTGAGGTCATCGAGGCGTTAGCCCAGAAAGAGACCGTGATCTCCCTGGACGTGCAGGGTTTTCTCAGAGTTAGTCGGGGAGGGGAGCTGGTCCACGAGGATTGGCCCCAGGCGGCCCAGGTTCTGGAGTTGGTGGACGTGCTGAAGGCCGATGCTGTGGAGGCGGAGGCCCTGACCGGCAGGGGCGACCTGCGGGAGGCAGCCGAGGTCCTGGCCGAGTTCGGTCCCCGCGAGGTAGTGCTCACCCACGGTCAGGGGGTGCTGGTTTACGCCGCTGGCCGCTTCCACGCCGCGCCCTTTCACGCTAGGGAGATGAGAGGGCGCACCGGTCGAGGCGATACCTGCACCGCTGCCTATCTGGGGAAGCGGCTCACGGCGTCCCCGGCTGAGGCCACGCTCTGGGCGGCGGCTCTGACCAGTTTGAAAATGGAGGCGGCAGGTCCCTTCAGCGGGGAGGTCGGTGAGGTGGAGGGGCTCGTCAGGGAGAGATACCAAAGTCGACTCTGGTGTTGACGTCTGTCATGGACAGCATCAGATGTGATGATGTTAAGGAGGAGCTGCACATGAAAGCTAAATGTTATCACCTTCTTATCGCGTCTATCGCGAGCATTCTGTTGCTGACATTGGCAACATACTCAGCGGCTGCAACGTTGTCGCCGCAAGACCAGGTGCGGGATGCCTGGGAACGTGCGCTCAAGATGGGCAGCTATCGTTATACTACAGAAATCGTGCAGACCACCAGCCCCCTGCCAATGGTGGTCAATACGGGGCACGGCTATCGCCAGGAAGCCTTTCATCTTGATGGCGAGATCCATTTGCACGACCAGACGATGCAGATACGCCTTGAGAAGGATGGTGGAAGTTTTCTGGGGGAAGCCAGTGGCTTTGAGATCAAGGTAGAACGAGGCATTGCCCAGGGGCGCACTATCGGGGGCGAATGGCAGGAGCTAGAAACGCCTGAGAACCTGTTTGCCCCGAACTGGGATCCACTGGTGTACCTCGCTGGAGTCCGCCATCCGCGCAACCTGGGGTCGGAGACACGCTCATTGCCTGGCGGAGGCGAGCTTACCTTCACCCGGTTTGGTTTTACCCTTGATGGGCCGGCCCTGGCCCGCCACATCCGAGACCAGCTTGAAGCCTACCTGCGTAGCAAGGGCGAACTGCCCACTGGCGTGGGGCTAGATGTTCCCGCTGCATATCGTGATGCAACCGGGGAAGGCGAGATCTGGCTGGACGAGCGAGGACTTCCCCTCCGGCTTACCCTGAACATAACTTTTCCTCCTGGCAGTCGAGAACAGGTCACCGCCACTCTCCGCTCGGAATTTTCGGACTTTGGACAAGAGATAACCCTGCTGGATGCCCTGCGGCCTGGTGGATTTAGGGCCCTTTTGGCTGCCTACGGGTCACGCAACGCACTGGGGCAGAGCATGGCCCAGGACATCCTGGTAATCGCCCTGGCTGTCCTGCTTAGTTGTATCGTCGTTGCTTACCGCCGCCTCCGGGTCACCTATGCCGCGGTGGCCATCAGCGTAATCCTTTCACTTGTCGTCACTCCCTTATTGCAAAGCCACCAGGTGGCGGCTTTTTATCAGAAAATGGCAGAGAGGGGCCTGGCCAACGCCTCGCAGACGCTGCCAGAGTCTCAAAGCGCAGAAACGGATGCTTCTTCGATGAGCACCTTGGAGCCACGGACTCCCGCCGCTCCAGCTCTTGCCTCCGTGGCCGCGGAGACCACGACCGTTGAAGACATCTGTCAAGATGCAGGAGAGAACAGCGATTCCGATGCTGACGGGCTGACTTGTGCCCAGGAGCGAGCATTGGGGACGAATCCCCAGACAGCCGATAGCGACGGCGACCTGATCCCCGACCGTGTGGAGGTGGAGGGCTTCGGCTATGGGGGAAAGACCTGGCACACAGACCCCCTGAACGCCGACACGAACTACGATGGCCTACCAGATGGCAACGAGTGCTCAAATTGCCTTTACGCAGGAGACTGGGCTGCCTACCATTACGCGCCGGTGGCTGTTCCTTATCAGGACACGGATGGCGATGGCACGCCCGATGCTTTTGATCGCGACAACGACGGCGATGGCGTGCCCGATGACGTTGACCCGGCGCCGATGACCAAGCTGGTGCAGACCAACTCATTTAGCCTGGTGGTGGATGGACTTCAACCGAGTACCCCGGCCTTTGTCGAGATTCAACTCCGCCCCGCCAGGTACGAGCAGCTTTGGTGGGCGCTGAGCGTCCTGGACTGGCCCAGCGGTGACGAGGAAGGCCAGGTTCAGCGCAAGTCGGGCAACGACGCTACATACCTGGACGTGCATCCCGATGCCTCCGCCCCGCGCTTTGGCTACGGCGACATGCGCCTGGTGCCTATGCTGGAGATTTCGATCCCCTGGGACTCCACGACCCTGGGCAACCTGCCCAAGAAGGAAGACGCTCCCCAGAACATCACCTCTCAGACCGACCTGGAAACATGGTTGGACACCGAAACGCTGCAGGCATACGGTGTTTCTGTCAAGCGCGCAGACGACCACGGCAACCTGGTGGCTTATATACCGCTGAACCTGGTGAACGACAGCACAGGGGGCGCACGCGTCGCGTTTTCCGCGCGGATGCCCTATCGTCCTGTAACATCTTCCTGGGGGGCAGCGCACCAGGCCCGCCTGGTTTGGCTGGTCCATGCCCTGACCGACTCCTGCACTGAACAGGACGACGAAGGAAAGTGCACGCAGTGGTCAACCAACAACGAGCAAATCATCCAAACCTACTATGAGCCGTTCATCGTCGCGGGTGTTTCGGTGCAAGAGGAACACGGAACCAGCGTAGCCGTCGTGTATGACGCCACATCAGGCGACGCTTACGATGAGAGCGCGCTATGGTCTCTGGCAGACGACCTGGAAACCACTTTCGTTGGCGGACGCGATAGCGATGGGGATAAGAAGCGAGACATCACCGTGGCCGAAATCGCGCGGCGCTTTGACCACGCCACCAATGGCTCCGTCTCCGATGAAGAGAGATGGGGAATCCCCAATGAGCTGAGCGTCGTTGCTCGCCAATACGGCAGCTATGACGAGATGCTCACCAAGCTCATGACGAACGACGTGGCAGAGATTCTCACGAACGCGTTTGGAACGCAGGAGCAAGAATCGCGGACACTGCTCTTTGCCATCGAACGGACCTCCCGGCGCGCGGGGTTGGACCGACAGGGGACGGTGAGTGGCACCAGCGTGACCTTGCACGTAGACAGAGCCAGCCAGACTGTGCTGGCATCCCTGCAATGGCGGCCCTACGTGTACGAGGGCGGCGGGTGGAGCAATCAGCCTCTCGATGTCCATCTGGATAACCTGAGCAATTACCTTCGCGACAACGATCCCTTCTTTGACCCAAATGCGCCAGGGAATGACCAAGAGACGAGTGACCTCAAAGAGTATCTCCTGCACGCTTACTACCTGTCACTGGTACAGGGCGTTTCCTCGGTGGTGCAAGATGGCAACACCCCCCTGACCTACAATGGCCCGGTTGAGAATGACGATTGTCACCTGATGCACGAGGAAATGGCGGTCTCACAGCAGTTCCAAGGCTATTCCAAGAATGTGGTCAAAGCGGCGTACATGCTGAGAGCATGGTATCAGAACCGCCAGGTTGAGAAGATGATGGCCCAACTGGGTTACAAAACCGTCGAGGATGTGGGGGGCATCAGGCGTAAACTCGACAAGTTCTTGTTGCAGGTCAAGGACAAGTGGGAAGATCTTGAGCTGTACGTTCTGGTTCGCTGGGATGCCATGAGCACCGCTGCCCGCGTTGCCACCGTGGTGGGCGCTGGCGCCCTCCTCGCCGGGATTGGCGTGGGGCTATACTACTTTCTGGCCGCGGATCAGGAAACAAGGGCCAAAGTGGTGCAGATCGCCGTCGCCGGGGTGGGTGTCATCATGCAGACCGCGACCGTCGTGCAGATGGTCAGCAAAATTAGCAAGGCTGCTGAAACTGCAACCAGCCTGACCGAGCGGCTGCAATCTGCATGCGAGGAAGTCTCGAAAGCAGCCAAGACGGCTGCGATTGTGGGGGCCATCGTCTCGGTAGGGGTTACGGTAGGCTTCTTTGTCTACAACATGATCCACGCGGGCGTCCGCTTTGGCAGCCTGGAGTTTGATGCCGCACTGGCAAATACCATCGCTACTTCGGTGGCTATGGTCATCATGATCGCCATTGCGTTTATACCGGTGGCGGGGCAGATCATAGCCGCCGTTCTGGGCCTGATTGACGCGGTTATCTCACTGGTGTGCGCCATCATCGGCAAGGATGCCAGCGAGTCTTGGGTCTGCGCCGGCTTGACCGGCTGGCTGGCCAAAGGCATCGCCTGGGCCATCTACAGCCAGGCGGTGATGATTGATCTGTACAGCAAGCATCGCCTAAAAACCCACAGCTTCGACTTTGACTTTGCCTCTGGTAGCAACGGGTTCAGCGCGGGCAGCAAACTGCAGTACCACGTGGGCATAACCAACACCATTCAAAAGGCAAGCCTCCCCGTGAGTGGGTTGGCGGCCGTATACGCCTGGCAGTGGACCGACCATCGCGCCAAGTCCTCGGCCTTTGCGTACGCCATTTCTGCGGACCAAGACGACTTGAGAGTCTCCCGCGGAGATACGCATTGGCAGGGCCACAGCCCCTGGTACATAGCGGAAACAGTTTCAAGCAATCCGCTTGACCTGCCAGAACCAGGCCTCAACCGCGCCGTCAGTGGTGTCTATCTCAACGAAGGCTATGCTGTGCCCGTGCAAGAATGTTGGGGGCTCCTGGTGTTGGGCGTATGCTACATCCGCGACAAAACGGACACAAACCATCTGGACATCGGCAGCAAGCTCGAGTTCGATATCCTCCCTGCCACGCTGGACGGGTTCCATGCGCTCACAACCAAGGGCGACGGCTACGCGCTGGCCTGGGGGCAGGATGGCGATATCACTTTCCCCATCCTCAAGGATGCCGATGGCGACGGCTTGATGAGCAATGCCTACGGCGGCCCGGACCCGAATGATTCCAGGTGGGACTCCGACGGCGACGGACTGTCTGACCCCTTTGAGTTGCAGAACGGCACCGATCCCAGCAACGCTGACACCGATCTTGACGGCTTGCTGGACAACGAGGAACTGCTGCGTGGGACGAATCCCCACCTGGCCGATAGCGATGGCGATGGCCTGACCGACGGGGAAGAGATCGAAGGCTGGCTCTTTGTCTATGGGTACAACGGCGCCACACCGCTCAAGACACGCGTTTATCCCTCCCCCCTCAGCGCGAATGCGGATGAGGACGAGTACAACGATGTCCGCGAGAAGATTTTTGGATTCCACCCGCGCGTGCCTTCAACCAGCAACATTCTTACCTTGGAATCCGACCTTCAAGAGCCTGCCGGGAATGGAACACATTCACGTACCGACGGCTATGTGCGCCCTGGCGGGACTATCCACTACGAAGCCCAGGTTGCCAATAACCTCGACGAACGGTATGCCCAGGGACTGCTGGAAGCCGAATTTCCTGCGGCGATTCAGAGCAGCCTTGTGCCCCAACCCTTCGTCTTGCACCCTCTTGACAAGGGCACGCTGAGCGGCGACATTCAGGTTGCGCAAGATGCAACCAGCGGGCTGGTTAGCCTGACCCAGGTTGCCAAAGCCCAGATTACCGATCCGCACAACCTGCTGGGCGCGCCGCGCATCTGGCTGGCTTTTGATGAAGATTCAGGGGCAACGACCTTTAGCGATACCGCCGGAGTCCAGCCGGCCTACAACGCAACCTGCGCGGGCGACGCCTGCCCAAGGGCCGGCGTTGACGGGCTGACAGGCCACGCGGTCGAGTTCGATGGCCAGGATGACTATCTCTCCGTCGCCGATTTCCAGTTCAATTCCAAAGTTGCCGCCTACTCAGTGTGGGTGAAGCCGAACACCGTCAGCGGCACCCAGGCGATCATCACACGTGGGGACACAGCGAACACGCGGGGTGTGAGCTTTGGCATCAAGGATGCCCAGGTATGGGTTGGCGGAAACGTTGGCTCCGGCTGGACCAGCCGCTTTGCCGGGGCGGTGAACGCGGGTGAGTGGACCCATATCGCCGCGGTGTATCGGCAATACGATACTCCCTACTTCACGCGCTATCGCTGCGAGGTCTATGTCAACGGAGAGCATGTCCAAACCTTCACGGGTTCGGAGGACTCTGATAATAGCTTTGTGTTCCAGTTGGATGGCTCTGGCTTTGTCACCCACATCGGCAAGAACCAGGCGGGCGACAAACAATTCCTTGCCGGTGCGCTAGACGATCTGCGCATTTACACGCATGCCCCCGAAAACTGGCATGTGCCTGTGTTGAAACTAGGGTTTGATCAGGCGTACGCCTCAGGAAAGTTCGGGTGGGGAGACGATGACTCGGATTATCAGAACTCCGTCAACTGCGCCGCGGGCAAGAAGCCTTACTGCCCCTCGCCGGCCGACGGTGTATCGGGCCAGGCCGCAAGTTTCCCCGGAGATCGCTACCTCTCGCCGTCCCTGCCAGATGTTGACTTCAGTCAATACACGCTCGCGGCCTGGGTCTATCCGCGAGATTCGGGCGACAGCACCGTGGACGCCCAGCCACAGGGTGTGCTGGGTGTCGATGTCGATGCTACCTATCCGATTGCGTCCCCCCATCTGGTAGTGGTTGGTCGCAAGCTACGTGTCGGCTTTGGCACTGGAGGAGAGCTAGTCCAATTCACCACAGATGACCTCATCACCCGCAATACCTGGAATCATGTGGTCGTGACCTACGGCGACGGTGATGGGATGATGCGCGTTTACGTAAACGGGGAGGAGAAAGCCAGTTTCAACACCGGAACCAAGCGCCCCAACAATGCGCTCTACTATACCAAGATGACCCAAGTAGGTAGTGCTGGCGAGCCTGGTGATTTTCTGGGGAATGCCAATCTGCGGCTCTTCCATGGCAAGATTGATGACGTGCTCATCTTCCGCGAGCCGCTCTCGGCAGCGGAGGTGAGCAACGTCTACCATTCGGGCGCCGAGGCGGTCAACCTCCGCTTTGACGACCCCCCTGGCGGCAGGCAAAGCAGCGACACTCCCGGCAAGGCCTACCTCGAAAACGCTGCGGATGCCTCCGGCCTGCACAATGGCACCTGCGAAGGGGCCGAATGTCCCGTGTTGGGCGTGGCTGGCCGGGAATGGCGCGCTGCCCTGTTTGACGGCGTGGATGATGTCGTAGTTCTCGATAACAGCCAGGGCGATGCGTTTGCCTTTGGCGGCACCGTCCCCTTCAGCCTGGCCGCGTGGGTGTACCCGCAGCGTGCTGACGGCGTGATCATTGGCAAGTATAACCATGGCGTAGAAGGCGCTTACTATCTCGGTATCTCCAATGATGGCAGAATACAGTTCCACCGTGAAGTTCGTCCCTACGACATCGCCAGTCCCAACGCGCTACCATTTGCCCGCTGGTCTCATGTGGCTGCAACCTACGATGGAGCCACGATGCGAATCTATGTCAACGGGGCGCTAGTCGGCAGCATGTCCAGCAGCGGCGGTATGGATTCGGCCCCAAACACGTCCATAACCATTGGCGCCTACTATGAGCAAGGCAGCTTCACAAGATTTTTTAGCGGCATGCTCGACGATGTGCGCATCTACAGGAGAGCACTGGGCAGCGATGAAGTGCTCGCCCTATACCGCAGCGCGCCAGCACTGCAGATGGCCTTTGACGAGGCCCACGGCGCAACCTCCTTCGCCGATGCGGCCAACAATCTGAACGGCACATGCAGTGGCAGTGCATGCCCGTTGGCTGGCGTCAAGGGCCAGATTGGGCTGGCCCTCACCTTGGACGGTGTGGACGACCATGTGCAAGTCCCCCACAACGCCGATTTGAACTTCGGCGCTGATGAGGACTTTGCGGTTATGTTCTGGGTCAAGGCCGAGGCGCAACAACCGGATTCCTCCGGCTACTCAGACAACGATATCGTGGGCAAGTGGGCAGGCACGTCCGGCACTCCGTATGCCTACCACATCCAGTACCTGAATCAACAGAATTCTGACAGTGGAAAGATAGCGGCGGGCCGGGATGACGGCAGCCACCATCCGCAAATTGTCTCGGCGCAGGCCGTCAATGACGGCCAGTTCCATCACGTTGCCTTTGTCAAGTCGGGGAGTACGCTTTACCTCTACATTGACGGCTTGTTGAGCAACAGCACCGAAGACACCACAACGGGCGACACAACCAACGACGCGCCGGTTTATATTGGGCAGCGAGGCACCAATCAACATCACTTTGCCGGCACCGTGGACGAGCTACAGATCTACCGGCGTGCGATGTCGGCGACCGAGATCCAGGATCTCTTCCGGGCCCAAGTGGCGCTGGTGGAAGATCGGCAACACGCCCATATCACCGTGGACGCCGAACCGCCGACCTCGTCCCTGACCTCCGACTATCCCTATCGCCCGAACCAGCCCGTCCAGCTCCACATCGCGGCCAGCGATGGACATTCCGGCATAGCCAAGGCGGAGTGGATGCTCGTCGGTCGCGGCGGGTGGCAAGAGGCCCCAGCCTGCCAGGATGCCAAGGACAACGTGGCGTTCTGCCCCACTTTCGCGCCGTCAGGCGAGGGAAGCTACGCGATTCAGACCCGCGCAACAGACAAGGCCGGCAACGTAGAGAACCCCACCCCGACAGTTGCCTTCCTGGTGGACAGCACGCCGCCCCAGGTCACCATCAATGCAACGGATGGCGAGCTCGTGATACTGGAGCCTGCTCCAGATAGTCCCACCGGTTGGCGGCTGACTCTCACGGGCACCGTTAGCGACCCGACACTCGCCAGTGGGGACCCGGGCAGCGGTGTTGCCCACGTCTACGTGACCTTGGAAGACCCGTCTGGAAACCCTGTTATGGCGGGGACGCAAGAGGCAGAGGTTCAAGGCAACTCCTGGACACTCGTTTACCTCATCTACGAGGCGGCTCCAAACGGGACGTTCACCGCCCAGGTGCAGGCCGTAGACAGTGTGGGCAACAAGAGCGTGTGGCAGACGGTCAGCCTGCAGATTGACGCCAGCCCGCCCGAAGCTACGGTTGTCTTCCCACAAGTGACAGACACCGAGACCACAAAGGCCACCCGCGCCATCACCGAAACGGGCACCATGTTGCAGGGCGTGGTCAGCGATACCGTGGGCAGCATCCTCGCGGGGGTGAACGGGCTGGACGTCGCGCTCCGATCCAGCTCCACACACTCGCCCCTCCACAACGAGCTGCCACCGGAAGGCCAGGTACTGCATTTCGCCTTTGAGGATATGCCAGATCAGTCCGATATCCTGCACTTCCTGGACCTATCGGGCAACAGCACCGGCACCTGCAGCGGCGATTCCTGCCCGCAGTATGGGGTCCAGGGTCACGACGGGTATGCGATGCAGTTCGACGGCACCGACGACTATGTGGAGGCGGACGGGACCAGTGGTAGCCTGGCGAATGCGCAAGCCCTCTCGTTCGGTGCTTGGGTGTATCCGCTGGCTACAAATGGTGCGGACGGCGCGATCCTTGCGTTTAGCACAGGGGCAGGCGCCGACCTCAACACGATCTTTTATAGCACGGACAGCCAGCAGTTTGGCTACCAGGATCCACAGGTCGGGCGTGTGCCCAGCGCCGACACCTTTGCGCCAGAGAAATGGTATCACGTACTGGTGACGGTGGACGGCGCGAACCAGGGTGTGCTTTATGTGGACGGCCACCCACAGGCCACGTTCCAAACAAACGTCCGTCCTGCCAGCGATGGCAAATTCAGCGTCGGCCAAAAGTGGAACAGCTCCTCACCCGGTAGCTTTTTCGAGGGTATTGTGGATGAAGTCAGGGCCTTTGATAGCGCCCTCACGGAGGATCAAGTGTACCGCCTCTTCCAGGGCAATACAGTGGTTCTCCTCCTCACGTTCGACGAAGAGCGCCTGTACGCCGACGGAGACCCTGTGGTTGACCAGTCAGGGTGGGGACAGATAGTCACGGCCCATACGGGTGGGTCTGCTTTGCGGGCAGAGCCTGGCCAGGTGGGAGCGTTTGCGCTCTCATTGGATGGCATGGATGACTACCTTGCCGTCAGCGCCAAAGGTATCCCCGTTGGGGACATGGCCTATAGCCTGGCCGCGTGGATCAAATCCAGCGCGATGAAAGGCCAGGGCATCCTGGGATGGGGGCCGGACGGTGACAACCAGAGCACGGGGCTGCGGCTGACGCCAAATGGATTACGGCATTACTGGGGCGGCGACAACCTGGATGCGCCGACGGCGGACCTCAGCGGTGCTTGGCACCACGTGGCAGCCACATATGACGGCTCCGTTCGCGTACTGTACCTGGATGGCGTCGAAATCGGGCGAGATAGTCGCACGGGCCATGCCGTGCCCGACGCCTCCCAGTTCCTCATTGGCGCTACCAGCCAGGGTGACTACTTTGGCGGACAGCTTGACGATGTAAGGGTCTATCCGCGCGCCCTCTCGGCGACCGAAATCAGCGTGCTGGCCGCCGGAGGCTGGCGCCCCGCAACACTGAGCGGGACCGGTCAACCCACAGCAGATTGGACCTATGCCACTCCGGAGGGGTTAGAGGGCAACTATCAACTGGATCTCCGTGGTTGGGATGCGGCTGGCAACTTCGGCCTGCGCGACGGTAACAAGTGGAATGGCCTCGTTGACACCCTGGCGCCAAGAGTGACTCTTTGGCGCGAAACCCTACAGGACGGCTATCGGTATGTCACCACAGCCCAGGACTTCAACCTGTCAACGAAGCAGTTCCAGTCGCCTTGCGGCAGCGTCATCACCGACAGGCAGTACTATGTCTCTCCGTGGTATTTGGCACGTGTGGGACTCGACCAGAACACATCAACACGACTGTACCAGATCACCGCGAGCTGCGATGTGAGTGACGGCGATGTTTCAGAGACCGCGACAGCATGCGACGCTTTTGGACACTGTACGACAGTTTCGGCTACTCCTGCACCTGCCGCGCTGGAGAATATGAGCAGTTTGCTCACCGTTTCTGAGGCGCGTCCCGCAGTTGAGGCGGCATCTCCGGTCATTACCATAACCGATGTTCTGACCCGCAGCCACTACACTCCCTCCGGGTACCTTTTGCTGCAAGGTTCGGTTAGTGACGTCCAGAACGTAGCGAGCGTGCTCGTGACCGCCATTGGTGAACCGCTGGATGCCCCCATAGAGGCAGCCGTCAGCAGCGATGCTGGCACCGACGGAACGTGGCGCGCCGCCTGGCGTCCTGGGTTTGATTGGAACCTGGATGGTGTGATCTACGACGTAACCGTACAAGTCATCGATCTACAGAGCAATACGACCGAAACCACATCGGCAGTCACCATTGACATCACGCCACCGTCCGCCGTCACCGTGACCCTGCGGAATGCAGAAACAGGCGCCGTGCTCACACCAGGCGAGGTCATCACAACCTCCAGCGGGCGGCTGCGTCTGGAGTGGACTGCTCCGAGCGACGGCTCTGGCCTGAGCAGGAGCACCGTAGTATGGTCACTGCAGGCAGGAGATACCCTTAGCCGGACCATCGCGGTTCACCCACCAACCGACACTGGCTCTGAGATTGTGATCACCGAACCGCAACGCGCAAGCGCCCAGTTGAGTCTGTATGACGTGCATGGAAACGTACGCTGGCAATCAGCAGGCCCCATCGTCGTTGATGGACTGCTAACCCCGGACTATGTGGCCATGGAAGGTAGGGACATCTACCATGCCTGGATGGACAGTGGTTGCACACTGCTGGGTGTTGACTCGCGCGTCAAACGTCAATCCATGGCGAATACGTCACTGGACCATGATCAGCATTTCTACGGCACCTGGGATGAGGGTGGTCTTCGCCTGGCCTGGACCGGCGCGAACTGGGAAGGAGACGGAGACCTGTTCATCTACTTTGACGTAAGGGATGGCGGGAGCACAAGTGCCTACAACCCATATCCCGCGACGATAACCAATACCGTCATCCTCATGCCCTTTGATGCGAACACTCAAACACACATGGACGCAGACTACGTCCTATGGGTCCAAGATAGCACCCGCGCCGACCTGTTGTACTGGGATGAACTTGCTGGCGCATGGCAAGCCTCGGCGGGTCGCGTTGACTATGTATTCGAGGCGCGGCGCGATGGAGGCATCACCGACCTCTACGTACCTTTCGCCGCATTGGGCATTGATGATCCAGAGAGCAGCTCTGTGTCCATAGTCGCTGTTGCCAGCGAGGAGCAGGCCCTGCGCCTGTGGGCCACGATGCCCCCACGCAGCCCGGTCAACAGCGACAGCATGCTTGAGCATGACGTGCAGGACGAAACACACCTATTTGCGCTCCAGCAGAAGTATGCGTGGCCCAGACTGGGTAAGGGCATCTGCCCCAACGGCATCTACGACAGCGGCCCGGTCCAACTTTATCGTGCGGACGTGACTTTTGAGATGAGTGCCGAACCCAGCGGGCTGAGCTACAGGCTCATACACCATAACCTGTTCCATATGATGCATCGGCTGGATCAGTTTTCGACCTACGAGTGGGAAACGGCGCTGGAAGAGATCTGCTGGGCCAATCCCGATGCACTTCCGTGCCGACGCCCAGTCTCTGGGAGCCAGGGTACTGAAGCGGAGCAAAGAGCAACGCGGAACCTGGGGCAAGCAGCACCGCCGCCCCCAGGCTATGGACTTAGCCAGCAAGCCACTGGTCCGGCTGGCGGATACGGGGACGCAAGGCATACACTGCATACACTTTGTGACATGGACCATCCGGCGCTGGGCGATGGCCAGGTTGTCACGTACACGGTGCAGTATGGGAACATAGGCGAAGAGGCAGTTTCTGGCCTCAGTCTCGAGGTCACGACCCGTGGGCCGATACGCCTGCCGGGTGGTCATACTTTTACCATGGCCGAAGGTGAATATGACTGGCTGGAACTGGATCTCGGCGATCTGTTGCCCGGAGAACACAAGACAGTCACCTTCATCGGTCAGGTTGACCTTGGGTTTGACATGCAGCGTAACGATGGCTGGGGGGCCATCCAGTCGGTGGCATACGACCAGCATGGCACCACGTATGGCAACCAACACGAGTTCCTCTTCGTGGAGCACGAGGTAGATCAGGCTGGCCCTCAGGCCAGCATCCGGGCCTTGGAAACGCTGATCGGGGCCGGGACAAACACCATCCAAGGGTACAGCTTTGACCAGTCCCCTGTGCCCACCATCGGGGTACAAATCAGGATGCCCGACGGCAGCCAACTGGACCACGTGTGCACCGATGATTCTCCCGCGGACGGGAGGTGGGCGTGCCCATGGGACGCGCCAGATGCATCTGACGGCGCGATCTTCCAGGCACGCGTCCGCGGAACGGACATCCACGGGCAGACCGGGGACTGGAGCCCCTGGGTATCGTTCACTCAGGACACCCTCGCCCCAGGAATCACGCTGGACCCGGCGACGCGGCGAGCTTTGAGCGATGGCGTCATCAACGCCACTGAGACTGCTTTCCGGGGAGGGATTGCAGACAACTACTTGATAGACGACGTGGAAGTGTGCCGCGCCATAGATGGCGACGAAATCTGCCAACGTGTGGGCACAAACATGAATTGGCAGGGAGCGTCTCAGGCGACATTGTCCTGGAATACCCCGTTCGTGTATGAGGATGCACCGGCAGACGCTGTGCCGCTGGGGTCTGGGCAGCAATGTGAGCCTGGCAACCTGGTCATTCGCACGTTCCAGGTAGATGACAGTTTTACGGTCGCCGATGTCAAGCTGGGACTGAATGTCAGCCATCCTTTCCGAGCAGATTTGGAGGCATGGCTGGTCGCCCCCTCCGGAAAGTGGGTCAACTTGCTCTATGTCGGCACCCATGCCCAGAACTACGACGTCCTTCTTTCGGACGATGCAACGCTACCTGCTTCTCATGACAGGGGCAGCCATTCTACTTCGTGGCCCCTCTTCGATGCGGTGCGGCGACCCTATCAACCGCTCGGTAGCTTGTACGGCGAACAATCGCCAGGGTACTGGCACCTGATTCTGTGCGATGCCTATCCTGAAGCGGATGATGGCTTCTACAACCGGAGCAGATTGATTCTCACCGCCGACGCACTGCCGCAGGAGACACAAGGTAGCTGGCAATACGACCTGCAGGATCTAGGCGCCAGCGACAACGTTACACACAGCATCTCTTTCTACGGTCTGGACAGCGTGGAGAACCGCACTGCCCAGGAACAGGCGCTGAGCCTGGAATTCAGGGTGGATACAGTTGCCCCGCGTATCACGGTTACCCAAGCCATGACCACAACTTGGCTGGGGATCCCTGTGGCAGTACTGGAGGGAGAGGCCACCGATGGAGATCAGGTTACCCAGATTCTAGCGTGGGTGCAAACGCCTTCAGGCGGCTGGTACTCCGAGTACGTCTCTATGCTAGAAAACGGCAGGTGGGTATACGAATTCACACCGCAGCTAAGCGGGACATATGCGCTTCGCGTGGAGGCTGTTGACCGGGCTGTCAACCGGAACACGGTGGGACCATTCCGAGTCACAGTAGTGCCCAGAGCACCTGAATATCGCATCTATCTCCCTATTCTCAGTAGATCCAATTTTGCTCTAGCTGGACGAAAGTCCAGCGGCGAAAACGCGGACTATCGTCCGCTTGGAGCTTCAATTTTGGATCTACTGATTCTCGGAAAACATTAGGAGACACAGGCCACAGGAACAGTAACATCCAAAAGCCGCCCTTGCTCCTTCCGGTCACCCTCCCGCAGGTTGCAGCGCAAAAAGCCCCAAATGAGACACCTTGGCGAAACCTGCGGGAGGGGTTCCACAGATTTTAGCCGGACTCGAATGAATGTGCCGATTTGACAAAGCTCGCGAAGCATGTTACAATTGCAAACGTGTGCAAGCCCATCATAGGCGATCCAACATGCTACAGCAGGCTTGTGCTGAGCTTGTCGAAGTGATCGCCTCTGTTTTTAACAACTAGCGCACACGTTTGCAAACAGGAGCATCCCTCATGCGTGTCTCCATCAAGGACATCGCTCAGGCAGCCGGCGTCTCTCACTCCACCGTCTCTCGCGCCCTGGGCGATAGCCCCCTGGTGAAAACCGAGACCAAAGCCCGCATCCAACGCCTGGCCCAGGAGATGGGCTACTCTCCCGACGCCATCGCCCGCAGCCTGGTGACACGACAGACCCGGACGGTGGGCGTGGTCGTGACCACCATCACCGACCCGTTTGTGGCCGAGGTGGTGCAGGGCATCGAAGACACGGCCCTCGAAAACGACTATTCTATCATCCTGGCCAGCTCCGCTGCCGAGCCAGAGCGCGAGGTAGCCGCGGTGGAGATGCTTCGCGCCAAGCGGGTGGACAGTGTCATCGTCACCTCCTCACGGGTGGGCGCGCTCTACCTGGAGCACCTGGAACGCATCGGCGTGCCGGTGGTGCTCGTCAACAACCACAACGAGCAGAGCGGGCGCTACACCTTTTCGGTGAGTGTGGACAATCAGCATGGCGGCCACCTGGCGACTCGACACCTCATCGAGCGGGGGCATCAGCGCATTGCCTACGTGTCTGGTACGTCGGATCAAAGCGACAGCGCAGACCGACTGGCTGGTTATCGGCAGGCTCTGGAGGAAAACAGCATCCACTTCGATCCGGTTCTGGTGGTGCTCGGCAATGGTCGCCTCAACGGCGGTGAGCGGGCGCTGCGTAGCCTGACAACTCTGGACAGCCCGCCTACTGCTGTTTTTTGTTACAATGACATGACAGCCATCGGTTTGCTCGGCGCTGCTCGGCAAGCGGGTCTGTCTGTGCCGGAGGATCTGGCTGTCGTTGGCTTTGACGATATCCCACTTGCCTCCTACGTCAATCCACCTCTTACAACCATCGTCCAGCCTCAGCGAGACATGGGCCGGCAGGCCATGAGCATGGCTCTGACTCTGATGGCTGCCGATGATTCGTCGCCTCCCTTGTCCGATGTGGTGGTGAAGGGGAGGCTGATCGTACGGGAGACAACGTGAAACGTAAAACGTGAAATACTCATAGCGAGGAGGTTTTGACAATGAGAGGGTTAGTACTTGATGCAGAATGGGATCCCAAGCCGGAGTGCACAATCTCTGAATGGGAGCAGCGAACGGGCAAGGCGATCTGTGGCAACAATGTATGGCGGCACCCCAAGCTGGAGGTGCGCGAGTGGCCCGATCCCCAGCCGGCCCCCCAGGAGGTGGTGCTGGAGGTGCAGGCCTGCGGCGTCTGCGGCTCCGACATGCACTTCTACGAGACGGACGAGGATGGCTACATTCTCTATCCCGGCTTGACCAAGTTTCCCACCATCCTGGGCCACGAGTTCTCCGGCAAAGTGGTGGAGGCAGGCCAGGATGTGGAAATCCTGAAGGTCGGCGACATGGTGACGGTGGAGGAGATGATCTGGTGCGGCCGCTGCATCCCTTGCCGCAACGGCTATCCCAACCACTGCACCAACCTAGAGGAACTGGGCTTCACCATTCCCGGCGCCTTCGCCAACTACGTCGCCGTGGACGAGAAGTTCTGCTGGAAGATTGACGCCATCGCCGAGCGCTTCGGCAGTGAGGAGGCTGGGTACGAAGTCGGCGCTCTCACCGAGCCGACGTGTGTCGCCTACAACGCCATGTTCGAGCGGGCGGGCGGCTTCCGACCGGGGCACTACGTCAGCGTCTTCGGCGCAGGGCCTATCGGTCTGGCGGCCATCGGCCTGGCCAAAGCGGCCGGCGCGGGCACCATCGCTGCCTTCGAGATCTCACCGCAGCGGCTGGAGTTGGCCAAGCAGGTGGGCGCCGACTACGCGTATGACCCGCGCGAGGTCGTGGCTGGCGACGTGCTGATGGAGCTGAGCCAGGGCCAGGGCTTCGACTTCCACGTCGAGGCCGCCGGCGCTCCGCACCTGACGGTGCCCGAAATGGAGAAGGCCCTAGCCATCAACGGTAAGATGGTGCAGATCGGGCGGGCGGCTCAGCGGGTGCCCATGTACCTGGAAGCCTTGCAGGTGCGCCGCTCTCAGGTCTTCGGTGCGCAGGGGCACTCCGGCCACGAGACTTTCCCCAACGTCATCCGCCTGGTGGCCGCCGGGCGGCTCGATTTGAGCCCCATCATCACCGCTCGCTACGGTCTGGAGGATACCGTGGCTGCCATTGCCAAGTCCACGGAGCGGGCGGATGGGAAGATTCTGGTCAAGCCGAATTAGTTAGTTCCTGGTGCAAAACTCAGCAGAGGCGGCTCCCATGCCGCCGAATTGCCAGGCGTGGGAGCCTGGCCTGCTAGTTTCGCAACAAGAATTGGCTAGCAGAAAGAGAGGTAAAATGCCAGACAGACAAATACCAGAAGGACTACTCACCACCGACCAGCCCGACCTGTTCTTCGAGGACAACACCGTTGGCTGGCTGAAGAAAGAAGTCTGGGAGGCCAGCGACGTTGAGATAGACGCCATCCTGGCCGAGTACGGCGTCCCCTCGCCGGTGGAGTGGGGCAAGCCCGGTTCGTACATTCAAACCACCGTGCGCTGGCAGGTCGAGGAGAATCGGCGCCAGAACGACGTCGTTCTCATCCCCGTGGGCTGCACGGAGCTGCACGGGCGGCACCTGGCCAGCGCGTCGGATACGCTGTACGTTAGCCAGATCTGCGAGGGCGTGCGCCGCTATACGGCCAAGCGAGGCGCGCCGGTCAACCTGGCCCTGCCGCCGCTGATGTACGGCGCGCACCCCTACCATCACCTGGGCATGCCGGGCACCGTGGTCGTGCGCGAGAACGTGGTGCGGGAGCTGATGATGGACGTGATGTTGGGGCTATGGAACGACGGCTTCCGCAAGCAGATCATCATCAACAACCACGGCCACCTGTGGGTGCTGGAGTCGGCGGTGCAGCAGTTCCAGAAGCGCTATCAACTGCCCGGCATCTTCCGCGTGATTGATTGGCACCGCGCGGTGCGCGAGTTCTTCCGCACCACCGAAAAGGGCGGCAAGTGGGACACCAACTTCGTCCACGCCGATGAGTCGGAGACATCGCTGGGTCTGCTGTTCCATCCCGAAATGGTGGACATGCGCTACGCGGTGGACACCGAGGGCAAGAGCTACCTGCCGGACGGCCACTTCGACAAATCGGTGGACCCCTTCGGGCGGCCCAGCCGCTGGTCGGAAGGGGAGGGTCACTTCGCCATTGAGATCGCTGCCACGCCGGAGGGCATCGTCGGCAAGGCCACCCACGGTTCGGCGGACAAGGCCAAGCGTCCGGTGGCGGCCATCCTGCGCTACCTGACGCTGCTCAACGACCAGATTCTAGAAGCCTTCCCGCCCGGCGCCGCGCCGCCGGTGGAAGAGGTAACTCTGCGCAGCGAGGCTGAGATGGAGCCCTACCTGCGCGAGCCGCTCAGCGAGGGTTGGAAGCCGGTGTACGGGCTGCCACGGATTGGGCAGGGCACGGAGTTGTAAGGACAAGTGACAAGTGACAAGTGACAAGTGACTAGGGACAAGGGACAAGGGACAAGGGAACGAGGTAGCACCTGTCCCTAGTCCCTGACCCTAGTCCCTAGTCACTCATCACTCATGACCCTGGAGTAGATTCTATGAGGCTGAGCATCGTCCTATCCACCCACTCCGCCCAGTTCCAGGCCGTGGCCTTCAAAGGCGACTTCGAGGCCAACGTGGCCAAGATCGCGGGCTGGGGCTACGACGGCGTGGAGCTGGCTATCCGCGATCCCAATTTGATTGACGCCGACGAGCTGCTGCGCGTGGTGACGACGCACGGCCTGGAAGTGCCGGCCATCGGCACCGGCCAGGCCTGGGGCGAGGAGGGGCTGTCGTTCACCGATCCCGATCCAGACGTGCGGGCGGCGGCCATCCAGCGAGTGTGCGACCACGTGCCCTTTGCGTCCCGCGCCGGCGCGGCCATCATCATCGGGCTGCTGCGCGGCATCGTGAAGCCAGGCGTGGGCCACGATCAGGCCTACGCCTGGCTCATTGACGCGCTGCAGCGCTGTTCGGCAGCGGCTGCACCCCACGACGTGCGCCTGGTGCTGGAGCCCATCAACCGCTACGAGACCACGCTCATCAACAACGTCGAGCAGGGGCTGGCGCTCATGCAGGAAGTGGGCGCAGACAACTTCGGCCTGCTGCTGGACACCTTCCACATGAACATCGAGGAGCCGGTGATCGAGGACAGCATCCGCGCCTGTGGCGACCGCATCTTTCACTTCCACGTGGCCGACTCCAACCGCTGGTATCCCGGCGCGGGGCACCTGGACTTCAGGTCCGTCCTAGACGCCCTCTTCGCCACCGGCTACCAGGGCTACGTCTCCGGCGAGTTCATGCCCCTGCCCGACGCCGACACGTCGGCCCAGCGTGGCCTCGCCTACTTGCGGCGGCTTTACGCTTCATAAAAGGGACGAAGTGTGAAAAGACCTCTGGGATTGTGGCCTCAGAGGTCTTTTTGTTTGCGATAGCCGACTTGCCAATTAGCAGCAAATGTTCTACAATAAGAGCATGTCTCACCCCAAATGGCATTTACCCTCAGGCCGATACTTCGACCCCGATCCGACGCAGCGGCGCGTGGCGCGGGAGCTGTACGAATCGGTGGCCGATCTACCCCTCGTCTGCCCGCACGGGCACGTGGATCCCAGCCTCTTCGCCGACGAGGACGCCACCTTCGGCACGCCGGCCGAGCTGCTCATCATCCCCGATCACTACGTCTTCCGCATGTACTACTCGCAAGGCATCCCGTTGGAGGCGCTGGGCCTTTTCCCCTCTCCCTCTCAGGGAGAGGGGTCAGGGGTGAGGGTAGAAAGCGATCACCGCCGCATCTGGCAGACCTTCGCCGACCACTTCTATCTGTTTCGCGGCACGCCCACTGGCGTCTGGCTGGCCTACATGTTCAAAGAGGTGTTTGGCATCGAAGAGAAGCTGACGGGGGCCACGGCGCAGGTGATCTACGAGCAACTGGCGGAGAAACTGGCCTGGCCGGAGTTTCGCCCCCGCGCCCTGTTCGAGCGCTTCAACGTCGAGGTGCTCTGCACCACCGACTTCGCCACCGATGCGCTGAACCATCACCAGGCGATTCGCGCATCCGGCTGGCAAGGGGACATCCGACCCACTTTTCGACCCGACGACGTGGTTCATCTGCTGAGGCCGGGCTGGCGGGAGAACATTGATAAGCTGAGCGACCTGAGCGGGATCGAGGTCAACTCCTACCCAGCTTTGATCCAGGCGCTGGAGGAGCGACGAGCTTTCTTCAAATCGCTGGGAGCGGTGGCCACCGACAGCGATGGCACCTCGCTGACCACGGGCGAGCTATCCCCGCGCGAAGCGGATGGGGTTTTTCAGCGAGCCTTGAGGGGCCAGGCTGCCGAGGAGGACGCCGCTCGCTTTTTCGGCCACATGCTGATGGAGAGCGCGCGGATGAGCATCGAGGACGGGCTGGTGATGCAGGTGCATTTTGGCTCGTGCCGCAACCACAATCAACCGCTGTTCGATCGCTTCGGTCCCGACATGGGCTGCGACATCCCCATCCAGGCCGAGTTCACCCACAACCTGCGACCGCTGCTGAACAAATACGGCAACGACCCGCGTCTGACCTTCATCGTCTTCACCCTGGACGAATCCACCTACGCCCGCGAGTTGGCTCCCCTGGCGGGGCATTATCCGGCTCTGAAACTCGGCCCGCCCTGGTGGTTCCACGACAGCATCAACGGCATGAAGCGTTACTTCGAGCAGGTCATCGAGACGGCCGGGCTCTACAACACCGTCGGCTTCAACGACGACACACGCTCTTTTCCTTCCATCCCCGCCCGCCACGACCTGTGGCGTCGCGCCAGCGCCAACTGGCTGGCCGGCCTGGTGGTGCGGGGAGTTGTGGACAGCGATGACGCCTGCGAGATGATCCAGGATATGGCCTATCGGTTGGCCAAGCGGGCTTACAAATTTGGAGACTAACTTGCCCCGTTTGCTCGAGATCAACTCTGCCAAAAAACGAAAGGAGAAGAGGAAAATGTGGAAACAAGTGAACAGGACGGTCGCTGGAGGGTTCCTCATGCTGTTGGCGGTTGGCATGGTGGTAGCGGGATGCAGTCCGGCTGCAACGCCGTCGCCCACCCCGGCACCCACCGCAACGCCGACTGAAGCGCCCAAAGAAGTCGTCTTGACGATGGGCTCGTGGAGGCCAGACGATGTTGAGCAGATGAACCGCATCTTGGCCGCATTCCACGAGAAACACCCAATTATCACGGTCAGACACGAGCCCACTTCGCCGCCAGAGTACAACGCTGCCCTCGAAGCGCAACTGGAAGCAGGCACTGCGCCCGACCTGTTCTATCTGCGCTCCTACTCGACCTCCCGTGCGTTGTATGAACGGGGATATCTTGAGTCTCTAGGAGACCTGCCGGGTTTGAGGGAGAATTTCGACCCGGCAATGCTGTCTCCGTGGACCACCGACGATGGCGTACCCTACGGCGTTCCCTTCATTGCAACCTCTCATGGCATCTACTACAATCAGGAACTGTTTGAAGAATTGGACCTGAGTGTGCCCGATACCTGGGAAGAGCTGCTCACTACCGCACAGGCCATCGAGGACGCTGGCTATATTCCGTTCGCCAACACGTCTGGGGATCCCTGGACCATCGCCGAGATCGTGTTCATGAACCTGGTGCCCAACTTCATTGGCGGGCGCGAGGGCCGCATGGAGTACCTGACGGGGAAACGCTGCTTCAACGATGAACACGTCGTGGCGGCGTTCCAGGCGGTCAAAGACCTGGCCCCTTTCTTCCCCGAAAACCACCAATTGCTCACCTACACCGACAGCTTGCAGCTCTTTGCCCAAGGCAAAGCGGCCATGTGGATGGGGGGCTCCTGGGACATTCCCTTCTTTGAGGCGACGGAGCCAGCCTTCGAGTGGAGTGTGTTTGCGGTTCCCCCGCCGGCCGGGCAGCCGGCCCACGTCACCTTTCACCTGGACGTGGCGATGGGGCTGAACGCTGCCTCCACCCACAAAGAGGAAGCGAGGGTGTTTCTGGAGTGGATGACCACCCGCGAGTGTGCTGAATTGCTGGGTAACGAGCTGCCGGGCTTTTTCCCCATGCATCGGGGATACGCCGACGGCTTAGCTTCGCACGCTATCGCCAACGAGCACGCCAACGCTTTTCTGCTCCTCAACCAGGGGCGGGGCACCGATGTCCGCTTTGCCTGGGAGAAGCTGCGGGATGGCTCACCAGACGGCTATGTGCTCATGCAAGACGGCGCGATGGCCGTCCTGCGGGGCGAGCAAACCCCGCAGGAAGCTGCCGACGCGCTCCAGGCGGGGTTGGCCCAGTGGTTCGAACCGGCCCAGGAATGTGGCCAATAGGCAGATGGGGAGTACCTGATGCCCAAGGTTTTTCAAAGCAGGTTCAGCGCCGGGATTGTCCTAAGCTATCTGATAGCCCTGCTGGTGGTGGTTGCCATTGGCGTCCTGGCCGCTGTTCGGCTCAACCAGATCAGCGCGTCCGTAGACAACCTCACCAGTAACTTGGCGGCGGACATGGCGCTTTCCAAGGAGATCGTCAGCCAGGTGTTGCTGGCTCGTCTGTCTGCCAACAAGTACGTCAGGACGCAAAGCCAGGCCGATTTGGATCGTTTCCACGAGGAGTTCGCCGGGCTAGAAGTGCTTCTGGATCAGGCCAGTCGCCAGATCACCGACTCCGGTCGGGTAGAGGCCGCTTCATCAACCTATGTCCGAAGCGGCCTCGACTGCATCGTGCCGGCCGTCGAAGAGTATGGGGATGCGTTCGACCAAGCTGCGGAGCTGATCAGGAAGCGCCAGACGATTCAATCGGAAGTGCTCGATGTCCAGGGATTGTTGATCGAGAACAAACTGACCGCCCTCCGTATCCACGTCGTTTCCCTGGATGATCCTCTGGCCTTTCTTGCCCTGGGCAATGCCCAGAACGCCTTTCAGTTGATGCGTCTGAACACGGCCAAGTACCTGGAAGAGGGGGATGAAAGATACGTCGTGCTGTTCAAGAGGGGCTACGAGCAAGCCCAAGCGGCCTTTTCCAGCCTGGAAACGATCTTGCAGGACCCTGTTCAGCGTAAGAACTCCTCCGAAGCGAAAGCTGCTGCCCATGCTTATCACGAAGCGTTTCAAACCATCCGCGCGGATTACGTTGAACTGAAAGACCTCTTCCGGACAAAGCTGGATGTGCTCGAGCCGCAGATCAGCGACACCGCCTCCGAGATTGTGGTGAGTATCGAGCAAGAATTCGAGGCACAAAACGAGCTTGCGCAAACCCTGATCTTTCAAACGCGGCTGGTGCTGGTGGTTACGACAGCGATTGCGATTCTGACTGGGTTGGGCTTAGGCGTTGTGCTCAATCGTCGCATCGCCGAGCGCGAGCGAGCGGAGCAGGCACTGCGGGAAAGCGAGGAGCGCTACCGCGGCCTGTTTGAGCGCGTGCCTGTGGGAATCTATCGCTCCACGCCTGCGGGGCAGTTCCTCGACGTCAACCCGGCCATGGCGCAAATGCTGGGTTACCCAGACCGCGAGTCCCTGCTGGCGGTCGAGGCAGCCGATGTACATGTGAACCCTGAAAGTCGCGAGCAATGGCGGACCCTGCTAGAACGCAAAGGGGTGGTGCGTGCTTACGAACTGCAATTGCGCCAGCGCGACGGCACGGCCATCTGGGTAACGGATAACGTACGGGTCGTCCGGGGCCAGGATAACCAGGTGCTTTACTACGAAGGGACCCTGGAGGACATCACTGAGCGCAAGCGGGCGGAGGATGAATTGCGGGTCTACCACGACCACCTCGAGGACCTGGTGGAAGAGCGCACCGCCGAGCTAGAGCAGGCCAACGAAGAAATCAAGCAGTTCGCCTACATCGTCTCCCACGACCTGCGAGCGCCGCTAGTCAACCTGAAGGGCTTTTCAACCGAACTTCGCTTTGCCCTGGACGAGATCCAGTCCGCTATGAGCGCGGCTCTGTCCCACCTGGACGAGGAACAGCAGGAAACACTACGCTATGCCCTGGAAGAAGACGTGCCGGAAGCCTTGGGCTTCATTGAGTCCTCTGTGACTCGCATGGACGACTTCATCAGCGCTGTCTTGAGGCTCTCACGCCTGGGCCGCCGCGACCTCCATCTGGAGACGCTGGGCATGGAAGCTCTCGTTCGGGGGATTTTGGACAGCCTGGCCCACCAGATCGAAGAGCGCCAAGGGAAGGTGACCGTGGGGCCGTTGCCTGAGGTGGTCGCCGACCGGACCTCGATGGAGCAGATCATGGGCAACCTGTTGGGCAACAGTGTGAAATATCTCGATCCTGACCGCCCCGCAGAGATCGAGATCACCGCTGAGCGCGGCGACGACGAGACCGTTTTCCGAATCCGCGACAACGGGCGGGGAATCGCCGAGGAGGACATGCCCAAAGTGTTTGCCCCGTTCCGCCGCATCGGCCGGCAGGATGTGCCGGGCGAGGGCATGGGACTGCCCTACGTCCAGGCCCTGGTTCGCCGCCACGGCGGGCGCATCTGGTGCGAATCCGAACCGGGGGTGGGGACGACGTTTAGCTTCACTATCTCTAATCATCTCGGAAGGGGAGAGAATGATGCCTAGAATGCAAGAAGTATCCATTCTGCTAGTGGAGGACGACCCAGGTCATGCCCGCTTGATTCAGAAAAACCTGCGTCGTTCTAACATCACCAACGATGTCGTCACTGTGAGCGACGGCCAGCAGGCGCTCGACTACCTGTTCGCCGAGGGCGAGTACGCGGGGGGCGAACGCCCCTCGCCGCTGCTGGTGTTGCTGGATCTGAACCTGCCCGTGCTCGATGGCTACCAGGTGCTGGAGCGCATGAAGGCGGACGAGCGCACGCGGCGCATTCCGGTGATCATCCTGACCACTACCGATGATGCCCGCGAGGTGTCTCGCTGCTACGACCTGGGCTGCAACGTCTACATCACCAAGCCGGTGGACTACGAGCAATTCTCCGACGCCATCCGCAAAATCGGCTTGTTCCTGTCGGTGGTCACCATACCGGACGGGGAGTGAGCGCTATGGCCGAGTCTGAACCCATTCACATCCTGCTAATGGAAGATGATCCCGGCCTGGCCCGGCTGTTTCAAAAACGGCTGGGGCGGCAGGGCTATCGGATTGACCTGGCCTACGACGGAGAAGAGGGCCTGGCCATTTACGACGCCGGTTCCTACGACGTCTTGATTGTGGATCAGGTGATGCCCGTCTACACCGGCCTGGAAGTGATTCGCATCCTGGCCGAGCGGGGACCACTGCCGCCGATCATCATGGTCACCGGCACCGGCAGCGAGCAGATCGCGGTGGAGGCCATGAAGCTGGGCGCGGGCGACTATCTCGTCAAGGACGTGGACGGCGGGTATCTCGAATTGCTGCCCGCTGTGATCGAACAGGTGCTCCATCAACAGCGCTTGGTTGAGGAAAGGCAGCAGGCACTGGAGGCGCTGCAGGAGTCGGAAGCCCGCTACCGTGGCCTGTTTGACCGCGTGCCGGTGGGGCTGTACCAATCCACGCCCGAAGAGCAGTTCCTTGACGCCAACCCGGCTCTGGTGGAGATGCTGGGCTACCCAGACCGAGAGACCCTGCTGGCGGCCAATCTGGCCGATTTCTATCTGGATGCCGAGGAGCACCGGCTTTGGCGGACGATGGTGGAAAAGGACGGCGTCGTAGAT